>NZ_JNYE01000014.1 GCF_000717185.1 Kitasatospora phosalacinea | reverse complement strand
GTCCAGCACCTCGCCCGCGTCCTGGATCCGGCCCCGCACGAACTCCGCACCCTCCGGCACACCCGCCGCGAACCCGGTCGACAGGTCGTCCAGCACGGTCACCCGGTGGCCCGCCTCCAACAGGTGCGCCGCCACCACGCTCCCCACGTAGCCGGCTCCGCCCGTGACCAGGTACTTGCTCATGCCCTCGACCTCCGCGACATTCGGGTATTCCTCGCCCGGAGCATATGGCACCCGCCTGAACGCCGGGCCGCGCCGCGGGGCCCGACCGTCCGCCCGCGAACCCCGGTCCGGCGCGAACGCCCGCGGCCCTCAGGCCAGTTGGTCCAGCAGGCCGGTCCGGGCCGCCAGCGCGGCGGCCTCCAGCCGGGAGCGGGCCCCGAGCTTGGTCAGCACCCGCTGGACGTGCGTGCGGGCCGTCGACGGGGCGATCCGCATCGCGGCGGCGATCGCCGCGGTGTCCTCCCCGTCCGCGATCCGGGCCAGCACCTGCACCTCGCGCCGGGTCAGCAGCCGCAGCAGCCGCAGCGCCTCGTCGTCCGGCTCCGCCACCGGCCACAGCAGGTGCTCGAACGCGGCCCGCAGCACGTCCACCGCGACCGCCACCTCCCCGGCCCGGACCCGCGCGATCGCCCGGTCCACCACGTCGATCCGCTCGTCGCTGCGCACGTACCCGGCCGCCCCCGCCGCGAACGCCGCCGCGACCCGCCCCGGCGCCCCCAGCGGCCCCAGCACCACCACCGCGATCTCCGGCCGCTCCCGCCGCAGCCGCCGCAACGGCTCGAACGGGTCCTCCGCCCCGCCGCCCACCCCCAGCAGGCACACCTCCGGCCGCCGCCCCGCCACCAGTTCCAGGACGGCCCCGCACGGCGACCCGATCCCCAGCACCCGGTGCCCGCGCTGCTGCAGGGCGGCCCCCAGCGCCTCGGCCATCAACCGGTGGTCGTCCGCCACCACGAGCCGCGCGCTCATCCCGCCCCTCCCCTCCCGGCCCGACAGACGCACCATCACAGCGCACAATCGCCCGGCCCGCCAGAGGCCCTCCGCAAGCGGAACGCCGGAAAACGCGAAGGACCCCGCCTCCCGGCGGGGTCCTTCCGATCTGAGCCCCCATGCGGAATCGAACCGCAGACCTTCTCCTTACCATGGAGACGCTCTACCGACTGAGCTATAGGGGCTTGTTGCTCCGGGATCCTCGCGGTTCCCCTTGCGACGAGGAAGACTTTACATGCTCCGCCGACCGCTTGGGAAATCCGCTTCGGCCAGGTCGGAGGGCTAAACTGCCCGAGAAGACCCGATCTGCCGTGCAATGTCGCCCAGCAGCCGCGAACTCCCGTGCAGCGAAGGCGCGTGATCCTGTGCCAGCCCCCGGCCGCAGTCGTGCTTCCGGTGATCCCTCCGCGTGGTGGGCGTTGGCCCTGCGACCGAACCGGCCGGTGGTGCCGCGGGCGCTGGTGGTGCGGGCCGCGGTGGGGATGGCGGTGCCGCTGGGGGTCGGGCTGGTGTGCGGGCGGCTGGCGCTGGGGGTGTTCGCGGCGCTGGGGGCGATGCACGCGACGATGAACGACCGGGTGGAGCCGCTGCGGCTGCGGGCTCCGCGGATCGCGCTGGCGCTGGCCGCGTCGACGGCCGGGATGCTGATCGGGGCGGCGCTGCAGCACCGGGGCGCGGGCGGCCCGGCGATCGGGGTGGCGCTGACCCTGGTGGGCTTCGCGGGCGGGGCGCTGTCGGCGACCGGGCCGCGCGGGTCGGCGGCCGGGATGCTGCTGCTGGTGTCGGCCTCGCTGGGCGGCGGGATGGCGCTGCCGCACCCGTGGTGGGCGGCGCCCGCGGCGATGCCGTGCGGGGCGGCGCTGGTGCTGCTGCTGGGGGTGCGCTACCGCGCCGACGCCCGCACCGATCCGCGCACCCGGGCGCTCGCCGACGTGTACCTGGCGCTCGGCGGCCTGCTGGCCGCCCTCGGCACCCCGGACGGCGCGGCCGCCCGCCGCCTGCTGACCGGCCGGCTCAACCAGATGCAGGACCTGCTGCCGCCGCCCCGCCCGGGCCGCCGCGAACCGGAGCGGCTGCACCGGCTGCGCCGCTCGTACGAGGCCGCGCTGGGCGCCACCGAGGCGGCGGCCGGGCTGCTGTGGGCGTGGCGGCCAGTGCCGGCGGAGCTGGCGGCGTTCCCGGCCCGGCTGGCCGCGCAGATCACCGGCGGCCCCGAGCCCGCGTACCCCGACTGGCGGCCGGACACCCCGTCCCGGACGGCGTTCGACACGGCGCTGCGGGCCGCCGCCGACACCGTGGCGGGCCGCTGGGCGCCGCTGGACACCGCCGCTCCGCCGCCGCCGGACCCGTGGCGGCTGCGGGTGCGGCTGCTGTCGCGCGGTTCGGTGCGCTACGGGCTGCGGGTGGCGCTGTGCGTGGCGGTGGCCGAGGCGGCGGTCAACCTGCTTCCGCTGGACCGCAGTTACTGGGTGCCGATGACGGTGGCGTTCGTCCTGAAGCCGGACTTGGGCTCGGTGTTCCAGCGGGCGGTCAGCCGGGCACTGGGCACCGTGCTGGGCGTCGCGGTCACCGCGGTGCTGCTGGCCCTGACCACGGACCCGTGGGCGCTGAGCCTGGTGATCTCGCTGTGCGTGGCGCTGCTGCCGTACTCGACGGCCGCGCACTACGGGCTGAACACCGTCGTGATGACGCCGGTGGCGCTGCTGCTGGTGCAGCTCGGCGGGGAGAGCGGGGCGGCCGAGTTCTGGCCGCGGGTGCTGGACACCGCGCTGGCCAGCGGCATCGTGCTGGTCTTCGGCTACCTGCTGTGGCCGGAGCGGCCCCCGCACCGGATCGAACCGGGCGTCGTCACCGCCGCGAACGCGCTGCGCCGCTACCTGGCGGCGGTGGCCCGGGTCGAGCCGGTCGCCGAGGTGTGGCTGCGCCGCACCGCGTACCGGGCGCTGGCCGACGCCCGGCGGCAGGTCGACCTCGGCCTGGCCGAGCCCCCGCCCGCCGGGCGCCTCGCCGAGCAGTGGCTGCCCGCCACCGCCGCGCTGGAGCGCCTCTCGGGGGCGGTCGCCGCGTACGCCGCGCAACTGCGGTACGGCGGACGGCAGCCCGAGCCGGAGGTGATCGAGCGGGTGCTGCACTCCCTGGACCGGCTCACCGGCGCGGCCCGCGCCCACCGGCCGCCGACCGGCCGGATCGCCCGCCCGACCGGCCCGCACGACCCGGAGCGCAGCGCGCTGGCCCGGGCCGCGGACGAGCTCGACCTGCTGCTCGCGGAGTAGGCCCTCAGACCTGCTCGGCCAGCTCCAGCCAGGACATCTCCAGCTCCTCCTTGTCCTCGCGGACCTTGCGCAGCTGCGCGTCCAGCTCGGCGACCTTGGAGAAGTCGGCGGCGTGCTCGGCGAGTTGGGTGTGCAGCTTGGACTCCTGCTCGTCCAGCTTGGCGATCTGCCGCTCCAGCTTCTGCATCTCCTTCTTCGCGGCCCGCAGGTCGCCCGCCGACAGCCCGGAGGCCGCCGCGGCGGCCGGGACCTGCGCGGCGGCGACGGCCGCGGCGGCCTCCGCCATCGCGGTGCGGCGCTCCAGGTACTCGTCGACGCCGCCCGGCAGCATCCGCATCCGGCGGTCGCCGAGCAGCGCGTACGCGGTGTCGGTGGTGCGCTCGATGAAGAACCGGTCGTGGCTGATCACGACCATCGAGCCGGGCCAGCCGTCGAGCACGTCCTCCAGCTGGTTGAGGGTCTCGATGTCGAGGTCGTTGGTGGGCTCGTCGAGGAACAGCACGTTGGGCTCGTCCATCAGCAGCCGCAGCAGCTGCAGTCGGCGGCGCTCGCCGCCGGACAGGTCGCCGACCGGCGTCCACTGCTTGTCCTTGCCGAAGCCGAACTGCTCGCACAGCTGCCCGGCGCTCATCTCCCGGCCCTTGCCGAGGTCGACCCGGCCGCGCACCTGCTCGACGGCCTGGAGCACCCGGGTGGCCGGGTCCAGCTCGGCGACCTCCTGCGAGAGGTACGCGAGGCGGACGGTCTTGCCGACCTTGATCACGCCGCCGGCCGGCTGCACGTCGCCCTCGGTCGCGTACGCGGCCTGCATGGCCCGCAGCAGCGAGGTCTTGCCCGCGCCGTTGACGCCGAGCAGGCCGATCCGGTCGCCCGGGCCGAGCTGCCAGGTCAGCCGCTCCAGCAGCAGCTTGTCGCCCGCCTTGACGGTCACGTCCTCCAGGTCGAAGACGGTGCGGCCCAGGCGGGCGTTGGCGAACTTCATCAGCTCGGACTTGTCGCGCGGCTCCGGCACGTCCGCGATCAGCGCGTTCGCGGCCTCGATCCGGTAGCGCGGCTTGGAGGTGCGGGCGGGGGCGCCGCGGCGCAGCCAGGCCAGCTCCTTGCGGGCCAGGTTCTGCCGCTTCTGCTCCTCGGTGGCCTCGATCCGGGAGCGCTCGGCGCGGGCGAACACGTAGTCCGAGTAGCCGCCCTCGTACTCGCGGACCTCGCCGCGCTGGACGTCCCACATCCGGGTGCAGACCTGGTCCAGGAACCAGCGGTCGTGGGTGACGCAGACCAGCGCGGAGCGGCGGTTCTGCAGGTGCTTGGCGAGCCAGGCGATGCCCTCCACGTCGAGGTGGTTGGTGGGCTCGTCCAGCACGACCAGGTCGGGCTCGCCGAGCAGCAGCTTGGCGAGGGCGATGCGGCGGCGCTCGCCGCCGGAGAGCGGGCCGATCACGGTGTCCAGGCCGTTCGCGAACCCGGGCAGGTCGAGGCCGCCGAACAGGCCCTGGACGATGTCGCGGATCCGGGCGTCGCCGAGCCACTCGTGGTCGGCCCGGCCGGCGATCACCTCGTGCCGGATGGTGGCCTCCGGGTCCAGCGAGTCGTGCTGCGTGAGCACGGCCAGCTGGAGCCCGCCGGAGTGGGTGATCCGCCCGGTGTCGGGCTCCTCCAGCTTGGCGAGCATCCGGATCAGCGTCGTCTTGCCGTCCCCGTTGCGGCCCACCACACCGATCCGGTCGCCCTCGCTGACGCCGAGGCTGACCCCGTCCAGCAGGGCCCTGGTGCCGTACACCTTGGTGACGGACTCGATGGTGGCGAGGTTGACGGCCACGAAGCTGCACTCCTGAGGAAGGGGCTGGAACGAGCCCCCAGCCTAGTGCCGCGCCGCCCCCGGCCCCGTCCGCTACCGGGCCCGGTCGAGCAACTCGCGCTGTTCGGCGGTCAGTTCCAGGTCGAGCGCGGCCAGGCTCTCGTCCAACTGGGCCACCGAGGAGGCGCCGACCAGCGGGATCACCGGCAGTTCGCCGCCGAGCAGCCAGGCCAGCACGACCTGGTTGCGGGTGGCGCCGGTCTGCCGCGCCACCGCGTCGAGGGCGGCGAGGCGGGTGGGGGTGCCCGCGTGGTCGAAGGACGGGCCGAGCGGCTTGTCCTCGCGGACGTAGCCGCCGCCGAGCAGCGGGGAGTAGGCGACCAGGGTGAGTTCGGGGCTCTCCTTGAGGTACGTGATCAGGTCGCCCTGGACGGCGGCCTGGTCGCCGTCCGCGCAGGTCAGGCCGGGCAGGTCGCCGCGGCGGCGCAGGTAGGTGTGGCCGTACTGGAGCACCTCGTAGCCGGGCAGTCCGGCCTGCGCGGCGAGGTTGCGGGCCCGCTCGACCCGCCAGGACCAGTGGTTGGAGACGCCGAGCAGGCCGACCGTCCCCTCCTGGACGAGTTCGCCGAACGCGTGCACGGTCTCGGCGAGCGGCACCGTCCGGTCCTCGACGTGCGCGTACAGCAGGTCGAGCTTCTCGACGCCCAGGCGCTTGCGGCTGGCCTCGGACGAGGCCCGGATCACCTCCGCCGACAGGCCCTCGCCGTTCTCGACGAACCCGGTGCCGGGGGCCTTCGGACGGGCGCCGAGCTTGGTCGCGATCACCACCTCGTCGGTGATCCCGCGGCTGGCCCGCCACCGGCCGAGCACCTCCTCGCTGGCGCCGCCCTGGCTGTCGTCCTGCCAGTACGCGTAGTTGTTGGAGGTGTCGACGAAGCTGCCGCCCGCCTCGACGTACCGGTCCAGCACCGCGAAGGAGGTGGCCTCGTCGGTGAGCGTGCCGAACAGCATCGCCCCCAGGCTCAGCACGCTGACCTCGCGACGGGTGCGCGGGTCGGTTCCGATGGTGCGCTTGCGCATCCGGGTGTCCCCTCGTTTCCGCGGCCCGCCCGGTGCGGGCCGCGGTGACGAGTCTGGAACCCGGAGCGCGCTCCAGGTCAAGCAGAGGTCTTGACCACCCGGGCGCCCGGCACCGGGCCGTGGGTGGCGTGGGCGGTGCGGCAGGTGCCGGAGGCGCGGAGGGCGGCGGCGACGTGGGCGGCGGCGTCGGCGTCCTTGGCGAGGAAGGCGCAGGTCGGGCCGGAGCCGGAGACCAGGGCGGCCAGGGCGCCCGCCTCGGTGCCGGCGTGCAGGGTGTCGGCGAGGGAGGGGCGCAGCGAGACGGCGGCGGCCTGGAGGTCGTTGGCGAGGGCGGCGGCCAGCGCGACGGGGTCGCCCTCGGCGAGGGCGGCGAGCAGGGCGGGGTCGGCGTCGGGGGTGGGGACGTCGGCGAGGGAGGAGCCGAGGCCGGACTCCTCCCGCAGGCGGTCGCACTCGCGGAAGACCGCCGGGGTGGACAGGCCGCCGTCGGCGACCGCGAACACCCAGTGGAACGTCCCGGCGACCGGCAGCGGCTCCAGCAGCTCGCCGCGGCCGCGGCCCAGGGCGACGCCGCCGAGCAGCGCGAACGGGACGTCGGAGCCGAGTTCGGCGGCCAGCTCCAGCAGGACGGGCAGCGGGGTGTCCAGGCCCCACAGGGCGTCGCAGGCGAGCAGCGCGGCGGCGCCGTCCGCGCTGCCGCCCGCCATGCCGCCCGCGACCGGGATGGCCTTGTCGATGTGCAGGTGGACGCCGGGGTCGGCGAGGCCGTGGTGGGCGGCGAGCAGCCGGGCGGCGCGGGCGGCCAGGTTGCCGTCGTCGAGCGGGACGGCGGCCGCGTCGGGGCCGTCGCAGCTGAGCGTGACGCCCTCGCCGGGGGTGGCGGTGACCTGGTCGCCGAGGGCGACGGCGAAGAAGACGTTCGCCAGGTCGTGGTAGCCGTCGGGGCGGACCCCGCCGACGCCGAGCTGGACGTTGACCTTGGCGGGGACCCGGACCGTGACCATGCTCAGTGTTCCTCCGCCTTCGGGGCCTCGGGCTTGTGCTCGGCGATCGCGGCGAACTGCTCGACGGTGAGCATCTCGCCGCGCAGCGTGTGGTCGATCCCGGCGCCGCGCAGCGCCTCCTCGGCGGCGGCGGGCGAACCGGCCCAGCCCGCCAGGGCGGCCCGCAGGGTCTTGCGGCGCTGCGCGAACGCGGCGTCGACGACGGCGAACACCTCGCGGCGGGTGGCGGTGGTGGCCGGCGGGTCGCGGCGGACCAGCGAGACCAGGCCGGAGTCGACGTTCGGCGCGGGCCAGAACACGTTCCGCCCGATCGCCCCGGCGCGCTTCACGTCCGCGTACCAGTTGGCCTTGACGGAGGGCACCCCGTACACCTTGTTGCCGGGCTTGGCGGCGAGCCGGTCGGCGACCTCGCTCTGCACCATCACCAGGGTCCGCTCGATGCTGGGGAAGTGCTCCAGCATGTGCAGCAGCACCGGCACGGCGACGTTGTACGGCAGGTTCGCGACCAGCGCGGTCGGCGCGGGGCCGGGCAGCTCGGTGACCTCCATCGCGTCGCTGAGCACCAGGTCGAAGCTCCCCGCCTTCGCGGGCATCCGCCCCCGCACCGTGTCCGGCAGGTGCCGCGCCAGCACCGGGTCGATCTCCACCGCCGTGACGTGCCGCGCCACCTCCAGCAGCGCCAGCGTCAACGACCCGAGCCCGGGCCCGACCTCGACCACCGCGTCCTCGCCCGTCACCCCCGCCGCCCGGACGATCCGCCGCACGGTGTTCCCGTCGATGACGAAGTTCTGCCCGCGCTGCTTGGTCGGCTTCACGCCGAACGCCTCGGCCAGCGCACGGATGTCGGCGGCTCCCAGCAGGTGGCCGTCGGAGGTGGGTTCGGTGGTGCTCACCCGCCAAGGATACGGGTCAGAGCTCCACCAACTGCTTGAGATCGATCTCGACGGGGAACGGCAGCTCGGTGCGGAGCAGTCCCTCGTGCACGGCGACGGGGAGGTAGACGCTCTGCGACTCGTCGCGCCGGAACTCGTGCACGACGGGAAGGTCGTTCTCACCGCGTTCGACGCGCCAGTAGGACGGAACCCCCGTCTCGGCGTAGAGACCGGGCTTGGTGAAGCGGTCGGCTGCCCGCGATCCGGGGGAGACGACCTCGACGGCGAGGGCCACCGACTCGACGGGGGTGCACTCGAGCTCGAACACGTTCAGGCCGGTCTTGTCGAAGACCACCACGTCGGGCAGCAACACGTTGCGCTCGTTGAGCAGGACACAGCGTTCGACGTTGACCGCGTAGGGCGTGGTCCTCGCCGCGCGCAGTTCCGCGAAGAGCTGGTCCCGCACCTGGTCGTGCCACAGCAGAGTCTGTCCTCGGACCACGATCGCTCCGTCCACCAGTTCCCACTTGAACGGCAGATCGAGCTCATTGACCTGGTCAAACGTCCAGCCGTTGGCCGGTGGGTGCACCCAGTCGATCGGTTCGGCGGTCATCTCAGCCTCCTCGCTGCCTCCATGCTAACGAGCACGCCCGTCACCGGGATGCGCTCAGTAGCCGAAGGCCCGGGCGGTATTGGCGGCGATCGCCGTGGCGAGTTCGTCCTCCGCCAGGGCCAGGTGGTCGGCCATCGCGCGCAGGGTGACGGGGATCAGGTACGGGGCGTTGGGGCGGCCGCGGTAGGGGTGGGGGGTGAGGAAGGGGGCGTCGGTCTCGACCAGGACGCGGTCGAGGGGGGTGGCGGTGAGGGCCTCGCGCAGGGCGTGGTTGGCCTTGTAGGTGACGGGGCCGGCGAAGGAGAGGTACCAGCCGTGCTCGGCGCAGGTGCGGGCCATCGCGGCGTCGCCGGAGTAGCAGTGGAAGACGGTGCGCTCGGGGGCGCCCTCCTCCAGCAGGAGGGCGATGACGTCCTCGTGGGCGTCGCGGTCGTGGATGACCAGGGCCTTGCCGTGGCGCTTGGCGATCTCGATGTGGCGGCGGAAGGACTCCTTCTGCAGGTCGACGCCCTCGGGGCCGGTGCGGAAGTAGTCGAGTCCGGTCTCGCCGACGGCGAGGACGTGCGGGAGGGCGGCGAGGCGGTCGATCTCGGCGAGGGCGGTGTCCAACGCGTCCTGCCCGCCGGGCCCGCGCTGCTGCCCGGACCAGCTGTCGGGGTCGCCGAGGAAGACCCGGGGCGCCTCGTTGGGGTGCAGGGCGACGGCGGCGTGCACCTGCTCGTACTGCTCGGCGAGCGAAGCGGCCCACTGCGAGCCGGGGACGTCGCAACCGACCTGGACGACGGTGGTGACGCCGACCGAGGCGGCGCGGGCCAGGCCCTCGGCGGGGGTGCCGGACTGCATGTCGAGGTGGGTGTGCGAGTCGGCGACCGGGACGGCCAGCGGCTCGGGCAGCGGCGGCGGGGTGCGGTCCTGTTCCTTCTTGTTCTTGCTTCCGGCCATCAGACGGCAGCCTTCTCTTCGAGGCGGGGGAAGAGGATCGCGCCCTTGGTGACGGTGGCCCCGGCGGGCAGCCGTCCCCAGTCGGCGACGGTGGCGATCCGCTGGTCGGCGAGGGCGCCGAGCGCGGGCCCGGCGCCGAGCGAGTCCCACAGTTGGGCGGCGGTGTCCGGCATCAGCGGGTTGAGCAGGACGGCGGTGGCCCGCAGCGCCTCGGCGGCGGTGTACAGGACGGTGTCCAGCCGGTCCCGTCCGTCCGGGGACTTGGCGGCCTTCCAGGGTTCCTGCTCGGTGAGGTAGCCGTTGACCAGCTTGACGAACTCGAAGACGGCCGCGATGCCGCCCGCGAAGTCGAGCTCCTCGCCGATCCTGCGGTCGGCCTCGGCGGCGGCCCGCACCAGCGCGTCGGCGACGGCCTGTTCGGCGGGGCCGTGCGCGGTCGCGGCGGGGAGCGCGCCCCCGTGGTACTTGCCGACCATCGCGGCGACCCAGGAGGCCAGGTTGCCGAAGCCGTTGGCGAGTTCGGAGGTGTAGCGGGCGGTGAAGTCCTCCCAGGAGAACGACCCGTCGGTGCCGAACGGGATGGCCCGCAGGAAGTAGTAGCGGTACGCGTCGACGCCGAAGTGCGAGGTCAGGTCGGTGGGCGCGATGCCGGTGAGGTTGGACTTGCTCATCTTCTCGCCGCCGACCATCAGCCAGCCGTTGGCGACGACCCGGCGCGGCAGCGGCAGCCCGGCGGCCATCAGCATGGCGGGCCAGATGACGGCGTGGAAGCGCAGGATGTCCTTGCCGACGAGGTGCACGGAGGCGGGCCAGAGCCGGGCGAAGCGCTCGGGGTCGCTGCCGTAGCCGGCCGCGGTGATGTAGTTCTGCAGGGCGTCGACCCACACGTACAGGACGTGCTTGTCGTCCCAGGGCAGCGGGACGCCCCAGTCGAAGGTGGAGCGGGAGATCGACAGGTCCTTGAGGTCCTGCTCGACGAAGCGCAGCACCTCGTTGCGGGCGGCGGCGGGCTGGATGAAGTCCGGGTGGGCGGCGTAGAACTCCAGCAGCTTCGGGCCGTACGCGGAGAGCCGGAAGAAGTAGTTCTCCTCCTCCAGCCACTCGACGGGGCGCTTGTGGACGGGGCAGAGCTTCTCCTCGTCCGTGGCGCCGGGCAGCAGTTCGCCGGGGAGCTTGTACTCCTCGCAGCCGACGCAGTACGGGCCGGTGTAGCTGCCCCGGTAGATCTCGCCCTTGTCGTACAGGTCCTGGACGAACTCCTGGACGCGGTCGGTGTGCCGGGCCTCGGTGGTGCGGATGAAGTCGTCGTTGGCGATCCGCAGGTGCTCCCAGAGCGGCTTCCAGGCCTCCTCGACCAGCTTGTCGCACCACTGCTGCGGGGTGGTGCCGTTGGCTTCGGCGGTGCGCAGGATCTTCTGGCCGTGCTCGTCGGTGCCGGTGAGGTACCAGACGTCCTCGCCGCGCTGGCGGTGCCAGCGGGTCAGCACGTCACCCGCGACGGTGGTGTACGCGTGGCCCAGGTGGGGCCGGTCGTTCACGTAGTAGATCGGGGTGGTGACGTAGTACGCGTCGGTGCTGGTGTGGTCTTCCAAGGCCGCCATACCCCGGGATCCTAGTGCCGCGGCCGTACCGCCCCGGGCGGGGCGGTACGGGGCGGGGCGGTACGGGGCGGGGCGGTACGGGGCGGGGTCGGCGGTCAGCCGGTGCGGCGGCGCAGCCAGGCGAACCAGTGGCGCCGGGCCCGCATGCCGGGGGGCTCGGGCGGGCCCTCGGGTTCGGCGGTGGGCGCGTAGCCGGGGCCGTTCCTGGTGACGGCGGCCATGCCCGCCACCCGCCCGGCCCGCATGATCCGGACGCGTTCGCCGCCGCAGCCGGGGCAGACCAGCTCGCGCAGCGGGGAGGGGACCCGGACGCCGTTGGCCGTGTACTCGACCGCGGTGCGGCCGTCCCTGGTCGTGTGGTGCTCGATGTCGTACGCCTGCTCCCAGCCGTAGCCGCAGTTGAGGCAGGCGAAGGAGTAGGCCTCGTGGACCGTCTGCACGGGGGCGGAACGGCTGGTCGTGCCGAGGCCGCTGGGTGCTCCGCCGTTCCGGGGGCCGTCGATCGTGTCGCTCATGCGCCACCTCGCTTCGCTCGGAGCCCGTCGCCCGGTCCTCGCGGCCGGGTGCGGGTTGTTCCATCCCAGGGAATGCCCGGGAGGGTCCGTCCGATGCCCGGCTTGCCAAGTCTTGGTCCCGAATTGGCCCTCCGCTGGGGTGCTCATTCCAACGTACGCGCGATTCCGGCCATTGCCATACAAACCGATCGGCGTACGGCGAGCGGGCAGCGGGCCGACGGCGCTCAGGGCGCGTGCTTGGCCGCCACCACCGCGTCGAACACGATCGACTTGCGCAGCCCCAGCTCGGCGGCGACCGCGGCGATCGCCTCCTTGCGGCGCTCCCCGGCCTCCTCCCGGACGGCCACCCGGCGGGCCAGCTCGGCCGGGCCGACCTCCTCGGGGGCGGCGGGCGGGGCCCCGGCCACCACCACGGTGATCTCGCCCCGGACGCCGTCCGCGGCCCAGGCCGCCAGCTCGCCCAGCGGGCCGCGCTTGACCTCCTCGTACGTCTTGGTGAGCTCCCGGCAGACCGCGGCGGGGCGGTCGGCGCCGAACGCGGCGGCCATCGCCTCCAGCGTCTCGGCGATCCGGTGCGGGGCCTCGAAGAAGACCATGGTGCGCGGCTCGGCGGCGACCTGGGCGAGCTGCCGGGAGCGGTCGCCCGCCTTGCGCGGCAGGAAGCCCTCGAAGGCGAACCGGTCCACCGGCAGCGCGGACAGCGCCAGCGCGGTCAGCACCGCGGACGGGCCGGGCACCGCGGTGACCTTGATCCCGGCGGCGACGGCGGCGTCCACCAGCCGGTAGCCGGGGTCGGAGACCGAGGGCATCCCGGCGTCGGTGACCAGCAGCACCCGGGAGCCGTCCTGCAGCGCAGCCACCAGCTCGGGGGTGCGGGCCACCTCGTTGCCCTCGAAGTACGACACCACCCGGCCGGTCGGCACCACGCCGAGCGCCTGGGTCAGCCGGCGCAGCCGCCGGGTGTCCTCGGCCGCGATGACGTCGGCCCCGGCGAGTTCGGCGCGCAGTCGGGGCGGCGCGTCCTCGACGTCGCCGATGGGGGTACCTGCCAGTACGAGAACACCAGTCACGGGGACCATCCTCCCCTACCCGGGGGCGGCCCGTGGCTGCTGAGGGGGCCGCGGCGCGGGCGCGGAGCGGGCGCGGGGGGCGGACGAGGGTCGGGGACCCCTTGTGACTTCAGCCATTGCCCCTACGATGTGGCCCGTGAACGGCGACATGGAGAGTGGTATGGACCACCCCGAGCGGGGCGGCGTGACCGTGCTGGAACCGGCCGACCCGGCCGCCGTTCCGGCCCCTCGCGCGGAGCCCGAACCGGCCTCCCGATGGGCCCGCGCGCTGTCCGGCGTCGGCTACCGGGAGCGGCAACGCACGTCCCTGGCAGAGCAGTTGGTGCCGCCGATGCCGGACGGCCCGGGCGTCACGCCGGAGGTCGTCGAGCCCTCCCCGCTGCTCGCCCGGCTCGGCGTCCGGCTGCCCGCGCCGCTGTGGTCCTGGCTGTGCCGGTGGGCCGGCTGGCTCGGGCCGCTCGGCGTGGCGGTGTTCGCCGGGGTGCTGCGCTTCGTCGACCTCGGCAGCCCGCACGCGCTGATCTTCGACGAGACCTACTACGCCAAGGACGCGTACGCGCTCTGGCACCTCGGCTACGAGAGCAGCTGGTCCGACGACGCCAACGGCCTGATCACCGCGCCCAACCCGGCGGTGCCGCTGCGCACCGACGCGGCGTTCGTGGTGCACCCGCCGGTCGGCAAGTGGATCATCGGCCTGGGCGAGCACCTCTTCGGCATGAGCCCGTTCGGCTGGCGCTTCATGGTGGCCGTGCTCGGCACCCTCTCGGTGCTGATGCTGGCCCGGATCGGCCGCCGGATGTTCCGTTCCACCCTGCTGGGCTGCGTGGCCGGACTGCTGCTGTCCGTGGACGGGCTGCACTTCGTGCTCAGCCGCACCTCGATCCTCGACCTGGTGGTGATGTTCTGGTTCCTGGCCGCGTTCGGCCTGCTGCTGGTCGACCGGGACAGGAGCCGCGCCAGGATCGCCGGGCGGATCGAGCAGGGCCTCGGCGGCGACTGGTGGCACCTGGGCTGGCGCCCGTACCGGCTGGCCGCCGCGGTCTGCCTGGGCCTGATGACCGGCACCAAGTGGAGCGGCGCCCCGGCGATCCTGGCGCTGGTGCTGCTCGCCGGGTTCTGGGACTCCTCGGCCCGCCGCCTGGCCGGCCACCGGGCGGGCCTGCGCAACGCGTGGGACTTCTGCTGGTCCGCGCTCTCGGTCGGCGCGGTCGCCGCCGTCACCTACCTGGCCACCTGGACCGGCTGGATCCTCTCCTCCCCCGAGCCCGGCAAGGGCGGCTACCTGCGCAACTGGGCCGCCCTCAACCCGAGCGACACCTGGGGCTGGGTGCCGGACTGGGCCCGCAGCCTGTGGCACTACCACCACGAGATCTGGCACTTCAACGTCACCCTGACCAGCCCGCACACCTACCAGTCCAACCCGTGGAGCTGGCTGCTGCTGGGCCGCCCGGTCTCGTTCTTCTACGAGTCGCCGAAGAACGGCCAGGCCGGCTGCACCACCACCGAGTGCGCCCGCGAGGTGCTCGCCCTCGGCACCCCGCTCCTGTGGTGGGCGGGCATCGCCGGGCTGCTCTACTGCGTCTACCGCTGGCTGATGCGCCGCGACTGGCGGGCCGGGGCGATCCTGTGCGCGCTGGCGGCGGGCTACCTGCCCTGGTTCCACTACCAGGCCCGGACGATCTTCCTGTTCTACGCGGTGTGCTTCGTCCCGTTCCTGGTGCTCGCGGTGACCATGATGATCGGCGCGATGCTCGGCCGGGCCGACTCCTCGCCCGACCGCAAGCTCGCCGGGGCCACCGGCGCCGGACTGCTGGTCGTCGCGATCATGTGGAACTTCCTGTACTTCTACCCGATCTACACCGGCCAGACGATCCCGATGGACGACTGGCGGGCCCGGATGTGGCTCGACACCTGGATCTAGCACCGCCCGGCCGCGCCACGCCCGCGCACGTGTACCGGAACTGTCACAAACCGGCCCCGCGTCGTGAGTGCACGAAAAGCATCTGCCTATGGTGTCGTGGCCGCTGAACCCGGACGGCCACGACTCACCATGGGGGACTCGACGTGAACAAGGGCGCGAAGACCGGCATCGCCGTCATCGCCGCAGCGGTGCTCCTCGGCGGGGGCTACGGGGCGTACGCCCTGGTCTCCGGCGGGGACTCCGGCGGAGACGGGGCGAAGAAGCCCCGCACCGTGGTCGCCGAGCCCCCCAGCGCCGAGCTCGCCGCGTCCGGCGCCAAGGCCTTCCTGGACGCCTGGGCCACGGGCGACCTGTCCGCGGCCGCCAAGCTCACCGACGACCCGGACAAGGCGCAGGCCGCGCTGCAGGCCTTCCAGGACGGCGTGAAGCCCAGCGCCGTCCACCTCACCGTCGGCGGCCCCACCACCGCGCCCAGCGCCGCCGCGTCCAAGCCCGCGAGCGCCCCGGCGTCCGCCTCGGCCCCGGCCGCCGCGGGCACCGCGCCCACCGGCGTGCTGGAAAGTTTCAAGGCCTCCGTGGAGTTCGCCGAGAGCGGCACCCCCTGGAACTACGACGGCGTCCTCGGCGTGGTCAAGATGAGCGACGGCACCGCCGCCGTCCACTGGGTGCCCAACGTCATCCACCCCAAGCTCGACGCGGGCGAGGCCATCGCGGTCAAGCCGCTCTACGCCGCCCCCGCCGCCGTCACCGACCGCAAGGGCAAGGCCCTCGGCGGCTACCCCTCGCTCACCGGCCTGCTCAACCAGCTCAAGTCCGCCGCCCCGCAGGGCGGCGACCCCGCCGACGCGGGCAGCGGGGTGGTCATCTCCGCCGCGGGCGCCACCGGCGGGGCTGCCAGTCCCAGCCCGAGCAGCAGCGCGCCGGGCAGCGGCGGCGGCAAGGCCGCCGACGTGAAGCTGTTCACCGTCAAGGAGCCCAAGCCCGTCCCCAACCTGAAGCTCACCATCGACGCCGACCTGCAGCAGGCCGCCGAACAGGAGGTCGCCGCGCAGGGCGGCAAGCCCGCCTCGCTGGTCGCCATCGAGCCCAGCAGCGGCAACATCCTCGCCTACGCGTTCTCGCCCTCCACCGGCCAGAACCGCGCCTTCTCCGGCGCGACCGCGCCGGGCTCCACCATGAAGGTGCTCACCGCCGCGGCGCTGATGGAGGCGGGCCTCACGCCCGGCAGCCCGATGCCCTGCCCCGAGACCACCATGGTCACCGGCAAGTCCATCTCCAACGACGAGCCCGGCGCGCACCCCGACTACACGCTCACCGAGGCGTTCACCCACTCCTGCAACACCTCCTTCATCGAGAAGGGCAAGGACGTCCTCAAGCCGGACAGCCTGCCCTCGATCGCCAAGGACGTCTTCGGGCTCGGCCTGGTCTGGAAGACCGGCCTGTCCAACTTCGACACCGACATCCCGGTCGAGGGCAACATGGCCGGTGCCGCGAGCGAGTTCATCGGCCAGGGCAAGGTGCGCGCCAACCCGCTCGGCATGGCCTCGGTCGCCGCGACCGTCCAGTCCGGGGTCTTCCGGCAGCCGATCCTGATCCCCGGCATGGAGCAGAAGAAGGCCGCCCGCACCCTCTCCCCCCAGGTCCTCGGCAACCTCCAGTCGCTGATGGTCCAGACCGTCCGCTCCGGCACCGCCTCCGAGGTCAAGCCCGCCCTCCCGGCCGGATCCGGCGCGAAGACCGGCACCGCCGAGGTCGACACCAGCCCCGACGCGAACTCCTGGTTCACCGCCTACTCCGGCAACCTCGCCGTCGCCGCCGAGGTCCAGGGCGGCGGCCACGGCTCCGCGGCGGCGGGCCCGGCGGTCTCCAAGGTGCTGCGGGTCGGCAACAAGGGCTGAGCCGGAGGACCCCCGCCAGGGGCCCTCCGGCAGGGCCTCTCAGGAGCCCGCGGCGGCGAACCTGCGCAGCAGGTTCTCGGTGACCCTGCGGGTCAGGTCGCCCGCGCGGCCGTCGATGCCGTGGACGGCGGTGCCGCCCGCGGGGCCGGTCGCGTCGAGGGACTCGACCCACCGCATGGTGCCGGTGGCGAAGACCGTCGCGCCGCTGTCGGCGGTGTAGAGGGCGGTGTCGGCGTACGAGTGGCGGCCCTCGCAGACGACCGGGGAGTGGGCTATCGTCTCGATGCCCTCCGGGGTGGGGAAGGACGGGTCGACGCGGTCGTACTCGACGCCGACCAGGTGGGGGAAGCTGTCGCCGTTGCGGGCGCCGGTGCCGGCCAGCAGCCAGTGGTCGGCGGCGGTGACGACGTACGGGGCGTCGACGGGGTAGCCGTCGTAGACGACGCCGAGCAGCGAGGATTCGGGGTCGGCACCGGGCGGGGAGCGGAAGTCGGTGGTGGCGGGGTGGCCCGCCCGGTAGCCGGGGTCGTCCTTCCAGGCGCCCTTCCAGCAGACCACGGTGCGGTCGGGCCCGGTCGGTGAGGGTGCGTAGCGGACGCGCCGGTAGCAGCAGTTGGCGCCGAGGAAGGCGAGGTGGGTGCCGGCGTCCCGGGCCGCGGTGACGTGGGCGCGCTGTTCGGGCGACCAGTACTCGTCGTGGCCGAGCGAGAGCACGGCCGTGGCGCCGTGCAGCAGGGCGGGGTCGGCGGCGAGGTCGATGCCGGTGGTGTAGGAGAGCGGGAGGCCGAGCTTCTCGGCGAGGGCGATCAGCGGGGCCTCGTAGACCAGGAAGAGCCCGGCGCCGTGGTCGTAGCGGTAGGGGCGGTCGAAGGTGACCTCCAGCGAGCGGGTGGGGAGGCCGCCGGTGGGGCCGTTGTAGAGGTTGTAGCCGCCCCACTCGTTGTAGGCCTGCCAGGTGGTGACGGCGTTGACGACGACGGTGGTCCCGGCGGTGCTGCGGGAGCGGACGGTCAGCGGGACGTAGCGCTGCCCGGCGCCGCCGTCGGCGTCCAGGCGGAGCAGGTAGCAGCCCTCGGGCCAGCCGGTGGTGTCGACGGTGGTGGTGCGCGGCCAGGCGGTGCTGACGGTGCGGGTGGTCCGGTCGACGGTGAACGGGGCCTGCCGGGTGCCGGGTTGCGGGCCGGAGCGCCAGACGCGGCGGGCGCGGGCGCCGCCGTACCAGCCCGTCCGGTAGGCGGTGACGGTGTAGCCGGGCGCGGTGGTGGAGACGTGCAGTCCGACCCGTTCGCCGGGCAGGACGCTGACCCGGTCCGCCCAGCCCTCGATCGCCCCGTCGGGCCCGGGGTCGGTGATCCGCCAGTCGGCGTCGCCGGGGCGGGAGTTCTCTGCGGTGGTGGCGGACGGGCTGGGACCGGGGCCGGGGCTGCGGTCGGGTCCGGGTCCGGGTCCGGTGGCGGTGTCCGCTCCGGTGGGGCGGCCGCCGGGGCCGCAGGCGGTGAGTCCGGCCGCGGCGCCCGCGGCCAGTCCGAGGAATCTGCGGCGTCCGGTGGCGCCCAATGTCACTCCCGTGTTCGAACGTTCTCCGCCGCCACCCTAGGCGCCGCCCCCCTGGGCGCCGTCGCCCCGGGCCCCGTCGCCCCGGGCGAGGCGGGAGTGCTTGGCGCTGTAGGTGAAGTACAGGACGGCGGCGAGGGCGAGGACGACCGCGAAGGCGAGGAAGGTGTCGGCGTGCAGCTTGGTGATCAGGTAGATGCAGAACGCGGCGCTGAGCACCGGCGTCACCGGGTAGAACGGCACCTTGAAGCCGCGCGGCAGGTCGGGGCTGGTGCGGCGCAGCACGACGATGCCGATCGACACGGCCGTGAACGCGATGAGCGTGCCCATCGAGGTGAGGTCGGCGAGCAGCTTGAGCGGGAAGACCGCGGCGAGGACCGCGACGACGGTGCCGACCACGAGGGTGTTCCAGACGGGGGTGCCGGTGCGGGCGGAGACCCGGGTGAAGGGGCGCGGCAGGAGCCCGTCGCGGCCCATCGCGTAGAGGATCCGGGTCTGGCCGTAGATCACCACGAGGGTGATGGAGAAGATCGAGACGATCGCCCCGGCGGCGAACACCAGGGCGGGCCAGGTCTGTCCGGTGACGTCCTCCAGGATCTGGGCGAGGCCCGCCTCCTGGCCGTCGAACTCCTGCCAGGGCTGGGCGCCGACCGCGGTGACGGCGACGGCGATGTAGAGGACGGTGACGACGACCAGCGAGATCAGGATGGCGAGCGGCAGGGTGCGCCGCGGTTCGCGGACCTCCTCGCCCGCGGTGGAGACGGCGTCGAGGCCGATGAAGGAGAAGAAGATGGTGGAGGCGGCGGTCTGCACGCCGTCCCAGCCGTTGGGCGCGAACGGGGTGAAGTTGCCCGCGGTGAAGCCGGTCAGGCCGACGGCGACGAACAGCACCAGGATGCCCAGCTTGATCGCCACCATGACGGCGTTGACCTTCGCGGACTCGCCGACGCCGCGGATCAGCAGGACGGTGACCAGGACGACCAGCACCACCGCGGGCAGGTTGAAGACGCCGCCCTCCCCGGGCGGGGCGGTCAGCGCGGCCGGGAGGTGCAGGCCGAAGGCCAGGTCGGTGAACTGGTCGAGGTACTGGCCCCAGGTCACGGCGATCGCGGAGGCGGAGACGCCGTACTCCATGAGCAGGCAGACCCCGACGCCGAAGGCGACGAGTTCGCCCATGGTGGCGTAGGCGTACGAGTAGGAGGAGCCGGACACCGGGATGGCGGAGGCGAGTTCGGCGTAGCAGAGCGCGGTGAGCCCGGCGGTGACGGCGGCGATCACGAAGGAGAGGACCACCGCCGGTCCGGCCTCGGGCACGGAGGTGGTGAGGACGAAGAAGATGCCGGTGCCGACGGTGGCGCCGATGCCGATCGCGGAGAGCTGCCAGAGTCCGATGGAGCGGCGCAGGTGTCCCGTCCCGGTGCCTCCTGCTTCGGCGATCAGGGTGTCCACGGGCTTGCGCCGCAGCAGGGTGGTGCTCATCGGTGTCCTTCTGGTGGGGAATCAGACCGGGACAGTAGCAAATGCCGGGTTTCCCCCGATTGGGGAGGCCCTACCGGTTGAGCACGGCCTGCATGACGGACCGGGCGACGGGCGCGGCCAGTCCGCCGCCGGTGACGTCGGTAGCCTGGCTGTCGGCGACCACGACGGCGACGGCGACGGGCGGGACGGCGGTGGACCCGGCGGGGCGGGCCCAGGCGATGAACCAGGCGTAGGGGGTGCCGGAGTTGTCGACGCCGTGCTGGGCGGTGCCGGTCTTGCCGCCGACCTCGGCGCCGGGGATGCGGGCGTTGCGGCCGGTGCCGTTCTCGACCACGTCGACCATCAACTGCCGCAGCTGCCGGGCGACTCCGGCCCCGAACGCCTGGTGGTGGAGCGCGGGGTGCATCAGCTGCACCTGGGTGCCGTCGGCCTTGGTGAGCTTGTCGACCAGCTGCGGGGACATCACCTGGCCGTCGTTGGCGGCCCCGGCGGCGACCATCGCCATCACCAGCGGGGTGGCGGCGGTGTCGTACTGCCCGATGGAGGAGAGCGCCAGCTGGGACTGGTTCATGTCGGTGTCGAAGTTGGAGCGGGCGGCCCGCACCGGGACGTCCAGCCTGGCGTCGTTGAAGCCGAAGTCCTGCGCCATCGCGGTCATCCGGTCGAGCCCGGTCTGCACCCCGAGGTAGCCCATGACGCTGTTGCAGGACAGCGTCATCGCCTCGTCCAGCGACAGCCCGGCCCGGTTGCAGGCGCTGGTGTCGTTGTCGAGCGGGGTGGTGGTGCCGGGCATGACGTACGGGTACGGGGCGTCGGTGGGGGCGTCGACGTCGGTGACGACGCCGCTGGCGAGCGCGGCGGCGGCGGTGACCACCTTGAAGGTGGAGCCGGGCGGGTAGATCTGCCGCAGGGCCCGGTTGAGCATCGGCTGCTCGGGGTCGTCCTGGAGCTTCTTCCAGGCGTTCTGGTCGGCGGCGGAGGTGCCCGCGAAGCTGCCGGGGTCGTAGCTGGGGGTGGAGACGAGGGCGAGGATCCGGCCGGTGGCGGGTTCGATCGCGGCGACGGCGCCCTTCTGGCTGCCCAGGCCCTGCACCGCGGCGCGCTGGGCGGCCGGGTCGATGGTGGTGACCACGTCGCCGCCGGGCTGCTGCTGCCGGGTGACCGCGTCCCAGACCGCCCAGCCCGCCAGCTTCGGGTCGGTGCCGGAGAGCACGTCGTCGTAGACGCCCTCCAGCTGGGTGTTGCCGTAGGTCTGGGACGAGTAGCCGGTGACGGCGGCGTACAGCGGGCCGTCGGTGTAGGTGCGCTGGTAGGCGTAGCGGCCGCCGGTCTCCGCGGAGCCGGTGACGGGCTGCCCGGCGACCAGCAGGTTGCCGCGGGGCTGGGAGTAGCGCTGGATGGTGGCGCGCTGGTTGGCGGCGTTGTGGTCCAGCTCGTCCTTCTGGAACACCTGGACGCGGGTGGCCTGGAGGGCGAGGGCGACGATCAGCAGCATGCAGAACGTCCCGGCCCGGCGTCCGGTGGTGGAGATGCCGGGGAGCCCGTCCGGCCCGCCGTTGGTGCCCTCGGGCCGGGTCGTCCTCACGCGTCCTCCTCGGGTGCGGGGCGCCGGGCGAGGTCGCTCATCCGCACCAGCAGCGCCACGATGATCCAGTTGGTGACCACGGACGAGCCGCCCTGGGCGATGAACGGCAGCGTCATGCCGGTCAGCGGGATCAGGTCGAGGACGCCGCCCGCGACCACGAACACCTGGATCGCGACCAGGGCGGCCAGGCCGATGGCGAGCAGCCGCCCGAACGGGTCGCGCAGCGCGATGCCGGCCTTGAAGCCCCGGGCCACCAGCAGGGCGTACAGCAGGAGGACCGCGAACAGGCCGGTCAGGCCGAGCTCCTCGCCGACGGTGGCCAGGATGAAGTCGGACTTGGTGGCGAAGCCGATCAGCGCGGAGTGGCCCAGGCCCAGGCCGGTGCCGAGCTGGCCGCCCCAGGCGAACGCGAACAGCGACTGGGCGATCTGGTTGGCGCCCTGCCCGGCCTCGATCGAGGCCAGCGGGTGCAGCCACTCGGTGACCCGGCCGTGCACGTGCGGGGAGAGCCAGCCGACGCCGACGGCGGCCAGCGCGGACAGCAGCAGGCCGATCACGATCCAGCCGGTGCGGGCGGTGGCCACGTACAGCATCACCACGAACAGGCCGAAGAACAGCAGCGAGGTGCCGAGGTCGGTCTCCAGCACCAGGACGCCGACGAACGCCGCCCAGATCAGCAGCACCGGCCCCAGCACCCGGCCCAGCGGCAGCTGGAACCACAGCACCTTGCGGCCGGTCAGCGCCAGCGCGTCCCGGTGCGCGGCCAGGTAGGCGGCGAAGAAGATCGCCAGCAGGACCTTGGCGAACTCGCCGGGCTGGAAGGACAGCGGGCCCAGCGTGATCCAGATCCGCGAGCCGTACACCGGCGGGAAGAACACCGGCAGCACCAGCAGGACGAGCGCGACGAACGCCCCGACGTACGCGTAGCGCTGCAGGCGGCGGTGGTCGCGCAGCAGGAGCAGCACCGCGATGAACAGGCCCACCCCGAGGGTGGACCAGAGCAGTTGGGTGGGCGCGGCGGCGCTGCCGGGGTTGCGGTCCAGCCGGTAGATGACGACCAGGCCGATGCCGTTGAGCAGCACCGCGATCGGCAGCAGCAGCGGGTCGGCCCACCTGGCGCGCCAGCGGACCGCGGCGTGCGCCAGCAGGGCGAGCACGCCGAGCGCGGCGCCGTACTGGGCGGCGTCCGGCGGGGCCTTGCCGTCGATGTTGACGCCGACCTCGACGTAGCCGAGGACCGCGACGCCCACCGCGGCCAGCACCAGCACCAGTTCGGTCCAGCGCCCGGTCCCGGCCCGCCGGGCGCGGGGCACCCGGGCCGCCCGGGTCGCGGAGTCAGTCGCCACCGCCAGCCGTCCTCGCCAGCTCGAAGGGGCACGGACGGCGGGGTACCGGGCGACGCGCGCCCGGTACCCCGCCGGAAGGTCGGTGCTGCGGTGTCAGAGCGTGGACGCCGGGTACGCCGCCTTGGCGATCTCCCGGAGGTGCTCCTCCTCCTCGTGGCTCAGCGAGGTCTGCATCAGCTCGCCGCCGAACTGGGCGACGGCCGGGATCACCTTGTCCTGCGTCGCCGAGCGGACGAGGGCGAAGACCGCGGCCTTGCCGGGCTCCAGCTTCTCGCCGACCTGGCGCATGAAGTTGTCGTCCACGCCGGTGTCGGTGGACGCGCCGACCGCCGCGCCGGTCGCGCCGCCGACCGCCGCGCCCAGGAACGGCATGAAGAACAGCAGGCCGATCACGCCGCCCCACAGGGCGCCGGAGGCCGCGCCCAGGCCGGTGTTGGACACGGCCTGGTGCAGCTTGATCTTCCCGTCCTCGCGGCGCTCGACCACCACGACGTCCTCCAGGTCGACCAGCTTCTGCTTCTGCAGGCCGACCAGCTCGTCACGGACCTTCTGCGCGGTGGCGACATCCGGGTAGGCGATCGCGAACAGGTTGCTCACGGCGGGCTTCCTTCCAGCAGCACGGGGCACGTCTCCCAGCACCCTAGCCAGAATTAGCCGTATTTAATCCGATCCCGACCGGTGTGTCCGTTTCCCACCGGCCCGCCCGGCCGCCCGCCCGGACGCCCTGACGCCCGGTCTCCGCGCTCAGCCGCCGCGCCGGACCGCCACCGCCACCGCCGCCCAGCAGCACCCCGCCGCGAGGGCCGCCGCGGCCGGGAGCGTCCACCACGGCACGCCCGGCGCGTGCTGCCGCGCGCCCAGCACCAGCGCCCGCACCACCTCGTTCGCCGGGGAGCCCGGCACCAGCAGCACCGCCACCACCGCGCCCAGCCCCAGCGGCACCGCGTACGCCCCCACCACCACCGGGCGGTTGCACACCGCGCCGACCGCCGCGCCCGACAGCACGCACACCACCGTCGCCAGCACGCCCCCGGCGACGCCCGCGGCCGTCCCCCCGCTGCCCAGCACCAGCACCGCGGCCAGCCCGAGCGCGCCCAGCACCAGGCCCGCCAGGGCCGCCGCGAGCAGCGCCGACAGGTGCACCCGGGCCCAGCCCGCCGCCGCGACCAGGCAGGCCCGCGACTGGGGCGGCTCGGCGCCCACCGCGCCGCGCACCAGCCAGCCCGTCACCGGCACCAGCAGCCCGGCCGAGAAGGCGGCCGCCGAGGCGACGTCGTCGCCGCCCGACAGGCCGAGGCCCAGCACCACCAGGTACGCCAGGCCCGGGGCCAGCCAGCGCTGCGAGCGCACCAGCAGTTCCAGGTGGTAGCGGGTCAGCACGCGCAGCGTCACGGCCTGGTTCCTTCCGGGTGCTCCGGCCCGGCCACGCTGTGGACGTGCACCGGCGGCGTCGAGTCGAGGAGCCTGCGCAGCAGGGTGTCGGAGTGGGCGGCGGCCACGTCGAGGCGGACGGTGCCGTCGGCGAGCGGCTTGCGCTCCGGGTTCCCGGGGAGGTGCTCGGGCAGGCGCTCGGCGCGGACCACCACCACCGTGCGGGGGCCGTCCTCGTCGGCCCGGACGGGCGGGACCTCGTGCAGGGTGCCGTTCCTGACGAGGTGTCCGGCGGTGGTGAGGCCGGCCAGTCGGCCCGGGTCGTGGTCGACGAACACCACCAGCCCGCCGGCGGCGGCCCGTTCGGTGACGGCCGCGTCGAGCTCGCCGCGGGCGGCCTGGTCGAGTCCGGTCCACGCCTCGTCCAGCAGCAGCAGGTCCGCCTCGGCCAGCAGGGCCTGGGCGACCGCGACCTTCTGGCAGGTGCCCTTGGAGAGTTGGCCGATCGGGGTGCCCGCGTAGCCGGTGATGCCGAAGCGCTCCAGCCAGTGGTCGGCTCGCCGCCGACCCTCCGCGGCGCCCAGGCCGCGGACCCGGCCGAGGTGGCACAGGTAGTCGCGGGCCTCGAACGGCAGCGCGGGCGGGAAGCGTTCGGGCACGTAGGCCCGGCTGCCGGTGACGGACACCGTGCCCCGCTCGGCGCGCTCGATGCCCGCCAGGACCTTCAACAGGGTCGACTTCCCGCTGCCGTTGGCGCCCTCGACCCGGACCACCCCGCCCGGGTGCAGCGCCAGGCCGACGTCCCGCAGGATCCACGGGCCGCCGCGCCCGTAGCGCTTGCCGACCCCGGCCAGACGCACCGTCATGCGCTCTCCTCGCCCGTACCGTCCGTGCGTTCAGGTTAGGTGCCGCCCACCACCCGCGTTGGGTGATTCGAACTGACGGTCCCTAGGATGCGGCGGTGATCACCACCACCACACCACGACGGACGGCCCGCGCGGCCGCCCTGCTCGGGGCCCTGACGATAGTCGTGGGCACCGTGCTGGGCACCCTGCCCGCGCACGCCGACGAGCCCGGGGCCCCGCCCGCCGCGACCGAGGCGCCCAAGGTCGACCTGGTCCTGGACGGATCGGGGTCGATGCGCACCAAGGACCTCCAGGGCAAGAGCCGGATGGAGGTCGCCCAGCAGTCGATCAGCGAGGTCATCGACGCGCTGCCGGAGGAGACCGAGTTCGGCATCCGCACCCTGGGCGCGACGTACCCGGGCAGCGACCAGAAGGAGGGCTGCAAGGACACCCAGCAGCTCTACCCCGTCGGGAAGACGAACAAGGTGGAGGCCAAGACGGCCGTCGCCACCGTCCGTCCGACCGGCTGGACCCCGATCGGGATCGCGCTGCGCGCCGCCGCCCAGGACCTGGGCACCGGCCCGACCACCCGCCGGATCGTGTTGATCACCGACGGCGAGGACACCTGCGCCCCGCCGGACCCGTGCGACGTGGCCCGCGAACTGGCCAGCCAGGGCATCCACCTGGTCGTCGACACCCTGGGCCTGGCCCACGACGACAAGACCCGGCAGCAGCTGATCTGCATCGCCAACGCGACCGGCGGCACCTTCACCGACGTGCGCAGCCAGGACCAGCTGACCGAGCGCGTCAAGCAGTTGGTCGAGCGCGCCCAGGACACCCACGCCGTCGCCCCGGCCAAGGTCACCGGCACCGACCGGTGCGCGGACGCCCCGGTGCTCTCCCCCGGCGTCTACACCGACCGGGAGAAGTTCTCCGAGCACCGGGTCTACCGGGTGCCGGTGAAGGCGGGCGAGGAGCTGCGCGCCTCGGTCAGCGTCACCCCGGACCGGGCCGTCGCCCGGGACTACGGGGTGCTGCTGCAGGCCACCGACACCAGCGGCCAGGAACTGGTGCGCGGCAGCGACGCCGGGTCCGGCCGGACCGACGTGGCCTCGACCGGCGTGCGCTGGTCCGCGGCCGAGGACGACGACGGGGACGGGGACGGGGACTCCTCGGCATCGGCCTCCCCCGCGAAGGGCTCCGGCTCCGGCTCCGGCGCGAAGTCGGCCGCCCGGACGGTCTGCCTGGTGGTCAGCAACTCCTTCGCCGCGCAGGCGGGCGTGCAGGCCGACCCCGGTCTGCCGCTGGAGCTGACCGTGGACGTCGCCGCCGCCTCCCCCGCCCCCGACGGCCCCGCGATGGGCCTGGGCCGCGGCTGGATCCTGCTCGGCGTCCTGACCCTGGCCGGCCTGCTCGCCGGCCTGCTCTTCGGCTGGCTGGCACGCTGGCGGATCGCCGTCTGGCGGGAGAACTGACCATGCGCAAGCTCCGCACCGCCGCCGCCACCGCGGCCGCCGCGTTCACCGGCCTGCTCCTGCTGGCCCCGGCGCCGGCCTCGGCCGCGTCCCCGTCCGCCTCGCCGTCCCCGTCGGCGTCCGGCACCGGCAAGCCGGTGGTCCACTCGGTGGGCACCAGCTTCCTGACCGCGACCACGCTGGCCTCCGGCCAGGACGCGGACGTCCCGGTCTCCACCGGCGACTACCTGTACTGGGCGTTCCCGGCCGCCGAGGGTCAGACCGCGACCGTGCAGGTCCGGGTCACCCTGCCGGACGCCGCGGACCGGCACGGCCCGCAGACCTGGACGGTCGAGCTGTTCGACGGCCTGCGCCGCCGGCAGTCCTGCACCGCGGGCCCGCAGAACGGCACCGCCGAACAGGACGCGGCCACCCTGGAACTGAGCTGCACGCTGCGGCAGATCCGCTCCTGGGCCGAGCCCTGGTCCGGCGACCCGCTGCCCGGCACGTACTACGTCCGGCTGTCCACCCCGGACATCCCGCAGACCGACCTCGGCCTGGCCTCCACCGTCCACGTGCACGTCGCCGCCAAGGGCGGCGCGGACGACGCCCAGCCCGAGGGCGGCTCGCTGAAGGCCCCGCTGGTGCCGCCGGTCAACGCCGGGGCGACGGCCGCCGCCGAGGCGGCCGCCCCGTCGCCGAGCGCGAGCGCGACGTACGCGGCCGCGCCCGCCGAGGAGGAGAGCCACTGGTACTCGGACCTCTTCTCCGGCTGGAACACCCGCTGGTGGTGGACGATCGCGGGCGGCGTCCTCGCCGCCCTCGCCGGTGTCCTCGGCTACACCCTCACCCGGCACCCCCGCGGCCACCACCCGCACCGCCCGGCCCCGGCGTCCGCCCCCGTCCCGCACCAGGGGCCCCCGGCGCAGCCGCGGCAGGACAGCTGGCAGTAGGCGCGGGCTGAGGCTGCGCGGGGAACCGCGCGATCGAGCACGCGCACGCACGCACCGCGAGGTCGCGAGGGGACGTCGACCGACCGTCCTCCTCGCGGCCTCGCCGCCGTTCACCCGCCGCCGCGGGCGCGCTCAACGGCCGATGGTCTCCAGGATCCGCATCGCCGCCGTCCCCAGCTCCGCCGGGACGGCCGTGCGCGGGGCGAAGTGCCGCCGCAGCACGTCGTCGGTGTAGCGGGCGCACTGCTGGTGCCAGTTGAGGACGGCGGCCATCCAGTCCTGCAGCTCGCGGACGTACCCGTCGAGGGCCTGCTCCGCCTCGCCCGTGATGGCGAAGTCCTGCTTGAGGAGCGGGAGTTCGCTCTCGACCACGTGGGCGAACTGGTTGAGCCGGGAGGCCGTCAGGTCGGCCACGATGGCGACGGCGACGGGGTGGTCGCAGGAGAAGAAGTTCTCCACCACCCGGACCAGGTTGTGGAACTCGCCCTCGTACTCGGTCTCCTTGCGGTACGAGTGCAGGTCGTTGACCATGCAGCCGTAGTCCGCCGCGGAGTTCTCGATCGCCCGCAGGGTGCCGCTGGCGTACACCTCCTCGGGGATCACCTCGCCGCGGCCGAGCCGGGACAGGCTCATCGTCAGGTCGGAGCCGAAGGTGGCGCGGCGCATCTCGATGTAGTCGACCGGGTCGGGGATGCGGTTCTGGGCGCCGTTGGCGAGCTCCCAGAGCCAGCTGTCGAGCATGTCGCCGACGGCCTTGCGGAACTTGGCCCGGGCGCCCTGGTCGAACGGGGCGACGGTGCGCCGCCAGAGGTCGGCGAGGCCGGTCTCCAGGGCGTTGCGCGGGGCGAACGGGAGGCTGCCGTCGAGCGTCATCAGGGCGTGCAGGCGCTCGTTGGCGGCCTTCGCGCCGAGCAGGTCGCGGGGGCGGCCGAAGACGGCGGGGTAGTAGTCGTCGGCGTAGGTGCCCCAGGTCAGCCAGGCGGAGGAGAGGTCGAGCTCGGCGGGGGTGGCGTCGGGGTCGATGCCCGCGGCGCAGAGCGCGAAGTCGTAGTCGCGGAGCTTGGCCTCGTCCCAGATGTCGGAGCCGGGGACGCCGGGCTCGGGGTCGAGCAGGCCGAACCCGCGGGCCCAGGCGACCACCGACTCGCGGGCGCCGTCCAGGTGCGGGTTGAGCGTGAGGGGGTAGGGCATCGGGAAGTCGGGCAGCGGGACGGGGGCGGCCCTGCGGTGCGGGACGTGGGTGAAGCTGCGCAGGCCGCGGATGCCCGCGGCGAGGCGGATGTTGGCGGCGGAGGTGCCCAGGCCCCTGGGGCCGAGCGCGGGGGCGGCCGCGCCGCCGCCGTTCATGTAGCGGCTGGAGCGCATGTGCCACTCGTGGCCGCCGGACTGCCAGTCCTGCATGCCCTTGACGTAGGCGAGGACGCGGGCGACCTCCCCCGCGTCCAGCGCGTGCTCGACGACCAGCGGGGCGAGTTCGGTGAGCGCGGTGTTCTCGAACTGCTGGAGCCGGGAGGTGAGCAGGTCGTTGACGGCGTCGGCGGCCTGCTGGGTGGAGCAGCCGAGGAAGGTCTCCAGCACCAGGACGCCGTTGGACAGCTCGCCCTCCTCGCCGATCTCGCGCTCGTACGAGAACAGGTCGTTGCGCAGGTGCACGCCGTCCGAGAAGGCGTCCCGCAGGACGCGCAGCGGCCGGGAGTGCGCCACCGACTCGGGCACCTCGGCGTTCGCCGCGTACTCGATCAGCCCGGCGGACCAGGGGGCGCCGCCGACCTTGCGGCGCATCTCGACGTACTCGACCGGGTTGGCGACCCGGCCCTCGTTGATGTTGGACAGCTCCCAGAGCGACTCGTTCAGCAGGTTCCTGGTCGACTCGGCGAACCGGGCCCGCCAGTGGGCCGACATGTGCGGGACGGTGCGCTGCCACAGGTCGGCCAGGCCGGCCTCGACCGGGTTGGTGGCCTCCGGGTAGCCGTCCGCGAGGTCCATCGGCATGAACGCGGGCAGGCGGTCCAGGTACGCCTTGCCGCCCTCGCGGTCGAGGGTGCGCTTGAAGATCTCCAGGAAGTGGTCGTCGAAGAAGAAGACCCAGGTGTACCAGTCGGTGACGAGGTTCAGCGCCTCGCTGTCGCAGTCGGGGTGGGTGTAGGAGCAGAGCAGCGCGTAGTCGTGCGAGTCGAGGTCGTGCTCCTCCCAGATGCCGGAGCCCTCCAGCATGCCGAAGCTCCGCGCCCAGCCCCTGGTGTGGACCCGCGCCTCCTCGTAGTGCGGGTTGATCCGGGCCGGGTACGGCACGTAGAAGTCCGGCAGTTCGAACGGCTGAGCCACGAGGTCCCGCCCCTATAGGTGTTCGTCGTCAGAGATCGGCGCGATGCCTAACGAGCCCGCGGGCCCGCGGTCACCGATACCCCGCTGGGCCGCCCGGATTCCGCAATCCACTCGTACGGGTGAAACCGCTGCGCGCTTCCGTGACGGCGGGCGGTGTCGGACCCCTGCGGCAGACTGGGCCGTCCGTCCGCCCCCGCGCACCACCCGACCCGATGGAGCCGCCCGATGGGCCTGTTCACCGAGGAGACCTGGCGCCTGCTGCACGGCGGCGAGCTGGTCGGTGAGATCCGGATCGACGAGGCGGACTTCCCGTGGCTGTCCGGCGGGTTCGTCCCGGGCCCGGCCTGGCCGGGGCTCGCACCGGGGTTCGCCGAGTGCCGCCGGCTGGCGGCGGCCGAGGAGTGGGCGGCCTGGGAGCGGGCGTACGGCCCGCTGGAGGCGGCCTGCGAACTGCACTCCCCCGACGGCCCGGTGGCCGAGTTCCTGCTGCACGTGGAGCCGCCGCGGGCCTGGTTCCGGTTCAGCGAGGAGCCGTTCGAGGAGGACTGACTCACTGCCGCCCCGCCCCCGCCCGGCCGGGGGCGGGGGCGGCGACGACTACTGCTGGTACGGCTGCTGCTGGAAGAGGCGGATCTCCGGCTTCTGCGCGTCCTCCCAGACGATCTGCCAGCCGCGGCGGGCCGCCAGCGCGGCGAGCCCCTCGGCGCCGATGCCGCGGTAGTAGCGCCTGCGGATGGTGGTGCGGGGTACGAGGCCGTCCCCCTCGATCCGGTACCGGGTCCTGCCGCTGTTGTAGTGCTCCACGCTGCTCGCCACGCCGCGCGCCGCCGCGTCGGTGCCCCGCGCCAGGGCCCGGTCGGCCCACGCCTCCCACTCCGCCCGGGTGCCGCTGCGTTCGAGGCGGTACCGGCTGGGGGTGAGGACGAACTTGCGGTACTCCTTCTCCTCGGCCACGCAGTCGCCGGAGGGGTTGTCGAACAGGTACCAGACCACCCGGAAGGGCAGCCAGAACCACTGCAGGCAGAACTGCAGCCACAGTCCGACGGCCCCGCGCCCGGGCAGCGGGCCGGTGTCGACGCCGGGCGGGGCGGGCGGGTGCGGGGCCGGCGGGTGCGGGGCGCTCACCCGAACATCTCGGTGATGCGGCTGGCCGACCCCTGGCTGAGCACCGGCGCGGTGCGCTGCTCGCCCGGGCGGACGAGCACGACGCTCTCCACGACGGTGGCCAGGGCCGCCATGTAGTCCGGGAACTCCTTCAGGATGGGCGTGCTGACCGTCATGGTGAGCAGGGTGTCGACCTGCGGGACCGGTATGTACGCGATGGCCTCGGCGAGTTCGAGCTTGGCCTTGTTCCCCTCGCCGTCGTCGAACTCGTTGATGGTGCCGTAGGCGGAGACGACCACGGGCCCGACCGGGGCGTCCACGGTGAAGACCTCGTTGGCGGGGTCCCCGGAGAGCAGTTCCTCGATCGCGGCGGCCGCGGCCTCGGCGTCCTGGGTGTCGGCCTGCGCGCTCTGGATGACCAGGCTGCCGGTGCTGAGCCGGCCGTCGTCGAGGACGCCGAGCAGGAAGCCGGAGTAGAGGGCGCCCGCCTCGGCGGCGTCCCGCGCGATCTCCCGGTACCAGGAGGCCACGGTCTCGCGCTGGAAGTCGGTGCCGCCGCTCCAGATCTCCTGGGCGACCTCGGCGAGGTGCGCCTCCCGTTCCTCCTCGGACAGTTCGAGGCCGAGCGAGTGGAAGAAGACGGGGACGTCCCAGTAGACGACCGGACCGTCGGGCGGTTCCGCCGCCGCGGGACCGGTCGGCTCCTGGTCGACCGGCTCCTGGTCGGCCGACTGCTGCGCGGCGGGCGCCCGCGTGGCGGGCGCCTGGTCGGCCGGTGCCTGGTCGGCCGCCGCGGGGCCGTTCGGCGGGTGTTCCGTCGTCATGATCCCGTCACCTGGTGGTAGAGGTTGGGCGCGTGCACGCCCAGGCCGAAGGCCTTGACCGCGGCCTGGGGCACGGTCGACCACATGGACTGGACCGACAGCTTCCCGGCCAGCTCCCCGGCCTCGTGGATGAGGGCGAAGTTCCGCAGCGGCGTCTTGGTGACCGCGTAGCCGAGCGCCTTGTGCATGATGCCGCCCTCCGCGGCGACCTTGACGACGTTCTCCCCGACCGCCGCGGCGACCTTCCCGCTGTTGGCGGCGAGGCCCGCCCCCTTGACGATGACCGGGGCGACCGCCTCGGTGACCACCCTGCCGCCCTTGACCACCGCTTCGGCGCCCGTGACCGCCGTCTTGGCCGCCTTGCCCGCCTTGAAGAGGCCGGTCCCGAACGGGACGGCGCCGATGGCGTCCCCCGCGAGGGTCATCATGCTGATGTCGGCGCCGCCGAGCTTGGCCATGCCGTGGGCCCCGAGCGCGACCGTGGAGGCGCCGGCCGAGGCCACGCCGAGGGCCGCCGACAGCGGCGGGCACCAGACGGTGGCCAGGGAGGCGATGCCGAGCACGGCGGAGATGCCGCTGGCGATGTCGCCGATCTTCTTGAGCGTATCGGCGTGGTCCGTCGCCCACTTCTTGATGGACTTGCCGACGTCCTTGAACTTGTTGCCGAGCTTCTCCCAGGCGCTGATGTCGGGCGCGTTCTGGTTGGCCCGGCGCAGCGCCTTCGCCGTGCGGTCGGCGTCGTCCTGGTGGTGGAAGTAGAGCTCCCTGGCCTGCTTGACGATGGCTTCCAGCTCGTCCTTGATGGACTGCAGGTCGCGGTTGGCCGCCTCCAGGGCGTCGCCCGCGGCCTGGTACTCGGCGCTGGCGGAGTCGATCTGGTTCTGCGCCTGGGAGAAGGTGGCCTGGTCGTCGAAGTGCATGCCGATCAGCTTGAAGGCGGGGCTGTCGGACGCCTTGTCGTAGCGGTCGGAGGCCTGTTCGCGGGTCTTCTTCGCGGACTCCATGCGGTCCTTGGCGTACTGGGCCTCCTCCTCGTAGCGCCGGGCGGTGTCCTGGTACGAGGAGAGCTGGCTGCGCCAGTTGTTGAGCGCGGAGGAGGCCTGGCGCATCGCGTCGACGCTGTCCTCCAGGTAGCCGGGCAGTTCGCCGATCTTGCCGGAGAACGCCTGGGCCGCGTCGCCCTCCCAGACGCTGCCGCCCTGGCCGACCTCGACCAGGGTGCGGTGGGCGCTGTCCATCGCGGTGGCGGCCTTGTTGAGCTTGCCGACCAGGCCGTCGACGTTGCCGGGGTTGCCGGGGGCCGGGTTGAAGCCCAGCGCGGGGAAGTCCTGGTCGAACCCGACGACGTAGGAGAAGAAGTCACCGCTCATGCCGCGGCCCCGCTGAACATGTCGCGGAGGGCCTGCTCGGTCTCCGAGTAGTTCTTGCAGGTCTGGTCGAGCTTCTCCTCCAGCGCTTCGACGCCCTGGGAGATCCGGGTGATGGCGTCCTGCCAGCTGTCGTTGAAGTCGTCGCAGGCGTGGTCGAGCTCCTTGCTGCCGGTCGTCTTCGGGCCGGTCTCCTTCATGGCGTGGAGCGCCTCGCGCATGTCCTGCTGACTGTCCTTCATGCGCTGCATCAGCTTGGAGAGATCGTCGACTTCGACGCGGAAGTAGGCCCCCATGGCGTGCTCGTCCCCCTAGGTCATCACTTTGATCGTTACTGGTCGCCGTTTTGCAGACCATCAGACTAGGAGTGACCCCTGACCCGTGTGCACACGGGTGCACACCATCACACTTCCTTCACTTCCGACGCACGGGTGCACCACCTCCCACACCCCAACTCCCCCTCCTGCCAGGCCTGATGGCGCCACGGAGCGGATCCGGGCCGCCCGACACGCCCCGGGATCCGCACGGCCGCCGCACGGATCTGCCGTAGCGTCGTGCGTTGCCCGTCCCCCCGGAGGACCCCGTGCTCACCGAACCCCCGACCGCCCGGCCGCGCACCGGACGCACCGGACGCACCGGCGGTGCGCGCGAGCCGTTCTTCGACCACGCGAAGCTGCTGGCGATGGTGCTGGTGGTGTGCGGGCACTTCTGGGAGCCGCTGGCGCGGGCACCGGGCCACCGGGTGCTGCACGCCGGGTACCTGCTGGTGTACGCCTTCCACATGCCGGTGTTCGTGTTCGTCTCCGGCTGGTTCTCCCGCTCCTTCACCGCCCGCCCGGACCAGCTCGACCGGCTGCTGAGCGGCGTCCTGGCGCCCTACCTGCTGTGGACCACCCTGCTGGGGGCGTACACGGCGTGGCTGGACGGCGGGAGGTTCGCGCTCGACCCGCTCACCCCGGTCTGGGTGACCTGGTTCCTGCTGTCGCTGTTCCTGTGGCGGCTGAGCGCCCCGCTCTGGCACCGGCTGCGCGCACCGCTGGCCACCGCCGTCGCGGTCTCGCTGCTCGCCGGGGCGCTGCCGCTGACGCCGCAGCTGGCGATCGGGCGGACGCTGCAACTGCTGCCGTTCTTCGTCGCCGGGCTGGTCCTGGACCGCCGCCGGGTGCTCGCGCTGCGCGGCCACCGGTGGCTGCGGGCCGCCGCGGCACCGGTGTTCGGGGCGGCCGCCCTGGCCGCGTACTGGCTGGTGCCGCGGCTGGACGCGGCCTGGTTCTACCGCAGCGCGAGCGCGGCCGGGCTGCACGCGGGCTACCCGCGCTGGCTGCTGGTGTCGCTGGGGATCAACCTGGCGGGGGCGCTGCTGGGCGCGGTGTTCCTGGCCCTGGTGCCGGTGCGGGCGCGCTCCGAGCGGTGGGCGGCGCTCGGCGCGGCCGGCACGGCGGCGCTCCTGGTGCACCCGTTCCTGCAAGAGGCGCTGGTGCACGGCGGCTGGTACGAAGGCGGGTTCCTGCCGTCCGCGGCCGGGCAGTTGACGCTGACGGCCGCCGCCGCGGGGCTGACGCTGCTGCTGTGCTCCCGCCCGGTCGCCGGGCCGCTGCGACCGCTGCTCGCGCCCCGGCTGCGGCTGCTGCTGCGGGAGCAGCCGCAGCCACCGGCCGCTCCGCCCGTCCGGCCGACTATGATCCCGGAACTGCCGTCCGGACCGGGACGGCGCACCGGGGGGTGAGGATGTCCGCTGCACGGGCCTGGCACCGCAGGCCGCTGACCTGGGCGCTGGTCGTGCTGCTCGCCCTCGGCGGCGGCCTGGTCGGCGCCCGCGAGGCGTGGGGCAACTGCTGGCCGATGCATCCGCACGACGCCCGCGCGTACCGGCAGTACGACTGCGCCAACCTCGGCGGCCCGCGCAACCTGGCCACCCTGCTGCGCTACTACGACGTGACACTGCCCGCGGACGCGACCGGGGTCCGGTACTACAGCGACGACAACTCGGCGTCCGGCCCGGACGTCCTCTTCCTCCGCTTCACCGTCCCGCCCGCCACCGCCACCGCCCACCTCGCCGCCCTGCACGCCACCGAGACCCCCACCGACCCGGACACCGCCCTGCGCGACACCGCGGAACTCCGCCGCCGCGACCACGTCGACTGGTCCTTCCCCCCAGAGTCCCCCCACCACGTCCTCACCTTCGGCCCCACCCCGACCGGCACCGCCGTCACCACCCCGACCGGCGACACCACCACCGTCCACCTGACCGTCCTGCACCCCTGAGCACTCAGCCCCGGGCGGGGGCGGGGCTCCGGGGTCGTGAACGCGACTTCAAAGTAACGGTAAGTGGAGAAGGTCGAGTTCGCGCTGCGCGAGGACCTGCTGTCGCGGGCCCACATGCCCGGCGGGACCACCGCGAAGTGCCCGGACGGCATCACGCAGAGGGCGGGCGCGGTCAGCCTGTGCGTGGCCGCCTTCGAGGGGGCCGAGGTGCCGTACGAGGTGAAGATCGGCGACTCGTACACCGAGGGCAGCATGGTCATCTCCTACACCAAGACCCCGAAGAAGGGCCTGCTGGTCGCCAAGACGGTCCAGGCCCAGCTGTACGAGCAGTACGGCCCGGAGTCCGGCTACGAGGGCGCCGGCAAGCTGGCCTGCCAGGAGATGCCGGTGGCCGCGGCGTACGACTTCGAGACCGACACCGGCCTCACCTGCCAGTACTGGAGCGAGCACGCCGCGAACGGCAAGCCCGGCTACACCGCGCTGAAGGTCCGGATGAACAGCCGGAACACCGACCTCCAGCCCGTCCGCCGACCCGTCGGGCCGCGGCTGCCGCGGGGGTTCAGCGGCCGGGACGCAGGCTCGGGTAGCCGACGAGGTCGAACACCCGCTGCCCGGGGGGCAGTTCGTCGGGCGTGCCGGTGAGGCGGTGCGCCCCGACGCCGTAGCCGACGTCGGGCGGGGAGGGCCGCAGCTGCTCGAACTCCGCCCCGGCGAACCAGTCGTGGACCCGCGGCGCCAGGTCGGACGCCTCCCGGTGCCTGGTCCAGCCGTTTCCCCTTGACCGCAGGCAGTGGTGGCGGGCGGTCAGGTCAGCGGCGGCCGCCGACGGCGAACAGCAGGATCACGAACCCCGCGAAGAGGTGGGTCCCGGCGATGTAGATCAGGGCGCGGACGATCATCGCCCGGCGCCTGCTCTTCTCGTCGCGGACGGCGTCGCTCATGGCTGCTCCCATGCTGGTGCTGGCGGGGTGGCGGCGGACGGGTCGAGGGGCAGCCGGGCGCGTCCGGCCCGGGGAGGGCGTCCGGGGCGGGGTGCCGGTCCCGGGCGGTGACGTCCAAGTGGCCTTCCCCGAGGCCGAGTTCGAGCGCGGAGGTAGGTGCGCGGGGAGCGGCCCATGCCCGCGGCACTCACGCCCGTTCCGGCGCGGCGTCCGGCGCGGCGTCCGGCGCGGCGTCCGGCGCGGGTTCCGACCTGGCGTCCTGCGCGGCCTCCGGCGGGAGTTCGATCCCGTGCTGGGCGGCGATCCGCCGCAGTTGGGCGATCCGTCCGGCGTAGGCCCGCTCGCCGTCCTCGTCCCCGGCGGTGCGCGCAGCGTGCCGGGCCTGCCCGGCCAGGGCGAGTTGGTCACGCAGTTCCTGGTCGAAGACCCCGGTCACCGTGGCCCTCCTTCGGCCGTCCCCGGCCCGGCCCGGCCCGGTCGGGCACACCGGTGTCCGGTCCCACAGCAGGCATCATGTATGGACTTTACGAATTTCGCAAGTAGCTGTTTTCGCATGTCATGCACCCGGAGGTCCACCCACGACCGTCGGAGCAGGGCGAGCCGCTCGGTTCAGGACCGGGACGGCCCGCCGGACGCGCGCAGGCCGTCCAGGAGCTCGACCTGTCCGGTGATCACCCCGCCCAGGATCTCGCGGGCCACCGCGAGGAGCTCCGCGACCTGCGGGCTGGTGAGGCTGTAGTGGACGGTGCTGCCCTCCCGGCGGGCGACCACCAGGTTGGCCCGGCGCAGGACGGCGAGCTGCTGGGACAGGTGGGCCGCCTCCACCCCGGTCTCGGGCAGCAGTTCGGCCACCGCGTGCTCGCGCTCGCTGAGCAGCTCCAGTACCCGGATGCGGACCGGGTGGCCGAGGGTCTTGAAGAACTCGGCCTTCACTTGGTACAGCGGCGTGCTGACCACGGGGGACACGCGGGGGGCGTCGGCACCCACAGGCTCACCCCTTCTCCGTCGGACCCTGGACGCTGCCGTCAGGCACGACCTTAGCAACCGCGCCGCGGCACCGAGAGCGCACGCGGTCCGCCCGCCCGGGCCGGACATGTTGACCTTCGCAGTTGCTAACATTGGCAACCAGAGGGCGGCGCTCCCGCCCCGCTCGCCACCCGCCCTGCGCCGCACGGCAGTTCACCGCCCTCGGCTAGGGTGGGCGAAATGAGCGAGAACCTCCCCTCTTGTCCGAAGTGCTCCAGCGAGTACACCTACGCGATGGACGCGCTGATGGTCTGCCCCGAGTGCGGCCACGAGTGGTCCCCCGCCGAAACCACGGGCGCCCCCGGCGCCGACGGCACCGCGGGCCCCGCCGGGCGGGTGGTCCGGGACGCGGTCGGCAACGTGCTGAGCGACGGCGACACGGTGACGGTCGTCAAGGCGCTCAAGGTGAAGGGCAGCCCCTCCGGCATCAAGGCGGGCACCAAGGTGCGCAACATCCGCCTGGTCGACGGCGTCGACGGCCACGACATCGACTGCCGGGTGGAGGGTTTCGGTGCCATGCAATTGAAGTCGAGCGTGGTCAGGAAGGCCTGACCCGCTCTCGGAACGGCCCCCGCACCGCACGGCGCGGGGGCCGCCGGGGCGGTCGGCCCGAAAGCACCCGGAGAACGAGAAATCCCGCCCGGTTTCCCGGGCGGGATTTCTGTCGGGTGGAGCTGAGGGGATTCGAACCCCTGACCCCCTCGATGCGAACGAGGTGCGCTACCGGACTGCGCCACAGCCCCAACAAGAAAGAACTCTATCACCTCTGCGGAGGTACTCGTGACCATGGTCGTTCCGCCCGGGCGGCCGGACCGCCCGGGCGTGCGAACGCCCCGGCGCGGGCGGGGCGTTGCGACCGGGGCGGGCGGTGGAACGGGGGTGCTGCGGGGGTACCGCGGGGGTGCGGCGAGGAGGCGCGGCGTCACTCGTTGGCGGCGCGGGGGCGGGTGGTCCAGTCGGCGGCGGGCGGCGGGGCGGGCTCGCCGTACTGGTCGAAGAGCGGGGTCGCCGGGCGGCCGGAGTCCCAGGTGTCGGGGGCCGAGAGGTCGAGGCCCCGGGTGGTGCGGGGGGCCACGGGGGCGGTGACGTAGGTGGGGAGCGGGACGGGGACGGGCTCCCAGGAGTCCGGCCCGGCGGCGGCGCGGGCGCGGACGCCGTCGGCCCACTCCTCGTGCTCGGTGGCCTCGGCCAGGACGGTCGCCCTGGTGGTGGCCGGGTCCGCGGGGGCGGCCGGTTCGGCGGCGGGCGCGGGGCGGACCGCGGACGGCTCGGGCGCGGGGCGGGCGGAGCGCTCGCGTTCGCGATCGCGCAGCCGCTCGGCGGCCTGCGCGGCCTTGGTGCGGTCGAACTTGACCTCGTAGCGCTGCCGCTCCAGTCGGCGCAGGTGGCCGATGTAGAGGGTGAGCAGCACGCCGGGGACGGCGGGCACCCAGAGGAAGGCGAAGCCGGCCACGGCGGCGACCACGGCGCCCAGCGCGAAGGCGAGGAACAGCATGGTGACCATCCGCCGCCGCCGGGCGAGCAGCCGGGCCCGCCGCTCGGCGGAGCGCCGGTCACCGAGCTCGCGCTCGCGCTCGCGCTCGCGGTCGGGCTTCTCCGTCGGAGCCGCCGGAGCCGCCGCGGCCGGTTCGGCGGCCGGCTCGGCGTCGTCCCAGGCGGACGGAGCGGCGGACGGGGCGGAGGGCCGGGCCGTGGGCCGGGTGGCGACCTCCGCCGGGTCGGCCGCCGGGCCGCTCGCGGGATCGGCGAGGGCCCCGTCCGGGTCGTCCCCGGCGGGGTGCTGCTGGTCGGCGGTCTGGTCGCCGAGGGCTCGGGCCGCGCGCCGCTCCATGGCCGATCGACCGGCCAGCAGGCGGATCGCGGTACTGAAGCGTTCCGTCGGACGCGACTCGTTGAGCTCGTCCTGCCTGCGGAGCCACATCGGCACCAGATAGGCAGCCCAGGCCCCTACGATGACCGCGTAGATAAGGCCGCTACTGCTCACGTTTCACACGGTACGGGCGCGGGCGAAGGCACTGCAGCAATTTGGCGCGGCGTGTCGTGTGATCAAGCTGATTCTCAGACTATTTTGCCGGTATTTGTGACGGCTCGCCCGAGCTTCGATGCCATATCGATATCTATTTCGAACATGTATTCAATTACCGTGCGGCGGCCGGTTCCTGAGGTCGTGCCAGCGCCGCAGCAGCCCGTCGGCGGCCTCCTCGGCGGTGAGCGCGTACACCAGGTGGTCGCGCCAGTCGCCGTCGATGTGCAGGTAGCGCGGGCGCACGCCCTCCTCGCGGAAGCCGAGCTTCTCCACCACCCGGCGGCTGGGCCGGTTCTCCGGGCGGATGCACACCTCGACCCGGTGCAGGCCCAGGTCGCGGAAGCAGTGGTCGACGGCGAGCGCGACGGCGGTGGGCATGATGCCGCGTCCGGCGACGGCCTCGTCCACCCAGTAGCCGACGTTGGCGGAGCACATCGAGCCCCAGGTGATCCCGCCGATCGTCAACTGGCCGACCAGGCGGCCCTGGTGGAGCAGCACGAAGGGCAGCATCCGGCCCGCCGCGGCCTCGGCGCGCAGGTAGCGGACCATCTGCCGGTAGGTGGGGCGCGGCAGCGGGGCGCGGCCGGGCGGGGCGGGCGGGACGGTGGCCTCCCAGCGGCGCAGCCAGTCCCGGTTGCGGCGGCTGACCTCCTGCCACTCGGCCTGGTCGCGGCGGCGGATGGGCCGCAGCAGGATGTCCCCCTCGGCCAGTTCGACGGGCCAACCGGCGTTCAGTGGGCGCTCCCGGAAGGATCGGTGGGTCGCGGGTGGTCGCCGCCGGCCAGTTGGTCGACGGCGTGCGGCAGCAGCGGGGCGAGCACGGCGAGGCCGTCGCGGACGCCGCCGGTGGAGCCGGGCAGGTTGACGATCAGGGTGCGTCCGGCGAGGCCCGCCAGGCCGCGGGAGAGCGCGGAGGTGGGCACCTTCGCCCGGCCGTGCGCGCGGATCGCCTCGGGGATGCCGGGGACCTGCCGGTCGATCACCCGGGCGGTCATCTCGGGCGTGAGGTCCTGCGGGGAGATCCCGGTGCCGCCGGTGGTCAGCACCACGTCGTACCCGGCGGCGACGGCCGCGCGCAGCGCCGCCTCGACCGGCTCCCCGTCCGGGACGACCTGCGGGCCGTCGGCGGTGAAGCCCATCTCGCGCAGTCCGGCGACCAGCAGCGGGCCGCCCCGGTCCTCGTACACGCCGGCCGAGGCCCGGTTGGAGACGGTGACGGCGAGCGCCCTCACTGTTCCTCCCCCCGGTGCCAGTCGCCGCTCTTGCCGCCGGTCTTGCTGAGCACCCGGACGTCCTCGATGGCGGCGGCCTTGTCGACGGCCTTGACCATGTCGATGACGGTGAGCGCGGCGGTGGCGACGGCGGTGAGCGCCTCCATCTCGACGCCGGTGCGGTCGGCGGTGCGGACGGTGGCGGTGATCTCGACGGCGGTGTCGGTGACGGCGAGGTCGACGGTGGTGCCGGTGAGCGCGATGGGGTGGCAGAGCGGGATCAGCTCGGGCGTCCGCTTGGCGCCCATGATCCCGGCGATCCGGGCCACCGCGAGGGCGTCGCCCTTGGGGACGCCCTCGCCGCGCAGCAGTTCCACCACCCGGGGGGCGACCCGGACGCGGCCGGCCGCCACCGCGACGCGGGTGGTGGCGGCCTTCTCGGAGACGTCGACCATCCGGGCGGCGCCGGTGTGGTCGACGTGGGTGAGGCGGTCGCCGGGGGGTGTGTCGGTCACGAGTGGCTCCAGTGGCACGGTGCGAATCTCGCGCTACCGTACAACCCCGCCCCGGTCAGTCCGTGAGAAGGACCACGTCCACGGCGCTCCCGGCGGGCAGCGCGGTGGTGTCCTCGGGGACGGTGATCAGGCAGTCGGCCCTGGCCAGCGCCCCGACCAGGTGCGACCCCTCGCCGCCGACCGGGGAGACGGTGCCCGCCGCCGGGTCGTACCGGCCGCGCAGGAACTGCCGCCGCCCGGCCGGGGAGCGCAGCGCCGCGGTGGTCGCGGCGCGCACCACGGGGCGGTGCACGTCGGGGGCGCCGAGCATGGTGCGGATGACCGGGCGGACGAACAGCTCGAAGGAGATGTACGCGCTGACCGGGTTGCCGGGCAGGGCGAGCAGCGGCACGCCGGGGCCGCCGCCGATCCGGCCGAAGCCCTGCGGCTTGCCCGGCTGCATCCGCAGCCTGCGGAAGCTAAAACCAGCGGCTCCGCCGCGGGCCACGCCGCCGTAGTCGGCGAACACCTCCTTGACCACGTCGTACGCGCCGACCGAGACGCCGCCGCTGGTGACGATCAGGTCGGCCCGGCCGAGTTGGTCCTCCAGCACGGCGCGCAGCGTGTCGGCCTCGTCGGGGACGCCGCCGACCCGGAAGGCGACGGCACCGGCGGCGGTCGCGGCGGCGGTCAGGGTGAAGGAGTTGGAGTCGTGGATCCGGCCCGGTCCGGCGGCCTCGCCGGGCTGGACGAGTTCGCTGCCGGTGGAGAGCACGACCACCCGGGGGCGGGGGGCGACCTTGACGGTGCCGCGGCCGATCGCGGCCAGCAGGCCGAGCTGGGTGGGGCCGAGCACGGTGCCCGCCTCCAGCACGGTGTCGCCCGCGGTGACGTCGCTGCCCCGGCGGCGGATGTGCGCGCCCTCGGCGACCGGGCGCAGCACCCGGACCTCCTCGTCGGCGACGGGCGCGCCCATCGCGTCGGCGGCCAGGCCGGTGCCGGTGCCGCCGTCGGTCCACTCGACCGGGGCGACGGCCTCGGCGCCGGGCGGGACGGGGGCGCCGGTCATGATCCGGGCGGCCTGGCCGGGGCCGACCTTGGGCAGGTCGGCGGCGCCGGCCGCGATGTCGCCGACCACGGCGAGCACCGACGGGTACTGCTCGGTGGCCCGCACGGTGTCGGCGGTGCGCAGCGCGTAGCCGTCCATCGAGCTGTTGTCGAAGGGCGGCAGGTCGTCGGCGGCCCGCACGTCCTCGGCGAGCCGGCAGCCCTGGGCGTCCAGCAGCTGCAGTTCGATGGGCGGCAGCGGGGCCACCGCGGCGAGGACGTCGGCGAGGTGCTCGTCGACGGTCCACAGGCGCGGCGAGGCCGGGGAGCCGGCTCCCTCGCAGCAGGGGTCGTGCTTCCCGGTCATCGCCTCACGCTCGCCTTCGTGGTGGATCAGCCCTGCATCTCGGTGCTGACGAACTGCCGCAGCCAGGTGCGGAATTCGGGGCCGAGGTCGTCGCGCTCGGCGGCCAGCCGGACGATCGCGCGCAGGTAGTCGGCGCGGTCGCCGGTGTCGTAGCGGCGGCCCTTGAACAGCACGCCGTGCACCGGGCCGCCGGCGGACTCGTCGCGGGTGGCCAGCTCGCGCAGCGCGTCGGTCAGCTGGATCTCGCCGCCGCGGCCGGGCGGGGTCTCGCGCAGCACGTCGAAGACCGTCGGGTCGAGGACGTAGCGGCCGATGACGGCGTAGTTGGACGGGGCGTCCGCGGTGTCGGGCTTCTCCACCAGGTCGGTGACCTGGAAGACGTCCTCGCCGAGCTCGGTGCTCTTGACGGCGGCGCAGCCGTACAGGTGGATCTGCGCGGGGTCGACCTCCATCAGCGCGACGACGGAGCCGCCGAGCTCCTGCTGCACCTCGATCATCCGGGCCAGCAGCGGGTCGCGCGGGTCGATCAGGTCGTCGCCCAGCAGGACGGCGAACGGCTGGCCCGCGACGTGCTGTTCGGCGACCGAGACGGCGTGGCCGAGGCCCTTGGGGTCGCCCTGGCGGACGTAGTGCATGCTCGCGAGCTGCACGGACTCCTGCACCCGGCGCAGGCGCTCCTTGTCGCCCTTGCGGCTGAGCAGCTCCTCCAGCTCGTAGGCGCGGTCGAAGTGGTCCTCCAGAGCACGCTTGTTGCGGCCGGTGACCATCAGTATGTCGGACAGGCCGGCCGCGGCGGCCTCCTCCACGACGTACTGGATGGCCGGCTTGTCGACGACCGGCAGCATCTCCTTCGGCGTGGCCTTGGTGGCGGGGAGGAACCTCGTACCCAGCCCGGCGGCCGGGACGACTGCTTTGGTGACCGGCTGGCGGGCGTGCTTGTTCGTCATGCGTCCGACCTTACTAAGGCGTGCATTCCACCCGGCTGGGAGTGGAGTGAATCGATGGTTAAGGCCTGTCACCGGTCGGGCCCGGGCCGACGGTGGTCGCATGCGGGGTGAGGGGTGCCCCGCCGGGGCCGGAAGACACCTTACCGGGCGTCGGCGAAGCGTTCGGACCGGGAAGTTCGGCCGGGAGCTGCTCGGTGGAGCGCCAGCAGTCGCCGCCCGCCGCCCGGGCCGCCGCCAGGGCGCGGTCGGCGGCCCGCAGCAGCAGGGCCGCGTGGGCGCCGTCCCGGGGCAGCACGGCCAGGCCGACGGACGCGGTCAGGCCGCTGCGCTCGTCCGGGTCGGCGCTCTCGCCGGGGTGACGGTCCGTCAGCCGGTGGCGGCGGACCGACCAGCACAGCCGCTCGGCGACCTGCGCGGCGCCCTCCGGGCCGGTGTCCGGCAGCAGGGCCAGGAACTCCTCCCCGCCGTAGCGGCCCAGGGTGTCGCAGCCGCGGATCTCCATCGCCAGCCGCTGGGCGAGGTCCCGCAGCATCGCGTTGGCGCGGGCCCGGCCGTGCTCGGCGACCACGGCGTCGAAACCGGCCACCTCCAGCAGCAGCACCGACAGCGGGCGCGGGTCGATCGCGGTGGCCTCGGCCCGGCGGGCCCGTTCGATCTCGCGGTCCAGGGTGAGCTGCAGGTGCCGGTAGTTCCACACCCCGGTCAGCGGGTCGCAGGACGCGGTGCGCACCAGCTCGTCCCGTTCCTCCGAGAGTTCCGCGATCTTCGCCAGGAGTTCCGCCTCCCGGGAGCCCTGCTCGGCCCGGGACCGGCGGCGGCGCAGCGCGAGGACGCCGGCGGCGGCCGGAGCGGCCGCGCCGAGCGCGGCCAGGGCCTGGAGCAGGAGCGGGGTGGACATGCGGCGGCCTCGGCGTGTCAGGCTCGTGTCAGTGCACGTGACGGAGCTGAAGGGAATCGAACGGTGACTGCGGATCGGTTGTCCAACGACAAGGCGGCGCTGAGGTCACGGCTGCTCGCCGAACGGCGGGCGCTCGCCGCGGCGGAGCGCTCCGCCGCGGCCGAGGCGCTGGCCGGGCACGCCGCCGCGCTGGTGCCGCCGGGCGGCACCGTCGCCGCGTACGTCTCGGTCGGCGCGGAGCCGGGCACCCGCCCGCTGCTCGGGGCGCTCGCCGCGCGGGGGGTGCGGGTGCTGCTGCCCGTCCTGCTGCCCGACAACGACCTGGACTGGGCCCGGTACGAGGGCGACGACCGCCTCTCCCCCGCCGCCCGCGGCCTGCTGGAGCCCACCGGCCCGCGGCTGGGCCCGGACGCCGTCCTGACCGCGGACGTCGTCCTGCTGCCCGGCCTCGCCGTCGACCCCCGCGGCGTCCGCCTCGGCCGCGGCGGCGGCTCCTACGACCGCGTGCTGGCCCGCCTCGTCCGCGGGGGCGCGCGGCCGCTGCTGGCGACCCTGCTGTACGCGCACGAGCTGTGCGGGACCGTCCCGGCCGAGCCCCACGACCTCCCCGTCCACGCGGCGGTCACCCCGGAGGGGGTGACGCGCTTCTGAAGCCGGACGGAGCCGGACGGGTCCGTCCGGGCCCGTCCGGCTCCGGGGGCAGGTGCTCAGTTGGTCAGGGTCAGGGTGTTCTTCCCCGCCTTGGTGACCGCGTCCTTGGTGTAGGCCCAGGGCAGGAGCTGGCCGGAGGCCCAGAGTTCGGTCTGGTCGTTGTAGTTGGGGTGGAAGGCGTGGCCGGAGGCGCCGCCGACGTTGATCCAGCGGGAGGAGTCGAAGTCGCTGAGGTCGACGACCATCCGCATGGAGGGGATCCAGTCGACGTCGTAGCCCGCGGCGGCGTTCCAGCCGGTGGCGTCGACGGCGGCGCTGCCGCCGGAGAGCTCGTAGGGGCCGCGGTTGAGCAGCTTGTGGACTAGGCCGGAGGCGATCGAGGAGTCGTCCTGGCCGAGGGTGGGCTCCTCCAGGGTGAGCTGGTGCAGACGGCCCCAGCTCCAGGTGGAGATGTCCTTGCTGAGGCGCGAGGTGAGGTCCTGGCGGGCGTCCTTGAGCGCTTCGGCGAGCAGGTTGTCGAGGCCGTGCTGCTGCTCGTGGTCGGAGTCGATGTAGTCCCACCAGGGCGACTTCGGGTCGGCGAGCTGCTGGCGGACGACCTCCGTCCAGCGGTCGCCGCCGTCCGGCTGGGCCTGCGAGGCCTTGCGGGTGCCGCACTCGGTGACGGCCTGCGCGGCGCCGCCGAGCGCGTCGTCGGGCAGGGTGTTGTCGCGCTTCTGGCGCACCAGCAGGCAGTCGCCCTCGACCCGGAGGTCGGCGGGGAACTTCTGGCCGAAGGAGAGGGTGAGCAGGGCCCGCCAGACGCCGTTGTAGTAGGCGGCGGCGGCGGAGTCGGCGTCCTGGTGGTAGTTCCAGTCGCGCAGCAGGTCCTGGGCCTCGCGCACGTACGGGTCGCTGATCTGGACCTTGAGCAGCAGCGGGACGAGCTCCTCGGCCATCACGCTGGTGTTGTCGAGCTGGATGGACTGCATGTCGTCCAGCGAGATCTTGCCGCCGTTCTTCAGCTTCTCCTGGATCTGGTCGGCGATCTCCTTGGCGCGGGTGCCGTACTCCCAGTCGGTGGTGAGCAGCGGCTTGTAGTTCTGGTCGACGACGGCCTGGTTGGCCGTGACGATGTAGCCCTCCGGGGGGTTGTACGCGTAGGGCAGCGACTTGAAGGGCAGGTAGCTGCTCTTCCAGGCGTAGGCGGAGTCCCAGCCGGGGGCGGGGTAGCGGCCGTCGCCCTTGCCGCGGACGGGGATCAGGCCGGGGGCCTGGTAGCCGATGTTGCCCTTGGTGTCGGCGTAGATGAGGTTCTGCGCGGGGACGGCGAAGTCCTGCGCGGCGGCCCGGAAGGCGGCGAAGTCGGTGGCCTTGTCGAGCGCGAAGACGGCGTCCATGGTCTTGCCGGGGACGAGCGCGGTCCAGCGCAGGGCGACGCCGTAGCCGGCGGCGCGGTCGGGGGCGGCGTTCCCGGCGGGGGCGTACTGGCCGACCTTCTGGTCCTCGGAGGACTGGTCGGAGACCAGCGGCATGCCGTCCTGGGTGGTGCGGACGGTGATGGTGCGGTCCTCGCCGCCCGCGACCTTGATGGTCTCCTTGCGGACGGTGAACTTCACGTCCCTGCCGTCGAGGAGGTAGGTGTCGGGGCCGGTGACCTTCTCCAGGTACAGGTCGGTGACGTCGGCGCCGAGGTTGGTGAAGCCCCAGGCGATGTTCGCGTTGTGGCCGATGACGACGCCGGGCATGCCCGCGAAGGTGTAGCCCGCGGTGTCGTAGTTGCAGGTCGGCGAGACGGCGCGGCAGTGCAGGCCCATCTGGTACCAGATGGAGGGCATGCCGGGGCCGAGGTGCGGGTCGTTGGCGAGCAGCGGCTCGCCGGTGGTGGTGTTGGCGCCGGCCACCACCCAGGAGTTGGAGCCGATGCCCTGGCCCTGCGGGCCGAGCAGCTCCGGCAGCGCGGACACCCGCTCGGACAGGTCGCCGACCAGGCCCTGGGTCGCGGCCCGGGCCTGGGCGCTGCTCGCCGGGGCGGAGCCGCCGGGCACGGGCGGCACGACGGCGCCCGCGCCGGGGGTGTAGGTGCCGTCGGCGGAGAGCTTGCCGGTCTTCACGATGGTGCCGTTGCGGTCGTACGGGTACGCGGGGTAGAGCTGCTCGATCTGCTCGGCGGTGAAGTCCTGGGTGAGCAGGGAGCGGTCGATCTCGTCCTGCATGTTGCCGGACAGGCTCCAGGCCATCGCCTTGAGCCAGGCCACCGAGTCGACCGGGTCCCACTTCTCGGGCCGGTAGTCGGAGTTGACCGTGCCGAGCAGCGCGTACTCCAGCGAGGCGCCGGCGCCGCCGGGGTGCTCGGCGAGCCAGGCGTTGACGCCCTCGGTGTAGGCGGTCAGGTTGCGCTTGGTGTCCTCGGACAGGACGGTGTCCCACTCCTTCTGGGCGACCTGGCGCCAGCCCATGGTGCGCAGGAAGGTGTCGTTCTCGACCGAGGAGGAGCCGAACATCTCGGAGAGTCGGCCGGAGGTGATGTGCCGGCGGACGTCCATCTCCCAGAACCGGTCCTGGGCCTGCACGTAGCCCTGGGCGCGGAACAGGTCGGCGTCGGTGTCGGCGTACAGCTGCGGGATGCCCTTGTCGTCGCGGACCACGTCCACCGGGGCGGACATGCCGGACACCTTGACGGTGCCGCTGACCTGCGGGAAGGAGGAGCGGACGGTGTCCACTGCCCACCAGCCGCCGCCGACCAGGCCCGCGATCAGCAGCACGGCGAGCAGGATCATGATCAGACGTGCGCGCCGGAACTTCTTCGAGCGGGGCATCCGAGTCCTTGTATGAGGGAGCGTGCGGCCGTGACAGGTCACCACATTAGGGCGAGGGCACCGGCAGCCGTGCACGGGGGACACCGGCGGCGGTTCGACGGCACCGCAGGGACCCTACCGGTCGGGAGCGAGAGGGAGGGACTAGCGTAAAGATCAAGTAAAATGTTAGGATGGGTAACGATCCGTCAGTAGCTCCCCTCCCTGCCCGAGGTGCCCCTGCGTGACCGTTGACCACCTGAACACCCTGCTGCTCGAGTCCGCCGTGATCCTGCTGTTCGCCGTCGTGGCGGTGCGGATCTCCACCCGCTCGGGGCTGCCCTCGCTGCTGATCTACCTCGGCATCGGCGTCGCCCTCGGCCAGAACGGCATCGGCATAAGCTTCAACAACGCCGAACTCACCCAGGTCCTGGGCTACGCGGCCCTGGTGGTCATCCTCGCCGAGGGCGGGCTCAAGACCAGCTGGCTGGCCATCAGACCGGTCGTCCCCGCCGCCGCCGTGCTCGCCACCTTCGGCGTCGCGGTCTCGGTGTTCGTCACCGCCGCCGGTGCGCACTGGCTGGTCGGCCTGGAGTGGCGCACCGCGCTGCTGCTGGGCGCGATCGTCTCCTCCACCGACGCCGCGGCGGTCTTCTCGGTGCTGCGGATGGTGCCGCTGCCCAAGCGGCTGACCGGCCTGCTGGAGGCCGAGTCCGGCTTCAACGACGCGCCCGTGGTGATCCTGGTGGTCGCCTTCGCCACCACCGGCGAGCTCGACCCCTGGTACGTGCTGGTCGGCACCATCGTCGTCGAGCTGGCGATCGGCGCGGCCGTCGGCTACGCGGTCGGCCGGCTCGGCGCGTACGCGGTGCGGCGGGTCGCGCTGCCCTCCTCCGGCCTGTACCCGATCGCGGTGCTGGCGCTGATCGTGCTCGCCTACGCGGGCGGCGCGCTGCTGCACGCCTCCGGCTTCCTGGCCGCGTACATCGCCTCGGTCATCCTCGGGAACTCCAAGCTGCCGCACGGCCCCGCGGTGCGCGGCTTCGCGGACGGGCTGGCCTGGATCGGGCAGATCGGCATGTTCGTGCTGCTCGGCCTGCTGGTCACGCCCGCCAGCATGGGGTCGGCGATAGTCCCGGGCCTGGTGGCCGGGGCGGTGCTGGTGTTCGTCGCCCGGCCGCTGTCGGTGCTGCTGACCATGACGCCGTTCCGGGTGCCCTGGCAGGAGCAGGCGCTGCTGTCCTGGGCCGGGCTGCGCGGCGCGGTGCCGATCGTGCTCGCCACCATCCCGCTGGTGTCCGGCGCGACCGACGCGCAGCACCTGTTCAACGTGGTCTTCATCCTGGTCGTGGTCTTCACCCTGCTCCAGGGCCCGACCCTGCCGCTGGTCGCCAAGTGGCTGCGGATCGGCGAGGGCGACATCGGCCAGGACCTGGGCATCGAGTCCGCCCCGCTGGAGAAGCTGCACGGCCACCTGCTGTCCGTCCAGCTCTCCCCCGGCTCCCGGATGTCCGGCGTCGAGGTCTCCGAGCTGCGCCTGCCCAAGGGCGCCGCCGTCACCCTGGTGGTCCGCGAGGGCGCCAGCTTCGTCCCGGACCGGATGACCGTGCTGCGCGAGGGCGACGAACTGCTGGTGGTCACCACCGACGAGGTCTCCGGGGACGCCGAGCGCCGCCTGCGCGCCGTCGACCGCGGCGGCAAGCTCGCCGGGTGGCTGCACAACGCGGAACCGCCGCCCGCCGACCGGAAGACGCCTTCCAACGCCAGGAAGAAGACCGGCTGAACCGCCGAACCGAAGGCAGAACCCCTGATATACGCTTGTACATTCTGATCCACCCTGATTTTCCACATCTGCCTGATGCAGAGTCGGCGCGCCGGCCCCGGTCGGCGCGCGAGAGGACGACACTCGGCGCCCGCCCGGCCACGCCCCGGCGCGCTACCAGGCAGCAGAGAGGACCGACCGTGGCGGCCCGCCGACCGGTCGACGACACCACCCCGCACGGCACCGGCTACGGTGCGCTGCTGCGCACCCCGCGCGCCTGGACCTTCCTGCTCCCCGCCCTGGTCGCCCGGCTCCCGTACGCGATGCTCAGCCTGGGCGTCGTGCTGCTGGTCCACGACACCACCGGCTCCTACGGCCTGGCCGGTGCGGTCGCCGCGGCCGCCGCCGTCTCCCAGGCCCTGGTCGGCCCGCAGACCGGGCGGCTGGCCGACCGCCACGGACAGGCCGCCGTGCTGGTGCCCACCGTGGTCGTGCACGCCTGCGCCGTCGCCGCGCTGATCGCGCTGGCCCACTCCGGCGCCCCCGACTGGACGCTGTTCCTGGCCGCCGCGCCCGCCGGTGCGGCCGTGCCGCAGGTCGGCGCGATGGTCCGGGCCCGCTGGGTGCACCGGCTGGAGGAGCGGCCCGCGCTGCTGAACACCGCCTTCGCCTTCGAGTCCGTCACCGACGAGTTCACCTTCGTCATCGGCCCGATGCTGGCCACCGGCACCGCCACCCTGGTCAACCCGTCCGCCGGGCTGGCCGCCGAGGCCGCCCTCACCCTGCTCGGCGGCCTCGCCTTCGCCGCCCGCCGGGACACCGCGCCCGCCCCCACCGGCCCCGCCGCACCCGGCGTCCGCCGCGCCTCCGCGCTGGCCTCCCCCGGCGTGCGCCTGCTGGCCGTCGCCTTCCTCGGCCTCGGCACCGTCTTCGGCACCCTGCAGGTCTCCATCACCGCCTTCGCCGAGGACGCCGGGTCCGGCGGGCTCAGCGGCCTGGTCTACGGCCTGTTCGCGACCGGCTCGATGGTGGCGGGCGTGCTCTACGGCCTCGTCCCGTGGCGCAGCAGCGCCCGGCGGCGGATGGTCGTCTGCTACGCGCTGCTGGTGCTCGGCTGCTCCACCCTGTGGGCGATGCCCAACCTGGCCGCGCTGACCGTGGCCGGGCTGTTCTGCGGCCTGGCCATCGCACCCACCCTGATCACCGGGTTCACCCTGGTCGAGACCCTGGTCGCGGCCGGCGCCAAGACCGAGGCGTTCACCTGGCTGACCGGCTCGATCGGCCTGGGCCTGGCGCTCGGCTCCACCGCCGCCGGGCAGCTGATCGACCGCTCCGGCGCCTCGCTCGGCTTCACCGTCGCCCTGGCCGGTTCCGGCCTCGGCCTGGTGGCGCTCGTCACGATGCGCCGCCTGCTGCTCGCCCCGGCGCCCGCGCACCGTACCGTGGCACGGGGCGGCGCGGTCCGCGAGGAGGCGGCACCGGCCGCCCGGCGCGGCTGAGCGGCTGAGCGGCTGGACTCCATCAGCGGAATGCCGCATCATGGACCGTCGTTAGCACTCATGGCGTGAGAGTGCCAGGGGGAGTGACAGGAGGAAGCGGAAAGTGCCCACGTACCAGTACCAGTGCACCGAGTGCGGCAACGGCCTCGAGGCGGTGCAGAAGTTCAGCGACGACGCGCTGACCACGTGCCCCGACTGCCAGGGGAAGCTGCGCAAGGTCTTCTCGGCCGTGGGCGTGGTCTTCAAGGGCTCCGGCTTCTACCGCACCGACAGCCGCTCCAGCTCCAGCAGCTCGGTGAGCGGCTCGTCCTCCTCGGCGTCCCCGGCGTCCCCGGCCCCGGCGGCGTCCTCGGCCCCGTCGTCCGCGTCGTCCTCGGCCGGCAGCTCCAGCAGCAGCTCCTCCGGCTCGGCGTCCACCGCGAGCTGACCCCGCTCCTCCCGCGGAGCCCCCGTCCGGCCGTCGCCGGGCGGGGGCTCCGTGCTGTTCCGGGGCGGGTCACGCGGGTTCCTCCGGACGGTGGGCGGGGCGGGGTCATGGGGCCGGGGCCGGACGGCGCAGCGGTTCACCCCCGGGGGTGAAGGGGTTTTTCCACAGGGCCGGGTTGTCCACAGGCCGGGGAAACCCGCGGACGGGGCCCGGCGGGCGGGCGCAGGATGGCCGTCGCGGCTCCGACCGGGGCCGCTGGACCTCGTCGGAAGGCCCGCCGCCGTGACCTCCTCCGTGCTGCCCCCGCTCCCCCCGCTGCCCGCCGCGCTCGTCCCGCCGCGGCGCGAGGTGCCCGATTTCCCGCCGATCCGCGGCACCGCGCGGGGCCGCCACCGCTTGCGCTGGGCGCTGCGGCGGCGGCCGGGCCGGTGCGCCGCGGGGTGCCTGGTGCTGGCGGCGGTGCTGCTGTCCGGCCCGCTGCGGGAGGCTGCGCCACCGGCCGCCGGGGCCTCCTCCGGGGTGCCCGGCTGCCCCCGGGCGTCAACCTGACGCCCGCGGGTTCACCCGTGACCTCGGCGGGCGTCCGCCGTTCGACGCGGCATGAAAGGCTTCAAGGAATTCCTGCTCCGCGGCAACGTGGTGGACCTGGCCGTCGCCGTCGTCATCGGCGCGGCCTTCACCAGCGTCGTCAACGCGTTCGTCAAGGGCGTGATCAACCCGCTGGTCGGCCTGTTCGGCACCAAGGACCTGGCCGCCTACAGCTCCTGCCTCAAGGGCCCCTGCGAGGTGGACGCCGCGGGCAACGTCACCTCGGGCATCTTCATCCTGTGGGGCTCGGTGCTCAGCGCCGCGCTCAGCTTCCTGATCACCGCCGCCGTCGTCTACTTCCTGCTGATCCTGCCGATGAACCACTTCATGCGGAAGCGGAAGTCGGCGGAGGAGGAGGCGCTGGAGGCCGAGGCCAAGGAGGTCGAACTGCTCACCGAGATCCGCGACGCGCTGGTGCGCCGCGGCTGACCCGACCGCTCCGCTACTTCTCCCCGTGGTGCGGGGGCCGCTGGCTGCGGTACCAGTCGAGCCCCCGCTCCCCCGAGGCGTCGCCCCAGCCGCGGTCGGTGTCGTCCGAGGTCTGCTGCTCGAACGGGTCCTTGAAGACCAGCCGGGGCCGCGGGGCGGGCTCGGGCTCCGGCCGCGGGGCGGGCCCGGGCTCCGGCCGCGGGGCGGGCTCCGGCTCGGGCCGGGGCTCGGGCTGCTGTGCGTTCGGGGAGGTCATGCCCTCAACTCTAGGACCGGCCGCGGGCCCCGACGGCCCGTGCACTACGCCGCCTCGAAGCCCGCGTGGTCCGCGATCTTCTTCAGCTCGGCGAGGGCGTGCTTCTCGATCTGGCGGATCCGCTCGCGCGTCAGGCCGTGCTGCTTGCCGACCTCGGTCAGCGTCCGCTCGCGGCCGTCCTCCATGCCGTAGCGGCTGCGGATGATGGAGGCGGTGCGGTCGTCCAGGCGGCCGATCAGGTCGTCCAGCTCCTCGCGGCGCATCATCACCATGACCGCGTCCTCCGGGGAGACCGCGCCGGTGTCCTCCACCAGGTCTCCGAACTGGGTCTCGCCCTCGTCGTCGACCGACATGTTGAGGCTGACCGGGTCCCTCGCCCAGTCCAGGACGTCCTTGACCCGCTGCTCCGTGGTGTCCAGCTCGGCGGCGATCTCCGCGGGCTCCGGCTCGCGGCCCAGCTCCTTGGCCTTCTCGCGCTGCACCCGGCGGATCCGGCCGAGCTCCTCGACCAGGTGGACGGGCAGCCGGATGGTGCGGGACTGGTCGGCGATGGAGCGGGTGATCGCCTGGCGGATCCACCACGTCGCGTAGGTGGAGAACTTGAAGCCCTTGGAGTAGTCGAACTTCTCCACGGCCCGGACCAGGCCCGCGTTGCCCTCCTGGATCAGGTCGAGCAGCGGGAGGCCGCTGCGCGGGTAGCGGCGGGCGACGGCGACGACCAGGCGCAGGTTGGACCGGATGAAGACGTCCTTGGCGCGCTCGGCGTCGTCCGCTATCGCCTGCAGCTCCTCGGTGGTGACGCCGTCGAGCTGCTCCTCCTCGTCCAGCAGGTGCTGGGCGAAGACCCCGGCCTCGATGCGCAGGGACAGCTCGACCTCCTCGGCGGCGTCGAGCAGGGGCGTCCTGGCGATCTCGTCGAGGTACATGCCGACCAGGTCGCGGTCGGCTTCGAAATTGGTCGGGCGGGCGGTGCGAGTCCGATCGGCCCTGTCGCGTACGACGGCACGGGTGGCCATGCTTGCTCCCTCACTGAAGCTGACGCTGCCGGGGGGCGCTCCGTTCCGCCGCTCGGCACGAGCGTGTGGGCCGTTCGTGGCTCACACGTAACGATCCAACGCACAGAAATCGGACAACATTCCCAAGTGGCTCAGTTTTCGATCGGGGATGCAGTATCCTGCCGATTTTCATCCGGTCGGTACACGCAGCGTGACGCCCGCCGCACGGCGCGCCCCCGCGGACCGGCACCGAATCGGTGCGGAGCCTTCGCGGCACGTCCGCACAACCGATGCGCAATCGCTATCGCCCCAGCGCCGGATCGCCTCCTGCCGCTGGGAAGGTGTCTGTCATGCACCAGTCCAACGACGCCGGGCCCGGAAGGGCCCGTCCCCCGCTACAACGCACGACGGTGCTCCGTTGTGCCGGGGCGGCCCTGACGGGTGCGCTGGTGTTCGCGGTGCTGCTGCTCCTGGTGCGGACCGGCTGGCCGCCGCTGGCCCGGCTCGACCGGGGCTGGGCGTCGCTGCTGCACCGGTACGCGCTGCGGCACCCGGTCTGGACGGCCGCCATGCAGACGTTCGCCGACCTGGGCGCGCCCTGGGTGATGCGGACGCTGCTCGGGGCCGTCGCGGCCTGGCTGTGGGCCACCCGCACCCGGACCCTGGCGGCCTGGGCCGCGGCCGCCGCCCTGCTGGGCTGGGCCGCGGACCGCGCCGGGCGGGCGCTGACCGACCGGCCCCGGCCGCACTTCGCCGACCCGGTGGCGGTCGCCCCCGGCCCGTCCTTCCCGTCCGGGCACGCGCTGGCCTCCGCGGTCACCTGCGGGGCGCTGCTGGTGCTGCTGTGGCCGCGGGCGGAACGGCCGGTGCGGGCCGCGGCGGGCGGCGCCGCCGCGCTGGTCGCGCTCGGCGTCGGCTGGACCAGGATCGCGCTCGGCGCGAACTGGCCCAGCGACGTGCCGGCGGGCTGGGCGGCGGCCCTCGTGGTGCTGGCCGCGCCCGCGCTCGCGCTGGAACTGTGGCGGCCCGGCCGGATCGGCCGGGACGTGCGACGGCTGCGGCGGCGCGCCCGGCCGCGGGTGCAGCGGGTGCTGGCGCCGCCACTGCCGCCGGTGGGGGCGGCGGGACCGGCGGGGCTGGGCGGGGCGGCGGGACCGGCGGGGCTGGGCGGGGCGGCTGGGCCGGACAGGCCGGGGGGACCGGCTGGGCCGAGCGGGTTGGGCGGGCCGAGCGGGCCGAGCGGGTCGGCCTGGTCGGTGGGGCCGCTGTCGCCGGTCGAGCCGGTGGGGCGGGCGGAGTCGGCTGCGGAGCGCGATCCGGGCCGTTCCTGACGGACCGTGAGCAACGTCACACTGCGTGGCCCGCATCCTCCGGGCGGGGGAACGCCGTGGCCAGCATTCCGCGTGTTTCCGGGCGCAAACGGCGCTCCCCGGCGCGTGCGGCAAGGCCCCCGGACACCGGTGCGACCCGGTCGAACACCCCGCCGGTCGGCGCCCGACTCCCCATCGGGTGCCGAAGTGGGGCAGACTTCTGCGGCTGGTGCACCCTGCAACCGGCAGGCGGAGTCCGGAACGGACCGACTTCCCGCACTCACCCACGCAACGCCGGACGGGCACCGATCGACGGGGGGTCCGATGACCATGCACACCGCGGACAACTCCGGCGACCCGTACTCCCGGCAGGGCGGCGCGTACCCGCCGCAGGGCGACCCCTACCAGCACCAGCAGCAGGACGGGTGGCCCGGGCAGGACCAGCCGACCGTGCAGTTGGGCCGGATCCCGGCGCAGGCCTTCGAGCAGCCCGGCTGGTCGCCGTACGCCCCCGAGTACCCGCCGCAGGCCCCGGAGCGCCCGGTGCCGCCGCCGCGGGGCAGCGAGGAGCGGGCCGCCGAGGCCCCGCAGCCCGCCCCGGCCAAGCCCGCCGCCTCCACCGGCCGCAACGGCCTGATCATGGCGCTGGGCTCGCTGGCGTCCCGCGCGCTGGGCTTCGTGCGCAGCGCGGTGATCGTGGCGGCACTGGCCACCGGCCCGGCCGGCGAGGCGTTCAACGTGGCGAACTCGCTGCCGAACATCGTCTACATGATGCTGATCGGCGGCGTGCTGGCCTCGGTGTTCGTGCCGGAGCTGGTGCACGCGATGCAGACCCACAAGGACGGCGGCCAGGCCTACACCGACCGGCTGCTGACCCTGTGCGTGACGATCCTGGTGGTGCTGACGCTCGGCGCCTGGCTGTTCGCCCCGCGGATCGTCGACTTCTACTCCGAGTTCGACGGCGTGCAGCGCGAACTGGCGATCACCTTCGCCCGCTACTGCCTGCCGCAGATCTTCTTCTACGGCGTGTTCACCCTGCTCGGACAGGTGCTGAACGCCCGCGACCGGTTCGGCGCCATGATGTGGACGCCGGTGCTGAACAACGTGGTCGCGATCGCCGTCTTCGGCGGCTACCTGGCGATGGGCAAGCACGCGTACGAGGCGAACGAGGTGAGCAGCGGCGACGCGCTGCTGCTCGGCATCGGCTCGACCCTGGGCATCGTGGTGCAGGCCGCCGCCCTGCTCCCCTCGCTGCGCTCCGCCCGCTTCACCTACCGCCCGCGCTTCGACTGGCGCGGCGCCGGCCTGACCCGGCCGCTGCGCGCGGCGGGCTGGGCGCTGGCCCTGGTGCTGGCCACCCAGCTGTCCTTCGCCGTCATCACCAGCCTCAGCACCAGCGCGGGCAAGCAGGCGTTCGACGCGCACATCGCGGGCGGCCGCGGCTTCTCCGCCTACAACAACGCCTACGCGCTGTTCGTCGTCCCGCAGGGCGTGATCACGGTGTCGCTGGTGACGGCGCTGCTGCCGAGCATGTCGCGGGCCGCGACGGCGGGCGACTACCGGAAGATCGGCGAGGACCTGTCGGGCGTGCTGCGCTCCTCGGCGGCGATGGTGGTCACCGCGGCGGTCCTGTTCTTCGCCCTGGGCTCGCAGATCGCCATGGCCGCGTACGGCTACGGCAGCGGGTCGAGCGTGCACGACGACGCGATGGTGGTCGGCCTGCTGCTGATGGCCTTCGCGGTCGGCCTGCCCGCGTTCTGCGCCCAGTACGGCCTGGCCCGCGGCTTCTACGCGATGGGCGACGCCCGGACGCCGTTCTGGCTGACCCTGGTCTCCACCGGCACCAACGCGGTCCTGTGCTGGGTCGCGTACGAGACGCTGCCGCTGCGCTACAAGGTGATCGGCATGGCGGTGGCGCACACCGTCGCGGCCACCCTGTCCGCGGTCGTGACCGGCGTGGCCCTGGGCCGCCGCCTCGCGAAGGGCGCACCCCCCGCCACGGTGCCGGCGCCCCAGCGGGGCGACGGGGCCGGGAACCCGGACGCCACGATGGTGCTGCGCACCGACGCCTTCGCGCCCGGCGCCAACGCCACCGTCGACCTGGGCGTGCGCCGCGGCGGACGACGCGGCAGCGGCCTGGAGGGCGGCCGCCTGGTCACCCTGCACCTCGGCCTGGTCCTCGCCTGCGTCCCGGGCGCCCTGGCCGCCCACTGGCTGGCCGGACGCTTCGGCGCGGGCCTCATCGGCAGCCTGGCGGGCCTGGCGGCGGGCGCGCTCGCCGTCCTGCTCTCCCTGTTCCTCCTCGCCCGCCCGCTCGGCGTGGGCGCCTCCGTGGCCCCCTTCGCCCGCAAGCTCCGCATCCCGTACCCGACCCCCGCACCCACCAGCGGCAAGCACCGCCGCTGACACCACCTGCGGCGGGCCCGGACGGATACGCCCGCGGCGGGCAGCCGTGCCGGACGGACTGCGGTGGAGACGCCTGCGGCGGGCAGCCCCGTGACACGCAGAACCGCGCCCGGCCCCGGCAGGGGCGCCTGCGGCGGGCGGGCGTGGCGGTGGACGATCGGGCCGGGACGCCGCAAGCACCTGCGGCGGGCAGCCGTGCCCCGTCCCGTCCAGGTAGGGGGCTGGGGGTCAGGCGGGGGCGTCTTCGGGGGTTTCCAGCCAGCCGAGGGTGGCTACGTGGATGCCGGCTTGGAAGCGGCTGCGGGCGTCCATGCGGATCATCAGGTCGGCCATCATGCGGCGGACGGTGCGGAGGGAGACGCCGAGGCGTTGGCCGGCGCGTTCGTCGGTGAGGCCTTCGGCGAGGAGGCGGAGGAGTTCGCGTTCCTGGCCGGTGAGGCCGCGGGGGTCGCGTTGGGGGCTCTCGCCGAGGGGGCGGGCGTGTTCCCAGACCTGGTCGAAGAGGGCGCGGAGGGCGGCGACTACGCCGGGGCTCTGGAGGAGGACGGCGCCCTTGCGGGGGTCGTCGGGGTCGATCGGGACGATGGCGGTGGCGTTGTCGACGACGATCATGCGCAGCGGGAGGGTGGGGGTGGTGCGGACGGCGCCGCCGAGGCCGTGCAGCCAGCGGGCGTACTGGACGGTGGCGGGGTCGTTGCGGACGCTGTCCTGGTAGACGGTGCGCATCCGGACGCCTCGTTCGAGGGTCTCCTGGTCGAGGGCGCGGCTGGCTTCCATGACGGGGGCGGGCTGGGGGCCGCCGGGGGCGAAGGAGAGGACTTCGGCGGTGGCGTCGGAGGCGAGTTGGATGAGCCGGTCGCGGACCTGGTCGAGGCTGGCGAGCATCTCGATGCCGCGCTGCTCGCCCGCGCCGGGGGCGTGGATGCTGGCGTACTCGGCGATGAGCCCGGCCATCGCGGCGCGGCTGCGTTCGGCTTCGCGCTGGCGGCGGGCCTCCTCGGCCTCCTGGTGGGCGAGGAGGGCGGCGAGGCCGCGTTCGGGGTTGACGGCGCGCCAGCGGGTGCCGCAGCTGGCGGGGCGGGTGAGGGCGAGGTCGGCGAGCCGGTCGAGGGCGCCGCAGACCTCGGACTCGGTGGCGTCGAGGTGTCCGGCCAGGCCGCCGGTGTCGAGGTCGGGGTGGAGCAGCATGGCGCGGTACACCGCTTCGCCGAACGCGTCGAGCCCGATCGGGCCGCCGGCGGTCAACGGCCGGTCTTCCGCGTGCCCGGCCCGGTGCCCGTTCTCGTGGTTCTGCCCATGTCGACCTCCAGCGCGCAGGTGCCGCGCATCCCCCGGATTCCTGCTGACCGGGCGTCAGACTAGCGCTGACCGGACGGCGGGAGAACTGGCTTGCGGAGATTCTGTCGCACTGGTGGGCGGGTCGTGAAGAGCGCCCGGCAACTGTCATATTCGTGCCAGGCGGGGATCTGACACCCGCCCAACCCCCCGGAGCAGCGCGGGGTTTGCCACGCTGGACGAATGTACGCGATCCGTCTGGAGCTGGTTCCGCCGCCCGTTGCGGACGGCTGCCCGGAGGCGGCCGGGGCCGGTCCGGTGCGGGCGCTGCTGCTGCGGCTGCCGCTGGACGGGGCCCGGGTGTGCCACGCGCGGGTGCGGGAGGACGCGGCGGGGCTGGGGGCGGTGTGCTTCCTGACGGCCTCCTCGCTGCTGGCGGCGGAGTGGGCGTTGCGGGCGGGGGCGGGGGCGCTGGTGGGGCCGGGCGGGCCGCTGGCGGGCTGGTCGGTGGTGCGGTGCGAGGCGGATCCGTGGTTCGCGCTGGGGCGGTGGCAGGACCGCGCCCGCAATTGACGGTACATCAACAATGCAGGTCCGGAGCTGTCCTCAGGGTGTCACGGCACTCTGGTGCCAGCCCCGGGCACTGGCACGGAGGCGCCGCCGGGAGCACTCTCGTTGTTGTCGGAAGGACGACGGAGCGGGAACCGCGGCAGCAGCCCCCGGCGGGGGACGCGGAGCGCACCGGACGCCTGACGACGGCTCACACCACGCTCCCCGGTGGCAGCCCGGGGATCAGCCGAACGCGAGAGGACCGGGCACTCCCATGTCGCTGAACATCCGAATTGCCGCGATTGCCGTACTTGGCGCACTGACCGTGGGTGGCGTCGCCACCGCCGCCGAACTCGCCGGGCCGACCCGCCACGGCGCCGCGGTCACCGCCGACGGGGCGGTCGCGGACGGCCCGCAGCAGCCCGCCGGCGCGGGGGCGCAGGCGGTCGTGATCGGCCCCGGCGTGTCCGACCCGGTGCCCGTGCCGTCCGGCAGCCCGAGCCCGTCCGGCAGCCCGACCGGCGGCGCGCAGGAGTCCGGTACCTGGGGCTGGGGCTGATCGGACCGGAACGGACCGGGGAGGCGCGCGGATGACGACCGCACTGGAACGCCCGCTGGAGCAGCGGGCCATGACGGACCGGTTCCCGCTCGCCGGGGCGGCGGCGGACCCGGCCGGGATCCTGCTGGCCGACGGCCACCACCTGTTCCGCTCGGGCCTGGGGGCCCTGCTGGACCGGGAGGAGGACCTCGCGGTGGTCGCCGAGGCGGCCCGCGGCGAGGAGGCCGCGGCGGCGGCCGCCCGGGTGCGGCCCGCGGTGGCGGTGCTGGGCCTGGAGCCGGAGCAGCCGGACGGTCCGGCGCTGGCCCGGCAGGTGCAGCAGGCGGCGCCCGGCACGGCGGTGCTGCTGCTCGTCCCGGCGCTGCCGCGGACGGCGGAGCTGCGGCGGGCGCTGGTGGAGGGCGCGGCCGGGGTCCTGCTGAAGGACGTGCAGGCGGCGGCGCTGATCGCGGCGGTGCGCGAACTGGCCCGCGGCGGCCGGGTGTACGACCCGCGGCTGGTGCTGGACGTGGTGCGGGCCGGGCAGGCCGGGCCGCTGAGCCGCCGGGAGCTGGCGGTGCTGGGCGAGATCGCCGAGGGCAGCACGGTGCGGGAGGCGGCCGCGGCGCTGTCGCTCTCGCCGGGGACGGTGCGCAACTACGTCTCGGCGGCGATCGCCAAGACCAGGGCCCGCAACCGCTGCGACGCGATCCGGATCGCCCGCGAGTGCGGCTGGCTGTAGGGCGCTCGAAGGAGAAGGGCTCGCCGACGACCCGTCAGGTTCCCGCTGACGGGTCGCAGGCGTGCGTACGGGCGCGGGGGTCCTAGAAGTTCTCGCCGAAGCCCTCCCCGGCGCGGGCGGCGTCCACCACGTCCGCGAAGCCGTGCGCGGTGCGCGGCACCCCGGCCGGGCGGCTGCCGATCAGGAACTCGCCGACCGAGGACTCCGCCGTCCAGTCCAGGCCGAGCGCCCGGGCGGCGGCGTCGGTGTCGCCGGAGCCGAGGCCGCACGGGGCCAGGCCCATCGCGGTGGCGACCAGGTAGAGCGTCTGGTAGAGCACGCCGACGTGCTTGAGGGTCAGCGCGTACGCGATCTGGCTGTACTTCCAGGAGAGCCGGCCGAAGCGGCTGGTGACGGTGAGCAGCACCTGCGGGTCGACGGTGCAGGCGGTGGCGCGCCAGGCGGCGGTGACGAGTTCGCTGAACGCGGCCTCCTCGCCCGGGTGCTGGAACGGGCGGGGGCGCAGCCGGTGGGCGGCGGCGTCGTAGCGGTAGACGCCGGGTTCCAGGCCGGTGCACTTGACCACCGAGAGGTAGACCTCGAGTTCGCCGGTGGCGCCGCCGGCCGGGTAGGGGCGTTCGACGCCGTCGTAGCCGTGCGGGTCGGCGGGGTCGCCGGGGATGACCCGGCGGACCCGGGCCACCCGGTAGAGCAGTTCGGCGAGCTGGTCGAGGGTGACGGGGGCGTCGGCGTAGGAGCGCACCGAGCGGCGGCCCTCCAGGACTTCGCTGAGCGCGGGGTCGCGGGCGACGACGGTGTCCCAGTCGGGGACGGGCAGGTCGATGCCCTCGCCCTCCTCGCGGGTGCCGGGGGCGGAGACCGCGGGCAGCTGCGGGACGTCCTGGTGGGCGAAGACGCCGCCGGTGGGGTAGTCGTGGCGGCCGGGGCGGCTGCGGGCGTGGAACAGCAGGTCGTGGAAGTCCCAGAGCGGGGCCTCGGCGCCCTTGCCCGCGTCCAGGAAGCCGCCGCCCGCGAGCAGTCCGGCCAGCGCCTCGCCCTCGGCGGGGCTCATCCCGGCGAGCAGGGCGGCGGCCCCGGCGGTGCGGGAGGTGCTGAGCGCGGCGACGAAGGCTCCGGCGGCGGCCTGGTGCAGGGTGAGGCGGAACGGCGCCATCGGCGATTCGAGGACGCAGCTCTCGCCGTCCTGGCCCTGGCCGTCCGGCAGGCGGCGCAGGTAGGCGAACCGGGAGAGCACCAACTCGCCGGTGGGGCGGGCGAATCCGGGCAGGGTGGCGGAGCGGGCGATCGGCACGGCGGTGGCCAGCGGGGTGCCGAGCGGGTCGGTGACGGTGGTGGTGACCAGGTACGGGAAGCGTTCGAGCAGCTTCAGCAGCCGGACGTGGTCGAGCGCCAGCAGGTCGAGGTCGGCGTCGGTGCGGGTGAGGTCGAGCAGCGCGGTGACGGTGCGCTCGCCGAGGGCGTGGACGCGCTGGCGGCCCCACGGGTGGGCGAGTTCGACGTCGGCGCCCTGGGCGGTGACGTCGACCTCGGGGCGCAGTCGCAGCAGGCGGCGCAGCGGGTGGTGGCCCCCGGTGGCGGGGGCGGGCGGCAGGGTGTCGATGACGGTCACGGGTACCTCCCCGGAGGGGCGGGGCAGCCGGGCCCGGCTGCCCCGCGCGTCGGTCAGATGAAGACGGGGATCGGGTTGAGCTCGCTCTCCGGGGTCGGGGTGTCCAGCCAGCCGAGCCGGACCGGGACGTCGTAGAGCCGGCCGGGCGCGAACCTGGCCCAGAAGTGCCGCATGCCGGGAACGATCACCCGGGCGACGGGCAGGCCCACGTCGGGGCGGGTCTGGTCGGCGACCAGGAACTCCATGCCGCGGTCCTCGACGATCTTCTGGACGAGCGCCAGGTCGTCGGCGAGGTCGGCGCCCGCGAGCGGGAGCCAACTGGCGGGGGTGGAGCGCGGGGCGTCGGGGTCGGGCAGCAGGTAGGGCTGGTTGGCGACGGTGGCGGTGGTCCACCAGGCCTTCTGCTCGGGGTCGGCGCCCGCGTAGCTGACCCGGCCGTGCTCGTCCCCGGCGACGGGGCCGAGGAACTGGTTCATCTCGGTCAGGGCGCGGGTGAGCGCGATGTGCGGGTCGAGGTGGGCGCCGAACGCGATCAGCACGTCCTCGTTGGTGCCGCCCCGCCCGGCGTCCGTGCGGCGGGAGAACGCGCCGACGACGGGGATGCCGAAGTCGGCGGTCAGGTCGAGCGCCCAGATCTCCCGGCGCAGGCCGCGGTAGACCTCGCGGAGCTGGTCGACGTACGGGTCGCCGAAGGCGTCCAGGTCGACGGCGGGGCGCTGGACGCGGTTGTACCACCACAGCGCGACGGCGTCCCGTTCGACGAGTTCCAGGAATCCCTGGAGCACGGCGTCCTCGAAGGAGGTGCCGGCCGCGCAGCCGTTGGAGTCGCCCGCGGCGTAGAACCGGCCGGCGTGCCGGTAGCCGTAGTACATCGCCTGGGTGGGCAGCCAGCGGTGCCGCTGCTCGGTCAGCGACCAGGCCGGGGACCACTCGATCGGGTCGTCCGCGCGGAACGGGACGGGCACGACGTTGAACATCGACTGCTTGGCGTTCCAGCGGTCGCGCTCGGCGTACTGCCTGGCGGAGTAGAGCAGGGTGCGGGAGGGGTGGATCGCGGCGTCGCCGAGTTCGGCGTAGGTCGCGGTGCGGCGGGCCTCGTCGCCCTGGAAGACGCCGGAGAAGCGCTCCATGGCCTCGCCGAGCGCGGAGGCCCGGGCCTGCACGTCGGTGCGGCCCTTGCCGCAGGAGACCGAGCGCAGGCCGGTGCGCAGCTGCCTGAGGTCGCCGCTCTGCCGGGAGAGGTTCTGCCCGGAGACGTAGACCCGCAGGCCGGTGGGGGTGCGGGCGGCGGGGACGAGGGTGGTGACCACGCCGGTGACCGGGCTGAGCTGGGGGCGGTACTTCTCCAGCATGTCCTCGGGCGAGGCGGAGCGGTGGCCGCCGTCGGCGGTGAACGCCTTGGGCCGGGACTCGAAGCGGACGGGGGCGAGCTGGCGCTGCGCCACCATCGCGTCGTCGCCGCAGGCGGCGCACTGCGGGCGGCGCACCAGGACGTGCTTCTCGCTCTCCAGCAGCACAGTGTCCAGGGTGGTGACGGCGGGCTGCGCCGGGCGGGCCCCGGCCAGCCACTTGGCGGTCTCCAGGGCGGCGAGCTGGGTGCCGAGCGCCAGGGTGGCGGGCAGGTGGGCCCCGGCGGTGGGGATCGGCCCGTCCTGGCCGAGGCGGTGCTGGAGGTAGCTGAGCGACTGCCGGTTGGCGGACAGCCGGTGCGCCAGGCACTCCCAGCAGCCGGAGCCCTCGGTGTTCTCGGCCCCCGGGGCGTCGGGGCTGAACACCGGGCCGACCCAGACGATCGAGCCGACCGGGCGGGCCAGCAGCCAGGGGCGGCCGTCGGCGAGGGCCTGCCGGTTGCGTTCGGCCAGGCCGGGGTGGAGGTAGTCCTCGGTGAGCGCGACGGTGAAGGCGGCGTCCGGGTCGACGGTGACGCCCGCGGCGGCCAGCGCGGCCAGGAACGGGGCGGGGTCGAGCTCCCCGTGCACCTCGACCCGGACGGTGGCGCTGCGCAGCGCGGTCATCGCGGTGTCGCCGTCCTGCCCGGCCATCTCGAAGAAGGCCGCGCCGGGGCGGTCGGTGGCCGGGTCGGCGGCGGTGACCCAGCCGCCCGCGCGGAGCTTGTCGACGCCCGCGCGGAGCCGGTCGGCGGGGACGACGCCGTCCAGGGCGGCGCCGATCTGCTCGGCGGTGCGGGTGCCGTCCAGCAGCGGGGCGAGGGCCTGGGCGAGCCTGCCGTCGACCACCGAGACGCCGCGCTCGGAGACCAGGTAGACGGCCTCGCCGTCGACCACGTACGGGGTGAAGTGGCGTTTGAAGCCGATGAGTTCGGACATGGCGGGTACTCCTCGATGCGGCGCGCGGTCAGCGCAGGGTGGCGAGCGGGGCGGCGGAGGCGTCGTGCAGGCGCAGCAGCAGCAGGCCGACGGCGACGGTGCCGTCCAGCGCGCCGAGGTTGACGGCGTCGTGCGCGGCCCGGTCCGGGAACCAGGTGCCGTGCAGGCGGTGGCGGGTGAGCAGTTCGCGGACCATCAGGGCGGCGGCCTCGCGGCCGTCGTAGAACGGGCCGGGCAGCAGGGCTTCGGCGCCTTCGGGCAGGGTGTGCACCAGGCCCGCCTCGGCCGCGGTGAGCGCCTCGGTGGCGGCGGCGAGCAGGGCGCGGCCGGTGAGGGCGGCGAGTTCGGGGCCGGTGACGGGCGGGGCGAGGGCGCCGAGGTCGGCCCGGTCGACGGCGTCGGCGCCGAGCGAGACGGCGGCGTCCAGGCAGGCGAGGCGGCCGGAGCGGGTGCCGGTGGCGAAGCGGTGGGCGCGCAGCCGGGCCCGGACGTCGGCGGGGTCGGCGAGCAGGGCGGGGGCCTCGGCGAGGGTGCGGGCGAGCGCGGCGGCGATCGAGTCGGCGCCGCCGGGGACGAGTTCCAGGAAGTCGAACGGGGCGTGCTCGTCGGCGAGTTGGTCGAGCGCCCCGGCGGCGAGGACCCGGATCGCCTGGTCGGTGTCGGCGTGGCTGCCGCCCGTGGCGCGGCGCAGCCGCAGCAGGTTGAGCAGCAGGCCCGCGGTGCCGAGCGGGACGTCGCCGTGCGGGGTCCGGACCGGGCGGCCGGGCCGGTTGGAGGCGGACTCGGCGACCGTGACGGCGCCGGGGACGAGGGCCTGGGCGGCGGTGAGGAAGTCGGCCTCGCCGAGCAGCAGGCCGCCGCGGGCCAGGCCGTGGATGATCGCGCCGGGGCCGAAGAAGCCGCCGGGGACGGGCGCGCCGGAGGCCAGCCGGGAGTCCCCGGCGAAGGCGAAGGCCTTGGGCTCGGCCGGGTCGATCAGCGCGGCGGCCTCGGCGAGCAGGGCGTGGGCGGCCCGGTGGAAGCGGGGTTCGCCGGTGGCGGACCAGAGTTCGGCGAGGAACAGGGCGATGCCGAGGGTGCCGGAGGTCAGGTCGGGGCCGAGCACCTCGACCTGGCGCAGGCCGGTGCCCGGGTACCAGCCCTGGGCGACCCAGCCGGTGCCGCGGCGGGCGGCCAGGATCCGGTCGCCGACCGCGACGGCCTCGGCCAGCAGCTCGCCGGGGCTGGGCGGTTCGGCGGCGGCCAGCGGGCGGAGCGGCTTCGCGGGGGGTTCCTCGGTGCCGGCCCGGGCGGCGTCCGCGCAGCCGGAGAGCACGGCGACGTGGGCGTCCAGGTCGAAGTCGTCGAGTTCGGCGACCCGCTGCTGGAGGCGCTGCCAGCCGGTGGAGCGGAAGTGGCCGGGGATCTCGCGGCCGTCGGCGGTGAACACCGAGGAGGAGGTGGTCAGCGAGCGGAAGAACGGGATGTCCAGGGTGCGGAAGGAGTCGAGCTCGGCGAGCACCACCTCCAGCAGGTCGCCGCGGTCCGGGTCGCCGGAGCGGGCGGTGACGGCGCCGCGCAGGGCGCCCGCGATGACGGTCTCCCGGGTCGCGCCGTCGTCCAGCGCGAGCGGGCTGGTGGAGGCGCGCAGGATCTTGTAGCCGTCCCAGGTGTGGCGCCAGATGTAGCGCACCCAGACGCCCCGGAAGCCGCTCAACGGACCGTCGGTGTCGGCGAGTTCGCCGCGGAGGCGGTACAGCGCGCCGTGCATCTCGCGGTAGCCGTCGACCACCTCGTCGGTGTACTGCCACGGGTCGGCGGGCTGTCCCTCGTGCACCGGCCGGTAGGCGGTGATGGGCAGCGCGGGCACGCCGGGGACGACCTCCAGGCTGCCGACCCGGGACAGGCAGCCGATGTCGAGGGCGTCGGTGCGCCCGGCCGGGGTCCAGGCCTGGAAGGCCATCGCGGTGCGCACCACGGTGGTCTCCAGCTCGTCCAGCAGGGCGTGCTGGGCCTCCTTGAGCACCGGCGGGTTCTGGACCCGCGGGTAGAGCAGGCACTCCAGGTCGATCAGGACGGGGTGCTCGCCGTCGGCCAGCAGGTTGTCGGCCCACATGTCGCGGCCCTCCAGCAGCTGCACCAGCCGGATCGTCATGCCCAGGCGGCGGTAGAACCGGGCGAAGCCGGCCCGTTCGGTGCACGGGCGGGACGGGACGAGCTCCTCCCAGCCGTAGTCGCCGGAGCAGTCGGTGCTGAGCGAGGCGCCGTGGCCGTCGTCGCCGCGGTCGGAGCGGATCAGCACGGTGCGCAGCGGCAGGTCGAGCGAGAGCTCGCGGTTGAGGCGCTCGACCAGGCCGAGGAAGGCGGCGGCGTGCCGCATGTCCTTGGGCTTGTAGACCACGCCCGCGCCGTTCTCGAAGCGCAGCAGCGCCACCGAGCGGCCCTGGGCGTGCCGGTCGCCCGCGTCGCCGTGCACCGCGTCCAGCGCGCCCGGGTCGGTGCCGCCCCACATCTCGGCCACCAGGCCGGCCCGGTCGGCGGCGAAGCGGGCGAACATCTCGGTGTACATCTCCTGCCACTGGCGGCAGACCGTGCCGATCAGGTAGGCCAGCGCGGGCAGCCGCTCCAGCCGGGCCAGCCAGCCCGCGGCGGAGGCGTCCGGGCCGCCCTCGGCGTCCCAACCCGTCGCGCGGGGGCGGCCGGTGGCGAGCTGGAACTCCTGGCACAGGGTGAGGTTGGCGACCTCCACCAGCCGCCCGGTCAGGGTGGAGACCACGTCGGCGCGGCCCTTCACGGTGACCGGGACGCCCAGCACCGCGCCCTCCCCGGCGGGCAGCAGGGCGTCGGCGGCGGCCACGAAGCCCGCCGCGACCGCGCCCGGCCCGGTCGCGGGGGCCGTGCTCTGGGCGCGCAGGAACACCGCCAGCGGGTACGCCCAGGACGGCAGCTTCGCCGGGTCGGCGAGGCGGACGCGGCGCAGGCCGTCGCCGAGCGGGCGGCCGGTCTCGGCGAGGTGGTCGAGCAGCACCCCGGCGGAGCGCTGGTCGCCCGCGGCGCGGCGCAGCCAGGTCTCGACGGCGGCGGTGCGGCTGCGCCGGTCCTCGGCCGGGTCGGGGGCGAACAGGGCCTGCCCGTCGTCGCGGGCCGCGGCGCGTTCCTCGAAGCTCGCCGCGGCGGCGATCACGGCGTGCAGCCGCTCGTCGGCGCCGGGCAGGCCGGGCAGCAGGACGGCCGTCGGGGCCTGGTGGCCCGAGGCCCCGGGGGTGCGGAGCCAGGTCTGAACGTCGAGCGACATCTCACATCTCCTGGAGGCGGGCGAGGCGGGTGAACAGCGGGTCGGTGCCGAGAAGTTCGCGGTAGGTGCCCTCGGCGGACACCCGTCCCCCGTCCAGCACGTAGATGCGGTCGGCGGTGCGGACGGTGCTCAGTCGGTGGGCGATCACCAGGCGGGTGCGGTCGAGGCCGGCGACGGCGGCGGCGACCCGCTGCTGGGTGGCGTTGTCGAGCGCGGAGGTGGCCTCGTCGAGCAGCAGCACGGCCGGGTCGCGGACCAGGGCGCGGGCCAGCAGCAGGCGCTGCACCTGGCCGCCGGAGAAGCCCTGCGCGTCCTCGCCGACCCTCGTCCCGAGGCCCATCGGCAGGGCCCGCAACTCGTCGGCGATCCCGGCGAGTTCGGCGGCGTGCCAGATCCGGTCCTCGGTGACGTCGGGGTCGGCCCCGGCCAGGTTCTCCAGCAGCGAGCCGCGCAGCATCCGGCCGTGCTGGAGCACCGAGCCGAGCTGGCGGCGCACCGACCGGGCGTCCAGCTCGGCCAGTTCGCGGCCGTCGTAGCGGACCGCCCCGGCCTCGGGCTGCTCGAAGCCGAGCAGCAGCCGGACCAGGGTGGACTTCCCGGCGCCGGACGGGCCGACCACCGCGACGAACTCGCCCGGCTCGGCGCGCAGCGACACCCCGTCCAGGGTGGGCAGCGCACTGCCCGGGTAGCGGAACACCACGTGCTCCAGGGCGAGTCGCCCCTTCAGCCGGCCCGGGTCGGCGAGCCGGCCGCTCCGCTCGGCGGCGTTCACGGCCGGTTCGGCGAGGATCGGCCGCAGCCGCTCCAGCACCGGGGCGACCCCGTACGCGCCCGCCGCGGCGTGGGTGACCTGGCCCAGCGCCAGCGCGACCTGGCCGGCCGCCACGCCCGCCGCCACCAGGTGCCCGGCCTCGGCGGCCGAACCGAACGTCGCCCCGGCCAGCAGCACGGCCAGCAGCAGGGGCTGGAGCGCGGCGGTGAGGGCGCCGGACAGCGCCTCGGTGCGCATCGCGGCGGCGTCCGCGCGCTTCTGCCCGGCGAACGGGACGGCCCAGCGGGCGAAGGCCTGGATCTCCCGGCCCGCGGTCTGGATCTTGTCGATGCCCAGCAGCAGCCCGTACAGCACGCCCTGCAGCTGCCCGTGCGCCTCGTACACCTTCGACTCGTGCTCCTGGCGGCGACGGCCGAGCAGCAGCAGCCCGGCCGTCACCGCCAGCACGGCGAGCAGCAGCAGCCCGCCGAGCCGCCAGTCCACCAGCAGCAGGACCGTCAGCCCGGTGACGGCGAACACCGCGCCCAGCACGGCACCCACCAGCACCTCCGAGAGGGCTTGCCGGGCCTGCGCCACCGCGTTCGCCCGGTGCACCAGGTCACCCGTGGTGTAGTCGCGGAAGAACCGCGCGTCCTGGGCCAGCAGCCGGTCCCAGACAGCGGGTTCGAGCGCGTGCTGCACCCGGCCGGTGAGCCGGACGGCCGCGGTGTTGCGGACCAGCGTGAGCAGCCAGGACGCCGCCACCGCGGTGCCCAGCAGCACGGCCAGCCAGCGCACCGGGTGCCGTTCGGCCAGCAGCAGGCCGGGCAGCAGCACTCCGGTGGACAGCGGGACGAGCAGGCCGAGCAGCGCCGACACCAGACCGGCCCCGCTCAGCACCGCCAGGTCCCGGCGGGCACCGGGCACGGCGAGGGCGAAGCGCAGCAGGTCGACCGGGGTCGGGCACCCCGGCGGCAGCGGCGGGTACAGCAGCAGCGCCTGGCGGCTCAACTCCGCACGGGTGGAAGCCCGTTCGGAACCCGGGTCGTGGCGGCGGTGCCGCCCGGCCCGGGGGACCAGGGCGATCGGCCGGCCGTCCTCGGCGGCGAACGCCACCATCGGCCCGGCCGTGCCGTTCTCGTCCCCGCCGCTCAGCGTCACGGGACGCCAGCGCACCCCGGCCCGGCGCAGCAGCGCCGTCACCGGGTCGGCGGCGTCCCGCACCGCGGCGGGGACCTGGTCGGGCACCGGCACCCCCAGGGCCCGCAGCACCTCCCGCGCCTGGTCCGCGCGGTGGCGCGGCGCTGTCGGCGTGGCTCCGCCGGGGCGCGGGGAGGTGTGCGGACGGGTGGTGGTGCCGAACTCCGCCAACGCGTCCGCGAGTGCGGTCCGGTTGGCGTCCGCGGTGGCGTCGGCCCGGGTCGCCGGGCCGCGCTCGGGGTCCGCCGCGGTGGTCTGCGTCCCGCCCGCGGGGGCGGCGGGGGTGGTCATGGTGCTCATGCCTGCTCCTCCGTCCGGACGGGCTGGTTCTCGGTGGTGCTCCCGGGGGCCCGCGACGCGCCCGCGGGGGCGGCGGAGCGGTCCGCGGCAGCCTCGCGACCGGCCACGGGCAGCGACGCGCCTGCGGCGGGCCCGACCGGGCGGACGTCGACGGACGACGCCCCGCCCGGGCTCCCTGCCGCCCCGGCGGTTGCGCCCGCCCCGCGGCCCCCGCCCGCGGCAGCGGCTCCGCCCGCGGCGGGCGGCGCCCCGTCCCCTCGCTCCTCCGGCCACGCGGCAGCGGCTGCCCCTGCGGTGCGGGAGGGACGGACGGCTGCCGCCCCCGGCCCGGAACGCCCCGCGGCAGCGGCTCCGCCCGCGGCGGGCCCGGCGGTTGCGCCCGCCGCGGCGGCCCCGGTCTCGCGCAGCAACTCGCGGTAGGGGCCGTCCTGTTCGGCGAGTTCGGCGGGCGGGCCCTGCTGGACGATCCGGCCGTCCCGGATCACCACGACCCGGTCGGCGGCCTGGATGGTGCTGAGGCGGTGGGCCAGCACGAGGCAGCTGACGCCGCGGCGGCGCAGGTGCCCGTTGACGGCGGCCTCGGTGTGGGCGTCGAGTGCGCTGGTCGCCTCGTCGAGCACGACCAGCACCGGTTCGAGGGCCAACGCCCGCGCGATCTCGATGCGTTGGCGTTCGCCGCCGGACCAGTTGCGGGCGTCCTCGTCGATCCGGGCGTCCAACCCGCCGCGGCGGTGGACGAGTTCGGCGGCTTCGGCGTCGGCGAGGGCCCGGTGCAGGACGTCCTCGTCGGCCGAGGGGTCCCAGAGGGTGAGGTTCTCCCGGACGGTGCCTTCGAAGAGGCGCAACTGCTGCTCGACGTAGGCGACCTGCCCGGTGACGACGGCGCGGTGCCAGTCGTCGCGGGGGCGGCCGTCGAGCAGCACCTCGCCCTTCCAGGGACGCAGGACGCCGGCCGCGAGCCGGGCCAGGGTGGACTTGCCGCTGCCGCTGCCGCCGACCACGGCGACCCATTCGCCGGGGGCGATCCGCAGCGAGATGCCGGTGAGGGCGGGGGGCCGGTTGGGGTCGTAGCCGAACTCCAGGTCGCGCAGCTCCAGTTCGCCGCGCAGCCGGACGGGTTCGGCGGGGGCGTCGAGGACCGGGGTGAGGTACGGGTCGACCTCGCTGGTCTCGATGTCCTCCAGCAGCGCGTTCTGGGCCCGGGCGACGGTGAACTCGGAGCCGGTGCCGACGAGTTGGGAGACGGGCAGCAGGAAGCCGTTGAGCAGCAGCAGGAAGGCCAGCAGGGTGCCGAAGGAGAGCGTTCCGGCCAGCAGCAGGGCGGTTCCGGCGATCACCGCGGCGGCCGCGGCGGCGGAGTTGAGCGCGCCGGGCAGCGAGAGCGGCACCAGGACGCTCCGGGCGACCTGCTGCCCGGTGTGGGCGGCGCGGGCCTGCCAGCCGGCCCAGGAGCGGAACAGCGCGTCCTCGGCGCCCTCGGCCTTGACCGTCTCGATCGCGGACACTCCGGCGAACGCGACGCCGTCGCGCTTGTGGCCCTCGGCGTGCAGCCGGTGGATGGTGCCGCCGCGCCGCCGGTCGGCGGAGCGCAGCGCGAGCGCGTCCAGCACCGCGACGGCGACCGGGATCACGGCGAGCCTCGGGGCGAGCCAGAGCAGCGCGGTGAGGTGGACGGCGGCGGCGGCGAGCGAGGAGGCCGCCCCGGCGACCCGGTAGGAGAGCAGGTTGGCGAGACCGTCGTTGAGCTGGACGCGGGTGACCAGGCCGCCGAGCTGGCGGCGGTGGAAGAAGGCGCCGGGCAGCCGCAGCATCTTCCACAGGAAAGCGGCGGAGGAGCGGGCGGCCATCGCCTCCAGCACCCGGTTGACCATCGCGGAGCGCAGCCAGTTCCCGGCCAGGACGAGCCCGGTGACGGCGGCCCCGGCCAGGGTCAGCGGCAGGGCCCAGTCGGCGGCGCCGCCGTTGACGACGGTGGCCAGGTAGGTGCGCAGCAGGAACGCGGAGGCCACGCCGGGCACGGTCATCAGCATGCCGACCAGCACGGCGGCCAGCATCGGCCAGGCGTAGGGCCGCATCCGGGCGCCGAGCGAGCGCAGCAGCGGGAAGCGGCGGCCGCCGGGTTCGAAGTCGGGGCCGGGCTCGAAGCCGACGGCGATGCCCGCGAAGGAGTCCCAGAACTCGGCCGGGGTGGCGGAGTAGGAGCCCAGCGCGGGGTCGTTGACGTGCACCCGGCCGCGCTTGACGCCTTCGAAGACGGCGAAGTGCGGGCCGGTGACCAGCACCACGGACGGCACCGGCACCGCGTCGAGGCCCTCCAGCCGCTCCCCCTCGCGGCGCACCACCCGGCGGCCGCGGGCCTGCAGCCCGTAGCGTCCGGCGGCGCGGGCGACGGCGGCGGCGCTGACCCCGTCGCGGCTGACCCCGCAGGCCCGGGAGGCCTCGTTCAGGGTGACCCGCCGACCGAACGCGCCGAGCACCACGGCGAGGCAGGCGGCCCCGCAGTCCTGTTCCTCCATCTGCGGAACGACCGGCGTGCGCAGGTAGGTGCGCTTCTTCCGCGGCCCCTTCTGCTCCGACTTCTGCTCCGACTTCTGCTCCGACCTCTGCTCCGACTTCTGCTCCGGCTGCGATTCCGGCTGCGGCGGGCCGCTGTTGGCGGTGCGCGGTCCGGTGGCGGGCGGCTCGACGGCCGCGGCCCGGGCGGGCTTCATCGCTTCGCCTCCTGTCCCAGCACTGCCTGGTACGGGTGCCGGCTGCCGAGGTCGACCCGGACGTCCAGGGCCAGCGGGCCGGCGAACGCGACGCCCTGCGGGAGCCGGGCGTAAGCGACCCAGACGGGGGCGCCGCCGGACGGCAGGCCGGGGACGGCGACCGGCAGGGTGCCGTCGAGCGAGTCGGCGCGAACGGGCAGCGCCTCGACGCGGTCGATGACGGCGCGCACCGCTCCCCCGCCGGGTGCCGGGACGAGCACGGGCAGGCCGGGGGCGAGCTTCGCCGCGTCCTCCGGGTCGTCCAGCAGCAGTCGGACGGTGGCCGGGGCGGTGGCCGGGTCGAGGGCCAGCACGGTTGTGCCGGGAGAGAGTTGGGTGCCGGGCGGGACCAGCAGGGCGCTGACGGTGCCGCTCTCGGGGGCGGTGAGTTCGCCGTCGCCGACCCGGGCCAGCACCTGTCCGGCGGTGACCGCGTCGCCCGGTCGGACCTCGAACTCGACGAGGCTGCCCGCGTGTTCGGCGGCGACCCGGACGGGGGCGTCCCCGTGCGCGGCGACGGCGTGCACGGTCATGGTGTGCGGGAGCCTGCCCCACACCGCCCAGCCCGCGCCCGCACCGACGGCCAGCAGCAGGGCGGCGGCGGCCAGCCACAGCCGGGGGCCGATCAGCCGGACGGGCTGGTCGAGCCCGGGTTCCAGCACGGCGGCGGCCCGGGCGGCGGCGACGGCGGCGGTGCGCGAGGGCGCCCCGGCGTCCTGCTCGGGTTCCGCCGCGGGCGGTGTCCCGGTGTCCCTCCCCGTGTCCCGCTTCGTGCGCTTGTGATCCGTCTCCGCGGCCTGCGGATTCGTCGCGGTACTCATGCCGCCACCTCCATCGGCGCGGGCTGCGGCGCGGTGCGCAGCGGGCAGGACACCGGCAGTTCGCGCACCCCGCCGAAGGCGAACTGTTCGTTCGGGCGGGCGGTGGCGTCGGTCAGGGTGGTGCTCAACTCCCGTACGGCGTCGGCCTCGGCGAGGCCGCGCAGGACGGCGGCGCCCGCGATCAGGGAGAGCGGGGCGCCCAGGCAGTGGTGCGGGCCGTGGCCGAAGGCGAGGTGCTGGCGTTCGGGGCGGTCCGGGTCGAAGCGGTCGGGGTCGGCGTAGCGGCGCGGGTCCCGGTTGGCGGCGGCGTACAGCAGCATGGCGACGCTGCCGGCCGGGAGGACGGTGTCGCCGAGCGCGACCTCGCGGGTCAGGGCGCGGGCGCTGGCCCGGACGGGGCTGCCGAGGCGCTGGGCCTCGTCGAACACGGCGGCGGCCAGTGCGGGCCGGGCGCGCAGCCGGGCGGCCAGGCCGGGGGTGCGGATCAACTCCCAGGCGGCGACGGCGAGTCCGGAGGTGAGCGTCTCCAGGCCGTTGGCGAGCAGCATCACCACGAAGGCGAGCAGTTCCTCGGTGTCGAGTCGGCCCTCGCCGCGGGCGGTGGCCAGCTTGCTGATCAGGTCGTCGCCGGGCCGGGCGGCCCGCTGGGCGCACAACTCCTCGACGTAGGCGTGGAATTCGGCGAACTCGGCGTCGACGGCGGCGGCTCCGGGTCCGGTGCCGGCGGGGTCGAGCATGGCGCGGGCGACCAGGCCGGCCCAGCCGGTGATCCGGCCCTGCTCGGAGTCGGGGACGTCCAGGATCGCGCAGGAGACGGCGACCGGCAGCGGGACGGCCAGGTCGGCGACGAGCTCGAAGGAGCCGGCGGCGACCAGCGGGGCGAGCAGCCGGGCGGCGGTGGTCTCGATCCGCTCGCGCATCTGCTCCAGCCTGCGGTGGCTGAACGCGGCGGTGGCGAGCCGCTTGAGCCGGGTGTGGTCGGCGCCGTCGCGCATCGGCAGCATCCGGTTGACCACCTTGAGCAGGGCGGTGTTCCCGGCCCGGGGGAGTCCGACGGTGGTCGGGTCGACGTTGGTGCCGGGGTTCATCAGGACGGCGAGGATCTCCTGGTGCCCGGAGACCACGTACAGCGGGCCGAGGTCCAGGACGGGCGCCTCGGCCAGCAGCCGGCGGTAGAGCGCGGGTGGGTCCTGCTGAGCGGCGGGCTGCTGGATGAACCGCGTCAGCTCGTGCCGGAGGCTGTCCATGCCCGGCTCTCCTTCAATCTGGCGGTGTGGCTCGGTCGTCGGGGCCGGAGCGGGGTGCGGGGGTGGGCCGCCGGAGAGCGGACCACCCCCGCACAGGACCCGAATTACTCGGCCGAGACCTCGGCGACGGAGTTCGACACCGAGCTGAAGCTCGACACCGGGCAGGCGGCGGAGAGCAGGGAGGAGACGGAGACGCCGCCGTTGACGGTGTCCAGCTCCTCGACCTCGATGTCGAACTGCTCGTCCTTGTTGATCTCGTTCTGCGCCATGGGAGGCTCCTTCTGTTGCGCGGCTCCGGCCCGCTTCCCGGGTCGGTCGCCTCGGTCTTCCTTTTCCCGCCGTTCGCTTTCCCGGTCCCGATTTCCCCGGTGCCGCTCTCGGCGATGTCTCAACTATGACCGGGTTCCGAAAATCCGTGCAGTAGGAGATGTCAGATTCCGCGGGGCGTAAATGTCACCGCCCGAGATGACATTTTGCACGTGTTCTGACCTGCGGCGATGCGCTACTTGCCGTTCCCGGCCCGCACCCGTCACGCTGCATGCATGACACCTCTTTCCGAGAAGTCCCCGACCGTGGAGGTAGTGGACCTGCGGCGCAGTTACGGAGAATACGAGGCCGTGCGCGGAATCTCCTTCTCCATCGCCCGCGGCGAACTGTTCGCCCTGATCGGCACCAACGGCGCGGGCAAGACCAGCACCCTGGAGGTGCTGGAGGGCTACCACCCGCCGACCTCGGGCCGGGTCCGGGTCCTCGGCCTGGACCCGTTCGCGGCGGGCCCGCAGCTCCGTCGGCGCACCGGGGTGATGCTCCAGGAGGGCGGGTTCTTCAAGGAGTTGACGGTCAAGGAGACCGTGGACTGCTGGCGCTCCTTCACCAGCCGGGCCCGGCCGACCGCCGAGGTGCTGGCGAAGGTCGCCCTGGAGGCGAAGGCCGGCACCCGGGTCGCCCAGCTGTCCGGCGGCGAGCGCCGCCGCCTGGACCTGGCGCTGGCCGTGCTGAACGACCCGGAGCTGCTGTTCCTGGACGAGCCGACCACCGGCCTGGACCCGGAGGCCCGGCGGGCCACCTGGCGGCTGGTCGAGGAGCTGCGCGCGGCGGGTACCACGGTGGTGCTGACCACCCACTACCTGGAGGAGGCCCAGCAGTTGGCCGACCGGGTGGCCGTCATGGACCGCGGGGTGATCGCCGCCGAGGGCACCGTCGCCCAGGTGCTGTCCGGCCGTGGCGACCTGATCAGCCTGCCGCTGCCGCCCGGCCACGGCTTCGCCGAGCTGCCCGAACTCCTGGGCACAGCACCATCGTTGAGCAACAACCGGGCGGTCTACCGGGTGCCCCGCTCGGCGCCCGCACTGGCCGCGCTGCACGCCTGGGCGGCCGCCCGGGGCGTCGAACTGGACGGCCTGGAGGTGCGCTCCGGCTCGCTGGAGGACGTCTTCCTCGACCTCGCCGACCGCCACCACCCCACCACCCCGCTGGGAGCGTCCCGATGAGCTGGTCCGCCTACGCCAAGGGGCAGTTCGCCCTCTCCTGGAAGGTGTTCTGGCGCAACCGGCGCTCCACCTTCATCGGGTTCCTGCTGCCGGTGCTGCTCAACCTGGTGGTCGCGGCGCCGCTGCGCGAGCGGGAGATCGGCGGGGTGAACGCCGCCGGGTACGTGGCGGTGGGGCTGCTCGGGCTGGCCCTGGTCACCTCGTTCGTCCACCTGCTGGGCAGCGTGGTGTCGCGCCGCGAGGAGCTGGTGCTGAAGCGGCTGCGCGGCACCGAGTGCCCGCCGAGCGCCGTCCTGGCCGGGCAGTTGGGCGCGGGCGGGGTGGTGGTGCTGGTCCAGGCGCTGGTGCTGGGCGGCGTCGCGGTCGGCTGGTTCGGGGCGCCGCTGCCGGCCGATCCGGCGCTGCTGCTGCTCGTCCTGCTCGGCGGCTACCTGCTGTTCGCGGTGCTGGCGGTGGCCCTGTCGGGGGTGACGCCGTCGGCCGAGTCGGCGCCGCTGGTGGCGACGCCGGTGCTGGTGCTGTGCATGTTCGGCGCGGGCGTGTTCACCCCGGTCGCGGGCCTGCCCGACTGGCTGCGGGGGCCGTCCGGCGCGCTGCCGCTCTCCCCGGTGGTGCGGGGGCTGCGCACCGCCTGGTTCGGCCGCGAGTTCGGCGCGGAGACCTGGGCGGGCGGCCCGCTGCGGGAGCTGGACCTGGTGCACGGCTGGACGTCCGCCGGGCCGTCGCTGCTGCTGCTGGCCGCCTGGCTGGCCGGGGCCGCGGTGCTCTCCCGGCGCCTGATGCGCTGGGAGCCGCGCCGCGGCTGACCCCCCGTCGGTCGCCCTCGGACCGCGGCCGGTTAACGCCGCCTACCCACCTCCGACCGGCCCGCCCGTCCCGAAGTACCCGCTCCCCCGGGACTTCCGGCCGTGGTGGGCCGTCGGCGTGTCACCGGATCCTGGATGGTGCGGGTCACCCCCTGCCCCTGGCCGGACGCCCCGCCCCGCCCCGCCCCTGCCCGCCACCCACCGGAGGCCCGCGATGTCCCGAAGCCGACCGCACCTCAGCCTGCTGACGCTCGACAGCACCCCCGAATCGGTCGCCGGGGCCCGCCGCCACACCGCGCAGGTGCTGCAGTGCTGGCGGACCAGGGGCGAGCTCTCCGACTCCGCCCGGCTGGTGGTCTCCGAACTGGCCACCAACGCGGTCCGGGCCCGCTGCGGCCCGCCCGGCTTCACCCTCTCCCTGGTGCTGCACGACGGCGCGCTGCTGGTCCAGGTCGGCGACCACGACCCGCGCCCGCCCCGCCCCCGGACGGCCGACCCCGACGCCACCGGCGGCCGCGGCCTGCACCTGGTCGACGAGCTCTCCTCCCGCTGGGGCTACTACCGCACCTCGCCGCGCGGCAAGGTCGTCTGGGCCGAACTCCCCCTCGCGGACGGCTCCGAACCGGTCACCCGCACCACCGTGGTCGACGTCCGGCTGCCCGCCCTCCCGGCCTCCCCGCCGCCCGTCGAGCAGCACTGACCCCGGGCGCTCACCAGGCCGCGGGGTAGCGCACCGGGTGCCCGCCGACCCGGTGCGGCAGCAGCCCGAACAGCACCAGGACGGCCGCGGCCAGGGCCAGCAGCGGCAGGAAGACCCCCGGCCGCGGCGACTGCAGCACCACGATCACCGCGGTCGCCGCCGCGGGCGAGTGCGGCACGTGCGCGACCAGCATCGCCACCAGCGCCAGCCCGCCCGCGACCGCCGCCGCCCACGGCCCCGGCCCGGCCGCCGCCAGCACCAGGAACCCCACCACGGCGGACAGCAGCTGCCCGCCCACCAGGTTCCGCGGCTGCGAGATCGGCAGCCCGGGCGCCCCGTGCACCAGCGCCGCACTCGCCGCCAGCGGCGGTATCAGCACCGGCTGGTGCAGCAGCACGCCGACCGCGACCAGCACCAGCAGTGCCCCGGTGGCAAAGCCCCCGGCCCGCATCGCGTGCCACGCCCGGCGTCCCAGCGCGGCGGCGTTCGGGGTGACGGACATGCGAGACCTTCCTGATCAGCGGATATGCGACCCCGGAATCCTAAACAGACTGTTGACGTTTCAAGAATCCACTTGCCCCAGAGGCAAGAATCGTGACCGCCGCCCCTACCGGAAGACGGCCCACAGGTGCTCGCGGCCGGACCGCCGCCGGTGGCCGTAGCGGTCGGCGCCGCCCAGGACGGCGAGCACCTCCACACAGGGGTCGTGCCCTCCCTCCATCGGCAGTTCGAGCAGGATCTGCACGCCCTCCTCCCCCTCCGACAGCCCGACCTCCACCCCGAGCAACTCCACCAACCGGACCGCCGCCTCCCACGCCCGCCGGGACGCCTCCGTCACGACTCCTCCGCCCCACGCTCCGGCGGGGCGAGCTCCCCCAGCGCGGTGACGCCCTCCCGCCCGTCCCGCAGACTCCGGACGAACACCCCGCAGGCGTGCACCGCCATCACCCGCACGTCCTCCCCCGAACGCCGGTCGTACGCCACCCGCCCCTCCCGGGGCTCCCACTCCGCACCGCTCACGCGCCCACCCCCCGCAGCACCACGTACGCCCCGTCCCCCGGCAGGGCCGGTCGCACGCCGTGCTCGGCCAGCACCCGCGCCAGGACCCGCTGGGCCCGCCCGTCGACCAGCCGCCCCGTCAACCGGGTGTACTCCGTCAGCACCTCCGCCAACGCCCGGGCCGCGGCCACGCTGCACCCCCCGAGCGAGACGTGCGGGCCCGCACCCAGCCCGCTCCCCCGCGTCACGGGCATCACCCCCGGCTCGGACGGCAACCCCGCGAGCCGCCACGCCGTCTCCACGGCATCCGCCGCCTCCTCCGCCGCCACGCGGTGCGCGCGCAACCGCGCCGCCTCGCGTTCCGTCTCCGCCATCGTCGCTCCGTGCTGTCGGCTCTCCACTTTCCGCCACCAGATTCGGCACCGCTCGCTACCCTGAACAGGGGCGCAGACGCAGCAACGGCACAGCTGGAAGCGGGGGGTGACGCATGGTCGGCCCGAAGAACCTCGACTCCGCCTCCTCCCCCAGCGCCTTCTACGGGGCCGAGGTCCGCAGACTCCGCGAGGAGAAGGGCCTCTCGCAGAGCGCACTGGGCGAACTGGTCTTCTGCTCGGGCGCGTACATCGGCCAGATCGAAGTCGCGGTCCGCAAACCGCAGGCGGACCTCTCCGAGCGACTCGACGCCGCCCTCGGCACCGGAGGCCACTTCACCCGCCTCTACCCCATGGTCGCCCGCACCCGGCACGCCGCCCACTTCGCGCGGGCCGCCGAGCTGGAGGCCCAGGCGGAGACGATCTCGCACTACGCGCCGACCCTGGTGACAGGGCTGCTGCAGACGGCCGACTACGCACGCGCCGTCGTCCGCGCGGCCAAACCGTTCGCGGCAGCCGGAGCCGTGGACGACGCGGTGACGGCCAGACTCGATCGGGCCCGCATCCTGGCCGGTCCAACAGCGCCCTTGTTGTGGGTGATCCTGCACGAGACGGTGATCCGGACACCCGTGGGCGGCGGACCCGTGATGGCCGAGCAGCTACGCCGCCTCCTCGGGCTGGCGGAGGCGGGCAAACTCCTGCTCCAGGTACTGCCGTTCAGCGCTGGTGCACACGCCATGACAGAAGGTTCGGTCTTCCTGATGACGTTCGCGGAAGCCCCACCGGTGGCGTACGTCGAGGGCCTGCACTCGGGCCAGTTGCTCGACGATCCGGCCCTGGTCGCCCGTTGCCAGGGGTCATACGATTTGGCCAGGGCCGTCGCGCTGTCGCCAGTGGCGTCCCTGGACCTGATCGAGTCGGCGGCGGAGGAATACGCACATGAGTGAAGCGACCGACCTCAGCCCCTCCACCTGGCGCAAGTCGTCCTACAGCGGCGGCAACGGCGGCGAGTGCGTGGAGGTGGACGACGCCAACCCCGGCACCGTCCGCGACTCCAAGGACCCCGACGGCCCCCGCCTCACCTTCACCACCCACACCTGGCAAGCCTTCCTCACCGGCATCAAGGCCGGAGCATTCCCCACCACCTGACGGAGGATCACGCCCATGAGCGAAGCGACCTGGCGCAAGTCGTCCTACAGCGGCGGCGACGGCGGGAACTGCATCGAGGTGGACGACGCCGACCCCGGCACCGTCCGCGACTCCAAGGACCCCGACGGCCCCCGCCTCACCTTCACCACCCACGCCTGGCAGGCCTTCGTCACCAGCCTCAAGACGGGCGATCTCCCCGCCGCATGACAACCCAGCAGGCCCCGGCGTGACGTCTGCCGCCGGGGCCTTCGCACGCATACAGCCGTCAACCTTCGCCCCCTGAAGGCGATTTGGCTGGAGGGCGCGCCGATACTGCTGCCCCGCGGGTCTGCCCGGACGGGTCACCTGCCCAGTTGGCGGGTTCCCCGTTTCGGGTGGGCCGTCCGGGCCGGACGCCGCACCGGACGGACCGGGGAGGGCGGATCGGCGGCGGCCTCGTCGCCCGCGATCAGCTCTGCGTCTCCTCGCGGCGTCCGGGAGCGGCCGCACCGGGTAGGACGAGCAGCTTGCCGGTGGTGCGCCGGGCCTCCAGATCGCTGTGGGCCCGGGCGGCCTCGGACAGTGCGTAGCGGCCCGTCACGTTGACCTCAAGCGCCTTGGAGCGCACCCACTCGAACACATCGGCGGCCCGTCGGAGCAGTTCGGACCGATCGGCGATGTAGTGCCCGAGGCTGGGCCGGATCAGGGTCAGCGAACCGCCCTGGGCGAGCCGCATCGGGTCGAACGGGGGCACGGCACCACTCGCCGCGCCGAAGAGCACGAGGTGGCCGCGGGTTCGCAGGCTGGCGAGGCTCGCCTCGAAGGTGTGCGCGCCGACGCCGTCGAAGACGACCGGCAGTCCCTGACCGCCGTTGAGCCGCCGCACCTCGGCTGCGAGATCGTCGACCGCGGAGGAGAGGATCACCTCGGCGGCCCCGGCCCGCTTCGCCAGCTCGGCCTTCGCCGTGGTCGACGTCGTGCCGATCACCCTGCCGCCGAGATGGGTGACGAGCTGGGTCAGAAGCAGCCCCATGCCACCGGCAGCCGCGTGCACGAGCACCGTGTCGCCCTCCTGAACCGGGTAGGCGTCCTTGATGAGGTAGTGCGCGGTCATGCCCTGGAGGAGCACGGCGGCGGCCGTCTCGAAGTCGATGTCGTCGGGCAGCGGCACCAGCCGGGAGGCGTCCACGACGGCCCGCTCGGCGTAGGTGCCGGGAGTCTCCACCCAACCGACCCGGTCCCCGACCGCGACGTCAGCGACGCCGGGTCCGACTTCGACGACCCTGCCGGCGCCCTCGGTGCCCGGGGTGAAGGGCAGCGGGAGGCCGTACCGGCCTTCGCGGTGGTAGACGTCGAGGAAGTTGACCCCGGATGCGGCGACCTCCACGACCGCCTCGCCCGGGCCCGGCCGCGGCTGGTCCACCTCGGCCTCCTGCAACACCTCGGGACCGCCGACCTCGTACACCTGTATCGCTCGCATGACCCTCCAAAGACGATTCGTCCCCCCACCAACTCCGTTGACGGCGCCCCGATTCCCGGCAAGCCCGCGCCGAAATCCGAGACGCGTGCTCTGCACCCGGGTCCGGGACAGGAGATCGAGGCCGGCGAGGGCCGACGAATGCACCGCCGAGCCGGAGTCCGCTACCCCGCGGCGGCGTCCGGGCACGGTCCGACCTGCAGCACGTCCTGCGCCGCCCGCAGGGCGGCCCTGGCCCGTCGCGCTCCGGCCCGGACGACTCCCGAGCCGCCGCCGACCGCGACCGGCCGGTGGGGCAGCCCCGCGCAGGGGCCGCAGATGCCCGGACTCGGCACCGGGTCATGGCACTTGGCGCACTCGGCGTAACTGGCCCTCCGCGGCCCGCTCGGCGGCCCGCCCGGCGCCGTCGGGGCCGCTCCCAGGGGTGCTCCGAGGGTCAGCTCCCCGAACGTGCCCGGCTCCGGCGGCATCTTCTGCTCCAGGCGGTAGCGCAGCACGCCCGGCGCGGAGTGCATCAGCATCGGCAGCCTGTGCAGCAGGGCCTGTGCCAGGTCCTCCGCCGTGCTGCCGCGGCGCTGCCACTCCACCACCAGCGGGGCCAGCGCCAGCGCCTCCGCCTCGCCGAGCCGCAACCGGGGTTCGGGCCGGATCGCCCGGTACAGCAGGCTCACCGCCGCCCGCGTCTCCTCGTCCACCACCCGCGCCGCGACGGCGGGTTCGGCCTCCACCACCACGACCGGTTCCGCCTCCGGCGCCGCAACCGGCTCCGCGACCGGTTCGACGGTCGCGTCGACGGTCGCGTCGACGGTCGCGTCGACGGTCGGGAGGGAGGGTTTTCCCCTCCGGGTTTTCAATACAACGACAGGCGCAGCGGCCTCCCGTCCACCGGGTCCCGGTAGGACGGGATCCGGCGCGACCTGCTGCGGAGTGTCGAAGAGGTGGGTCTGACTCATGATGTGACCGTTGGGGAGCTTGAAGGTCACCACCCAGTAGAAACCGGCGTCCCGCAACTCCCGGAAGCTGTTGGTGATCGCGGTCCGCCCCTCCGGGGAGACGTCGGCGAATCCGCGGACGTCCCTGTCGCACCCGGCGGGGTCGGTGAGGATGCGGACGGCGATGCCGAACGCGCAGTGGCCGATGCCCGAAGCCTCGGGGCGGAGCGCCGCGAAGGGGTCGGATCCGCGCATGCGCGCGCTACGATGAACGTGCATGGGAAGCTACTCCTGTGCCAGGCCCCGGGGTGTTGGTAGCACCGCCGGGGTCCACTCTTTCTATGCTCTGGGCACGGAACGTAACACACTCCTCACCCTCGGATCGAAGCGTGCAGAACCGGTCCGATCGGCATCAATTCCCGTTCCGACTCGATTATTTGACGACGCATCAGCACTACCAACGTCGCACCTGCTTGACCACGCCGACCGCGGCCGCCGTCAGCGGCACCGCCAGCAGCGTCCCGAGCAGGCCGCCCAGCGAGGCGCCCGCCGAGATCGCCAACAGGACGACGGCGGGGTGCAGTTGCACCGTCCGGCTCTGCACCGCGGGCTGCAGGATCGCGCCCTCCAGCGCCTGCACGCCCAGCACGATGCCGAACGCCCACAGCGCCTCGCCGAGGCCACCGTCCGCGAACGCCACCACCACCGCGGTCAGTCCGGACAGGAACGCGCCCGCGTAGGGCACGTACGCGCCGACGAACACCAGCGCGCCCAGGCCCAGCGCGTGCGGCACGCCGAGCAGGGTCAGGCCGAGGGCGATGAAGCCCGCGTCGATGCCCGCGATGATCGTGGTGCCGCGCATGAAGCCGGACATCGCCGCGTACCCCGTCCCGGCCACCCCGAGGACCTTCTCCTCCTGCCCGGCCGGGGCCGCCCTGCGCAGCGCGGCGACCAGCAGCGCCCGGTCCTTCAGCAGGAAGAACGCCAGCGCCAGGGTCAGCACCCCGCAGGCCAGCACCTGCGCGGCCAGGCCGACCCCGTTCAGCACCCCGGAGACCACGCCCGCGCCCAGGCTCCGCCCCAACTGCTGCAGGCCGCTCGCCGCACCGCGCACCGCCTGCGCGAACGGGTCGGTGCCGGAGGCCCGCTCCGCGGCGGCCTGGAGCGAGGCGGTGAGGCCGGAGGCCGCGTCCGAGATCAGCCTCACCACCACCCACAGCGCCCCGCCGACCACCGCGACCAGCAGCAGGCAGCCGGTGGCCGCCGCCAGCGCCCGCGGCAGGCCGCGGGCGGTCAGCCGCCGGCTGACCGGCTCGACCAGGGCGCTGATCAGCACCGCGATCAGCAGCGGCACCACCGCCGCCCGCAGCAGCACGCACAGCGCGACCACCAGCGCCACCACCGCGGCCGCCACCAGCACCGCCGCCCCCCAGCGGGAGGCCGACCGCCAGTCCGCCCCCGCCGCGACAGGTTCCCGTTCGAAGTCCACGAGCTCCGCCCTTCCGCCGCACCGGCCCACCGCCGCCCGGTATGCGCGGAATCCTCCCCCGCAGCCACCGCCCCGAGACCGCCCCGCACGCCCGCCCGAACCGAATCACCCGCCCGGCGCACCCCCGCTGGCGCATCCGCCCGGGCGGCGATCCCGATACGAAGTCGAAACTTTTCAAATAAGCATCAGACTCTCGTCACCATCGACGCCCGCCCGTTCGTCGGCCAGTGCGAGACGCCCGAGCAGCAGGCCGCGCACTACCGGGCGCACGACGAGACCGGCGCGTTCCACGCCTACTTCACCGACCGCGCGGCCACCCTCGCCTCCGGCGACGCTGGGGAGGATGGCAAGCGGCCCCGCCCGGCGGGATCGGCACGCCCGCGGTCACGGTGGAGCTGGTGCCTGGCTCGGCTCTCCACTGCGGCCTGTTCACTCGTTGGACAGCGGTCTCTTCATCAGGGCTCGGTCACGGCGAAATCGGCTCCGGGTCCGGGTGGGCGGTGTTCGCGGGCTGGGCCGCGGGCGACCGGCGGCGGGGGCTGCGCAGGGTGGTCCAGCTGCTGGCGAGGGCGGTGAGGACGACGACGGCGACGCCGGTGAGGGCGGCGAGGAGGTAGGGGAGGCTGCTGTCGAGGTGGTCGTCGTTGATGCGGAGGTAGGCGGCGCCGACCGTGGTGGAGGCGAGGGTGGCGAGGGTGACAGTGACCGCCGAGGTGAGGGCGGCTTCGGCGAGTTGGACCGCGGTGAGTCGGGTGCGCGGGACACCCAGGGCGCGCAGGCCGAACCATTCACGGCGGCGTCCGCCGTCTTCGGCGATGGACAGGGCGGCGCCGAGCAAGGTGATCGCTGCTGCGGTGGTCAGTCCGAGCAGGACCCAGCTGCCGGTGCTGTCGACGACCTCCGACACCTGGTAGGAGTTGTCCAGCCGGTAGGCGGGCGAGGCGGACACCACCCAGGCCCGGGCATCCTCCCAGACGGCCGTGTCCACCGGGACCCTCAGGTAGGCGGTGTAGTGAAAGGGCTCGCCCAGTGCGGTGAGCGCGGGATCGTCGGGCGGCAGCACCATGGCGGCCTCCACCGGGGCGTCCTGCCCGTCCGGGACGGCCAGTACCACGGCAGGGGGCGGGACGGTCTGCGCGCGGGCGAGGTCGGCGGAGCGCACCAGCAGCGGTTCCACTGCCGGGGTGCCCGCTGGGTAGGGGACGTCGGCGCGGTGCAGCGCCATGCGGCCGCCGGGGCAGTCGGGCAGGGGCTGGGCGAAGAGGGCTTCCAGCTGGGGGCAGGTGGCGACGAGTGCGGTGGCGGCGGGGCGGGTGGCGGTGTCCTGCTCCGGTTCCCACAGGGCGACGGCGGGGACGAGGGAGCGGACGGCGGCCGGGGGCTCGTTCAGGTGGAGGGGGGCGGCTTCCAGGGTCTCGGCGCGGGCGAGGAGATCGGCGTGCCCGGCGGCGCGTGCCTGGGCTGCCCAGGGCAGGTTCGGCTGGGCGAGGACCTGGGCGACGGGCTGGGCCGCGCCGACGGCGAACACCGCGATCCCGACCATCCCGGCGACCCGGAACCTGGACTGGGCGTCGGCGGCGAGCCGACGGGTGGTCAGCAGCCAGACCGTACCGACCTCGATCCGTCCCAACAGCCGGGCCAGTAGCTGCCCGCTCCAGGCCGCGGCACTGGGCAGACCCGCGCCGAGGAGGACGATGGCCGTCCACAGCAGCGGATCGCGGGCCTTGTGGCGCCAGTACGCGACCGCGACGAGCAGCAGACCCGCGCCGAACAGCAGCGCCACCCACGGGCTGGTGAGGCGCACCGGCTTGAGGAAGCGCACGCCCCGCGCGGTGCGGGCGGAGCCTGCGGCGGTGGCCGCGCCCAGCACTCCGGCGAGGGCGGCCAGGCCCAGCACGGTGAGCGCCGACTGGGCGGCTGTCACCTGCAGGTCGGCGCCGAAGAGTTCGCGGCCGGTCACCGGAAGGACGAACGCGTCCGACAGCAGCCACGGCCAGGCGAGCGCGGCCAGCAGCGCCCCGGCCACGACGGGCAGCGCCGTCTCCACCGCGCCCCCTGCCCGGGCCCGGGAAGCAGGCATGCCGAGCAGTCGCAGGGCCTGGTAGCGGACGGTGCGGACCTGGCGCCCGAAGCGGCTCGCGGTCAGCACGAGGGCGAACCCGGGCAGCACCAGGAAGAGCATGCAGCCCAGCGCCGGGTACCAGCCGAACCCTGGGCCACCCTCGCCGCCGAACCCCACCAGAGACCCCTGGCCGCTCCGCAGTTCTTCGGGCGCGACACCCACGTAGGCCAGCAGTTGGCCCGCACTGCCGACGGCGCCCGGCGGCAGCACGGCGACGTCCTGGCCTGTGAACCAGCGCCGGATCTGCCCGTCGGAGTCCTTCAGCAGCCGCTCCAGAGCCGGGCTGACCAGTACCTGTCCCGGGCGCGGCCAGGCGGTGACGCCCGGCGCGAACGGGCCGTTCCCGGCCGGGTCGGCCACCCGCACGATCTTCACCGCACGGCCCCGGTAGTCCTGCTCCAGCTCGCTCCACCCGGTCTCCGCGACGCCCGGCCGACTGAACACCGGGGTGCCGCCCTGACCCGGCTGAGGCCCGAACACCGGCACCATCGCCGCCGCGCGGGCGCTCTCGCGCCCCTGCATCGCCGCGGTGCCGAAGGTGGCCAGCACACCCAGCGCGGCCACCGCGCCCACCAGGACGAGCAGCACGACGCGGCGCCGACCCTGGCGTGAGACCACTGCCTGCCAGGCGACCGCGAGCGCGGTCCGCAACGACGCGCTCATCCGGCCTCGACTTCCGCCCCGGCCCCGGCCCCGACCACCCGTCCGCCGACCAGGACCACAGTGCGGTCGGTACGCGCGGCCAGGTGCCGATCGTGGGTGACCAGGACCACCGCCGCGCCGTGCGTGCGGGCCTGCTGCAGCAGCAGCTCGAACACCGCCTCGGAGTTGCGGTCGTCCAGCGCACCCGTCGGCTCGTCCGCGAACACCACGTCCGGCCGGTGCACCACCGCCCGTGCGATCGCCGCCCGCTGTAATTCCCCGCCGGACACCTCCCCGACCGTGCGCGGCCCCAGGTGCCCGATGCCGAGCGCGTCCAGCTGCTCGGCCGCACGCTCCCGGGCCCGCGCCGCCCGCACGCCCTGCAGGCGCAGCGGCAGCGAGACGTTCTCCACCAGCGTCAACTCCGGTACGAGGTCGCCGAACTGGAAGACGAACCCGAAATGGGAGCGGCGCAGTTCGTCGCGCTGGCGCTCCGTCATGTCCTCGATCGGCCGGTCGCGGAAGAGGACACTGCCACTGTCGGCGGCCAGGAGCCCGGAGAGGCAGTGGAGGAGGGTGGTCTTGCCCGATCCGGACGCGCCCACCACCCCCACCACCTCCCCGGAGCCGATGCTCAGATCGACGCCCGCCACCGCGACAGCCGGGCCGTAGTTGACGCGCAGGGCCCTGGCCTGCAGAACGGGTGTCACGCATTCACTCCTTGCATCGGCTGACGCGCTGTCGGATCAGGCGTTGGTACCGACCCAGCTGGAGCAGATGTCCGGGTCGTCCTGGCGCTCCTTGCACACGTGGAAGTAGATGTAGCTGGAGGTCACGGTGATGCCGTAGTAGCCCCAGTTGGTGTTGATGTCCTGCGCGCGCGAGACCCGGCTGCGGGCCGAGTGATCCGAGTTGAACGAGTAGTCGACGTAACAGTAGTCGCTGTCGTAGATGTCGCCGTCCCGGATGCCGAACCAGTCGTTCCCCGACAGCCACTGGGCCTGGCACTGGCCGTCCGAGGCGGAGATGACACCGCTGTCGGCGGACGCCTGGCCGGGGATCACCCCGAGCGTGAGGCCCAGGGCCGCGACGCCCACGGCGCCCCGGCGTATCCAGCGGGTACCGCGTGTGTTCTTCATGAAGTTCCCCTCCGATGTCCGTTCATGTGGGTCACGAACGTGCATAGACACGCTATGGATCGTCAAATGCCAGCCACAACAGGTATCCAAGCCATCACCAAGAGCTATTTAAGCAACGCACGAATCAGGCTGCACAAGCATCCTTCGATGGCACACAAAATCGTCATTCGGCCTGCTTCACCCTTTATACCCATGCCGTCGGCGAGGCCCCGCCGCCCAGCCCGGCAAGGACGCCAGAGCGCCGAGGCGGGCCCAACTGCCAGAACGCCATGGGCGACGCAGCCGCCCTCGACCGAACTGCCCCGCCCGCCAGCAGCAGCCGCGCAGGAAGCAACACCGATCTTCGGCCCTGCACTGGACACCTCTCTGGGCCCTCACCGCGGGGCGGGGCCAGTCCGTTTCTACCCCCGGCGCCTCCGGGAAGACGGGTACGGCCACGGCGGGCCGACGGATCGGGTACCGCCCAGCTGCACCCACCTGGTCACCGGGGTGACGCCGGTCTTGTTCACCCCGAGCGGGAGCACCGCGGTGACCGCGCTGGGCAACGCGTCGCTGGCCGCCTCCGCCAGGTCGGAGCAGGAGCACGTCCTCGCCGAGTGGCGCGAGCAGCAGGAGCTGGCCTCGATCTTTCGTGACAGCCCGTCGGTTCATCCGGCGGGCCGTTTCGGTTGGTGAGGATGATGGTGGGCATGCGGTTGGCCCGACTGTCGCGCCGGGTGGGCGCCGGATTCCACGGCTCCGGGGTGTTCGGCTGCTCGTCGGGATGGGGTTGCCGCTGGTCAGTCGGGGTTCGGCAGGGCCTGCAGGCGTTCGAACGCGGTGGTGGTCTCGTCGGTCCAGGGCCAGTGGCGGGCCAGGCGGAGGCAGCAGTGACGGCCGGTGGTGACGAGCTGGGCGGCTGCGGAGAACAGCCGCAGTCGTGTGCGCTTGGGTTCCCACCTGCGTGCGTCGCCGGTCAGGGCGAGCATCGGCATCCAGGCCGACAGGTCGAGCGTGAGCTGGACGACCTCCGACCGGACGCGGTTCTGCGCGGCGTCGTGCAGGGGGAGGTTGCACAGACCGGTGGCTCTGGCGGCGCGGATGCGGTCCTCGGCGCGGGCCCGCCGACGGTGCCGCAGCTCCAGTTGGGCGATCGGGGTGTTGGTGGCGAAGCAGGTCAGCCGCACCCCGTCGGCATCCGTGAAGCGGAACTGCACTCCTGGGTGAGGCCGTTCCTTGCACACGATCAGCCGCATCCCCGCGGGCCGTCCCCTGAGGACGTCGCCTGCGAGCTCGGGGACCCGGGCGCCGTTACGGACCTGGCCTCCGGGCTCGACCGCGGGCGTCCAGGCCGAGGCCGGCACCGGCAGAACGGCCTGGTGGACAGCACCGGTGATCGTCGTCCCGACCGAGTAGGACAGCCATCGCCCGCGTGCCGCGAGCCAGTTCACGAACCGGTGGGTGCCGCCGCCGGAGTCCGTGCGGGCGGGGGTGTGCCCTCCGCGGCGGTGCTTCTTCGGCAGTTGGGCCGGTGCGAGTTGGGCGGTGGTGATGTGGTCGGCGGCGGTGTTGCTGCCCGCGTTGCCCGGCCGCAGCAGGTCCGCCACCGGCTTCCCGGACCCATCTGCCCCGTGGTCGACGAACGCCATGAGCGGGTGGTGGCCGTAGGCTGTCTTCCATGTCGCGGCGGCCGCCTCCTTGTCGGAGTGCGCGATGACGAGCACCTCGTCGATGTCCACGGTCACGTTCCCGTCCGCGTCCGGCGCGGCCTGCCCGGCCAACTGCCATATCCGTTCGCGGACATCGGCCCGTGCCTTGCCGACCAGCCGCGAGACGGTCGGATCAGAGGCCATCGGCCCGAACACGCCGGATTCGGCCCGCAGCACTCCGACAATCGCCAGTGGAGCCGACGTAAAGGTCATCCAGACCATGCCCGGGTACAAGACGCGGAGAAGGCCGCCCGGGAGGCCCAGAAGCTCGCCCTCCAGCTGGCGGCCCTGGAGGCCGGCCCGCACGCCGCTGGGGCCTGATGCGTGCTGAATCCGTGCTGGAAGGTTGGAGGCCCTCCCGCTTGGAAGAGCGGTAGGGCCTGCGACCTGCGGTCGTGCGCGTGCCCCAGGCAGGATTCGAACCTGCGACACCGGCTTTAGGAGAGCCGTGCTCTATCCCCTGAGCTACTGAGGCGGGGCCCGCGGACACCGCCGCAGGACCGCTGACAGCGTAGCGGATCGCGCTTCGGGCTCGCTGACCCCTTTCCCCGGTGACCCGCCACGGCCCTCCACCGCCCCGCCACCCGGCCCACCGCCGGGCCCTCCACCGGCCCTCCACCGCCCCGCCACCGCCCCGCCGCCGACCCGCCGGGTGGCCCGGGGCACCTGGTGCGGTGGCCTACCGTGGGGGGCGCGCACACGTGCGCCGCACCGGTCAGCCGCTCGTGAAAGGCACCCATCTGTGAGCACCTCCCCGGAGACCCCGTTCGCCGGCCTCGGCAAGATCCTGGTGATCATCCCGACCTACAACGAGGCCGAGAACGTCGAACGGATCGTGTCCCGAGTCCGCGCCGCCGTCCCCGAGGCGCACGTCCTGGTCGCCGACGACAACAGCCCGGACGGGACCGGCAAGATCGCCGACGCCCTCGCCGCCGACGACGACCACGTGAAGGTGCTGCACCGCAAGGGCAAGGAGGGCCTCGGCGCGGCCTACCTGGCCGGGTTCCGGTGGGGCATCGACGACGGCTACGACGTGCTGGTCGAGATGGACGCGGACGGCTCGCACCAGCCCGAGGAGCTGCCCCGGCTGCTGACCGCGCTGCGCAGCGCGGACCTGGTGCTGGGCTCGCGCTGGGTGCCCGGCGGCGCGGTGGTGAACTGGCCGAAGTCGCGGCTGCTGCTGTCCAAGGGCGGCTCCACGTACTCCCGGCTGATGCTGGACGTGCCGATCCGGGACGTCACCGGCGGCTACCGGGCGTTCCGCAAGGAGACGCTGCTCGGCCTCGGCATGGACCAGGTGGCCTCGCAGGGCTACTGCTTCCAGGTCGACCTGGCCTGGCGCACGGTGAAGGCCGGGTTCAAGGTCGCCGAGGTGCCGATCACCTTCGTCGAGCGCGAGCACGGCGCCTCGAAGATGAGCCGCAACATCGTGGTCGAGGCACTGTGGCGGGTCACCGCCTGGGGGGTGGCCGACCGGGTCGCCCGGCTCACCCGGAAGAAGTAGCCGCCACGCTCCGCCTCCGCGGGCTGCGCCGGACCAGGTGACGATGGAGGTTCCCGGCCCGGCGGAGCTTGCGGAGGTTTCGGCGTGACAGAGTCACTGCAACGAGCGGAGCAGGACCCCGGCCCCGGCCCCGGCCGGTGGGAGTCCGCGAAGCAGCGGGCGGCCCGGCTCGCCGAGTCCGCCAAGGGCGCCCCCGAGCGGATCCCTCTGGTCGGGCGGGCCGTCAGCAACCTGATCCGGGTCAACCTGCTGGACAACGCGACCCGGCTGGCCGCGCAGGCCTTCCTGTCCGCGCTGCCGGCCCTGTTCGTGGTCGCGGTGTTCGCCCCCGCCACGCTGAAGAACAGCGTCACCGGCTCGCTGCGCGAGCAGCTCGGCCTGGAGGGCTCCGCCCAGCAGCAGGTCCAGCAGCTGATGCAGACCCAGTCCGACGGCACCACCCAGAGCATCGGGGCGATCGGCGCACTGGTCACCCTGGCGTCCGCGACCGCGCTCAGCCGGGCCCTGCAGCGGGTCTGCGAGCGGGCCTGGGAGATGCCGAAGAACAGCGCCCGGCTGGCCCTGTGGCGCTGGGTGGTGTGGCTGCTGGGCTGGCTGGTGTTCCTGGTCGTCCAGGTCCCGATGCGCAAGGGCTTCGGCGCCGGCCCGTGGCTGGGCGTCCCGCTGACCTTCCTGGCCTCCACCGCCGTGTGGTGGTGGACCCAGCACCTGCTGCTCGGCGCCCGGATCCGCTGGTACCCGCTGCTGCCCGGCGCCCTGCTGTGCGGCGTCGCCGAGGTCGGCCTCGGCATCGCCTCGAAGGTCTACCTGCCGCACGCGATGACCGCCTCCGTGGAGAAATTCGGCCCGTACGGGGTGGTGTTCACCGCGCTGTCCTGGCTGATCGTGCTGTTCACCGCCATCACCCTGGCCCTGGTGCTCGGCCGGGTGCTCTCCGAGGAACCCGCCCTCTCCCGCCGCCTCGGCACCCGCACCGAGCGCGGCCGCTGGTAGCCCGCCCGGAGGACGACGAACCGGCCCGGACGATCCCGTCCGGGCCGGTTCGCGTCACCCCGCGGCGCGGGCCTCAGCCGAGGCGCAGCAGCCGGGAGCCGATGGACGCCGGGGCCAGGTCCGACTGCAGCGTGACCGGCACCTCGACGCGGCCCTCGCCCTCGCCCGCCGACAGCGTGCCGACCTGGGTGCCCGCCGCCAGGGTGTGCGCGATCTTCCCGACCGGGGTCAGCGTCAGGTGCGCGGTGACGCCGTTCCAGCCGGCGACGGTCAGGTCCTTCGCCGCGACCAGCGGCACCTTGCCGCCCACGCCGTCGTCCACGTGGCCGACCACGTCGCCCTGCTTGGCCAGCGTCCGCCCGGCCAGCGCGGCCTGCGCGGCCACGTTGATCCGGTCGCTCGGCGGCTGGGCGGCGCGGACCAGGCTCATCTCCTCCTTGGTCTGCGGCTGGCCCAGCGTCACGCCGAGGATCATCCGCTCCTCGCCGCCGATCTCCTTGACGGCCGCCCACATCAGGCAGGACTGCGCGGGCGTGGACGAACCGGTCTTCACGCCGATGTTGCCGTTCTTCCCGAGCAGCGCGTTGGTGTTGTAGACCCGCTGCCCGTTGAACCGGGTGTCCGGCTCGGCGACGATCTGCCGGAAGATCTCCATCTGCATGACCTTCTCGGCCAGCTTCAGCTGGTCCTTCGCGGTCGACTTGGTGTCGTTGACGTACCCGGCCGGGTCCGCGTAGGTGGTGTTGGTCATACCGAGCTGCGCGGCGGTGGCGTTCATCTTCTTCAGGAACTCCGCCTCGCTGCCGGAGTCCCAACGCGCCAGCAGCCGGGCCACGTTGTTGGCCGACGGCAGCATCAGCATCTCCAGCGCCTCGTACTCGGTGAGCTGCTGGCCCTCCTTCAGCACCACCGTCGACTCGTCGCTGTTCCCGGACTCCTGCGCGGCCTGCTGGTCCACCGTGATCACCGGGCCGCTCTCCCCCTTCTTCAGGGGGTGCGCCTGCAGGATCAGGTAGGCGTTCATCACCTTGGTCACCGACGCGATCGGGACGGGCGTCTCCTCCCCCGACGCCCCCAGGCTGCCCACGCCCACCACCTCGGCGGCGGCCTGCCCGCGCGTCGGCCACGGGATGTTCGGCTGCTCCCCGCCGAAGGTGAACGAGTCCTGCAACGAGAGCTTCGCCTGCGGCGTCGGCAGCGGGCGCAGCAACTGCGCCGCCACCAGCACGCCCAGCACCACCGCCAGGAACACGCCCCAGATCGTGACCCGCTTCACCGCCCGCCGCAGCGGCGAGACCGGACGGGCGCTCAGCCCCTTCAGCACCTCCAGCGCCTCGGCGGTGCTCTCCGGCCCGGGCGCGGGCGCGACGGGGGCGGGAGCGACGGGCGCAGCAGCAGCAACGGGTGCGGGGGGCGCGGCGGGTGCGGGGCGGGGCACGCTCCTCGGCTCCGGCGCAGGCGCGGGCTTCGGCCCGGCCGCGGGCTCCGGTGCGGGCTTCGGCTCCGCCTTGGACTCGGCCGCGGCCGGCACCGTCTTCGCCACCGGCCCGGCCTTCGGCTCAACCTTCGGCTCGGTCTTCGGCTCGGTCTCCGGCGCGGTCGCAGCGGGCGCGTCCTCGGCCTCGTCCTCAACCTCGGTGTCCTCGTCCGCCGCCCCGCCCTTGGGCAGGTCCGACAGCCGCAGCATCATCGTCTCGCAGCGGGCGCGTCCTCGGCCTCGTCCTCAACCTCGGTGTCCTCGTCCGCCGCCCCGCCCTTGGGCAGGTCCGACAGCCGCAGCATCATCGTCGGCTGAGGCCCCGCCGGAGCATCCTCCGACTCCGCCTCCGACTCCCCGCCCTTCGGCAGGTCCGACAGCCGCAGCGTCATCGTCGGCTGGGGGCCGGTCGGTTCCGTCTCGGATTCCGGGACATCCTCGTCCCGAGGGGTGGGACGGGAGGCCCCGAGGGCGGCGCTGGACTCGGGGAGGTCGGCGGGGAGGCGGAGGGCGGTGGTGCGGGTGTCCGCATCGCGGACGCGCAGGTGGACGGTGCCGCTGCCCGCGGCGTCGCCGGGTTCGTGCGGGGTCTCCTCGGTTCCGGTCGACCGCTCCTCGCCGTCGGGCCGCTCGCTCTTCGGGGACTCGCCCACGTAACCCACTCCTCCTCGTCCGCCCGGCACCGCCGGTCCGATCACACAAGCTGGTTTTTTCGGGCGGGTTCTCGGCCCGGCCCAGCACCTGTACAGTCTCCGGCACCGAGCCCGCAAGGGCCCGTCGCACCCCGCCCGACCGGCGGTTTTTCCTGCCCGTACGGGCTGTTGCCCGGTGGGACGCGGCGCCGTCGGGCGGTGGTTCCAGCCTGCCCGGGCAAGGTCACGATTCGGAGGCGTACTCGACAAGCCCGTGTGAGAGGCGTCACCCTGTCATTCATCCACGCGGGGAGGCTTGGATGGGCAGAGGCCGTCGAACCATTCCTGAGGAGCTCTTGTTGCTCGCGCTGGACCCGGCCACGGGTACCACCGCGCAGCCGCAGACCCTCGACCTCGGACTTGCCGGGGCGCAGCTCGTCGAGCTGTCCCTGGCCGGAAGGATAGTCCCGGACGGGGACCGGATCGCCGTGGTGGTACCACGGCCGACCGGCGACCCGACCCTTGACCACGCTTTGGAACTACTGCGCCGGCGCGGCAGCCCGGTGCGCGCCGCGCACTGGATCGGCGGCCCGCGACTGGGCCTGCGGCAGACGTACCTGGCGCACCTGGAGCGGTGCGGCATGGTGACCGCCGTCGCCGGACAGGTCTGCGGGGTGCTGCCGACGACGCGCTACCAGGCGTCGGACGACTGCACCAACGCGGCGATCAAGCAGCGGCTGGACACGGCGATCCGCACCGGCGTACCGCCGGACCCGCGGACGGCGGCGCTGGCGGCACTGGCGCACGCGGTCGGCCTGGGCAAGCACCTGTACCCGGGCAACGAAGGGCGGTCCTCGCGCTCCCGGCTGCGGGACCTGATCAGGTACGACCCGCTGGGCGGGATGGTGGCCCACGCGGTGATGGACGTGCAGAACGGTCTGCCCGCCCAGCAGCAGCAGGGCAGGTCGGCGCCCGCGGGTTCGCGCGGTCCGGCCGGTCGTCCCGCCGCCGCGGGGCGCAGCGTGGCCAGTCGGGTGGGCGCCCGATGAGCGGCGCACGCCGTTAGCGTTCGGTTCGGTCTGAGGGCGGGTGGCCCGGTGCGATGCACCGGGCCACCCGCCCTCTGGCGTTCCCGGGGACGGCCGTCGGGGCGGACCGGCCGTCAAGTGCCGTTCGGCGCACGGGATCCCCTTTATCGGGTGGGCGCGCCGTTGGCAAGTGCGGGCATCCCGATTGAGCTATTTTCAAATGATCTGTTCCACTGCGGTACCGCGATTCCTGGGCATGGACCGCAGTTGAGGTGGCATGCTGCTCAGCGTCAGGGGGGTTGGTACCAATTACCGCACTGTTGCCAGAAGTAGGGCCGGAGGTCGATGTGTCCGCCAGCGTGAATCCGACGGTTCGCCGCCGCAGGCTCGGCGCCGAACTGCGGCGCCTGCGCGAGCTCAGGGGGATGACCGCCGAAGAGGTGGCCGGCCGCCTGATGGTCTCCCAGTCGAAGATCAGCCGACTGGAGAACGGCCGCCGCTCGATCAGCCAGCGCGACGTGCGCGACCTGTGCGACGTCTACGAGGTCGAGGACGAGCGGGTCCGCACCGGGCTGATGGAGATGGCCAAGGAGTCGCGCCAGCGCGGCTGGTGGCACGAGTTCGGGGACATCCCGTACAGCGTGTACATCGGGCTGGAGGCGGAGGCCTCCTCGATCCGGGCCTACGAGTCCTCGTTCGTGCCGGGGCTGCTGCAGACCCGCGAGTACGCGGAGGCGGTGGTGGCGGGCACCCAGCCGGACACCGACCCGGCCGCGATCCGGCGCCGGGTGGACGTCCGGCTGAAGCGGCAGCACCGGATCCACGGCGAGGACCAGCTCGGCAGCCTGTGGGTCGTCATAGACGAGGCCGTGCTGCGCCGCCAGGTCGGTGGTGCGCGGGTGATGGCCGAGCAGTTGTACCAACTCGTGGAACTGGGCGAGCGGGCGAACATCAACCTCCAGGTCATCCCGTTCACCCACGGCTCGCACCCCGGCATGACCGGGACATTCTCCTTGCTGGAGTTCCCCGAGTCAGCGGATTCCACGGTCGTCTACTTCGAAGGAGTGACGAGCGATCTCTACCTGGAGAAGGACGCCGACGTCCGCCGCTATACCAATCTGTACGACCACCTGAGGGCCGCGGCGCTGAGCGTCGCGGAGAGCCGGTCGATGATCGCCACCATCGCAGAGGAGTTCATGAAATGAGCAAGGCCACCGAGAGCCTGTCCTGGCGCAAGAGCAGCTACAGCGGGGGCAACGGCGCCTGCGTGGAGATCGCCGTGCCGGGCTCGGCCTCGATCGCGGTCCGCGACTCCAAGGACCCGCAGGGCCCGCAGTTGCGCTTCACCGGCGCCTCCTGGGCCGCGTTCGCGGCGGCGGCCGGCACCGGCCGCTTCGGCGAGGTCTGAGCCGCCGCAGGACCGCACGCAGGTGCCCGCCGCTTCCCGCGCGGCGGGCACCTGCGCGTCCGGGGCCCGGGAGCGGGCGGAGCGGCGTCAGGCGGTGGCGGCGGCGGCGTCAGGCGGTGGCGGCGGGGTAGCGCTCGGCCCAGGCCTCGGTGCCGTGCAGTTCGGGGCCGTGCAGCAGTTCCAGCACCAGGTCGTCGGCGAGCTCCAGGATCGCGCCGCGGCCCTCCAGTTCGGCCAGCAGGTCCGGCGGGAGGGCGGTCTCGCCGTGCAGGGCGCCCAGCAGGTTGCCGCAGATCGAGCCGGTGGAGTCGCTGTCGCCGGAGTGGTTGACGGCCAGCAGCAGGCCGCTGCGGACGTCCTCGGCGACCAGCGCGCAGTACAGGCCGATGGCGAGCGCCTCCTCGGCGACCCAGCCCTCGCCGAGCTCCTCGACCCGCTCGGGGGACGGCGCCCCGGCCCGCACCGCGTCCAGGGCGGCGCGCAGCGCGGCGGTGGTCTCCTCGTGGCCGGTGCGCTCGGAGAGCAGGGCCAGCGCGAGGTGCACGCCCTCCTCCAGGGTGCCGCCGCGGGCCACCGCGTGGACGATCACCGCGAACGCCCCGGCGGACAGGTAGCCGGTGGGGTGGCCGTGGGTCAGCACCGAGCACTCGACGGCGAGCTGGAAGACCAGCGCCGGGTCCCAGGCGGTGAGCAGCCCGAACGGGGCGGCCCGCATCACGGTGCCGCAGCCCTTGGAGCCCGGGTTGCGCGGCTCCTCGACGGTCGGCAGCGGGCCGTTCTCGGTGCCCGCCAGGCCGGACAGGCAGGCCTGGCCGGGGGCGCGGCGGGCGTACAGCCACTCCTGGCGGCCGAGCCAGCCCAGGTCCTTGCGGCGCTCGTCCGGGCCCCAGTCCTGCTGGGTGGCGTACCAGCGCAGGTAGGCGCGGTGCACGTCGGACGGCGGGTGCCAGGCGCCGCCGTCGCGGCTGACGTGCGAGCGGATCAGGCCGTCGACGGTGAACAGGGTCATCTGGGTGTCGTCGGTGATCGCGCCGCGCCGCCCGTACGCGGGGACGTAGCCGGTCACGCCGGCCCCGCCGTGCGCCTCGCGGATCTGCTCCAGCTGCTCGAACTCGATGCCGCCGCCGAGCGCGTCCCCGACCGCCCCACCGAGCAGGCAGCCGCGGACCCGGCTGCGGAAGTCCTGCTGCTGGGCGCGTGACCACAGAGGCATCACGGGACGGAACCCTTTCGCTCGGCGGACGCGGACGTCGACGGGGACGGCCGCGGACGGTAGACGCACCTTATTCGAAGGACCGCGCGAAAAGGCGGTCAGCCCCGAACATCGATTCGTTCAACCGGCCGTCGGAGCGACGACATCCGCAGGTCACCGGCCCAGCGGTCGGTGTGCCTACGGTCGGCGTCCATGACCTCCCCCCGCACCCGGCTGGTCGCCGCGGCCGCCCTCGCCGCCGCGCTGACCGCCACCGCCCCCGCCCTCGCCGCCTCGGCGCTCGCCGCCCCGTCCGCCGCCCCGGCGCAGCACGCGGAGCAGCACGCGGCGCGCGCGGTCCCGTTCACCGCCGCCACCGCCGCCCAGCAGGCCGACGGCAGCTTCACCCTCACCTGGACCGCGCCCGGCGCCCGGCGCGTCACCGTGTACGCGGGCACCGACCGGAAGCACGTCGCGCACCGCCGGGCCGTCGCCTCCGGCGCGGGCAGCGCCACCGTCACCGTCTCCGGCCTCGGCGCGGCCGACCGCTGGTACTTCGAGCTGGTCCCGGACCGGGGCGCGCCGCTGGTCGTCGCCGACCGCTCGCTGCACCTGGCCTCCGCCCCCAACTTCCGCGACCTGGGCGGCTACCGGACCGCGGACGGCCGCTGGGTGGAGCTCGGCCGGGTGTACCGCTCGGACGACCTGTCCAGGCTCACCGACCAGGACCTCGCCAAGCTGCACCGGCTGGGCATCCGCACCGTCTTCGACCTGCGCACCCCCGCCGAGCAGCAGGCCGCCCCCGACCGGCTCCCGGCGGGCGCGAAGGCGGTCACCGCGAACGTGCTGGGCGCCGCCGACACCGGGCAGTTCGACGTCACCGACCCGCAGGCCGCCGTCGACATGATGGTCCTCGCCGAGCGCACCATGGTCTCCGCCGACAGCGCCCGCGCCGCCTACGCGCAGCTGCTGGACGCCGCCGACGACCGCGGCGCCGTCCTGTTCCACTGCACCGCGGGCAAGGACCGCACCGGCTGGGGCGCGGCCGCCCTGCTCACCGCCCTCGGCGTGCCGCAGGAGACCGTGCGGGCCGACTACCTGGCGTCCAACACCTACCGGGCGCAGGCCAACGCGGCCGCCCTCGCCCAGCTGCCGCCCGCCTACCAGGCGGTGTACCGGCCGCTGCTGGACGTCCGCCCCGAGTACCTGGCGGCGGGCTTCGACGAGGTGCGGGCCCGCTACGGCAGCTTCGACGCCTACCTGGAGGGCCTGGGCGTCGACGCGGAGCAGCTGCGCCGGAACCTGCTGGTCGGCTGACCCCCGTCAGTCCAGCACCGGGAGCAGGTGCGGCAGGTGCCCGTCGGAGGCCAGCGCGGCGGCGCGGCGCTCGGCGGGCACCTCGCCGTACAGGGTGGTGCGCTGCCGGGCCGGGCGGCCCGCCAGGGCGGCGATCGCCTCCAGGTCGCGGACCGACTTGTAGGAGCCCCAGGAGGAGCCCGCCATCCGGGAGATGGTCTCCTCCATCAGGGTGCCGCCCAGGTCGTTGGCGCCGCTGCGGAGCATCTCGGCGGCGCCCTCCGCGCCCAGCTTCACCCAGCTGGTCTGGATGTTGGTGATGTGCGGGTGCAGCAGCAGCCGGGCCATCGCGGTCACCGCCCGGTTGTCGCGGGCGGTCGGGCCGGGCCGGGCGATGCCCGCCAGGTAGACCGGCGCGTTGGTGTGCACGAACGGCAGGGTGACGAACTCGGTGAAGCCGCCGGTGCGCTGCTGGATCCCGGCGAGCAGCCGCAGGTGGCCCAGCCAGTGCTTCGGGGTGTCGACGTGGCCGTACATCATCGTCGAGGAGGAGCGGATGCCCAGCTCGTGCGCGGCGGTGACCACCTCGACCCAGGTCGCGGCGGGCAGCTTGCCCTTGGTCAGCACCCAGCGGACCTCGTCGTCCAGGATCTCCGCGGCCGTGCCGGGGATGGAGTCCAGCCCGGCGTCCTTCGCCCGCAGCAGCCACTCGCGGACCGGCAGGCCCGTCCTGGTCGCCCCGTTGACCACCTCCATCGGCGAGAAGGCGTGCACGTGGATGCCCGGCACCCGCTCCTTCACCGCCCGCGCGATGTCGAAGTACGCGGTGCCCGGCAGGTCCGGGTGGATGCCGCCCTGCATGCACACCTCGGTCGCCCCGACCTGCCAGGCCTGCTCGGCCCGTTCGGCGACCTGCTCCAGCGAGAGGGTGTAGGCGTCGGCGTCGGTGCGGCGCTGGGCGAAGGCGCAGAACCGGCAGCCGGTGTAGCAGACGTTGGTGAAGTTGACGTTCCGGGTGACGCAGTACGTGACGTCCTCGCCGACGGTGTCGCGGCGCAGGTCGTCGGCGATCCGGGTGAGCGCGTCCAGCGCGTCGCCGTCGGCCTGGAACAGGGCCAGCGCCTGGTCGTCCGTCAGCCTGACCGGGTCGTCGGCGGCGGTGGACAGCGCGGCCCGCAGGTCGGCGTCCAGGCGGCGGGGGGCGGGCAGCGCGGCCTGCTCGCGCAGCGACTCCCAGTCGCCGTACACGTCGTCGAAGTCGGAGCGCCGGTCGCCGGTGCGGCCCTCGGTGTCGACGGTGCGGAACAGGTCGGTGCGGCCGCCGCCGGTCATCGGCTCGTCCGGCTCCTGCCAGGGCAGGCCGACCGGGGTGCGGCCCTCGACGGCCAGGCCGGTGGCCGGGTCGGCCAGCGCCCGGACGTGCGGCAGCAGGCGCGGGTCCAGCCAGGGCTCGCCGCGCTTCAGGTACTCGGGGTAGACCGTCAGCCGCTCGCGCAGCGCGAACCCGGCGGCGGCGGTGCGCTCGGCCAGTTCCTCGACGTGCGGCCAGGGGCGCTCCGGGTTGACGTGGTCGGGCGTCAGCGGGGAGACGCCGCCCCAGTCGTCGATGCCCGCGCCGATCAGCAGCGCGTACTCGGCGTCCACCAGGTTCGGCGGGGCCTGGATCCGGGCCGCGGGCCCGAGCACCAGCCGGGCCACCGCCACCGCCGCGGCCAGCTCGGACAGTTCGGCGTCCGGCATGGCGCGCATCGCGGTGTCCGGCTTGGCCCGGAAGTTCTGCACGATCACCTCCTGCACGCCCTGGTAGGCGCGGGCGACCTTGCGGATCGCCAGCAGCGACTCGGCCCGCTCCTCGTACGTCTCGCCGATGCCGATCAGCACCCCGGTGGTGAACGGCACCGCGCTGCGCCCGGCGTCCTCCAGCACCCGCAGCCGGACGGCCGGTTCCTTGTCGGGCGAGCCGTGGTGCGGGCCGCCGGGCTCCGACCAGAGGCGGACGGCGGTGGTCTCCAGCATCATGCCCATCGACGGGGCGACCGGCTTGAGCCGCTGGAAGTCCGTCCAGGACAGCACGCCCGGGTTGAGGTGCGGCAGCAGCCCGGTCTCCTCCAGCACCCGCACCGCCATCGCCCGCACGTACGCCAGGGTGTCGTCGTAGCCGTGCGCGTCCAGCCACTCGCGGGCCTCCGGCCAGCGCTCCTCGGGCCGGTCGCCGAGCGTGAACAGGGCCTCCTTGCAGCCGAGTTCGGCCCCCTTGCGGGCGATGTCCAGCACCTCGTCCGGGGACAGGTACATCCCGTGCCCGTCCTTGCGCAGCCTGCCCGGCACGGTGGCGAAGGTGCAGTAGTGGCAGCGGTCCCGGCACAGCCTGGTCAGCGGGACGAACACCTTGCGCGAGTACGTGATGACGCCGGGGCGGCCCGCCTGCTCCAGGCCCGCGTCCCGCAGCCGGGCCGCGACCGCGCACAGCTGCACCAGGTCCTCGCCGCGGGCCCGCAGCAGCACCGCCGCCTCCGCGACGTCCAGCGCGACCCCGTCCCCGGCCCGGCGCAGTGCGCGCCGCATCGCGGTCGCGGTCGGGGCGGCGGCCGCCGCGGACGGGAGCTCGGACGGGGGCTGAGGGCTCATGGGCCCGACCCTACGCGAGAGGTACCACTGCGGGACTACACGACCCTGACGGCTTCTCAGGGTCGCAATGTCCCGGATACAACGCGAGGCGTACCCGGATCTGCTGCCACCGGGCGACGCCGCCGCGGGCCGCCGGGGGCTCTAATGGACGGTGACAGCGCACAGGCACTCGGAAGGGGGCTGCCATGGAGCACGACTCCACCGCAGGACAGGAAACGACGCCGCTCCGGATCGCACCGCCACCGGCACCCGCCGGGCCGTCCGCCCGGCCCGCGAAGCGGCGCGCCGCCGTCCGCGTCGGCGTACCGGTGGCCGTGGCCGCGCTGGTCGCCGTCGGCATCGGACTGCCCGCGCTCGCCAGCGACGAGGCGCCCGACCTGCCCGCGATCAGCGCCCAGGACCTCGTCGCCAAGGCGCTCGCCGCCGACACCGACACCTTCTCCGGCACCGTCCGGGTCAGCGCCGACCTCGGCCTGCCCACCGCCCTCACCGACGCCCTCACCGGCTCCGGCCCGGTCGGCAACCTCGCCCGCAGCGCCGGCGCCCCGGTCGGCAGCGCCGACCCGCAGCTCAAGGCCGTCGAACTCCTCGGCGGCGCGCACACCCTGACCGTCGCCTCCGACGGGCCCGACCGGCAGAAGCTCACCCTCACGGGTGAGAAGTCGTCCGGCTACGAGCTCGTCCACAACGGCACCCAGCTGTGGGCCTACGACCGCGGCTCCCGGCAGGCCCTGCACCTCACCGCCCCGGAGGGCGCCGCGGACGGGCACCGGGGCGCCGAACCCGGCATCGCCTCCGTCACCCCGCAGGAGGTCGCCAAGCGGTTCCTGGAGCAGTCCGCCGCGACCACCGCCGTCACCGTCAGCGGCACCGAGCGGGTCGCCGGGCACGACGCGTACCGGCTCAGCATCAAGCCGAAGCAGTCCGGCTCCACCATCGACGAGATCCGGGTCGCGGTCGACGCCGAGAAGGGCGTGCCGCTGGCCGTCCAGGTCCGCACCGTCGACGGCGCGACCGCCTTCGACGTCCGCTTCGGCAGCCTCTCCTACGCCCGGCCCGACGCCGCGACCTTCCAGTTCACCGTCCCCGAGGGCACCGAGGTCGTCGAGGCCCCCGCCGACGGGCGCCCCGACAGCCCGCTGTCCTCCGTCCTCCCCGAGCTCGACGCCGCCGCCGCGGGGCCCGCGGGCTCCGCCGCCGCCGGGGACGCCGGCGTCATCGGCGAGGGCTGGACCACCGTCCTGCACGGCGAGGCGGGCGCCGAGGCCGCGAAGGGCCTCGCCAAGTTCACCGGCCGCCACGTCGACGGCGGCACCCTGGTCTCCACCCGCATCGTCAACGCCCTGATCACCGACGACGGCCGCGTCTACCTGGGCGCGGTCACCGCGGAGACCCTGCAGAAGGCCGCGAAGGGCTGATCCGGGGGAACGATCCGGGGGCTCGGGGAACGGCGGGCTCGGGGCTGCTGCGGGTGCACTGCCGGTGCGTGCGGTGGCTCCGGGTTCTGTTCAGGCGGCCCGAAGCAGCACGGACACCCCGATGGGCTCCGGCCGCCGGCAGCTCGGACTCGCCGTTCCCCGAGCCCCTGATCGCGCATCCCGCCGTCCTTCCCGAGCCCCTAGATCTGCACCCGGCGGGTGGACGCCGCCGCCAGGGCCAGGGCCGGGAGGCCGGACGGGGGGACGAGGAAGAGCGGGGACCAGCCGGCGGTGACCAGGCGGACGCCCGCGGTGAGGCCGTGCAGGCGGGCGCGCGGGGAGTGGCGCAGCTCGACCCGGTCGAGGCGGTAGGGCGGGAGCAGGTCGACCGGGTCGCCGCCCGCGGGCCGCCAGCTGATGACGGCGGGGAGGCCCGCCTGCCGGCTGATGCGCAGCTCGCCGCTCTGGGCCCCGCCCGCTTCCCGCCGCACCGCGGGAACGTGGTGGAGCACGGGCCGGGCGAGGTGCACCATCGGAGTTCCTCCCGCGCGCCGGGACAGCTGCGGCCGGGTCGCGCAGCACGGACGTTAGCAGCCCGGGAGTCCGGTTGAGGAGATCCCGAGGAGGCGTTCTTCACGGGCGCCGGGCCGGACCGGGCCCTTGACGCGGACTCGGGCCGGACGGTGGGATGGTGGGCCGCCGCGGACCGTTCGTCCGTTGTCCGCCCGCCCGTCCGTTCGACCCGCTGGGAGTGCCGTGCCGATCCGCCGCCGTCACGTCCTGCTGGGCGGGCTGGCCGCCCTGTGCGGCACGGCGCTGGCCCGGTACGGGTCGGCGGAGGCGAGTTCGGGGGGCGGGCCGTCGGGGCTGCTGGAGGTCGCGACGGGCTGGACGGCGGGCCCGGAGCAGGACGGCCTGCAGGCGCTGCTGGCCGCGCTGAAGGGCCGGGCGCCGAACGTCACCTTCGTCGCGGGGGACGGCTCCAACCCGGCGGGCACCGACCTCGCGGCGCGGCTCGCCACCGGCCCGCCGCCGGACAGCTTCCGCTGCTCCGGCGGGGCCGAACTCGCCGAGCTGGCACCCCACTTGGAGCCGCTGGACGGCCTCGCCAGGACCCGCGGCTGGGCCGCCGGGCTGCCGGGGGCGCTGCTGCCCCGGCTGGGCGTCCGCGGAGCCCTGCACGCCGTCGCGGCCGGGGTCCGCCGCACCAACCTGCTGTGGACCAACCCGCGGGTGCTGGCCGCCGCCGGGGTGGCCACCGCCCCGCGGGACACCGCCGCGCTGCTGGAGCGGCTGCGGAGCGTCGCCGCGACCGGCACCGCCCCGCTGGCCGTCGGCGGCCCCACCGAGGTGCTGCACCTGGCCGAGACCGTCCTGCTGGCCGCGCACGGCCCGGACGCCTTCGCCGCGCTCTGGCAGCCCGGCGGCCCGTGGAACTCCCCCGCCACCACCGGCGCGCTGCGCACCCTGGACCAGCTGCTGGCGCTGGCCGCCCCGCCCGCGCCGGAGGCCGACTGGACGGACGCCGCCCGGCTGCTCGGCACCGGCCGGGCCGGGTACCTGCTCACCGGCGACTGGGCCGACACCTGGCTGCGCGACGACCTCGCCCTGCGCCCGGGCACCGACTACGGCTGGGCCGCGGCGCCCGGCACCGACGGCCTGTTCCAGTCCCGGGTGGACGCCTTCGCCCTGCCCCGCGGGGCCCGCAACCGCGCCGCCGCCCTGGCCTGGCTGGACGTCTGCGCGGGCCCGGACGGCCAGGTCGCCCTGAACGGGGCCCGCGCCGCCGTCCCCGCCCGCACCGACCTGCCGGACACCACCCGCGCGCTGTTCGGCCCGTACGCCCGCTGGTCGCTGGACGAGTGGCGCACCCGCCGACCGGTCGACTCGCTGGCCCACGGCGGGCTGCTCGCCCCCGGCCGCCGGGCGGCCGCGGTCGCCGCCGCGGGCGCGTTCGCCGGGCACCGCGACAGCACCCGGCTGGCCCGCGAGCTCGCCCGGGTCTGAGGCCCCGGCCGCGGTCAGCCCGCGACGGCCTCCAGGACGGGGGCCCGCCGGCGCTCGACCCGGATCCGGCGCAGCGCGTCCCCGCTGAGCACCAGCAGGGCCACCCAGACCAGCGCGAAGCCCGCCCAGCGGGCCGGGGCCATCGTCTCGTGGAACACCGCGACGCCGATCAGGAACTGCGAGACCGGCGCCAGGTACTGCAGCAGGCCCAGCGTGGTCAGCGGCACCCGCAGCGCGGCCGCGCCGAAGCACATCAGCGGCACCGCGGTGATCACCCCGCTGAGCACCAGCAGTGCGCTGTGCCCCCAGCCGTGCCCGAAGGTGCCCTCGCCGCGCACTCCCAGGTAGACCAGGAAGGCCAGCGCGAAGGGGAACATCACGGCGCTCTCCACGGCGAGGCTCTCCGCGCCGCCCAGGCCGACCTTCTTCTTCAGCAGCCCGTAGGTGGCGAAGGAGAACGCCAGCACCAGCGCGATCCACGGCGGGCGGCCGTACGCCACCGTCAGCACCAGCACGGCCGCGGTGCCGACGCCGACCGCCGCCCACTGCGCGGGGCGCAGCCGCTCGCGCAGCACCAGCACCCCGAAGGCGATGGTGACCAGCGGGTTGATGAAGTAGCCGAGGCTGGTCTCCACCACGTGGCCGGAGTTCACGCCCCAGATGTAGACGCCCCAGTTGACCGAGACGGTGGCCGCGGCCAGCGCCAGCATGCCCAGGCGCCGCGGCTGGCGCAGCAGCGGCCGGATCCACGCCCAGCGGCGGCGCACCAGCAGCATCGCGGCGACCGCGACCAGCGACCACACCATCCGGTTGGCCAGGATGTCGGCCGCCCCGGCGGGCTCCAGCAGCGGCCAGAACAGCGGGAACAGCCCCCACATCCCGTACGCCGCGAAGCCGTTCCACAACCCGACCCTGGCCTCCCGCGCACCCTCCGCCATGGCCTGCCCTTCACCTCGCCGCACGCTGTCGCATTCCCCCGAAAGGTAGCGGCCCGCACGCGCCGGTGTCATCCCCGTATCAGTGGATGGCTACTGACAGGGCCGGTGACGGGAGGGGCCCGGGGGAACACCGCTCCCCCGGGCCCCTCCCGTCACCGGCCCTCCGCGTCCCGCTACTCGCCCACCGTCCAGGTGCTGGAGCCCGCGAGCAGCGCGGCGAGGTCGCCGCGGCCCTGCCGCTCCTCGGCGCGGGCGAGCTGCTCGGTCAGCTGGGTGTCGTAGACCGGGCGGGACACGTCGCGCAGCACGCCGATGGGCGTGTGGTGCAGGGTGTCCGCGTCGGCGAGCCGGGTGAGCGCGAAGGCGGTGCTCGGCCCGGCCGCGTGGGCGTCGTGGACGATCGCGGTGCCCTCGGTGCGCGGGGCGACCCGCAGTTCGCCGTCGCCGTCGCGGACCACGTGGTGCCCGGCGCCGACCAGCACCGGCTGCCCGTGCTCCAGCCGGATCAGCGCCTCGTCGCGGGTGCCGGGCTCCTTCAGGACCTCGAAGGCGCCGTCGTTGAAGATGTTGCAGTTCTGGTAGATCTCCACCAGCGCGGTGCCCTCGTGCTGCGCGGCGGCCCGCAGCACGGACTGCAGGTGCTGCCGGTCGGAGTCGATGGTGCGGGCCACGAAGGTCGCCTCGGCGCCGATCGCCAGCGAGAGCGGGTTGAACGGGGCGTCGAGCGAGCCCATCGGCGTCGACTTGGTGATCTTGCCGACCTCGCTGGTGGGCGAGTACTGGCCCTTGGTCAGCCCGTAGATCCGGTTGTTGAACAGCAGGATCTTCAGGTTGACGTTGCGCCGCAGCGCGTGGATCAGGTGGTTGCCGCCGATCGACAGCGCGTCCCCGTCCCCGGTGACCACCCACACCGACAGGTCGGGGCGGGAGGCGGCCAGGCCGGTGGCGATCGCCGGGGCGCGGCCGTGGATCGAGTGCATCCCGTAGGTGTTCATGTAGTACGGGAAGCGCGAGGAGCAGCCGATCCCGGAGACGAAGACGGTGTTCTCGCGCCGGATGCCCAGCTCCGGCATGAACGACTGGACGGCCGCCAGGATCGCGTAGTCACCGCAGCCCGGGCACCAGCGCACCTCCTGGTCGGTCTTGAAGTCCTTCGCGGACTGCGGGCCGTCCGCCTTCGGGACCAGCCGCAGGGCGGGGAAGTCGGTCATCGGGTCTCCTGCGCGTCGAGGCTGCCGAGCGCGGCGTGCAGCACGTCGGCGAGTTGGGCGGCCTTGAACGGCAGGCCGCGGACCTGGTTGTAGGACTGCGCGTCGACGAGGTACCTGGCGCGCAGCAGCAGGGCGAGCTGGCCGAGGTTCATCTCGGGGACGATCACCTTCTCGTAGCGCTCCAGCACCGCGCCGAGGTTGGCCGGGAAGGGGTTCAGGTGGCGCAGGTGGGCCTGCGCGACGTGCCCGCCGTCCGCCCGCACCCGGCGCACCGCGGCCGTGATCGGGCCGTACGTGGAGCCCCAGCCGAGCACCAGGACCCGGGCGGCGCCGCTGGGGTCGTCGACCTCGACGTCCGGGACGTCGATGTTGTCGACCTTCGCCTGCCGGGTGCGGACCATGAAGTCGTGGTTCGCCGGGTCGTACGAGATGTTGCCGGTGCCGTCCTGCTTCTCGATGCCGCCGATCCGGTGCTCCAGGCCCGGCGTGCCCGGCACCGCCCACGGGCGGGCCAGCGTGTGCGGATCGCGCTGGTAGGGCCGGAAGGAGCCGTCCGCGCCGTTCGGCTCGGTCGCGAACTCCACCCGCAGGTCCGGGAGTTCGTCGACGGCGGGGAGCCTCCACGGCTCGGAGCCGTTGGCCAGGTAGCCGTCCGAGAGCAGGAACACCGGCGTCCGGTAGGTGAGCGCGATCCGGGCCGCGTCCAGCGCCGCGTCGAAGCACTCGGCGGGCGTCGCGGGCGCCACCACCGGCACCGGCGCCTCGCCGTTGCGGCCGAACATCGCCTGCAGCAGGTCGGCCTGCTCGGTCTTGGTCGGCAGGCCGGTCGACGGGCCGCCGCGCTGGATGTCGACGACCACCAGCGGCAGCTCCAGCGACACCGCCAACCCGATCGTCTCCGACTTCAGCGCCACGCCCGGCCCGGAGGTCGTCGTCACGCCCAGCGCCCCGCCGAACGCCGCGCCCAGCGCGGCACCGATCCCGGCGATCTCGTCCTCCGCCTGGAAGGTGCGCACGCCGAAGTTCTTGTGCCGCGACAGCTCGTGCAGGATGTCCGAGGCCGGGGTGATCGGGTACGAGCCGAGGAACACCGGCAGGCCCGAACGCTCCCCCGCCGCGACCAGGCCGTAGGAGAGCGCCAGGTTGCCGGAGATGTTGCGGTAGGTGCCGGGCGCCAGCTTGGCGGGCGGCACCTCGTAGGAGACCGCGAAGTCCTCGGTGGTCTCGCCGAAGTTCCAACCCGCCCGGAACGCCGCCACGTTGGCCTCGGCGATCTCCGGCTTCTTGGCGAACTTCTGCCGCAGGAACAGTTCGGTGCCGTGCGTCGGCCGGTGGTACATCCACGACAGCAGGCCGAGCGCGAACATGTTCTTCGCCCGCTCGGCGTCCTTGCGGGCCAGCCCGCTGTCCTTCAGCGCCTCCAGGGTCAGCGTGGTCAGCGGCACCGGGTGCAGCCGGAACGCCTCCAGCGAGCCGTCCTCCAGCGGGGAGGCCGGGTAGCCGACCTTCGCCAGCGCCCGCTTGGTGAACTCGTCCGTGTTGACGATGATCTCCGCCCCGGCCGGCAGGTCCGGCAGGTTCGCCTTCAGCGCCGCCGGGTTCATCGCCACCAGCACGTCCGGCGCGTCGCCCGGCGTGAGGATGTCGTGGTCGGCGAAGTGCAACTGGAAGCTGGAGACCCCCGGCAGCGTCCCTGCGGGCGCCCGGATCTCGGCCGGGAAGTTCGGCAGCGTGGACAGGTCGTTGCCGAACGCCGCCGTCTCCGAGGTGAAGCGGTCGCCGGTGAGCTGCATGCCGTCGCCCGAGTCGCCCGCGAAACGGATGATCACCCGGTCCAGCCGCCGGATCGGCTTGGCCGTCCGCCCGGACGCGGGACGCCCCGGCACGGCCGGGCCGTCGCCGTCCGAGCCGTCCACTGCTTCTGACTGATCGACCTGACTGGTCACCTTTGTTCTCCCAGGAGGCTACGGCCTTCAGGCCGGGAAGATGGAAGCCCCTCCGCTCCGTGGACGGAGGAAGGTCCGTGGACCGGACCCGCGACGTGACGGCACGGTCTTCGGGGGCTCTGGCGGAGGCCGCTGTCAGGGGCCTCCGATGGCTTGCTGCGGTGCACCTTCGATACTCCTGTCGCCTCTATCCGACGAAAGGTCAGCAATCCTTGCTGGCAAGGACGTTCGGGTGTGCGCGGGTGGTGTACAACGACGCGCTGGCGGTGCGGCGGGAGGCCCGGAAGGCGGGTCTGCCGTACCCGACGGCCACGGAGTTGCAGAAGCGGGTGATCACGGGGGCGAAGCGGACTCCCGAGCGGTCGTGGCTGGCCTCGGTCGGGGTGGACCCGCTGATCCAGTCCCTGCGGGACCTGGACGCGGCGTACCGGAACTTCTTCGACTCCGTGTCCCGCAAACGCCGAGGTCGGCTGGTCGGGCTGCCCCGTTTCAAGTCGCGCAAGGATTCCCGGCAGTCGCTGCGGTTCTCCCGCAACGGGTTCCGGGTCCGGCCGAACGGCAAGCTGTACCTGGCGAAGATCGGCGACGTGCGGGTGCGCTGGTCGCGGGCGCTGCCCGCCGAGCCGTCGTCCGTGACGGTGGTGCTGGACGCGGCCGGGCGCTACCACGCCTCGTTCGTGGTGGACGTCGAACCCGAGCCGCTGCCGGAGACCGGCCGGGAGGTCGGCATCGACCTCGGGCTGGGCAGTTTCGCGGTCCTGTCGGACGGCAGCGTGGTCGACAACCCGCGGTTCCTGCGCAAGGCGGAGAAGAAGCTGAAGGCCGCACAGCGGGAGCTCGCGCGCAAGGCGAAGGGGTCGAGGAACCGGGCGAAGGCCCGCGCCAAGGTCGCCAGGGCGCACGCCGGGGTGGCCGACACCCGCCGGGACTGGCTGCACAAGCTGACCACCGGGATCATCCGCGAGAACCAAGCGGTGTACCTGGAGGACCTGAACGTGCACGGCCTCGGCCGCGGCAGGCTCGCCAAGTCCGTGCACGACGCGGGCTGGGGCGCCTTCCGGCGCATGCTGGAGCAGAAGGCGGCCCGTCACGGGCGGACGGTCGGCGTAGTGCACCGGTCGTTCCCCTCCTCCCGGCTGTGCGCGCAGTGCGGGCACCGCGACGGGCCCAAGCCCCTGCACGTCAGGCAGTGGGCCTGCCCCGCGTGCGGTGCACGGCACGACCGCGACCTCAATGCCGCCCGCAACATCCTGGCCGCCGGGCAGGCGGACAGGCGAAACGCCCCTGGAGGGCCGGTGAGACCCGGCGCGGCGACCCCGCACCGGGCACGGCCCGTCGAACGGGGAACCCGCCTCGGCGACCCGCCACGCACGGGAATCCGTGCCGCGGGCGCGGGAGGAATCCCCGTCCGGTAGGACAGGGAGGATGCCAATGCCGCGGACCTCCTGTCGGGGAGCCAGCAGCGGGCGTGAGCCGTGTGCCCCGTCCGCCTGGTGCACCGAGGGAATCCTAAGCGGGCGGGGCGCGACTGGAGGGGAACTCGCGCAGACCGTTCCGGTGGGTGGAGGGGGGTCAGGACTCCAGGTAGGCGAGGACGGCGAGAACCCGCCGGTGATCACCCTGGCTCTGTCCCAAACCCAGTTTCTGGAAGATGTTCGACACGTGCTTCTCGACCGCGCCGTCGGAGACCACCAGCTGCTTGGCGATCGCCGCGTTGGTGCGGCCCTCCGCCATCAGGCCGAGCACCTCGCGCTCGCGCGGGGTCAGGCCGGCCAGGGTGTCGCCCCGGCGGCTGCGGCTGAACAGCTGCTGCACCACCTCGGGGTCGAGGACCGTGCCGCCCCCGGCGACCTGGGCCACCGCGTCGGCGAACTCGCGGACCTCGGCGACCCGGTCCTTGAGGAGGTAGCCGACCCCGCGGGTGGAGCCGGCCAGCAGTTCGCTGGCGTACTGCTGCTCCACGTGCTGGGAGAGCACCAGCACGCCCAGGTCGGGGTAGCGGCCGCGCAGCTCCACGCAGGCCCGCACGCCCTCGTCGGTGTGCGTCGGGGGCATCCGCACGTCCGCCACCACGACGTCGGGCAGGGCGCCCGCGCCGTGCAGTTCGTCGATCGTCCGCACCAGGGCGGCGCCGTCCCCGACACCCGCCACGACCTCCATCCCACGGTCCGTCAGCAGTCGTGTCAGCCCCTCCCGGAGCAGCACGGAGTCCTCGGCGATCACCACGCGCAACATGGCACAGACCCTATCGAGAACGCGGCGGCGGCTCGGGGCGGAAGGGCTACATGGTGCGGATCGCCACGGTGTCGCACAGCTCCTGCAGGGCGGACTTCGCGGAGCAGTCGGGCAGGGCGTCGAGCAGCGCGCGGGCCTCCTCGGCGTAGCGCAGCGTCTCGCGGCGGGCCCGCTCCAGCGCCGGGTGGCGGCGCAGCAGGCGCAGCGCCTCGGCGTGGGCGGCGTCGTCGGCGGCGAGGTCGGTGTCGAGCAGGGCGCGCAGCCGGGCGTCCTCGGGGTCGGCCGGGTCGGCGGGCATCTGGCGCAGCATCAGCACGGGCAGGGTGGGGACGCCCTCGCGCAGGTCGGTGCCGGGGGTCTTGCCGGACTCGTGGCCGTCGCTGGCGATGTCCAGGACGTCGTCGGCGAGCTGGAAGGCAGTGCCGATCCGCTCGCCGTACTGGGTGAGCAGGTCGACGATCCACGGTTCGGCGCCGGCCATCAGCGAGCCGAAGCGGCAGGAGACGGCGATCAGCGAGCCGGTCTTGCCGGAGATGACGTCCAGGTAGTGGCGCAGCGGGTCGTCCTCGGGGCGCGGCCCGGCGGTCTCCAGGATCTGGCCGGTGACCAGGCGCTCGAAGGCGTCGGACTGGATCCGGACGGCCTCGGGGCCGAGGTCGGAGAGCACCTGGGAGGCGCGGGAGAACAGGAAGTCGCCGGTGAGGATGGCGACCGAGTTGTCCCAGCGGCTGTTGGCGCTGGGGGCGCCGCGGCGCACGGGCGCCTCGTCCATCACGTCGTCGTGGTAGAGCGTCGCGAGGTGGGTCAGTTCGACCACCACGGCGGAGGGCACCACGCCGGGCGCCGCGGAGTCGCCGAACTGGGCGGCGAGCATCACCAGCAGCGGCCTGAACCGCTTGCCCCCGGCCTCGACGAGGTGGCTGGCGGTCACCGTGATGAAGGGCACGTCGCTCTTGACGGCCTCGATCAGGGCGGCCTCCACGGCCTCCATACCCGCCTGGACGTCACGGGTCAGATCGCGGTCCTGCACGCTCAGCCCGAAGGGCCCCACGACGGTCACGCTGACCACTCCTGTCCCTGGTCGATCCAGCGGGCCGGTCCCTCAGCCTCGCCGATGCACATACAAGGCAGCGTATCCGGTCCGGAGTGGATCACTGCACGGGCATGGGCCCGACTTCCCTGGTGGCGGGAGGGGGCGGGGAGGGCGCTGGTCAGCGGGGGACGATCCGGGTCAGGTCGATCTCGACGGGGTAGGGCAGGGCGGTGCTCAGCTTGCCGTGGTGGACGGCCGTGCCCGGCGCGGGGGCGTACACGCCGGTCTCCGCGTCCAGGTGGAACTCGTAGACCACCGGGAGGCCGTCCTCGCCGCGCTCGACCCGCCAGAAGAAGGGGATGCCCGCCTCGGCGTACATGCCGGGCTTGCGGAAGCGGTCGTCGCCGCGCGAGCCCTGCGAGACCACCTCGACGGCGAGGGCCACGGCGGCGACGGGGACGCACTCCATGGTGAAGAAGTCGAGGCCGGTGCGGTCGAAGACCAGGACGTCCGGCTTGGGCGGGTTGTAGGGGTCGATCAACATGCAGCGTTCGGAGTTGACCCCGTACGGGTCGCACCGGGCACTGCGGAGCGCGAAGTACAGCTCGTCACGCACGGTGTCGTGCCACTGGTTGGTCATCCCACTGACCACGATCGCCCCGTCCACCAAGTCGAACTCGAAGGGCAGATCGAGGTCCTTGACCTGGTCGTAGGTCCAGCCTCCCGAGGGCGGGGACGTCCAGTCGATCGGTTCGGCAGTCATGGTCACCTCCTGCACCCAGTGTAGGAGTCGAGCCTACGGCTGGCGACGAGTGGCGAAACGGTTCACCGGCGCACCCTTCACCCCCCGAACAGCAGTCCGGCCCCCGCCCGGTGGGGGCGGGAGCCGGAGCGGGGCGGAGCCGGTTCAGCGGGTGAACAGGGCGGCCTTGGAGGCCAGGTCGAGGAAGTACTGCGGGAGCAGTCCGAGACCGAGGGTGACCAGCACGCCGACGCCGATGGCGGTGGCGGTGAGCGGGCTGGGCACGGCCACCGCGGGGCCGGAGGGCTGCGGGTCGGAGAAGAACATCAGCACGATGACCCGGATGTAGAAGAACGCGGCGACCGCCGAGGACAGCACGCCGACGATGACCAGCGGGGTGGCCCCGCCCTCGGCCGCGGCCTGGAAGACCGCGAACTTGCCGGTGAACCCGGAGGTCAGCGGGATGCCCGCGAAGGCCAGCAGGAACAGGGCGAACACCGCCGCGAGCAGCGGGGAACGGCGGCCCAGCCCGGCCCAGTTGGACAGGTGGGTGGCCTCGCCCTTGGAGTCCCGCACCAGGGTGACCACGGCGAACGCGCCGAGCGTCACGAAGGAGTAGGCCAGCAGGTAGAAGAGGACGGCGGCGACGCCGCGCCGGTCGGTGGCGATCAGGCCGGTCAGGATGAAACCGGCGTGCGCGACCGAGGAGTAGGCGAGCAGCCGCTTCACGTCCTGCTGGGTGATGGCGAGCACCGCGCCGACCGCCATGGTGAGGATCGCCACACCCCACATGACGGGCCGCCAGTCCCAGCGCAGGCCGGGGAAGGCGACGTAGAACAGCCGCAGCAGGGCGCCGAACGCGGCGGTCTTGGTGGCGGCCGCCATGAACCCGGTGACCGGGGTCGGGGCGCCCTGGTAGACGTCCGGCGTCCAGGAGTGGAACGGCACCGCGCCGACCTTGAACAGCAGGCCGACGGCCAGCATGGCCAGGCCGATCAGCAGCAGCGCGTCGTTCTGGGTGGTGACGGCGAGCGCCGGGGTGACCTGGGAGACGCCGGAGACCACGTCGGCGATCTCGCCGAGCTGCAGCGAGCCCGCGTAGCCGTACACCAGGGCGGTGCCGAACAGGAAGAACGCCGAGGCGAACGCGCCGAGCAGGAAGTACTTGACGGCCGCCTCCTGCGAGATCAGGCGGCGGCGCCGGGCGAGCGCGCTCATCAGGTACAGCGGGAGGGAGAGCACCTCCAGCGCCACGAACATGGTCAGCAGGTCGTTCGCGGCCGGGAAGAGCAGCATGCCGCCGACCGCGAACAGGGTCAGCGGGTAGATCTCGGTGGTGCGCAGGCCCTCGCGGGTCGCGTCGCGCTCCTGCTCGCCGCCGGGGACGGCCGCGGCCTGGGCGGCGAACGCGTCGACCCGGTGGCCGTTGATCCGCGGCTCCAGGCGGCCCTCGGCGTAGGTGAGGACGGCCAGGACCGCGGTCAGCAGGATCACGCCCTGCAGGAACAGCGCCGGGCCGTCGATGGCGACCGCGCCCATCGCCAGCAGCCCGGCCTTGGTGGTGCCGTGGCCCTGGGCGGCGAGCACCACCACGGCGGCGAAGGCGCCGCCGAGACCGAGCAGCGAGACGCCCAGCTGGGCGGAGGCGCGGGCCCGGCGGGGCAGGAACGCCTCGACCAGCACGCCGAGCAGCGCGGCGCCGAACACCACCAGCATCGGCGAGAGCTGCCCGTACTCGATGTGCGGGGCGGGGATGCTCGGACCGCTGCCGTTGGCGGCGGCCAGCGCGTGTGCGGGAATCACTTCTGCTCACCTCCGTTGGTGGCGGCGACCGGGTGGGCCGGCGCCGGGTCGGTGCGGTGGACCTGGCTGAGGGTGTCGTTCACGGCCGGGTTCACCATGTCGGTGAGCGGCTTCGGGTAGACGCCCAGCAGCAGGGTCAGGGCCACCAGCGGGGCGACGACGGCCAGTTCGCGGGCCTTCAGGTCCTTGACGCCCTCGACGCCGGCCTTGACCGGGCCGGTCATGGTGCGCTGGTACAGCAGCAGGGCGTACAGCGCGGCCAGCACGATGCCGAAGGTCGCGACGACGCCGATCGCCGGGTACCGGCTGAAGGTGCCGACCAGGACGAGGAACTCGCTGACGAACGGGGCCATGCCGGGCAGCGACAGGGTCGCCAGGCCGCCGATCAGGAAGGTGCCGGCCAGCACCGGGGCGACCTTCTGGACGCCGCCGTAGTCGGCGATCAGGCGGGAGCCGCGGCGGGAGATCAGGAAGCCCGCGACCAGCATCCAGGCGGCGGTGGAGATGCCGTGGTTGACCATGTAGAGGGTCGCGCCGGACTGGCCCTGGCTGGTCATCGCGAAGACGCCCAGGATGATGAACCCGAAGTGCGAGATCGACGCGTAGGCGACCAGCCGCTTGATGTCCTTCTGGCCGATCGCGACCAGCGCGCCGTAGACGATGCCGACCAGCGCCAGCACCATGATCACCGGGGCGAAGGTCTTGGACGCGTCCGGGAACAGGCCCAGGCAGAAGCGCAGCATCGCGAAGGTGCCGACCTTGTCGACCACCGCGGTGATCAGCACGGCCGTCCCGGCGGTGGACTCGCCCATCGCGTTCGGCAGCCAGGTGTGCAGCGGCCACATCGGGGCCTTCACCGCGAAGGCGAAGAAGAAGCCGAGGAACAGCGCCCGCTGCGCGTTCGGGTCGATCACCAGCTTGCCGGAGGAGATCGCGTCGGTCAGCGCGGTCAGGCTGAACGTCGCCTGCCCCTGGTCGGCCGCCACCACGTACAGGCCGATCACGGCGGCCAGCATGACCAGGCCGCCGAGCAGGTTGTACAGCAGGAACTTGACGGCCGCGTACGAGCGCTGGCGGTCCGAGTCGGGGCCGCCCGCCCGGTCGCCGAAGCCGCCGATCAGGAAGTACATCGGGATCAGCATGGCTTCGAAGAACACGTAGAACACGAAGACGTCGGTGGCCAGGAAGGACACCAGCACCATCGCCTCGACGGCCAGGATCAGCGCGAAGAACGCCTGGGTGCGCCGCTTGGACTCGAACGAGCCCTCGGGGACGGACCCCGCGGCGGAGCCGCTGACGGGTCCCGTGGCGTCGTGCCAGCCCGCCAGCATCACCAGCGGCACCAGGACGGCGGTGAGCAGCACCAGGGCGGTGCCGATGCCGTCCGCGCCGAGCGAGAAGCTGATCCCGAAGGAGCGGATCCAGGAGTGGGACTCGGTCAACTGGTAGCGGGCGCCGCCGGGTTCGAAGGAGGCGGCGACCGCGGCGGCCAGGCCGAGGGTGAGAACGGAGACCGCGAGCGCGACGGTCTTGGTGGTGCGCCGCCGGGCCTCGGTGGTCCCGGCCGGGAGTGCGGCGGTGAGCACCGCTCCGGCGGCCGGGACGGCACAGGTGGCGGAGAGGAGGTAGCTCATCAGACCGACCTCATCAGGAGAGTGGAGGCGACCAGCACCAGCGTGCCGCCGAACATGGAGAGCGCGTACGTGCGGACGTAGCCGGTCTGGATCCGGCGCAGCCGGGCGGAGATCCCGCCGATCGCGGCGGCCAGGCCGTTGACGAAGCCGTCCAGGCCCCGGCTGTCGAACCAGACCAGGGTGGCGGCCAGCGCCGTGCCGGGGCGGACCAGGACGGCGTGGTTGAAGTCGTCCTGGAGCAGGTCGCGGCGGGCGGCCCGGGTGAGCAGCGAGCCGACCGGCGGCTTGACCGGGACGGGGCTGCGCCCGTACATCTGCCAGGCCAGGGCGGCGCCCGCCAGCATGCAGGCGGTGGCGAGGCCGGTGACGGTCCACGGGCTCAGCGGGGAGTCGCCCTCGGCGTGGCCGGTGACCGGCTCCAGCCAGTGCAGGAAGGAGTTCCCGTAGACGAACAGGCCGCCCGCGAAGACCGAGCCGAAGGCCAGCACGACCATCGGGACGGTCATCGACTTCGGGGACTCGTGCGGGTGCGGGTCGTTGCCCTCCGCGTCCGGCTGCCAGCGCTTCTCGCCGAAGAAGGTCAGCACCATCACCCGGGTCATGTAGAACGCGGTGACCGCGGCGCCGAGCAGGGCGCACAGGCCGAGGATCCAGCCCTCGGTGCCGCCCTTGGCGAACGCCGCCTCGATGATCTTGTCCTTGGAGAAGAAGCCGGACAGGCCGGGGAAGCCGATGATCGCCAGGTAGCCGAGGCCGAAGGTGGCGAAGGTGACCGGCATGTACTTCCGCAGGCCGCCGTAGTGCCGCATGTTCACCTCGTCGTTCATGCCGTGCATGACCGACCCGGCGCCGAGGAACATCCCGGCCTTGAAGAAGCCGTGGGTGACCAGGTGCATGATCGCGAAGGCGTAGCCGATCGGGCCCAGGCCCGCCGCCATGATCATGTAGCCGATCTGCGACATGGTCGACCCGGCCAGGGCCTTCTTGATGTCGTCCTTGGCGCAACCGACGACCGCACCGAACAGCAGCGTCACCGCACCGACCACCACCACGGCGGTCTGCGCGTCCGGCGCCAGGTTGAAGATCGCGCCGGAGCGGACGATCAGGTAGACGCCCGCGGTGACCATGGTGGCCGCGTGGATCAGGGCCGAGACCGGGGTCGGGCCCTCCATCGCGTCGCCCAGCCAGGACTGCAGCGGCACCTGCGCCGACTTGCCGCAGGCGGCCAGCAGCAGCATCAGGCCGATCGCGGTGAGCTTGCCCTCGCTCGCGTCGCCCGCGGTGGCGAACACCGGCTGGAAGGCGAAGGACCCGAACTCGACGAACATCAGCATGATCGCGATGGACAGGCCCATGTCGCCGACCCGGTTGACGATGAACGCCTTCTTGGCGGCCGTCGCGGCGCTCGGCTTGTGCTGCCAGAACCCGATCAGCAGGAAGGACGCGAGACCCACGCCCTCCCAACCGACGTACAGCAGCAGGTAGTTGTCGGCGAGAACCAGCACCAGCATGGCGGCCAGGAACAGGTTCAGGTAGGCGAAGAAGCGGCGGCGGCGCTCGTCGTGCGCCATGTAGCCCACCGAGTAGAGGTGGATCAGGGTGCCGACGCCGGTGATCAGCAGGACGAAGGTGATCGAGAGTTGGTCGAGCTGGAAGGCGACGTCGGCCTGGAAGCCGTCCACCGGGATCCAGCTGTACAGCTGCTCGGTGACGGCGCGGTGCTCGGCGTCCCGGCCGAGCATGTCCGCGAACAGGGCCAGGCCGAAGGCGAAGGAGAGCGCGGCCAGGGCCGTCGCGATCCAGTGCCCGAACCGGTCCAGGGCCCGTCCGCCGAGCAGGAGCAGGGCGGCACCGGCCAGCGGCGCCGCGACCAGCAGCGGAATGAGAGAGTTCACTGAAGGGCCCTCCGCCTACAGCTTCATCAGGTTGCTGTCGTCGACCGAAGCGGAGTGCCTGGTCCGGAAGATGGAGACGATGATGGCGAGGCCGACCACGACCTCGGCCGCCGCGACCACCATGGTGAAGAACGCGAGGATCTGCCCGTCCAGGTTGCCGTGCATCCGGGAGAAGGTGACCAGCGCCAGGTTCGAGGCGTTCAGCATCAGCTCCACGCACATGAACAGCACGATCGCGTTGCGCCGCAGCAGCACCCCGGAGGCCCCGATGGTGAACAGCAGCGCGGCGAGGTACAGGTAGTTGGCCGGGTTCACTCCGCCTCCTCCTTGTCCTTGGTCGGCACGGTCTCCAGCGCCTGGCGCGGCCCGGTGACCTGCGGGCGGGCGGAGGAGGGGCGGCCCAGCCAGTCGGCCGTGGTCTCCTCCAGCTCGGCCATCCGCTGCAGCATCTCCTGGCTGACGTCGCGGACCTGGCCGCGCTCGCGCAGGGTGCCCATCACCGAGTCCTCGGCGACCGTGCCGTCCGGCAGCAGCGCCGGGACGTCCACCGCGTTGTGCCGGGCGTACACGCCGGGGGCGGGCAGCGGCGGCACCTGGATGTTGTCCTTCACCCGCTGCGCGGCCAGCTGGCGCTGGGTCAGCGGGGCGCGGACCTTCTCGCGGTGGGTCAGCACCATCGCGCCGACCGCCGCGGTGATCAGCAGCGCGCCGGTCACCTCGAAGGCCCACACGTACTTGGTGAAGATCAGCCGGGCCAGGCCCTGCACGTTGCCCTCGGCGTTCGCCTCGGACAGGCCGGTGAAGTCCCGCAGGTGCGCGTTGGCCAGGCCCGCGACCAGCAGCACGCCGAAGCCCAGGCCGCAGAGCACCGCGGCGATCCGCTGGCCCTTCAGCTGCTCCTTCAGCGAGTCCGCCGCCGAGACGCCGACCAGCATCACCACGAACAGGAACAGCATCATGATCGCGCCGGTGTAGACCACGATCTGCACCACGCCCAGGAACACCGCGCCCTGCGCCATGTAGCAGACCGCCAGCGCCAGCATGGTCGCCGCCAGGCAGAGCGCCGAGTGCACGGCCTTCTTCATCAGCAGCATGCCGAGCGCCCCGCCGACCGCGACCACGGCCAGCACCCAGAACTGCACGGCCTCGCCGGTGGAGGTCATGCCTGCTCCTCCTTCTCGCGGTCGTGCTGCTCCTGCCGGACGGTGCCGGGCGCCGCGCCGGTGATCTCGCCCCGGTAGTACGCGCCCTCGTCGGCGCCCGGGAAGATCGAGTGCGGGGAGTCGACCATGCCCTCGCTCAGCCCGACCAGCAGCTGCTCCTTGGTGAAGATCAGGTCCTGCCGGGAGGAGTCCGCGAGCTCGTACTCGTTGGTCATGGTCAGCGCCCGGGTCGGGCACGCCTCGACGCACAGGCCGCACAGGATGCAGCGGGCGTAGTTGATCTGGTAGACCGCGCCGTACCGCTCACCGGGCGAGTAGCGCTCCTCGTCCCGGTTGTCGGCGCCCTCGACGTAGATCGCGTCGGCCGGACAGGCCCAGGCGCACAGCTCGCAGCCGACGCACTTCTCCAGGCCGTCCGGGTGCCGGTTCAGCTGGTGGCGGCCGTGGAAGCGCGGAGCGGTGGGCTTCTTGTACTCCGGGTACTGCTCGGTGAGCCGCTTCTTGAACATGGCCTTGAAGGTCACGCCGAAGCCGGCGGCCGGCCCGAGGACCGACTTCTCTGACGACTCGTCAGGCATCGCGGATCAGCTCCCTTCGGAATGGTCGGCGCCGTTGAGGGCGTCCTGGAGTTGCGGGGTCCGGCGGCGGCGGCGCGGCACCGGGGGCAGTTCCTGCCCGGGCAGCGGCGGCACCGGGTAGCCCCCGGCCATCGGGTCGAAGGCCGGGGCGGCCTCCGGCGCCGGAGCAGGCTTCTTGCGCAGCAGGTCGACCACCAGCGCGACCAGCAGCACCGCCGCCAGCGGCGCGCCCACGTACAGCACCACCTTGGCGAAGTCGTAGCCCTCGTTGCGCAGCGCCCGCACGGTGGAGACCATCACCAGCCACACCAGCGAGACCGGGATCAGGACCTTCCAGCCGAGCTTCATGAACTGGTCGTAGCGCAGCCGGGGCAGGGTGCCGCGCAGCCAGATGAAGAAGAACAGCAGCAGCTGGATCTTCAGCACGATCCACAGCATCGGCCACCAGCCGTGGTTCGCGCCCTCCCAGAAGGTCGAGACCGGCCACGGGGCGCGCCAGCCGCCCAGGAACAGCGTGGAGGCGACCGCCGAGACGGTGACCATGTTGACGTACTCGGCCAGCATGAACATCGCGAACTTCAGCGAGGAGTACTCGGTGTTGAAGCCGCCGACCAGCTCGCCCTCGGCCTCCGGGAGGTCGAACGGCGCCCGGTTGGTCTCGCCGACCATCGCGATGACGTACACGATGAACGACACCGGCAGCAGCACCGCGAACCAGGTCGGCTGCTGCGAGGAGACGATCTCCGAGGTCGACATCGAGCCCGAGTAGATGAACACCGCCGCGAACGACAGGCCCATCGCGATCTCGTAGCTGATCATCTGCGCGGAGGAGCGGATGCCGCCCAGCAGCGGGTACGTCGACCCGGAGGACCAGCCCGCCAGCACGATGCCGTAGATGCCCACCGAGGCGGTGGCCAGGATGTACAGCAGCGCGATCGGCAGGTCGGTCAGCTGGAGCGGCGTCCGGGTGCCGAAGATCGACACCTCGTTGTCGGCCGGGCCGAACGGGATCACCGCGAACGCCATGAACGCGGGGATCGCCGCGACGATCGGCGCCAGGACGTAGACCGCCTTGTCGGCGTTCTTGACGACCAGGTCCTCCTTCAGCGCCAGCTTGACGCCGTCGGCCAGCGACTGCAGCAGGCCCCACGGGCCGTGCCGGTTCGGGCCGATCCGCAGCTGCATCCAGGCGACGACCTTGCGCTCCCAGACGATGGCGATCAGCACCGTCCCGACCAGGAACGCGAAGCAGAACACCGCCTTCAGCAGCACCAGCCACCACGGATCGCGGCCGAAGAAGCCGAGCGTGTCGGCAGCAGCAAGGACGCTCATGACTCCTCCGCCGGGGCGATGGTGACCAGGTGGCCGACCGTGGTGCCGAGCGCGCGGTACGCGCCGCCGTCCGGCGTCGAGTTGAGCGGCAGCCAGACCGTGCGGTCCGGCATCGCGTCGGTGACCTCCAGCGGCAGGGTCAGCGACCCGGCCGGGCCGGTGACCCGCAGCGCCGTCGTCGCGCCGACCTCGGCGGCGGTGGCGGCGGACAGCCGGGCGACGGCGGCGTGCCGCGTCCCGGCCAGGTGGGTGTCGCCCTCCTGGAGCGAGCCGTTGTCCAGCAGCATCCGGTGCCCGGCCAGCACCGCCTGCCCGGTGGCCGGGCGGGGCAGCGCGGCGGGGTGGGCGGCGGGCGCGGCCGGACGGTCGCCCGTCCACGGGGCGAAACGGTCCAGCTCCAGCCGGGCCGCGCGGACGTCGGGCAGGCCGATCGGCCTCCCCAGCGCGTCCGCGACCATGTTCAGCACCCGGACGTCGGCGTGCAGGTGGCGCTGCATCAACTGGTCGGGCTTGAGCGCCGGTTCGAACATCCGGACCCGGCCCTCCCAGTCCAGGAAGGTGCCGGCCTTCTCGGCGACCGCCGCGACCGGCAGCACCACGTCGGCGTGCGCGGTGACCGCGGACGGGCGCAGCTCCAGCGAGAGCACGAACTCGACCCGGGCTAGCGCCTCCTCGGCGAGCGCCGGGTCCGGCAGGTCGTCCAGGCCGACGCCGCCGACCACCAGCGCGTCCAGTTCGCCCGCGGCGGCGGCGGCCAGGATCCGGCCGGTGTCGCGGCCGGGGCGGGACGGCAGCTCGGCGCCCCAGTGCGCGGCGGCCTCGGCGCGGGCGGCGGGCACCGCGACGGACCGGCCGCCGGGCAGCAGCCCGGGCAGCGCGCCCGCCTCGACGGCGCCCCGCTCACCGGCCCGGCGCGGCACCCAGGCGAGCTTCGCCCCGGTGGCGTGCGCCAGGCGCAGCGCGGCGCTCAGGCCGCCCGCGGTCTGCGCGAGCCGTTCGCCGACCAGCACGACGGCGCCCGGGGAGCGCAGCGCGTCGGCGCAGCGTCCGGCGTCGTCGGCGAGCACCTCGTCGCCCGCGAGCGCGGCCAGCCACTCGACCTCGGTGCCGGGGGCGGCGGGCAGCAGCGCGCCGCGCAGCTTGGCCAGGCCGCGGGTGGCGTGGGTGGCGATCGAGAAGACCCGCAGCCCGCTCGCCCGGTTGGCCTTGCGCAGCCGCAGGAAGACGATCGGCGCCTCCTCCTCGGCCTCCAGGCCGACCAGCAGCACGGCCGGGGCGGCCTCCAGCTGCCGGTAGGAGACCCCGGCGCCGTCCAGGTCCACGCCGGTCCCGGCGACGGCGGCGGCCAGGAAGTCGGCCTCCTCGCCGCTGTGCGGCCGGGCCCGGAAGTCGACGTCGTTGGTGCCGAGCGCGAGGCGGGCGAACTTGCCGTAGCCGTACGCGTCCTCGACGGTGACCCGGCCGCCCGCGAGCACCGCGGCGCGCGCCCCGCGCAGCCCCTCGGCGGCCCGGGCCAGCGCCTCCGGCCAGGACGCGGCGACGAGTTCGCCGTCCTCGCCGCGGACCATCGGGGTGGTGAAGCGGTCGCGCTGCTGGGCGTAGCGGAACGCGAACCGGCCCTTGTCGCAGTTCCACTCCTCGTTGACCTCCGGCTCGTTGCCGGCCAGGCGCCGCAGCACCTTGCCGCGCCGGTGGTCGGTGCGCTGCCCGCAGCCCGCCGAGCAGTGCTCGCACACGGACGGGGAGGACACCAGGTCGAACGGGCGGGAGCGGAACCGGTAGGCGGCGGAGGTGAGCGCGCCGACCGGGCAGATCTGGATGGTGTTGCCGGAGAAGTACGAGTCCAGCGGCTGGTCGACGCCGGTGCCGATCTGCTGCAGCGCGCCGCGCTCCACCAGGTCGATGAACGGGTCGCCGGCGATCTGCTGCGAGAAGCGGGTGCAGCGCGCGCACAGCACGCAGCGCTCGCGGTCCAGCAGCACCTGGGTGGAGAGTGGGACGGGCTTCTCGTACGTCCGCTTGACGCCCTCGAACCGGGAGTCGGTGTCGCCGGTGGACATCGCCTGGTTCTGCAGCGGGCACTCGCCGCCCTTGTCGCAGACCGGGCAGTCCAGCGGGTGGTTGATCAGCAGCAGTTCCATCACGCCGCGCTGCGCCTTCTCGGCGACCGGCGAGGAGACCTGGGTGCGCACCACCATGCCCTCGGCGACCGGGATCGTGCAGGAGGCGACCGGCTTGCGCTGCCCCTCCACCTCCACGATGCACTGGCGGCACGCCCCGGCGGGGTCGAGCAGCGGGTGGTCGCAGAAGCGCGGGATCTGGGTGCCGATCTGCTCGGCGGCGCGGATCACCAGCGTGCCCTTGGGGACGCTGACCTCGACGCCGTCGATGGTGAGCGTGACCAGCTCGGTCTGGGTGGAAGGCTCCGTGACCGTCACGCGTGCACCTCCCTCTCGGTGGCGGACTCGTGGACGGGGGCCCGGTCGGCCCAGACGGTGGAGGCCGCCGGGTCGAACGGGCAGCGGTGTTCGTTGAGGTGCTGCTCGTACTCGGCGCGGAAGTGCTGGAGCGAGGAGACGATCGGGCTGGCCGCGCCGTCGCCCAGCGCGCAGAAGGACTTGCCGTTGATGTTGTCGGCGATGTCCAGCAGCTTCTCCAGGTCGCCCGGTTCGCCCTGGCCGGACTCGATCCGCTTGAGCAGCTGGACCAGCCAGTAGGTGCCCTCGCGGCACGGGGTGCACTTGCCGCAGGACTCGTGGGCGTAGAACTCGGTCCACCGGGTGACGGCCCGCACCACGCAGGTGGTCTCGTCGAAGACCTGGAGCGCCTTGGTGCCGAGCATCGACCCGGCCGCGCCGACGCCCTCGTAGTCCAGCGGGACGTCGAGGTGCTCGTCGGTGAACATCGGGGTCGAGGAGCCGCCCGGCGTCCAGAACTTGAGCCGGTGCCCGGCCCGGACGCCGCCGGAGATCTCCAGCAGCTGGCGCAGCGTGATGCCGAGCGGCGCCTCGTACTGGCCGGGGTTGGTGACGTGCCCGGAGAGCGAGTACAGGGTGAAGCCGGGCGACTTCTCGGTGCCCAGCGACTTGAACCAGTCCTTGCCGCGGGCCAGGATCGGCGGCACCGAGGCGATCGACTCGACGTTGTTCACCACGGTCGGGCAGGCGTACAGGCCCGCGATCGCCGGGAACGGCGGCCGCAGCCGGGGCTGGCCGCGGCGGCCCTCCAGCGAGTCGAGCAGCGCGGTCTCCTCGCCGCAGATGTACGCGCCCGCGCCGGCGTGGACGGTGATGTCGAGGTTGATGCCGGAGCCCTGGATGTCCTTGCCGAGGTACCCGGCCTCGTACGCCTCGGCGACGGCCGCCTGGAGGCGGCGCAGCACCGGGACGACCTCGCCGCGCAGGTAGACGAACGCGTGCTCGCAGCGGATCGCGTACGAGGCGATGACCATGCCCTCGATCAGCGAGTGCGGGTTGGCGAACAGCAGCGGGATGTCCTTGCAGGTGCCCGGCTCGGACTCGTCGGCGTTGACCACCAGGTAGTGCGGCTTGCCGTCGTTCTGCGGGATGAACTGCCACTTCATGCCGGTGGGGAAGCCGGCGCCGCCGCGCCCGCGCAGGCCCGCGTCCTTGACCAGGGCGATCACGTCGTCCGGGGCCATCGCGAGGGCGGCGGTCAGGCCGTCGTAGCCGCCGTGGCGGCGGTAGGTCTCCAGCGTCCAGGGGCGGTGGTCGTCCCAGGAGGCGGACAGGACCGGGGAGAGGAGCTTCTCGGCCGGTTCGGCGGAGGTCATCACGCTTCCGTCCCTTCGTGCCGCGGGGAGACCACCTTGGTGCCGGGGGCGCCGGGCAGCGCCTCGCCCTTGGCCAGCCGCAGGCCCGCCAGCGAGGGCGCGCCGCCCGCCCCGGACTCGTCGTTGGCGCCGGGGCGCCCGTCGGCGAACCCGGCCAGGATCCGGGAGGTCTCCTTGAACGAGCAGAGCTTGGCGCCGCGGGTGGGGCTGACCTCCTGCCCGGCGCGCAGCTGGTCGACCAGCTGCTTGGCGCTCTGAGGGGTCTGGTTGTCGAAGAACTCCCAGTTGACCATCACCACGGGGGCGTAGTCGCAGGCCGCGTTGCACTCGATCCGCTCGATCGAGACCGAACCGTCCTCGGTGGTGCGGTTGTTGGCGATGCCGAGGTGCTCGGAGAGCTCCTCGAAGATCTGGTCGCCGCCGAGCACCGCGCACAGCGTGTTGGTGCACACGCCGACGTGGTACTCGCCCGCGGGGCGCCGCCGGTACATCGTGTAGAAGGTCGCGACGGCGGTGACCTCGGCCGTGGTGAGGTCCAACTGCTCGGCGCAGAACCGGATCCCGGTCGGGGTGACGCAGCCGTCCTCGGCCTGCACCAGGTGCAGCAGCGGCAGCAGCGCGGACCGGGACTGCGGGTATCGGGAGATCAACTCCCGTGCGTCGGCGGCGAGTCGGGACGCCACCTCCGGCGGGTAGGGCTTGGCCGGCAGCGCCGGCAGGCCGAGTTCTGTGCTGCTCACCGGTCCACGCCTCCCATCACCGGGTCGATCCCGGCCACCGCCACGATCACGTCGGCCAGCGGGCCGCCCTCGCACATCGCGGCCATCGTCTGCAGGTTGGTGAAGGACGGGTCGCGGAAGTGCACCCGGTAGGGCCGGGTGCCGCCGTCGCTGACCACGTGCACGCCGAGTTCGCCCTTGGGCGACTCCACCGCGGCGTAGGCCTGGCCGACCGGCACCTTGAAGCCCTCGGTGACCAGTTTGAAGTGGTGGATCAGGGCCTCCATCGAGGTGCCCATGATCTTCCGGATGTGGTCCAGCGAGTTGCCCATGCCGTCGGGGCCGACGGCCAGTTGGGACGGCCAGGCGATCTTCTTGTCGGCCACCATGACCGGCCCGGGGGCCAGCCGCTCCAGGCACTGCTCGACGATCCGCAGCGACTGCTTCATCTCCTCCAGGCGGATCAGGAACCGCCCGTAGGAGTCCGCGGTGTCGGCCACCGCGACGTCGAAGTCGTAGGTCTCGTACCCGCAGTACGGGTCGGTCTTGCGCAGGTCGTGCGGCAGCCCGGTGGCCCGCAGGATCGGGCCGGTGGCGCCGAGCGCCAGGCAGCCGGGCAGGTCGAGGAAGCCGACGTCGACCAGCCGGGCCTTGAACACCGGGTTGTCGGTGGCCAGCTTGTCGTACTCGTGCATCCGCGAGCGCAGCAGGTTGACGCCCTCGCGGATCTTGTCGACCGCGCCGGGCGGCAGGTCCTGCGCCAGGCCGCCGGGGCGGACGTACGCGTGGTTCATCCGCAGGCCGGTGACCAGCTCGAAGATGTCGAGGACGGTCTCGCGGTCCCGGAAGCCGTAGATCATCAGGGTGGTGGAGCCGATCTCCATGCCGCCGGTGGCCAGCGCCACCAGGTGCGAGGAGATCCGGTTGAGCTCCATCATCAGCACCCGGATCACGGTGGCCCGCTCGGGCACGTCCGCGGTGATCCCGAGGAGCTTCTCCACGGCCAGGCAGTAGGCGGTCTCGTTGTACAGCGGGGTGAGGTAGTCCATCCGCGTCACGAACGTGGTGCCCTGCACCCAGTTGCGGAACTCCATGTTCTTCTCGATGCCGGTGTGCAGGTAGCCGATGCCGCAGCGGGCCTCGGTGACCGTCTCGCCGTCGATCTCCAGGATCAGCCGCAGCACGCCGTGGGTGGACGGGTGCTGCGGGCCCATGTTGACGATGATCCGCTCGTCGTCGGCGCCGGCCACCGCCTCGGCGACCTCGCCCCAGTCGCCGCCGGTGACGGTGAACACCCGTCCCTCGGTGGTCTCCCGGGCGCCTGCTTCGTAGTGGGTGCTGCTCATCAGCTGTACGACCTCCGCTGGTCGGGAGCCGGGATCTGGGCGCCCTTGTACTCGACGGGGATGCCGCCGAGCGGGTAGTCCTTGCGCTGCGGGTGCCCCAGCCAGTCGTCCGGCATCATGATCCGGGTGAGCGCCGGGTGGCCCTCGAAGACCAGGCCGAAGAAGTCGTAGGTCTCCCGTTCGTGCCAGTCGTTGGTCGGGTAGACGCTGACCACGGACGGGATCCGCGGGTCGGCGTCGGGCGCGGTGACCTCCAGCCGGATCAGCCGGGTGTGGGTGATCGAGCGCAGGTGGTAGACCGCGTGCAGCTCCCGGCCCTTGTCCTGCGGGTAGTGCACGCCGCTGACGCCCAGGCACAGCTCGAAGCGCAGCGCCGGGTCGTCGCGCAGGATCCGCACCGCCTTGAGCAGGTGCGTGCGCTCGACGTGGAAGGTCAGCTCGCCGCGGTCGACGACCGTCTTCCAGATCACGTCGGCCGGGTCGAGCCCCTGCTCCTCCAGCGCGCCCTCGAACTCGTCGGCCACCTCGTCGAACCAGCCGCCGTACGGGCGCTCGCTGGCGCCGGGCAGCACGATCGGCGCGGTCAGGCCGCCGAAGCCGGAGGTGTCGCCGGTGCCGCGGGCGCCGAACATGCCCTGCCGGGCGCCGACCACCTCGACCGGGATCTCCCGCCGGGTCGCCGGGACTTCGGGCTTCTGCTCGTCGCTCATCGCAGCAGCCCCCGCATCTCGCTGGTCGGGACGGCCTGCAGCGCGAGGCGCTCGGCCTCCTCCTCGGCCCGGCGCTTGTGCACGCCGAGCTTCTCGTGCTGGATCTTCTCGTGCAGCTTGATGATCGCGTCCATCAGCATCTCCGGGCGGGGCGGGCAGCCCGGCAGGTAGATGTCCACGGGGACGATGTGGTCGACGCCCTGGACGATCGCGTAGTTGTTGAACATGCCGCCGGAGGAGGCGCACACGCCCATCGAGATGACCCACTTCGGGTTCGGCATCTGGTCGTAGACCTGCCGCAGCACCGGTGCCATCTTCTGGCTGACCCGGCCCGCCACGATCATCAGGTCGGCCTGCCGGGGCGAGCCGCGGAAGACCTCCATGCCGAACCGGGCCAGGTCGTAGCGGCCCGCTCCGGTGGTCATCATCTCGATCGCGCAGCAGGCCAGACCGAAGGTGGCCGGGAAGAGCGACGCCTTCCGCACCCAGCCCGCGGCGGCCTCCACGCTGGTGAGCAGAAAGCCGCTCGGCAGCTTCTCCTCGATACCCATCAGTTCCCTCTCAATGCCCTCGAGTCCGGTGGCTTGTCCGCCCGTTCACAAACGCGCGCGTCCCGCGCCGCGGCAGCCGGTGGTCTAGTCCCACTCCAGGCCGCCGCGGCGCCAGACGTAGGCGTAGGCGACGAACACGGTGGCGATGAACAGGAGCATCTCGACCAGCCCGAAGATCCCGAGGGCGTCGAAGCTGACCGCCCAGGGGTAGAGGAAGACGATCTCGATGTCGAAGACGATGAACAGCATCGCCGTCAGGTAGTACTTGATCGGGAACCGACCGCCGCCCACCGGCTGCGGGGTCGGTTCGATGCCGCACTCGTACGCCTCCAACTTGGCCCGGTTGTAACGCTTCGGGCCGGTGAGCGAGGCCATCACGACGGAGCCGACCGCGAACGCCGCCGCGATGGCACCGAGTACGAGGATCGGCGCGTAGGCATTCATAGCCCCCGCTCCCTCCGTCCAGTCGTCCTTGACTGCAAATCGGAACCACCAGGTCACCAAGGGTGAACCGATGATCCACTTCGTGGGATCCGGCTCCATGTGAGGCAGTTCACAAAGCCAGGTTGGAGCGCATCCTATGCCTGTCGGCTTGTGATCTGCGACACGCAGTTCCCGATGATCTTTGTGATCTTCGCCACCCGACGAAGGCCCGCGAAAGCGGATCGGTCACCACTGTTCGACCCAGAGCGGGCGATTGACCACATACGGTCGCAACCCGGAGCGAAACGACTGCCGTTCGGCCACGCCCTATATCAATTCTGCGGCAGTCGGGGCAAATTTCGGAGTGATCCGGTTTACGTGATAGTGGATCTCACCCTGGCGGTGGACCCGGAACGGCGGCCGCTTGACCCTTCGTTCACAAGCTCTCAAGGAGCCGCTCCCGGGAGCCGCCCTCAAGGGGCCGACGGGAACCGCGGCGCCCGCCGCCGCCCCCACTCGGTGCCCGCCAGCACCGCCACCGCCCCCAGCAGCGCGAGCGGACCCGGCCGGTCCCCCGCCAGCGCGATCCCGAACAGCGCCGCCCACAGCGGCTCGGTGCCCAGCAGCAGGCTCACCCGGGACGGCGAGGTCGCCCGCACCGCCCACAACTGCGCGAAGAACGCGAACAGCGTGCACAGCAGCGACAGGTACAGCAGCAGGCCCCAGCGCGCCGCGTCGAAGGAGGCCGCCACGCTCAGCGGGGACGGGCCCGCCAGCGGCGCCGCCAGCACGAACACGGCCGTCGCGAAAGCCAGTTGGACCCAGGTCAGGGCCAGCGCGTCCACCCCGCGCACCGACCGCAGCCGGGCCGTCGCCAGCACGTTCACCGTCCGCGCCACCGCCGCGCCCAGCACCAGCAGGTCGCCCGCCGACGGGGCCCGCAGCCCGCCGTCCCCGGTCAGCAGCGCCACCCCCAGCACCGACAGCCCCGCCGCCGCCAGGAACGCCCCCGCGGGCGCCGAACGCCGCAGCGCCGCCTCCGCGAGCGGCGTGAGCACCATCGTCAGGCTGATCACCAGCCCCGCGTTGGTCGCCGAGGTGTGCACCGCCCCGTACGTCTCCAGCAGGAACACCGCCCCCAGCACCACCCCCAGCACCGCCCCGCCGCCCCACTGCGCCGCCGACAGCCCGCGCAGCCGCCGCCACGCCACCGCCCCCAGCACCGGCAGCACCAGCGCGAACCTCAGCGCCAGCACCGCCACCACCGTCTCCGGCTCGGCGACCCGCTTCACCACCAGGAAGCTCGAACCCCACACCACCGCGACCGCCACCAACGGCAGGTCGCGCACCGACTGCGGACGGGCATCGACGGACACGACGGCCATGGCACGGCTCCCGGAAGGGTCGTCGGGGGCCCGTGCGGCATCGGACGGGACGTTCGGAGGCCGCCACTCTCCCGCACGCGGAAGGCGGCGGGCAAACGCTTTCGCGCCCGCCCGCCGCCTCCGCGGAGCCCGGGGTCAGGCGCGCGGCGCCACCTTGGTCAGGCCGTTGATGATCCGGTCCGCGACGTCGCCGCCGGTCGGGTCGGTCAGGTTGGCCAGCAGCTTGAGGACGAACTTCATCAGCACGGGGTGGGTCAGGCCGCGCTCGGCGGCGATCCGCATCACCCTGTCGTTGCCGATCAGCTTCACGAAGGCCCGGCCGAGCGTGTAGTAGCCGCCGTAGGTGTCCTTGAGCAGCTGCGGGTAGCGGGCCAGGGCGCGCTCGCGGCCCTCCGGGGTGATCCGGGCCATCGCCTGGACGATGACGCCCGCGGCGAGTTGGCCGGATTCCATCGCATAGGCGATGCCCTCGCCGTTGAACGGGTTGACCAGGCCGCCCGCGTCGCCGACCAGCAGCAGGCCGCGGGTGTAGTGCGGCTGCCGGTTGAAGGCCATCGGCAGGGCCGCGCCGCGGATCGGCTCGGTCATGTTCTCCGGCGTGTAGCCCCACTCCTCGGGCATGCCGGCGCACCAGCTCTTCAGCACCTCGCGCCAGTTCAGGTCGCCGAAGGCGGGCGAGGAGTTGAGGATGCCCAGGCCCACGTTGGAGGTGCCGTCGCCCATGCCGAAGATCCACCCGTAGCCGGGCAGCAGCTTCTTCTGCCCGCCGCGGGTGTCCCACAGCTCCAGCCAGGACTCCAGGTAGTCGTCGTCGTGCCGGGGCGAGGTGAAGTACGTCCGGTAGGCGACGCCCATCGGCCGGGACTCGATCCGGTGCAGGCCCATGGCCAGCGACAGCCGGGTGGAGTTGCCGTCCGCGGCGACCACCAGCGGTGCGTGGAACTCCACTTCGCGCTTGTCCGGCCCGATCTTGGCGGTCACGCCGGTGATCCGCCCGGTGCGGTCCTGGACGGGCCCGCTGACGTTGCAGTTCTCGTACAGCCGGGCGCCGGCCTTCTGCGCCTGCCGGGCCAGCAGTTCGTCGAAGTCGGCGCGCTTGCGCACCAGGCCGTAGTCGGGGAACGCGGCCAGGTCCGGCCAGTCCAGCTCCAGCCGGACGCCGCCGCCGATGATCCGCAGGCCCTTGTTGCGCAGCCAGCCCTCGGCGGACACGTCGATGCCCATGTCGACCAACTGCTTGACGGCGCGCGGCGTCAGGCCGTCCCCGCACACCTTCTCGCGCGGGAACTCGGTCTTCTCCAGCAGCAGCACGTCCAGGCCCGCCTGGGCCAGCCAGTACGCGGTGCTGGAGCCGGCCGGACCGGCGCCGACCACGATGACGTCGGCGGTGGACTCGACGGCGGTCTCGGTCATACGGGGCTCTCTCCTGAGCGCGTCGGGGTCACGGAGTCGGGGACGGCCGCCCCGCCGACGCCTTCCCGGCGGACGGGGTGCCGAACCACCGCAGTCTACGGGGCCTTGAAGCCGCGGTGGAGGGCGACGATGCCGCCGGTCAGGTTGCGCCACGCCACCTTCGCCCAGCCCGCCTGCTGCAACTGGGCGGCCAGCGCGGGCTGGTCCGGCCAGGACCGGATCGACTCCGCGAGGTACACGTACGCCTCCGGGTTGGACGACACCCGGGTCGCCACCGGCGGCAGCGCGCGCATCAGGTACTCGGTGTAGACCGTGCGCAGCGGCGTCCAGGTCGGCGTGGAGAACTCGCAGATCACCAGCTTCCCGCCGGGCTTGGTCACCCGCAGCATCTCCCGCAGCGCCGTCTCGTGCTCCTGCACGTTGCGCAGCGCGAAGGAGATCGTCACGGCGTCGAAGGACTCGTCCGCGAACGGCAGCCGGGTCGCGTCGCCCGCGGTGAGCGCGAGTTCGGGGTGGCGGTTCTTGCCCTCGGTCAGCATCCCGATCGAGAAGTCGCACGGCACCACGTCGGCACCGGCCTCCAGGAACGGCAGCGAGGACGTCCCGGTGCCCGCACCGAGGTCCAGGATCCGCTGGCCCGCGACGGCCCCCACCGCATCGGCCACCGCCCGCCGCCACAGCCGGGCCTGGCCCAGCGAGAGCACGTCGTTGGTGCGGTCGTACTTGGCCGCGACGTCGTCGAACATGGCGGCGACGTCCTGCGGCTGCTTGTCCAGATGGGCTCGGGTCACGCCCCCATTGTTCACCTTGCGACGCGGCGGGCCGCCACCAGGGCTCACCGCAGGGCGCGGCGGCCCCCCTTGCGGCGGCGGCGGGAGCGCTTGCCGTGGGTCAGCGCGGGCATCCCCTCCGCGGCGAACGCGACCGTGAACGCGGCCCGTTCCCGCTGCGCGCCCGCCCGGGTGCGCCGGATCCGCCACAGGCACAGCGCGCACAGCAGCACCGCCGCGGGCACGCTGGTCTGCGCCAGCCCGACGCCCACCGGCTGCGGGTAGGTCTTGCCGCACACCCGCACCGCACCGGCGTCGTCCGCCGCGTGCTCCAGGCAGATCGGGTCGCCCACCTGCGCGTCCGACGGCAGCCACAGGTCCGCCGCGGTCAGCCGCCGCCCGTCCACCGGGTACGCGACCTGGCTGTACGAGCCGCTGCCGCCGGGGAGTTGGGTGACCGTCCCCTCGACCCGCACCGGGTGCGCGTCGATCCGGTCGGCCTGGTCGGCCTGGCGCCACCCCAGCAGGCACATCGCCACCGCCACCACCGCGCTCAGCACGGCTCCGACGTACCACCCCCGGCCGGTGCGGGTCCGAGGACGATCGGGGGTCGCGGCTCGCATACGTCCTGTTCCTGACTCGGGCTGAGGTCTGAACCGGGATGTTAGCCGCAAAGGGCATCCCGGGTCACGGGGAGTCAGAAACGCCGGAACCCTTCGCCACCGAACGAACCGTCCCCGCCGGCACCCGCGCCGGCACCCGTGCCGAGACCCGCGGCGGCGCTACCGCCGCCGGTACAGCAGCCGCCCGTCCAGCACCGTCGCCAGGCAGACCGCTCCGCCGCCCTCCAGCTCCTCCACCGCCCCGACCGCGAACACGGCGAAGTCCGCCGCGCCGCCGACCGTCAGCGGCCGGTGCACGGCGTCCGCCAACGGCGTTGCCGCGAGCGGGTCGAGGGGGCCGGGGCCGGCCTCCCCGCCGGGGAGGTGGCGCAGGCCGGAGCGGGCCAGGGCCGTGCGGACGGAGGGGCGGGCGAGCGGGCCCGCCAGGGCCGTCGCGCCGTGGCCGAGGAGCCGCTGCAGCCCGCGGCGGGCGCTGCCGCCCCGCTGCGCGTCCGTCAGTTCCCGCTCCGGCAGCAGCGGCAGGTCGCCGGCCTCCTCCCGCGGGTCCGGGTGGTAGGCGGTCTCCAGCAGCCAGGCGCCGTGCCGGTTGAGCAGCCCGGGCACCAGCACCCCGGGCCACTCCCGGACCCTCGCCGGGCCGCCCGCGAGTTCCGCGCCGGGGCCGATCGCGGCGACGCGCGCGCCGTCGACCAGCACCGCCCCGTCCGCGACCGGTCCGGTGCCGGTGAACAGTTGGCGGGCCCGGTGCAGGGTCAGCACGGCGCGGGGGTCAGTTCGTCGCGAGGATGGTCAGTTCGGGGTGCGCGGTGCCGCCCTCGATCGCGGTGGAGGCGATGTGCGAGGCGACCCGCGGGTCGACCGGGTCGTTCGCCGGGTCGTCGAGGACGCGCAGGTGCTGGTAGGTGGTGGAGCGCTGCGCGGGCACCCGGCCCGCGGTGCGGATCAGGTGGATCAGCTCGTGCAGGTTGGAGCGGTGCTTGGCCCCGGCCGCGGAGACCACGTTCTCCTCCAGCATGACCGAGCCCAGGTCGTCCGCGCCGTAGTGCAGCGACAGCTGGCCCGCCTCCTTGCCGGTGGTGAGCCAGGAGCCCTGGATGTGCGCGACGTTGTCGAGGAAGAGCCGGGCGATGGCGATCATCCGCAGGTACTCGAAGACCGTGGCCTGGGTCGAGCCCTTCAGGTGGTTGTTCTGCGGCTGGTAGGTGTACGGGATGAACGCCCGGAAGCCGCCGGTGCGGTCCTGCACGTCGCGGATCATCCGCAGGTGCTCGATCCGCTCGGCGTTGGTCTCGCCGGTGCCCATCAGCATGGTGGAGGTCGACTCGACGCCGAGGCGGTGCGCGGTCTCCATGATCTCCAGCCAGCGCTCGCCGGACTCCTTCAGCGGCGCGATCGCCTTCCGCGGCCGCTCCGGCAGCAGTTCGGCCCCGGCGCCCGCGAAGGAGTCCAGGCCCGCGGCGTGGATCCGGGTGATCGCCTCCTCGACGGAGACGCCGGAGATCCTCGCCATGTGCTCGACCTCGGAGGCGCCCAGCGAGTGGATCACCAGCTGCGGGAACGCCGCCTTGATCGCGGCGAAGTTCTCCTCGTAGTACTCGACCCCGTAGTCGGGGTGGTGCCCGCCCTGGAACATGATCTGGGTGCCGCCGAGCTCGACGGTCTCCGCGCACCGGCGCAGGACCTCGTCCAGCTCCCGCGACCAGCCCTTGTCGCTCTTCGGCGGCACGTAGAACGCGCAGAACTTGCACGCCGTCACGCAGACGTTGGTGTAGTTGATGTTCCGCTCGATGATGTACGTGGCGATGTGCTCGACCCCCGCGTACCGCCGCCGCCGCACCGCGTCCGCGGCCGCGCCGAGCGCGTGCAGCGGCGCCGACCGGTACAGCTCCAGGGCCTCCTCGGCGGTGATCCGGCCGCCCTCGGCCGCGCGGTCCAGTACGGCCTGCAACTGGGTGGCGGAAAGGTTCTGCTCGGACACCTGGCGGGCCTGCTTTCTTCATCGGAGGGGCGACTCGCCCAGCCTACGCCAGCACATTTCGGCCCCACCGCAGGCCCGTTCCGCGCCGCTCACTGCTTGGCCAGGTCGCCCTCCGGGTCGGAGCCGAGCGCCGCCCCGGAGACCGCCACGTGCAGGCCGCCGTCGGCGAGCAGGGTGTACGTCTGCTTCTCGGGGACGCCGGTGCAGGCGCTGTCGGTGCCGTCCGGGCGCTCCTGCAGCAGGACCTCGCCGTCCGCGACCGAGAGCAGGGTGAGCACGCCCCGGCAGACGGTGCTGCTGAGCTGGGAGGCGTTGCTGGTGTGCCCGACCTGCTCGCCGACCTTCCCCGGGGCGAAGGTGACGGTGAAGGTGGACGCCAGCGGGACGATCTTGGTGGTGATGGTGCCCTTGAAGGTGCCCACGAAGGCGTCGGGCAGCGCCTCGCCGTTCCCCTTCACCGGTGTCGCCGTGCCGCCGGGCGTGCCGCTCGCCGGGCCGCTCGCCGGGCCGCTCGCCGGGCCGCTCGCCGGGCCGCTGGGCGTCCCGGTGGGCGTCCCGGTGGCCGCGTCCTGCCCGGGCGGGGCGCTCGTCGCGGGGTCGTCCGGCGACCAGGGCAGGTGGCCGGAGGCCGCGAGCCCGCCGTACAGCGCGCCCGCCAGCACCGCCGCGGCGGCGGCCGCCACCGCCCGGCGCCGTCCGGTGCGCCGCTCGGGGCCGGGGGTCCGCCGCTCGGGGCCGGGGGTCCGCCGCCCGCCGTCCAGCACGGTCGGCACCCGGTCGGCGGTGACGGCGCCGGTGGGCCCGGCGGTGCCCTCCAGGTCGAGGAGTTCGACGGCGGCGCGGCCGACCGCGGCGGCCAGCGGGCCGGGCAGCCAGCCCTCGGGGCCGCCGGCGGGGGCGAGGCGGGCGCGCAGTTCGGCGGGGGTGGGGCGCTGCGCCGGGTCCTTGGCGAGGCAGGCGGTGACGGCCTCGCGCAGTTCGCCGTGCAGGCCGTCGAGTTCGGGTTGCTCGTGGAGCACCCGGTAGAGCAGGACGGCGGCGCTGACGCCTTCGCCGAACGGGGCGGTGCCGGTCGCGGCGAAGGCGAGCAGTGCGCCGAGCGAAAAAACGTCGCCGGCCGGTCCGGCGGGCGAGCCGGCGGCCTGTTCGGGCGACATGAAGCCGGGCGAGCCGACCACGTAGCCGCTGTGGGTGAGGGTGGTGGCGGCGTCGAGCGCGCGGGCGACGCCGAAGTCGATCAGCCGGGGGCCGTCCAGGGCGAGCAGCACGTTGGACGGCTTGACGTCCCGGTGCACCAGGCCGAGGGCGTGCACCTGCTCCAGGGCCTCGGCGAGCCTGCTGCCGAGGGCGTGCACGGAGGGGACGGGGAGCGGTCCGGCGGTGCGGACGGCCTCGCCGAGCGAGGGCCCGGCGACGTAGCCGGTGGCGACCCAGGGGCGGGGGCCCTCGGTGTCGGCGTCCAGCACGGGGGCGGTCCAGCGGCCGCCGACCCGCCGGGCCGCGGACACCTCCTGGCGGAACCTGGCCCGGAACTCGGGGTCGTCGGCGAGTTCGGAGCGCACCACCTTGACCGCGACGGTCCGGCCGCCCGCGGTCCGGCCCAGGTAGACCCGTCCCATGCCGCCCGCGCCGAGGCGGCGCAGCAGCCGGTAGTCGCCGATCGCCGCCGGGTCGTCTGCCGTCAGCAGTTCCATGCCCGCCCCCTCGTTCCCTGCTCAGGGCCTCCCGGCCGGTCCGATCATCCCAGGGCGGCGGGCGGGCGGGAACGGAGAATCCCTCAGACCGCCGCGGGCGCGCTCTCCAGCAGCCGGATCGGCACGTCCGGGGCGAAGCCGCTGTCGTGCGCGACCCGGCGGGCGAACTCGGCGATCCCGGCCAGCTGGCGCTCGCCGAGCGAGAAGTCGAGCGCCTCGGAGAAGTACGTCTCCAGCAGCGGGGCGTCGAACTCCTCCCAGCGGGCGGCCTGCTCGGCGACCTTGGCGGCCTCGGTCAGCGAGAGGTCGCGGGACTCCAGGAAGGCCCGGTGGACGGCGGCGGTCAGTCCGGGGTGCCGTTCGGCGTACTCGCGGCGGGCGGCCCAGACGGCGAAGACGAACGGCAGGCCGGTCCAGTCCTTCCACATCGCGCCGAGGTCGTGCACGGCCAGCCCCTGCCGGGGGGCCTGCTCCAGCGAGGCGCGCAGCGCGGGGTCGCCGATCAGGACGGCGGCGTCGGCCTCGGCGAGCATCGCGTCCAGGTCGGGCGGGCAGGAGAAGTACTCGGGACGGACGCCCTCGCGCTCCTCCAGCAGCAGCCGGGCCAGGCGCACCGAGGTGCGGCTGGTCGAGCCGAGGGCGACCCGGCGGCCGTCGAGTTCGGCCAGCGGGACCTTGCTGACGATCACGCAGGACATCACCGGCCCGTCGCTGCCGACCGCGATGTCGGGGAGGACGACCAGGTCGCCCGCGTTGCGCAGGTACTCCACGCAGGTGATCGGTCCGAGGTCGAGCTCGCCCGCGACCAGCCGGTCGCTGAGCTTCTCCGGGGTGTCCTTGCTGAGGTCGAGGTCGAGCAGGTTCCCGGTGCGCGCGAGGCCCCAGTAGAGGGGAAGGCAGTTGAGGAACTGAATATGGCCGACCCTCGGCCTGACCGCGCTCTCCGGCCGTCCGGCATCGCTACTGCTCACCGTGTGCTCCCTTGCCGTCGGTGCTCTCCCGGCAGGGTATGCCCGCTGATTGGGACGCTCCGCATCCGGTCTCCGACACACCGTCCGACACCGTTGTTCACCCCTGGTCGGGGCAGCCCCCTCGTGCTACCGTTCCCCTCAGTTGCAGTTTGATTCCCCTTGCAGTACTTGGAGCCTGCGGAGCATGTAACCGCAGGCTTTTTGTAATTTTTCAGCAGTATCAGGGCATCAATTGAGGTTTGATTGAGCACTGTGCGAAAAACTCCGGACTCGTCCGGAGGCAGGGCGATCAGCGCAGCGGACCCGGGCGCCACAAGGTGTGGCGTCCACAACGTCCCTCGCAAGGAGAACGGTATGGCGACCGGAACCGTCAAGTGGTTCAACGCCGAGAAGGGCTTCGGCTTCATCGCCCAGGAGGGCGGCGGCCCCGACGTCTTCGTCCACTACTCCGCCATCAACGCGAGCGGTTTCCGCTCGCTGGAGGAGAACCAGGCGGTCAGCTTCGACGTCACCCAGGGCCCGAAGGGCCCGCAGGCGGAGAACGTCACCCCCGTCTGAGACGGGATCTCCCATTTGATCGCTCACGGCCCCTCGGGTCCGTACGAGTAGCAGTTCCCAAGGAGGCCCGCCCCGGCGGGCCTCCTGCCTTTTCCGCGCATTCCCGCCGCATTCCTCCGTTTGCGCCCGCATTTCCCCGCACCGTCCCTTTCGGGACCCGCCCGGGGCGCCCGCCCGGGGCCGGGAGAGGACCGGCGCCGGGAGAGGGCCGGTGCCGGGAGAGGACCGGCGCCGGGCGCGGTCAGGCCAGCGGCGTGCGGTGCAGGCCGATCAGCAGGCGCCACACCCGTCCTGCGACGGCCGCCGGGGGTTCGTCGACCAGCCCGTGCAGCCAGTCGGCCAGGACGCCGGTGAACGCGCCCGCCACCGCCGAGGCGATCAGCGGCGCGTCCGGGGCCCCGGCCAGCTCCCGCTCCGTCCGGCTGCGCTCGCGCAGTTCCCGGTGCAGCACCGGCCCCAGCGGGCCGCCGCCGCCCGGCGCCAGCAGCTCGCGGTACAGCCCGGCATGGACGGCCGCCCGGCCGAAGAACTCCACCAGTGCGGACGGGGGCGCCGCCGGGTCCGCGACGCCGCGCCAGGCGTGCAGCGCGTCCACCGCCTCCCGGACCACGCCCGCGCAGGCGTCCACCGCCAGCGCCGACAGGTCGGGGTAGTGCAGGTAGAACGTCGCCCGGCCGACGCCCGCCCGGCGCGCCACCGCCGCCACGCCCAGCTCCGCCAGCGGGCGGTCCGCGCACTCCGCCAGCAGGGCGGCCCGCAGCTTCGCCCTGGTCCGCTCGGCCCGCGGGTCGCCCGCCGCGCCCGGCACGCCTGCCGCGCCCGCCGCGCCCGCCCCGCTCATCCGGCCGCCAGCACCGCGGCCAGCGCCACCGCGCCCGGCAGGGCCTGGACCAGCAGGATCCGGCGGTTCGCGGTCAGCCCGCCGTACAGGCCCGCCACCAGCACGCAGGCCAGGAAGAACACCCGCACCCGGAAGCCGGTCGGGTCGTCCGCCAGCAGGCCCCACACCAGGCCGGCCGCCAGGAAGCCGTTGTACAGGCCCTGGTTGGCCGCCAGCGGGGCCGTCCGGCGGGCCAGCTCGGCGTCGAACCCGGACAGCGCCCGGCCCGGGGCCTTCTCCCACAGGAACATCTCCAGCACCAGGATGTACCCGTGCAGCAGGGCCACCGCCCCGACCAGCACCGTCGCCACGACCGTCACGGCCGCCTCCTCTTCTTGGACAGGTGTCCAGAGTACATAGACAACCGTCCAGGATCCATCCCCTCCCGTCCGCCGGTCGTCCCCCGGCCACGCCGCCCGGGCGACCTCACGCCCGGACAGCCGCAGACCGGGAGCGGCGGCGCCGACCGCGACGCCGCCGTGGACCGCCCCGACCTCGCCCACGCCGAGGAGCGGATCACCCAGGACGAACCCGACCAGCGCGTCCACGCGGCCCTCACCACCACCGGCCCCACCGTCCAGATCACCGGCACCCCGGGCTTCGGCCGCTTCAGGATCCGCCACGCCCGCCGCTGACGCGGCTGCCGCTCAGAACCCGGCCGTGTCCACCCGCAGCCCGAACGGCTCGGGCAGCTCGATCGGCTCGCCGAACGGCAGCGGTCCGATCGCCTTGGTGTACCCGAGCGCCCCGGGCTCGGAGAAGAGCGTGCAGGCCCGTTCCTGACGGTCGACCAGCAGGTACAGCGGGGCACCGTACTCCGCGTACCGACGCCGCTTCACCACCCGGTCGGTGTCACCGTTCGAATCGGACGTCACCTCGACCACCAGCAGCGTCTGGTCGGGCAGCAACGCACGGCCACCCTTGGAGAGGGAGCGCGGGACGACCGCGATGTCGGGGATGTACCAGTTGCTCGACCCCGGCAGGTCGAGGTCGCCCGAGCCCATCACGCAGCCCAGCTCACGGACCCTGCCGAAGAGTTGGTACCGGAGATCGTCTGCCAGCGTCTCGTGATCCCACTGCGGCGCCATCGGTTCGATGACCCCTTCCACGATCTGGACGCGGTCGCCGGCGTAGTGCCGGATCGCGTACTTCAGGGCCTGTTCCGGATCGACGGCGTCGTACGACCGCTCGCTGGGCAGCGCGCTCATCGCCCCTCCTTCGTCGGCTCCACGCTACCGACCCCCCTGGCCCGCCCCAAGCGGCCTCACTCCAACGGGCGAAGGCCCGCACCCTCCCGAGGTGCGGGCCTTCGTGTGCGCGGAGCGGGCCGGGGTCAGGCGACGACGGGCTCGCCGGTGGCCTGGGCCGGGACGGTGACCCGACGGTCCTCGGCGAGGAGGTCGCCGGTGGGGCTGTTGTAGGCGGTGAGGTCGAGGGTCTTCTCGCGGGCGGAGACCAGGATCGGGACGACGACCTGACCGGCCACGTTGGTGGCGGTGCGCATCATGTCGAGGATCGGGTCGATCGCCAGCAGCAGGCCGACGCCCTCCAGCGGGAGGCCCAGGGTGGAGAGGGTCAGGGTGAGCATCACGATCGCGCCGGTGAGGCCGGCGGTGGCCGCGGAGCCGATCACCGAGACGAAGGCGATCAGCAGGTAGTCCTTGACGCCGAGGTCGATGCCGTACACCTGGGCGACGAAGATCGCGGCGAGCGACGGGTAGATCGCGGCGCAGCCGTCCATCTTGGTGGTCGCGCCGAACGGCACGGCGAAGCTCGCGTACTCGGACGGGACGCCGAGGCGCTCGGTGACGCGGCGGGTGACGGGCAGGGTGCCGACCGAGGAGCGGGAGACGAAGGCGAGCTGGATCGCGGGCCAGGCGCCCTTGAAGAAGTTCAGCGGGTTGAGGCCGGCCACGAAGCGCAGCAGCAGCGAGTAGACGCCGAACAGGACGATCGCGCAGCCGGCGTAGACGTCGACGGTGAGGGTGGAGAAGGGCTTGAGCAGGTCCCAGCCGTAGGCGGCGACGGACTTGCCGATCAGGCCGAGGGTGCCGAGCGGGGCGAGCCGGATGACCCACCACAGGGCGGTCTGGACGAGTTCGAGGATCGCCTCGGAGAGCTTGCGGACCGGCTCGGCCTTCTCGCCGAGCTTGAGGACGGCCGCGCCGACGACCACGCCGAGGAAGACGATCTGGAGGACGTTCACCTTGAGGAAGGCGTCGGCGATGTTGGTCGGGACGATGCCGGTGAGGAAGTCGACCCAGGTGCCGCCCTTCTCCACGCCCTTGACGCCCGCGGTGGAGAGGTCGGCGCCCTTGCCGGGGTCGGTGAGCAGGCCGAGGCCGAGGCCGACGGCGACCGCGATCAGCGAGGTGGCGAGGAACCAGAACAGGGTGCGGGCGGCCAGCCGGGCGGCGTTGGTGACGTTCCGCAGGTTGGCGACCGAGACGACGATCGCGGTGAAGACCAGCGGCGGGACGGCCAGCTTGAGCAGCTGGACGAAGGTCTTGCCGATGGTGTCGAGGGTGGTCTTCAGCCAGGACACGTCGCCGGAGCGGGCGATCCAGCCGAGCAGCAGGCCGAGGACGAGGCCGCCGACGATCTGGACCCAGAAGGGGGTGCGGCGGAGGCGTCCCAGCAGGGTGGGCGCGGGCGCGGTGGACATGGGTGTGCGTCTCCGGGGGGGTGGTGGAGCAGGCGGGGGGGAGGGGCGGAGGCGGCGGCACGACGGACGCGGGGCCGGGCGGGGAGGCCCGGGGGCCGACAGCTGGGGCGTGTCGGTGCGTCAGGAGCGGCGTGCCGCCCGCATACAGCCGCCGGAGCGACAGCGGCGCGGGCCGTCCACGGCACCGGGCAGACGCGGGCAGCGCGGCACGAGCGGGGTGCTCGTCCCGGCCTGGCGCGCGGCGTCTGCGGTGGTCATGGCCGGAACATTAGCAACAAACCTTTGAGATGTTCAAAGTACTTGTTTGAGATCGTTGCCGAACCACCCTTTCCTGGCGGGCCATCAGCCAGGACCGGCCGACTTTGACGCCCGTCAGTTATACGTATAACTTGAAGCGACACCCCGCCGCCGGAAGGACGCCCATGGGCTACGCCGCACTGCTCCGCGCCCCGCACGTCGCCCGGCTGCTGCTCGGCACCCTGCTCGGCCGCCTCCCCGCCGGGATGACCGCCCTGGTCATCGCCCTCGCCCTGCGCGAGGCCGGGGCGCCGTACAGCCGGATCGGCCTGGCCACCGCCGCGTACGCGATCGCCGCCGCCGTCGGCGGGCCCGTCCTCGGCCGGATCGTCGACCTGACCGGGCAGCCCCGCGTCCTGCTCGCCTCCGCCGCCCTGGCCGGCACCGGCTACGCCCTGCTCGCCCTCGCCCCCGGCTCCGCGCTCGCCGCCCCGCTCGGCGCCGCGGTCGCCGGGCTCTGCATGCCCCCGCTGGAGCCCTGCCTGCGCTCGCTGTGGCCGGACGTCGTCGCCGAGGAGCAGCTCGACACCGCGTACGCCTTCGACTCCGCCTCCCAGCAGGTGCTGTACGTGGCCGGGCCGCTCGCCGTCGCCGGGATCGCCGGGGTCCTCTCCCCCACCGCCGCGCTGTGGACCGCCGCCGTGCTCGGCCTGCTCGGCGCCCTGGTGGTGGCCGGGTCCGCGCCCGCCCGGGCCTGGCAGGCCCCGCCGCGGGAGGCCTCCGCCGGGCTGCTCGGGCCGCTGCGCTCGCCCGGGCTGGTCCTGCTGCTGCTCGGCCTGGCCGGCGCGGGCTGGGCGGTCGGCGCGCAGAACGTGCTGTTCATCGCGTACGCCGAACAGCACCCGGGCGGCCTGCCCGGCGGCGCGGGCACCCTGCTCGCCCTGGCCGCGCTGGCCGGACTGCTCGGCGCCCTGGTCTACGGCGCGGCCCGCTGGCGGGCCGACACCGCGACCCGCACCTGGGTGCTCGCCCTCGGCATGGCCGCCTGCTACCTGCCGCTGCTGCTCCTGCCCGACCCCGGCCCGATGGCCGCCCTGGCCTTCGTCTCCGGCCTGGGCCTGGCCCCGCTGCTGGCCGCCGCCTTCGTCCTGGTCGCCGAACTCGCCCCGACCGGCACCGTCACCGAGGCCTTCGCCTGGCTCGTCACCCTCTTCGCCACCGGCAACGCCGCGGGCTACGCCGTCTCCGGCGCCCTGGTCGACGCCTCCCTGCACGCCGTCGCCCTCTGCGCCACCGGCGGCACCGCCCTCGGCGGCCTGCTGCTGCTCACCGCCCGCACCCGGCTGCGCCCGCCCGCTCCCGCCCTCGTCCCCGCCTGACCCGGCCCTCCCGCCGCCGGTCGCCGCCGCCCTCGGTCCGCCGCCCGCCGCAGGTGGTCCTCCAACCGGCGGCGGACCGGGGTGCGGCCGTCCGTCCCGTGGTCCCGGACGGGCGCCTCCTCGCCCTCGGGCGTGCGCGGGCGGCCGGACAGGCCGCCGCCGACCCCGCCGCACTCCCGCAGCAGTTCCACCGGCCCGCGCGGCAGCCGCTGCCCGAGCGCCCGCTCGGCCCGGCCGGCTCCTCCGGCCCGGCGGGGGCGCCGAGCACCGCGTCCGCCGGGATCCCCGCGACCGGTTCACGCCGCGTCCGCCCGGTCTCCCCGACCGGAAAGTGCTCGCCCGCGCCCCCGCCCGCCTGCTTGGATGCGCCGCATGACCAGTTTCGAACTGCCCGCCGGGTACCGCGTCTCCACCGACCCCGACCGCCTCGACCGGGCGGCCGTGCACCGCTGGCTCTCCGAGGAGACGTACTGGGCGCTCGGGCGGCCCCGCGAGAAGCAGGAGCGGGCCATCGACAACTCGCTCAACTTCGGCCTGTACGAGGAGGGTTCGGGTACCCAGGTCGGGTACGCCCGGGTGGTGACCGACCGGAGCACCTTCGCCTGGCTGTGCGACGTGTTCGTCGCGCCGCAGGCCCGCGGCCGGGGCCTGGGCACCGCGCTGACCGCCGCCGTCCGGGACGAGCTCGCCGGGCTGGGGCTGCGCCGCGTGATGCTGGCCACCAGGGACGCGCACGAGGTGTACGCCCGGGTCGGGTTCGAGCCGATGGCCGAGTCCGGGAAGTGGATGGTCCTCGGGCAGCAGTAGGACGCCCGGGCGGCAGGAGGCCGCTCAGGCCGCCGCGGTGGAGCCCCGCACCACCAGCGTGGTCGCCAACGGGGCGACCGGGGACGGGAGTTCGCCGTCCAGCAGAGCGGTCAGCAGGGCCAGCCCGGCCCGCCCGAGCTGCTCGCCCGGCAGGTCGACGGTGGTCAGCGGCGGGCTGAGCAGCTCCGCCACCGGGATGTTGTCCATGCCGACCACCGACAGGTCGTGCGGGATCCGCAGTCCCAGCTCCGCCGCGGCCCGGTACAGGCCGGACGCCACCACGTCGTCGTCGCAGACCACCGCGCCCGGCCGCCCCGGCCCGGCCAGCAGCTCCCGGGCGGCCCGCTCCGCCTCCCGGCTGCCCTCGTTCAGGCTGACCGCGAGCTCCCGCACCTCCAGGCCCGCGGACGCCGCCGCGAACGCCGCCTGCCGGACCCGGAAGGTGTACGCGGAGTGCGCCGAGCGCAGGTGGCCGATCCGCCGGTGGCCGAGGTCCGCGAGGTGGTCGACGGCGGCCCGCATGCCCGCCGCCAGGTCCAGTTCGACGGTGGGGCGGCCCGGCCGGTCGGCGGGGTCGGCGTCCAGGAACACCGCCGCGGTGTCGGCGGGCAGTTCGCCCAGCTGCCGGTCGTCCGGCGAGCACACCAGCAGCCCGTCGAAGCGCCCGGCCGCGGCCGCCTCGGCCAGCGTCGCCGCGTCCCAGCCGCTGGAGACCACCACGGCCAGGCCGTGCCGGGCCGCCTCCTCGTGCACGCCGGTCAGCACCCGGCCGAAGAACGGCCCCAGCAGGTTCGGCACCGCCAGCAGCACCATCCCGCTGCGGCCCAGCCGCAGTTGCCGGCCGGCGGCCTGCGGGCGGTAGCCCAGCTCGCGGGCCGCGGCGCGGATCCGCTCCCGGGTGGCGTCCGAGACCCGGTGCCCGGCGCTGCCGGAGAACACCAGCGACACCGTCGCCTGCGACACCCCCGCCAGCCGGGCCACGTCACGGCCGGTCGGGCGCCGCCGCGCGCCCTCGCCGGGCGTGCCCTTGCCGGGCGGGCTGTCCGACAACGCCGGTCAGCCGGCCTGGGCCTGCTGGGCCGCGGCCGCCCGGGCCGCGTCGTCCGCCGCGTCCTCGGCCGAGTCCCGGGCGACCGTGCGGACCTTGCGGGCCTCGATCCGCTCGGCGATCTGCGCGGACATCTCGTCGCGCTGCTTGCTCAGCACCACGTAGCTGATCGCCGAGGAGGCGACCGCGGCCAGCGCGAACAGGATCAGCACGCCGAGCGAGCCGACCACCGGGATCACCTCGAAGTGCCCCAGCACCAGGGCGACCAGCAGGCAGGCCAGGAAGATGCTCGCCCGCAGCGAGGTGTAGCGGAGCGTGGCGTGGTTCTTGCTGCTCACCGGGATCGTCCTTCGCTGGCGGGTCGCGCCGGCGGGCGCGCGGGGTTCATAGGCCCTCCCAGTGAAGCACGACCTCACACCGCCGGAGCGCGCAGGTCGAGCCACATCGTCACGTCGTCGCGGTCGTCGCCCGGGGCGACCCGGATCGCGCCCGGCACCCGGCCGACCTCCACGTAGCCGCTGCGCCCGTAGAACCGCTCCAGCCCGTGCCCGCCGCGCAGGGTCAGCTTCAGCCCGGCCAGGCCCCACTCCCGGGCCACCCGCTCCGCCTCCGCGAGCAGTTGGGCGCCGTGGCCGCGGCCCTGGGACTTCGGGTGCACCATCACCCGCTTCAGCAGCCGCCAGTGGTCCATCAGCCCGAACCGCTGGTCCTCGAAGAACACCACCGCCACCAGCCGCCCGTCCGGCTCGTACCCGACCAGCAGCCGGTCCCGGTCCAGCGCCGCGAACTGCCGCTCCGCCACCGGCCGGACGTCCTGCGCCGTCACCGGCGGCACGAACCCGACCGCGCCCCCGGCGTTGGAGACCTCCGTCCACAGCGCGACGACCTCCTCGCGCAGTTCGGGGGTCGGCTCGGGGTCCAGTACGAATCGCAGGCTCATGCGGCCAGCCTAAGCGGGCACCGCCCCCGTGCCCGTGCCCGGCCGCGCCCGCCCGCGCAGCGCCAGGCAGCAGCCCACCGCGACCGCGCACAGGCCCCCCGCCGCGTACCAGGTCGCGTCGTAGTCGCCGAAGCGGTCGCGGGCCAGCCCCGCCAGCCCGGCCACCGCGGCGGCGCCGACCTGGTGCGCGGCCAGGACCCAGCCGAAGACGATCGGGGCGTCCTCGCCGAAGTGGCGGCGGCAGAGCGCGACGGTGGGCGGGACGGTGGCGACCCAGTCCAGGCCGTAGAACACCACGAAGGCGAGGATCGGCGGCCGCAGGCTCCCGGCGAACAGCGCGGGCAGGAAGGCCAGCGAGAGCCCGCGCAGCGCGTAGTAGACGGTCAGCAGCCGGACGGGGTCGAAGCGGTCGGTGAACCAGCCGGAGGCGATCGTCCCGGCGACGTCGAAGACGCCGATCAGGGCGAGCAGCGAGGCGCCGGTGGTGACGGGCATGCCGTGGTCGTGCGCGGCCGGGATGAAGTGGGTGCCGACCAGGCCGACGGTGGTGGCGCCGCAGATCGCGAAGGACCCGGCCAGCAGCCAGAACACCCGCCGCCCGGCCGCCTGCCGCAGCACCCGCAGCGAACGGGCCACCGCCGACCCGTCGGTGACCGGCGGCGGCGGGGCGGTGCTCGCGCCGTACGGCAACTGCCCGACGTCGGCGGGCCGTTCGCGCATCAGCAGCAGGACGGGGACGGCCACCGCGGTGGCGCAGAGCGAGACCACCACGACCGCGGTCCGCCAGCCGTGGTGCTCGACGAGCGCGGCGAGCAGCGGCATGAAGACCAGGTTCCCGGCGGCCCCGGCGGCGGTCAGGAGGCCGGTGACCAGGCCCTGCCGGGCCTGGAACCAGCGGCCGGAGACGGTGGTGGCGAAGGCCCCGGCCATCGAGCCGCTGCCGAGCCCGACCAGTACGCCCCAGCACAGGACGAGCTGCCAGGGGCGGCTCATCAGCAGGGTGAGGCCCGCGCCGGTGGCGATGGTGAGCAGGGCGCAGACCACCACCGGGCGGACGCCGAAGCGGTCCATCAGGGCGGCGGCGAACGGGGCGGTGAGCCCGTACAGCGCCAGGTTGACGGAGACCGCGCTGGAGATGGTGGCGAGGGACCAGCCGAACTCGTCGTGCAGGGCGCCCATCATCAGGCTGGGCGTGGAGCGGAACCCGGCCGAGCCGACCAGGACGACCAGCGAGACGGCCACCACGATCCAGCCGTAGTGGACGCGGGGGGCGCGGCGGGCCGGGTCGGGGTCGCGGGGCGGGGCGGCGGCGAGTTCCAGTTCCTTCACCCGCCCGAGTCTCCCGGCCCCGGCCCCGCCCGACGACGGCTCCGGCTGCCACGTGTGCCCGAATTCCGGTCAACGGGCCCGGTCGGCGGGGCCGTTCAGTGCCCGGCGGCGACCACCCCGGCGTCGGGGGCCCGGCGCAGGTTGCGGATCGGCGGGCTGAGCAGCAGCGCGGTGGCGGTGCCCAGGGTGACCAGGCCGCCGATCAGGTAGACCTGGGTGGTGCCGAGGGCGTTGACGGCGGGCCCGGCCAGCGCCGAGCCGAGCGGGAACATGCAGACGGAGCCCGCCACTTCGTACGCGTGGATCCGGTTGAGCACCTCGCCGGGCACCTGGGTCTGCACGCTGGTGGCCCACATGACGCCCCAGAAGCTGATGCCGATGCCGGAGACCAGCTGGGCGGCGCCGAGCAGCGGCCAGGGCAGGCCCGCCGCGAAGGCGAACTGCTGGACGGCGAACAGGAACAGCGCGGCGGCACCGGCGGCCAGCGGGCGGACCGGCTTGACCCGGATGGCGAGGACGCCGCCGATGATGGTGCCCGCGCCGAGCATGCTGTTGATGACGCCGTAGACGACCACGCCGTCGCGCTTGGCGATGTCGCCGACCACCACGGGGGCGAGCGGGCCCCAGGAGAGCACGGTGAAGACCATCCAGATCAGGATGACGCCCCACATCCAGCTGCGGGACCAGAACTCGTGCCAGCCCGCCACCAGGTTCTGCCACAGGCTGTCGCCGGGCGGCGGGGCGGGGACGGGGCCCAGCCGCAGGGCCAGCAGGCAGAGGGCGCTGACCGCGTACATCACGGCGGCGATCACCATCACCCAGCCGGTGGAGACGGTGATCAGCGCGGCGGCCAGCGAGGGCCCGGCCAGGCCGGTCAGCGCCTCGGAGATCCGCAGCACGCCGTTGGCGCCCTGCACGTCGCCGGCGACCAGCGGGACGGTGGAGGCGGCGCCGGGCTGGAACATCGCGGCGGCGGTGCCGGCCAGCGCGAGCAGCAGGTAGAGCTGCCAGAGCTGGTCGAAGCCGTGGAAGAACAGCGCGGCGAGCAGCACCCGGGTGACGAGGTTGAGCAGGTCGGCGAAGATCATCAGCCGCCGGGCGGTGAACCGGTCGGCGAGCACCCCGCCGAACAGCACCAGTCCGGCGAACGGGCCGAGCAGGAAGGCCATCGCGAAGCCGACCTCGGAGGTCCTGTAGCCGGCGGTCACCAGGCCGGCCGAGACCGCCACCGGGAGCATCGCGTCGCTGAGCAGTCCGGCGGTGCGGGCGGTGAAGTAGCGGCGGAAGTTGCCCGACCAGATGGCGGGCGGTTTCGGCGTGCTGACCTGTGGGGTGGGGAGGGATTGCAGTTCGGGTGCGGTCACACCGCTCAGTTTTGGTGTAGACCACTGCTGGTTTCCAGTGGTTTTGGGTCACGATGCGGCGACCGCGCGCCCGCTGGCGGAACGGCGGCCCGCCGTGCGCACCCCGAGCACGGCACGGCGGGACGCCGTCCGGTCGGCGTCCGGGCCCTGAAGCCGTGACGCCCGGGCGGCCCGATTTCGCCGAGGTTCCGGACGGGGTCGGCCAACGACCCCCTGAGTGTCGGCACCGCCCGGTCTCCCTCGGCGTCCCCTCGCAACGGGCGCCGCACCCAAGAGTGATCAGTCGGATACGTCACGTCAATGGGTTGTCCGAAATTCAGACAGGATCATCGGGGCGCGGACCGCGCGCGACCGGCGCCCGACCGGCGCGCCGCGCACCGCCCCCCGGAGCTCAGCGGACCGAGACCACCCGGGCCGCCCGCGCCGCCTGGACCGGCTGGGGCTGGGGCTGGACCGGCTGGACGGCCTGGACGGCCTGGACGGCCGGGGCCGCCTGGGCCGCCTGGGCCGCCGGCTGCGCCACCAGCCCGCAGGGCGCGTCCGGGTCGCCGATCTCGCACCACACCCGCTTGCCGGAGCCGTCCGGGTACCAGCCCCAGCGCGCGCAGAGCAGCTCGACCAGCTCCAGGCCGCGCCCGTTGGTGGCGTCCTCGTCGGCCCCGGCGTGCCGGGGCGCGGGTGCGGTGCAGCTGGTGTCGAAGACCTCGACCCGGACGGCGGGCGGCGCGGCGGCCGGGTCGACCGGCAGCAGCAGCCTGAGCACCGCCGGGCGGCCGGTGTGCACCACCGCGTTGGTGACCAGCTCGGAGACCACCAGCACCAGGGTCTCGGCCACCGGGGAGTCCTGGTCGATCCCGCCCGCCCGCAGCCGGTCACGGACCCACCGCCGCGCCCGTGACACCTCTGCCGGATCCGCCTGGACCGCCAGCTGTACCTGGAGTACCTGCACCGCTCCACCACCCGCACTAGGTATTCGGCCCGTTTGATCCCGCCGGTCCGGCCGGCCCCCCGCAGCGGGGGGCACCGACCGGGACTGCCCATGGCATCGACACGAATACGCCCCAGAATGATTCCGCGGCCGGGTCGCAGCAAGAGCTTCGGGCATATTCCAGCGTTCGGGGGACGGCTCGGTGCATACTGTCCCGCTCACCCTGCCGGGGTTCGCACGACCGGTCGGCGGCACCGCCCTCACGGGTACCCACGACCGTACCGCCGACGGCGCGCCCGGCACCGGGGCGCCACGTGCGAACCACCCTTCCTACAAATGTCCAGCCGCGCTCGAACACCGGGCGGCCGGAAGGGCCTTGAGCAGCCGTCGGCAGGACGGGCGGGGGGCCCGCGGAAGGGGCGTCAGGCGAACACCACGGTGCGCGAACCGTTCAGCAGCACCCGGCGCTCGCTGTGCCACTTCACGGCGCGGGCCAGCGCCTGGCACTCGACGTCCCGGCCGAGCGCCACCAGCTGCTCCGGGGTGACGTCGTGGGTGACCCGGGCGACCTCCTGCTCGATGATCGGGCCCTCGTCCAGGTCGGCGGTGACGTAGTGCGCGGTGGCGCCGATCAGCTTCACGCCCCGGGCGTGCGCCTGGTGGTACGGCTTGGCGCCCTTGAAGCTCGGCAGGAAGGAGTGGTGGATGTTGATGACCCGTCCGGACAGCGCCTTGCACAGCCCGTCCGAGAGCACCTGCATGTAGCGGGCCAGCACCACCAGGTCGACCCGCTCCTCGGCGACCAGGTCGAGCAGCTGCTGCTCGGCGGCGGCCTTGGTGTCCCGGGTCACCGGGAGGTGGTGGAAGGCGATGCCGTACGACTCGGTCAGCTCGCGGAAGTCGGTGTGGTTGGAGACCACGCCGACGATCTCCACCGGCAGCGCCCCGATCCGGGTGCGGAACAGCAGGTCGTTCAGGCAGTGCCCGAACTTGGAGACCATCAGCAGCACCCGCATCCGCTCCGCGGAGGCGTGGATCTGCCACTCCATCCGGAACGAGTCGCCGATCGCGGAGAAGCTCGCCCGGAGCTTCTCCGCGGTGACCGGCTCCTCCGCGGAGAAGTGCACCCGCATGAAGAACAGGCCCGTCCCGGCGTCGCCGAACTGCTGGCTGTCGATGATGTTGCAACCCGTCATGAACAGGTAGCTGGAGACCGCGTGCACGATGCCCTGCTTGTCGGGGCAGGACAGCGTCAGGACGTACTGGGTGCGGGCGGTCTCTTCCATCGCGCGGGGCCCCGTTTCTGGGTTCTGGTTTTCCTCGGTTCGGGTGAGGACGGGCAACGGCCCAGCCTGGCACAGATCGCCGCGGTACGCGGACGCCGCCCGCCACCCGAGACCGCCCCCGGCGGGGGCACCGCTCAGCCGCGCGCGGTCAGTCGCCGCAGCTCGGCCAGCGGGAGCGGCGGCAGGTCGGGGTCGTCGCCGTCGTTGACGGCCAGCCGGTGGTGCGCCTCGCGGGCCGCCCGCACCGCCTCCGCCCAGTCCGGGTGGCCCAGGTACGCGGCGGCCGGGGCGTCCGCGCCGACCTGGTGCAGGATCCGCAGCACCCGCAGCACCGCGCCGTCCACCGCGACCGCCTCCGCGGAGTCCCGGAAGACCGAGCCCACGTACTTCTCCGCCGACCAGCGGTCCAGCCAGCTGTCCTCCACCAGCCGGTACACGGCGTCGGTGACGTCGCCGTACCCGCCGGGGCCCTCCAGCCAGGCCGAACGCTGGAACGCGGGGTCGGAGAACATGTGCAGCGCCGAGCGGATCCGGGCCCGCCAGCGCCACCAGGGCAGATCGCTCAGGGGCATGGCGCCCATCGTGCTGGAGCGGCCGCCCGTTCGAGAAGTGTTTCGGGCAGACCGGTGCGGAGAATCGAGGCTGTCGGACACGGGAGTCGATCGTACGTTCCCGCCCGGCCCGGCTCTACACGCGTCACCGGGCGGCAACTCTCCGTGTTCCTCCCCCGTTGGCGGTCCGTTCACATCGCGTCCCTCTCAGCGTGCGCGGTGGCGACCACCCTTGGTCCGCCGAACCTGCGCAACGGAGCACGGGACGACCCGAAGCAGCACCTCCAGGGAGGAAAGAGCGCCATGACGCGGCACGGAACCCACCACCCGGTACCCGCCGTCAGCGGACGACGCCGCGCGGCCACCGCCCTGGCGGCCTCCGCCGCGGTCCTGCCCGCCCTGCTCTCCGCCTCCGCCTGCGGCGGGCCCGCCGCCGCCGACGCCGCCGGGCAGGACGTCACCGTCATGACCTGGGCCCCGTCCGGCACCGGAGCCGCCGACCGCCCCGGCATGACCGCCCTCGCCGAGGCCGTCGGCCGCGAGCTCAACGAGCACGGCGGCCTGAACGGCCACCGGGTCCGCATCCTCACCTGCAACGAGCACGACACCACCGACGGCGCCACCGCCTGCGCCGAGCAGGCCGTCAACGCCCGCGCCGTCGCCGTGGTCGGCTCCGCCAGCCAGTACGGCAGCAGCTTCATGCCGATCCTCGAACAGGCCGGCATCCCCTTCCTGGGCGGCTACGGCCTCTCCAGCCCCGAGTTCAGCAGCCCGCTCTCCTACCCCGTCAACGGCGGCCTGCCCGCCCTCGTCGCGGGCAGCGGGCGCCAGCTCGTCGAGGCCGGCTGCAAGCAGATCGCCCTGATCCGCCCCGACACCCGGGCCGGCGACACCCTGGTCAACTACCTCACCAGCGCCGTCGCGCGGACCGGCATCAAGGTCACCGACGTCAAGGCCCCCGAGAAGTCCAACGACTACTCCCCGTACACCCGCCGGGCCGTCGGCGACGACCGGCCCGGCAACTGCATGCTCTCCGCGCTCGGCGCCGAACCCACCGCCAACCTGCTCGACCCGTACCGCCGCGCCAACCCGAAGAACACCCAACTCGCCTCCGTCATCGGCTCCTTCCAGCAGTCCGTGGTCGACTCCACCGGCGGCGACAACGGCCCCCTGCGCGGCGCGTACGCCACCGGCTGGTTCCCCGCCGAGGCCTCCACCGTCTGGGACGGCCTCCGCGAGACCGCCCGCAGCTACGGCAACGGCGCCACCATCGACGTCGCCGACCCCGGCGTGCAGACCACCTGGGTCGCCTACGCGGTCCTCCGCCAGGCCGTCGGCCGGATCGACAGGAGCCTGCCGGTCACCGCGAAGGCCCTCCAGGTCGTCCTCGACAGCGGCGACCCCATCGACACCGCGGGCACCACCCCGCCGCTCAGCTGGGGCGTCACCAACATGCTCCCCAGCGCGGACTCCCCCCGCCTGGTGAACACCTCCGTCACCTTCCAGCAGGTCCGGGGCGGCCGCCTCACCGAGCAGCACCAGGGCTTCACCGACGTCCGCTGGGTCCTCACCAACGGCGAACCGCCCGCGTGAGCGAAGCCTGACGAGCGCGAACCCGACGAGCGCGAACCCCGGCGGGCACGAACCCCGACGAGCGCGAACCCCGACGAGCGCGGACCCCGGCCCCGGCGAGCGCGAAAGCAGGGGCGTGTCGCCCTAGATGTTCTGTCCTGTGAGGTTGGGGACGCGGCTGGCGGGTGGTTGGCCGGCGAGTGCGGTGTGTCCGCGGTGGTGATTGTAGGTGTGGAGCCAGGCGGGGT
>NZ_JNYE01000013.1 GCF_000717185.1 Kitasatospora phosalacinea | reverse complement strand
GGACGGGGTGACGTTGACGACGTCCACCGCGTGTTCGGCGCAGTACGCGGAGAGCGCTTCCGCGTCGCGGCGCAGCGCCTCGTCCAGCACGTGCACCTCATGGCCCTCCACCAGCCACAGCAGCTCCTCCCACGACATGTCGAAGGAGAACGAGACCGTGTGCGCGATCCGCAGCCGGCGCCCGCCCGCCGAGGCGACCACCGGGTCGAAGATCTCCTCGCGGTGGTTCAACTGCATGTTCGTCAGCCCGCGGTAAGGCGTCACCACACCCTTCGGACGGCCGGTCGAACCCGACGTGAAGATCACGTACGCGGCGGCGTCGCGCAGCGAACAACCGCGCCAACCGGTCCACCCGCGCATCCAACTCCGCGTACGACCACGCCTGCGACCCGAACACCAACGCCGTCTCACCCGGCACCAGCGCGGCCCGCTCCGCCAACAGCTCCGCCACCGACGCCGACGGCAACTCCCGCCCCGTCGAAGCCCACTCACCCAACAACGCCCGCTCACCGGACGTCAGCACGTCCAGGCTGCGGACGGGGCGGTCGGGGTCGGTGGTGAGCTGGTCGAGCAGCAGGACCAGGCGCTGGGCGTGCTGTTCGACCTCGGTGCGGTCGAAGACGTCGGGGCGGTACTTCCACTCGAAGGTGAGCGCCTCGCCGGGGTTGGTGATGAAGACCAGCGGGAAGTGCGCGGCGTCGACGTCCTCGACCTCGCGCACGCCGAGGCGTTCGCGCAGTTCGGCGCGGGTGGCGTCGTCGGCGGGGGTGTTGCGGAGCACCTGGAGGGTGTCGAAGAGGCGGCCGAAGCCGGTGCTGCGCTGGATGGCGCCCAGGCCGGTCTGGTGGTGCGGCAGCAGGGCGGCCTGTTCGGCCTGGTGGCGGGCGAGGAAGGCGGCGGCGCTCTCGCTGCCGTCCAGGGCGGCGCGGACGGGGACGGTGTTGAGGAACATGCCGATGGTGCCGTCGATGCCGGGCAGTTCGGCGGGGCGGCCGGAGACGGTGGCGCCGAACACCACGTCCTGCCGGTTGGTCAGCCCGGCGAGCAGCAGCGCCCAGGCGCCGGACAGCACGCTGTTCAGGGTGAGGCCGCGGGTACGGGTGAACTCGCCGATGCGGGAGGTGAGTTCGGTGCTCAGCCGGGCGGTGACGGAGTGCGGGAGCAGTCCGGCCCGTTCACGGGCCTGCGGGGCGAGCAGGGTCGGCTCGTCCAGGCCGGACAGCGCCTCGCGCCAGGCGGCGGCGCCCTGTTCGGTGTCGCGGGCGGCCAGCCAGCGCAGGAACTCCCGGTAGGGCAGGCCGGGTTCGGGGGCGGGCAGGTCGGCGCAGCGGCTCAGCAGCTCCTGCAGGAACAGGCCGGAGGACCAGCCGTCCCACAGCAGGGCGTGGTTGGTGACCAGGATCCGCTGCCCGCCACCGGGGGCGAGCACGGAGACCAGGCGCAGCAGCGGGGGCGCGGCCGGGTCGAACCGGGTGGCGGCCTCCTTCGCCTTCAACTCGTCGAGCCGGTCGGCGAACCGGGCTTCGTCCAGCTCGGACAGGTCGGTCTCGGTGAGCGGGACGTCGACGGCGCGCGGCACGAACTGGACGGGCCGGTCGGGGCCGGTCTGCAGGAAGCCGGCCCGCAGGTTGGGGTGGGCGTCCAGGACGGCGGCGACGGCGGCGCGCAGGATGGGCAGCGGGATGCGGCGGTCGAGGGTGATGACGTCGCGGGCGGTGTAGACGTCCACGGCGCCGTCGTCGTAGTCGGCTTCGAACAGCAGGCCTTCCTGGAGCGGCGAGACCGGCCAGACCTCGTCGATCTCCAGGTGCGGGGCCGCGGCCCGGACGGCGGCGAGTTCGGCCGCGGTGGCGGCGGGGAGTTCGGGCGGGGCGGGCAGCGTGGTGGCGGCCTCGCGGGTGTCGGCGAGCGCGGCCAGGGCGGCGGGGGTGCGGCGCTCGAAGACGTCGCGGGGGCTGAGGGCGAGGCCTTCGGCGCGGGCGGCGCCGATCAGCCGGATGGAGGAGATGGAGTCGCCGCCGAGCCGGAAGAAGTCGTCCTCGGCACCGGTGGCGGCGCCCTCGGGCAGCCCGAGCACCTCGGCGTACAGCTCGCACAGCAGCCGTTCGGTCCCGGTCTCGGCGGCGCGCGAACCGGTCGCGCCCGCGTGGTCGAGGGCGTCGTCGGGGAGGGCGGCGCGGTCGAGCTTGCCGTTGACGGTCAGCGGCAGGGCGTCGAGGACGGCGAACGCGGAGGGCACCATGTACGCGGGCAGGCGGGCGGCGAGCGCGTCCCGGACCTCCGCGGTGTCCAACTGCCCGGCGACGGCGGGCACCAGGTAGGCGACGATCCGGTCCACGGGGCCGCGGCGGACCAGCACGGCGCTGTGCGCGACGGCCGGGTGCGCGACCAACTCGGCTTCGATCTCGCCGAGTTCGATCCGGTAGCCGCGGATCTTGACCTGTTCGTCGGCCCGGCCCAGGTAGTCGAGGGCGCCGTCGGGGCGGCGGCGCACCAGGTCGCCGGTGCGGTACATCCGGGTACCCGGTTCGCCGAACGGGTCGGCGACGAAGCGGCCCGCGGTCAGGCCGGGGCGGCCCAGGTAGCCGCGGGCCAACTGCACACCCGCCAGGTACAGTTCGCCCGGCGCGCCGTCCGGCACCGGCCGCAGCAGGGCGTCCAGCACGTACGCGCGGCCGCCGGTGAGCGGGCGGCCGACGGCCGGGGCGGGGGTGTCGGCGAGGTCGGCGACCAGCGCGTCCACGGTGAACTCGGTGGGGCCGTAGTAGTTGAGCACGGTGGTGCCGGGCGCGGCGTCCAGTTCGGCCCGCAGCTGCGTCCACAGCGGCTCGGGCAGCGCCTCGCCGCCGAGCAGCAGCACCGGCGGGCGGTGCCCGCCCGACAGCAGGCCGCTGTCGAGGAGTTGGCGGGCGTAGCTGGGGGTGACGTCCAGGGCGTGGATGCGTTCGGCGCGGGTGTAGGCGACGACGGCTTCGGCGTCGCGGCGGTCGTCCTCGCCGAGCAGGTGCAGTTCGTGGCCGCCGAGCAGCCAGATCAGCTGCTCCCAGGAGGAGTCGAAGGAGAACGAGGCGGTGTGCAGGGCGCGCAGGCGTTCGGCGCCGGTGGTGGCCAGCGCGGTGGTGGCCAGCGCGGTGGTGGCCAGCGCGGTGGCGAACTCGCGGGTGAGGTGGTCGTGGACGAGGTTGGCCAGGCCCGCGTGGGTCAGCACGACGCCCTTGGGGCGGCCGGTGGAGCCGGAGGTGTGGATGACGTACGCGGCCTGCGCGGGGTGCACCGGCACGCTCACCGGCTCGACGGGGGCGGCGAGTTCGGCGCGCACGGCCGGGTCGTCGAGCAGCACGACGGTGGTGGCGGGGTGCTCGGGCAGCCGGGCCAGGACGGCGCGGGTGGTGAGCAGCACGGCGGGACGGGCGTCGTCCAGCAGCAGGGCGAGGCGCTCGTCGGGGTGGTCGAGGTCCATCGGCAGGTAGCTGCCGCCGGCCCGCAGGACGGCGAGCAGGGCGGTGACGGCCTCGGTGGAGCGGGGCAGGGCGAGGGCGCAGATCTGTTCGGCGCGCAGGCCGCGGTCCAGCAGCAGGCGGGCCAACGCGTCGGTGTCGGCGTCGAGTCGGGCGAAGGTGCGGGTGGTGCGGGTGCCGTCGAGGGCGGGGCCGACCAGGGCGCGGGCGTCGGCCGCGTCGGCGGCGCGGGCGCGCAGCAGGTCGTCGGCGCCGGGCGGCGGGACGGCGGGCAGGGCGGGGCCGGTGGCGGCGGCGGGGAGGGCGGCGCGCTCGGCGGCGGTGAGCAGGTCGAGGCGGGCCAGCGGGGCGTCCGGGTCGGCGGCGAACTGCTCGACCAGGCCGAGGAAGCGGTCGAGCACGGTGGCGGCCTGCGCGGCGTCGAACGCGTCGGGGCGGTACTCGAGTTCGAGCCGCAGGTCCGCGCCGGGCAGCAGGGTCAGGCCGAGCGGGTAGTGGGTGGCGTCGCGGGCGCCGAGCGCGGTGACGGTCGGGCCGTCGCCGTCCGCGGTGTCGAGCGCGCTCCTCAGGGCGTCGCCGCCGCCCTGGTAGTTCTCCACCACCAGCAGGGTGTCGAACAGCGGCCCGTCGGCGTCGGCGGCGCGCTGGATCGCGGCCAGGCCGAGGTGCTGGTGCTCCATCAACCCCGCCTGTGCGGACTGCACTTCGGCGGCAGCTGCGGCGAGGGTGGACCCGGCGGCGGGGCGTACCCGGACGGGGACGGTGTTGATGAACAGGCCGACCATCGACTCCGCGCCCGGCAGGTCGGCGGGGCGGCCGGAGACGGTGGTGCCGAACACGGTGTCGGTGCGGCCGGTGAGCGCGCCGAGCAGCACGCCCCACAGCGTGTACGCGACGTTCCCGAGGGTCAGGCCCCGGCTGCGGGCGGCGGCGGCGAGGCGGGCGGTCAGCTCGGGTCCGGCCTGCCGGGTGAGCAGGCCGGGTTCGACGGCGCCCGTCCCGGCGACGGCGGGCGCGACGGGGTGCGGGGCGTCGAACCCGGCGAGGGCGGCGGCCCAGGCGCGTTCGGCGGCGGCGCTGTCGCGGGTCGCCAGCAGGGCGAGGTGGTCGCGGTACGGGCGCACCGGCGGCAGCGCCTCGCCCCGGTAGAGCGCGAGCAGTTCGCGCACCACGATCGGCATCGACCAGCCGTCCAGCAGCAGGTGGTGGCAGGTCAGCACCAGCCGGTGCCGGTCGGCTCCCAGGCGCAGCAGGGCGAAGCGCAGCAGCGGCGGCGCGTCCAGCTCGAACGGGCGCTGCCAGTCCGCGTCCATCTCCCGCTGGACGTCGGTGTCCTGACCGTCAGTCAGGTCGACGGTGCGCAGCGGGGTTTCCACGGTGCGCTGCACGAACTGCAGGACGTCCTGCGGGTCCTCGTACCAGAACCCGGCGCGCAGGTTGGCGTGCCGGGCCAGCAGCGCGTCCACGGCGGCGGCCAGCCGGGGTTCCGCGACGGGGCCGGCCAGGTCGAGGTGCGCCTGCACCACGTACACGTCCCGCGCCCGGTCGTCGTACAGGGCGTGGAAGAGGAGGCCCTCCTGGAGCGAGGACAGCGGGTACACGTCCTCCAGGTCCGACGGGGCCGGGCTGGTCGCCTGCGGGTCGTCGTGCGGGGTGGTGGAGTCGTTCATCGCGGGGTTCTCAGTCCTGGGGTCGGTGGAACGGGACGGTCGGTCTGCGGAGGGGGTGTTCATCGGCGGCGGCGCCCGCGCAACTTGGACTCCAGCCGGTCGAGTTGGGACTGCTTGAGGGTGACCAGCCGCAGGTCGGCGGCGGCCAGGGGGGCCGGGGTGCGGAAGCCGTCCAGGGCGGCGAGCCAGGCGTCCGCGATGCGGGCGGCCTCGGTCTCCGTCAACAGGGCCTGCGGCCAGGAGAGTTCGACCTCCAGTTGGGGCCTCCCGGCACCGTCGGCGGTGATCACGGCGTCGATCTCCAGCGGGTGTCCGACCGGGGCGGCCGGATCGGGCCCGGCTCCGGCGGCGACCGCTTCGCGTTCGACGGCCGGGGCGAGCGGCCAGCCGCCGAGCGAGGGGGCGGCCTGGTCGGTGCGGCCCCGGTAGTTGAACAGCACCGGGGAGGCGGGTGCGGCGGCCAGCAGCGGGGCGGTCTGCGGGTTGAGGTGGCGCAGCAGGCCGTGGCCGAGACCCTTGTCGGGGGCGGCGCGCAGCTGCTCCCTGACCCGGGCGAGGGCCTCCGCGGGGGCGGCGGGGGCGGGGCCCGCGGCGTCGGGTTCCGTGAGGGCTGCTCCCGTGGGGGCGGGGCCCGCGGCGTCGGGTTCCGTGAGGGCTGCTCCCGTGGGGGCGGGGCCGGTGGCGTCGGCTCCCGTGGCATCGGGGCCCGTGGCGTCGGGGCCCGAGGCGTCGGGGCCGGTGAGGTCGAGTCCGGTGAGGTCCAGCCGGACGGGGTGGACGGTGGTGAACCAGCCGACGGTGCCGGACAGGTCGGGGGTGTGCGCGGGGTGGCCGGCGCGGCCGTGGCCCTCCAGGTCGATCCGGAGGACGGGCGGGGCGTCGGGGCGGGTGCGGGCCAGGCCGAGGGCGAGTCCGGCGAGCAGCAGCTCGTCCACGCCGGTGCCGGTGCCCGCGGCGGCGAGCAGCGGGGCGGTGCGGTCGGCGGGCAGGGTGCGGCGCAGGGTTCGCAGGGTGGCGGTGGTGTCGCGGGCCGGGTCGGTGGCGAGGTCGGCCAGGTGGCCGGGCGGGCCGGTGAGTGCGGTGCGCCAGTACGCGGCCTCGGCGAGGCGGGTGCGCTGCTGGGCGTGGGTGTGCAGGTGCGCGGCCCAGTCGCGGAGGGCGACGGGTTCGGGGGCTAGGGCGGGACGGCGTCCGGCGGCGGCGTCACGGTGGGCGGCGGCCAGTCGCGGGAGCAGGATGCGCCAGGAGACGCCGTCCACGGCGAGGTGGTGGACGGTGAGCAGCAGCCTGCCCTCGGCCCGGTCGCCCGCGTCGAACCAGACGGCGCGCAGCATCCGTCCGGCGGCCGGGTCGAGGGCGTCGGCGGCCCGGTCGGCCTCGGCGGTGAGCCGGTCGGGGGTGGGGCCGCCGGGGGCGGGGACGCGGCGCAGCAGGTCGGGGTCGGGGTCGGTGACGGTGGCGGGGTCGGTGCTGGACGGGAGAATCTCCTGGGTCCACAGGCCGTCGGTGTCGTCCAGCCGGGTGCGCAGCGCGGGGTGGGCCGCGACCAGGGCGGCGAGGGCGTCCCGCAGCGGCTGCTCGCCGAGCCCGCCGGGGACGGCGAGCAGCACGGACTGGTTGAACCGCCGTACGCTGCCGCCGCGTTCGCGCAGCCAGTGCACGACGGGGAGCAGCGGCACCGGGCCCTCGGCAGGAGCCGGGGCGGGGACCTCGACGGGGGCGGGGGCGGAGCTGCCGGTGAGGGCGGCGGTCAGCGCGGCGGGGGTGGGGTGCTGGAACACGTCCTTGGTGGTGATCGCGAGTCCGGCGGCCTTCGCCCGGCTGACGAGTTGCAGCGACACGATGCTGTCGCCGCCCAGGGCGAAGAAGTTCTCCTCCTCGCCGACCTCGGCCAGGCCCAGCACCTCGGCGAACACCCGGGCGAAGGCGGAGGGTCCGCGCTGGGCGGGAACGGCCGCGGGGGCGGTTGCGGGGGCGGCTGCGGGGACGGCCGCGGCCGCAGCGGTCCGGCGATCGGGTTCGGGGAGCGCCTTACGGTCCAGCTTGCCGTTGACGGACAGCGGCAGGGCGTCGAGGCCGACGATCACGGCAGGCACGAAGTACTCGGGCAGCGTGCGCGCCAGCCGCTCGCGCAGCGCCTGCGGGTCCGCTGGCGGCGGCACCACGTACCCGACCAGCTGCCGGGCACCGTTCGCCGTCCGACGAACCGTCACCGCCGCCTGCCCGACGCCCGGAAGCGCCACCAGCGCCGCCTCCACCTCACCCAGCTCGATCCGGAAACCACGGATCTTCACCTGGTCGTCGGTCCGGCCCAGGTACTCCACGCTCCCGTCCACCCGGTACCGCACCAGGTCGCCGGTGCGGTACATCCGCCCCCCCGGCCCACCGTACGGATCGGCGACGAAACGCCCCGCGGTCAGGCCGGGGCGGCCCAGGTACCCGCGGGCCAACTGCACTCCCGCCAGGTACAGCTCGCCGGGCACCCCCACCGGACACGGGCGCAGCGCAGCATCCAGCACGTACAGCCGGGTGTTCCAGGCGGGGCGACCGATCGGGACGGTTCCCGCGCCGGCCCAGGCGCGGTGGTGGGTGACGTCGACGGCGGCCTCGGTGGGGCCGTACAGGTTGTGCAGTTCGATCTGCGGCCACAGTGCCAGGAAGCGGTCGACGGCGGCGGCGGGCAGGGCTTCGCCGGAGCAGAACACCCTTCGTACGGTGGCGAACTGTCGCCGCAGGGTGTCGTCCTCCTCGGCGGCGGCGGTGAACGCGGTGAGCATGGACGGGACGAAGTGGCAGGTGGTGACGGCGGCGCGGGCGGCCAGGGCGGCGAGCTGGGCGGGGTCGCGGTGACTGCCGGGGCGGGCGAGGACGACGCGGGCGCCGATGGTCAGCGGGAGGAAGAACTCCCAGACGGAGACGTCGAACCCGGCGGGGGTCTTCTGCAGGATGCGGTCGGCCGCGCCGATCGCGTACATCTCGCGCATCCACTCCAGCCGGTTGACGACGGCCCGGTGGGTGACCAGGACGCCCTTGGGGCGACCGGTGGAACCGGAGGTGAAGATGACGTACGCGGCGTGGTCGGGGCCCGCTTCGGCGAGCGGGCGGCCGGAGCCCGCGGGCGCGGTGGCGGTGGCGGCGTCGACCGCCAGCACGGGGACGCCGGGCACGGCAGGCACGGCGGGCACGGCGGGGACGGTGCCGGACGCGCCGGGCGGGGTGAGGACGCAGACGGGCCGGGCGTCCGCGATCATGCCCGCGAGGCGTTCCGCCGGGTGGTCGGTGTCCAGCGGCAGGTACGCGGCGCCGGAGCGCAGCACGCCGAGCAGGGCGACCATCAGTTCGGTCGAGCGCGGCACGGCGACGGCGACCACGGTGTCCGGACCGGCACCCCGCTCCGCCAGTGCTTCGGCCAGGAGACCTGCGCGCGACCATAGTTGACGGTACGTCAGCTCCTGCCCCTCGTAGTCGACGGCGACGGCGTCCGGGGTGGCGGTGACGCGTTCGGCGATCCGGGTGACCAGGGTGCCTTCGCGGACGGGGATGTCGGTGGCGTTCCACTCGCCCGCCAGGCCGCGCAGTTCCTCGGCGGAGGTGGGTTCGATCCGGGCGATCGGCTGCCCGGGGTCGGCGAGGGCCTGTTCCAGGACGCGCAGCAGGCGGGTGCCGAACAGGCGGGCGGTGGCGCGGTCGAACAGGTCCTCGGCGTGGATGACGGTCAGGTCGGTGCGGGCGCCGTCGGCGGACTCCACGAAGGTGAACGCCAGGTCGAAGCGGGCGGCGTGCACGGGGTCGGGCAGCAGGGCGGTGCGGGCGCCGAGCAGGCGGTCCAGGCCGCCCGCCTCCTTGCGGTGCTGCACCATCACCTGGAACAGCGGGTGCCGCCCCAGGGTCCGCTCGGGGTTGACCAGTTCGACCAGCCGGTCGAACGGCAGGTCCTGGTGGGCGAGCGCACCGAGGACGGTCTCCTTCGCCCGCTCCACCAGTTCGCGGAACTCCGGTTCGCCGCCCAGGTCGTGGCGCAGCACCAGGGTGTTCACGAAGAACCCGACCAGCTGCTCCAGCGCCTCCTCGCCGCGTCCGGCGACGGGCGCGCCGAGCGCGACGTCGTCCGTTCCGGCCAGGCGGCCGAGCAGCAGGGCGGCAGCGGCCTGCACCACCATGAACGGGGTGGTGCCGGTGCTGCGGGTGAACTCGCCGAGTGCGCGGTGCAGTTCCTCCGGCAGGGCGAGCCGGACGGCGCCGCCGCGCCCGCTGGCCTCGGCCGGGCGGGGACGGTCGGCGGGCAGGGCGAGTTCGGCGGGCAGCCCGGCCAGGCGCTGCGCCCAGTACGCGGACTGCGCTTCCAGCGGGCGTTCGGCCTGCCACAGCGTGTGGTCGGCGAACTGGAGCGGCAGCGGCGGGAGTTCGGGGGCGCGTCCGGCCTTCCGGGCGGCGTACGCGGCGTCCAGGTCGCGCAGCAGCACGCCTTCGGACCACTCGTCGCCCGCGATGTGGTGCAGCGCCACGCTCAGCACGTGGCGGCGCGGCCCGGCGCTCAGCAGGACGGCCCGCACCGGGATCTCCCCGACCAGGTCGAACACGTGCGCGCCCGCGGTGGCGGTCTCGGCGTCCAGCCGGTGCCCGGCGACCTCGCGCACCTCGAACGGCACCCCGGCCTCGTCGGCGGACAGGATCCGCTGGTAGGGGCGGCCGTCGCGCTCGGCGCAGACGGTGCGCAGCGCCTCGTGCCGGGCGAGCACGTCGCCGAAGGCCGCGCGCAGGGCGTCGGCGTCGAGTTCGCCGTCGATCCGCAGGGCGCACGGGATGGTGTAGGCGGTGGACGGGCCCTGCAGGCGGTCCAGGAACCAGAGCCGGGCCTGCGCGGGGGCGAGCGGGACCAGTTCGGGCCGCGGACGGGCGGCGGGGGCCGCGGGGGTAGCGGAGACGTCGGAGGCGGCGTCGGAGGCGGCAGGGGCCTCACCCAGGCGGGCGGCGAGCGCGGCGGGGGTGCGGCTCTCGAACAGGGCGCGGATGGCGACCTCGGTGCCGAGCGCGGCGCGCAGCCGTCCGACCACCCGGGTGGCGAGCAGCGAGTGGCCGCCGAGGGCGAAGAAGTCCTCGTCGACGCCGACCCCGGGCCGGCCGAGCACCTCGGCGAACACCCGGCACACCAGCGCCTCGCCCGCGGTGCGCGGGGCGGCCCCGGCGGGCGCGGCGTACGCGTCGGCGCCGGGCTCGGGCAGGGCGTGCCGGTCGAGCTTGCCGTTGACGTTCAGCGGCAGCGCGGGCAGCACCACCAGCGCGGCCGGGACGAGGTACTCGGGCAGTGCCTCGCCGAGCGCCTTGCGCAGCACCGCCGGGTCGAGGCCGACGCCGGAGCCCGCCCCGGGGCCCACACCGGGGCCCGTGCCGGGAGCCGTACCGGCGTCCGCCGCCTCGGTGTCCGTACCGGGGGCGGCCACCACGTAGCCGACCAGTCGCTTGGCGCCGCCCGGGGCGGGCCGGACCACGACGGCGGCCTGCGCGACGCCGGGCAGGGCGGCGAGGGCGGCCTCGGCCTCGCCGGGTTCGACCCGGAAGCCGCGGATCTTCACCTGGTCGTCCTCGCGCCCCAGGTAGTCCAGGCTGCCGTCGGGGCGGTGCCGGACGAGGTCGCCGGTGCGGTACATCCGCTCCCCGGGCGGGCCGTACGGGTCGGCGACGAAGCGGCTCGCGGTCAGCGCGGGCCGGTTGCCGTAGCCGCGGGCCAGGCCGGGCCCGGCCACGTACAGCTCGCCGGGGGTGCCGGGCGGGACGGGGCGCAGCCGGGCGTCGAGGACGTAGCTGCGGGTGTTGCCGATCGGACGTCCGACGAAGGGGGTGGGGCTGTCGGCGAGGTCGGCGCCGAGGGTGTCGACGGTGTACTCGGTGGGGCCGTAGAAGTTGTGGCCGTGCACGCCGGGGGTCTGTCGGATGCGCTGCCACAGGGTGTCGCCGACGGCCTCGCCGCCGACCAGGAACAGCAGCGGGCGGTGCGCGGGGTCGTCGAGCAGGCCCCATTCGACGAGTTGGGCGCCGAAGGAGGGGGTGACGTCCAGGGTGTCGATCCGGTCGGCGAGCAGGCGGGCCGCGAGGGCCTGCGGGTCGCGGCGCAACTCCTCGCTGTAGACGTGCAGTTCGTGTCCGAGCAGCAGCCACAGCAACTGCTCCCAGGAGGAGTCGAAGGAGAACGAGGCGGTGTGCGCGGCCCGCAGGACGCGTCCCCCGGCGGCGGCGACGGCCCGGGCGAAGACCGTTCCGCCGTGGTGCTCCAGCATGTTGGCCAGGCCCCGGTGCGGCACCTGGACGCCCTTGGGGCGGCCCGTGGAGCCGGAGGTGTGGATGACGTACGCGAGGTGCCCGGGTTCGGGGCGGACGGGTTCGGGACGGGCGGGGTCGGCGAGCGGGAGGGTGCCCAGTTCGGCGAGCGGGACGGCGCCGAGCGCGGACTGCGCCAGGACGGGCCGCCGGGCGGCGAGTTCGGCGGTGGTGAGGGTCAGCAGCGGGGCGGCGTCGTCCAGCATCAGGGCGATCCGCTCGTCCGGGTGGTCGAGGTCGACCGGCAGGTAGGCGGCCCCGGCGGCGAGCACGCCGAGCAGGGCGGCGACCAGGTCGGCGGAGCGCGGCAGGGCGAGCGCGACCACGGCGTCCGGACGGGCGCCGAGCGCGGCCAGGCCGCGGGCGTAGGTGTCGACGCGCTCGGCGAGTTGACGGAACGTCAGGCGGGTCGTGCCGTGGACGACGGCGGTGCGCTCGGGGTGGGCGGCGGCGGTGGCACGGAAGGCGTCGACCACGGTGCCGGGCGGCACGGGGCGGTCGGTGGCGTTCCAGCCGGTCAGCACGGTGTGCCGCTCCGCGGCCGTCAGGACGTCCAACTGTCCGACGGGGGTTTCGGGTTCGGCGGCGATGGTGGCGAGCAGGCGCAGCAGGCGTTCGCCGATGGCGGCGGCCTGGGCGGGGGTGAAGGTGTCGGGGCGGTACTCGACGGTCAGTTGCGGGTGTTCGCCGGGGAGGGTGAGCACGGTCAGCGGGTAGTGGGTGGCGCCGCGGTTGCCGATGCCGGTGACGCGCAGGCCGCGGGAGGTCAACTCGCCTGGTTGCATCGGGTAGTTCTCGAAGACCAGCAGGGTGTCGAACAGGGTGCTGTGTCCGGCGGCGGCCTGGATCTGGGCCAGGCCCAGGTACTGGTGGTCGAGCAGGGCGGACTGCTCCTGCTGGAGCCGGGCCAGGGCGGCGGCGACGGGCTCGTCCTCGTCGAGCGCGAAGCGCACCGGCAGGGTGTTGCTGAACAGGCCCACCGCGGCCTCCACGCCCGGGAGTTCGCCGGGGCGGCCGGAGACGGTGGCGCCGAACACCACGTCGGTGCGGCCGGTGAGGCGGCCCAGCAGGACCGCCCAGGCGCCCTGCACCAGGGTGTTGAGGGTCAGGCCGTGGCGGCGCGCGGTGGCGGTGAGCGCGGCGGCCTGCTCGGCCGGGATCGGCAGCTCCAACTCCCTTGCCGCTCCGGCGTTCTCCTCCTGCGCGGACGCCCCGAGGGCGTCGGCGAGCAGGGTCGGGCCGTCCAGGCCGGCCAGGGCGCGGCGCCAGGCGTCGGTGTCGGCCCCGGTGTCGCGGGCGGCGAGGTGGGCCAGGTGGTCGCCCCAGCGCGGTGCGGCGGGCAGTTCGGCGGCCGCACCGGCGTCCGCGTAGGTGGCGAGGACCTCGCGCAGCAGCACGGGCGTGGACCAGCCGTCCATCACGATGTGGTGCCGGGTCAGCAGCAGCCGGTGCCGCTCGGGGCCGAGCACCAGCAGCGCGCAGCGCACCAGCGGGGGCCGGGCCAGGTCGAAGCGGCGGGCGGCTTCGGCGTCCTCGATCCGGGCGGTCTCCACCTCCTGCCGCTCCTCGTCGAGCGCGGACAGGTCGTGCTCGCTCCACGGGACGCGGACCCGGGCGGCCAGCGCCTGGACGGGCTCCCCGGCGGCGGTGAGGGCGAAGGCGGCGCGCAGCGCACCGTGCCGCCCCACCACGGCGTCCACGGCGCGCACCAGGGCGGTGCGGTCCAGCGGCCCGCGCAGGTCGAGCGAGGTCAGCGAGGTGTACGTGGCGTCGTCGCCGGGGGGCAGCATCCGGTCGTGGAACAGCAGGCCCTCCTGCAGCGGGGAGAGCGGCAGCACGTCCTCCAGCCCCGGGTAGCGGGCCGCCAGGGCGTCCAGGTCGGCCTGCGCGACGGGGGCCAGCGGCACGTCGGACGGGGTCGGCGCGGCGACGTCCGGCCGGGCCGCCCACTGGGCGAGGGCGTCCAGCCGGGCGAACCAGGCGTCGGCCAGCGCGCGGACCTCCGCTTCCCCGAACAGCGCCTCCGGCCAGGTCAGTTGCACGGTCAGCTCGGGCCCGTCGGCCCGCTCGTGGACGAACGCGCCGATCTCCAGGGCGTGCCCGCAGGGCCGCTCGGGGTCGACGGTCGCGGTGATCGCGTCCCCGGCGGCGGGGGCGGGCGTCCACGGTTCGCCGCTCGCGCCGAACCGGCCCAGGTAGTTGAACAGCAGCCGGGGCTCGGGCGCGTCCGCGAGGGCGAGCGCCCCGGCGGCGTCCAGGTGGCGCAGCAGGCCCCAGCCGGTGCCCGCGTTCGGCAGCATCCGCAGCCGCTCCTTCACCTCGGCCAGTGCGGCCCCCGGCTCCTGGTGACCCGACAGGTCCAGGTGCAGCGGGAACTCGCTGGTCAGCCAGCCGACGGTGCGCGAGGTGTCCGCGCCGGGCACGAGTTGGTCCTCCCGTCCGTGCCCCTCCAGCCGCAGCAGCAGCCCGCTCGCGGCGGCCTCCCCGTGCAGGGCGCGGCGGCGGTCCTGCACCGCCAGGGCGAGGGCGGTCAGCAGCACGTGGTCCACCCCGGCCCGGCGCGCCGCCGGAACGGCGGTCAGCAACGGTGCGGTGCGCTCCGCGGGAAGGGTCAGCCGCAGGCGGCGGGCCCGGGCGGCGGTGTCCCGGCGCGGGTCGAGCGGCGGCTCGGCCAGCAGCGGGGTCTGCGCGTGCGCCGACTGCTGCTGCCAGTACGGGAGTTCGGCGCGCACGGCCGGGCTGGCGGCCGCCTCGGTCAGCCCGTGCGCCCAGGCCCGCAGCGAGGTCGGTACCGCGGCGAGCGGGCGCCCCTCGTACGCGGCCCGCAGGTCCGGCAGCAGCACCCGCCAGGACACTCCGTCCACCGCGAGGTGGTGCACCACCAGCACCAGCAGCCCGTCCTGCCCCGGCCCGGCGTCGAGGTGCACGGCCTGCCACACCACGCCCAGCCCGGGGTCCAACCGCCCGGCAGCGGCTTCCCGCTCCACCTCCGCAGCCGTCGCCAACTCCCCCGGCGCGACCCGCAGGTGCCGCACCCGCTCGGCGGCCGACACCGCCCCGACGGGCTGCACCTCCAGCGTCCAGGCTCCGGTGGCGTCGTCGTACGGGCGCAGCCGCTCAGCCACGGGCGCAGCTTCGGGCCCGGCCCCGGGCAGGTCCGCGGTCCCGGTACCGGTACCGGTCTCGGTCTCGGTCTCGGGCCCGACGTGCAGGCGCAGGCGGAGCGCGTCGTGGTGGGCCGTGAGGGTGTCGAGGGCTGCGGTGAGGCGGGCCGGGTCGAGGTCGGCGGGGGCGGTGACGGTGGTGGACTGGCCGAAGCGGCCGATCGGGCCGCCCTGGTGGCGGAGCCATTCGGTGATGGGGGTGGCGGGCAGCGGTCCTTCGGGGGCGACGGCAGGGCCGGTGGTCGCGGCGGGGCCGGTGGTCGCGGCGGGGGTGAGGGCGGCGGCGATGCGGGCGACGGTGCGCCGGTCGAAGACGGTGCGCGGGGTGAGGGTGAGCCCGGCGTGGCGGGCGCGGCTGCCGAGCTGGATGGCGGAGATGCTGTCGCCGCCGAGCGAGAAGAAGTTGTCGTCCGCGCCGACCTGTTCGACCGGCAGGCCGAGGACTTCGGCGACGAGTGCGGCGAGGATGCGTTCGGTCTCGGTGCGCGGCGTGTCCGCGCCCGCCGTACCGGTGGCCGGCTCGGGGAGCGCCTTGCGGTCGAGCTTGCCGTTGACGGACAGCGGCAGGGCGTCGAGGCCGACGATCACGGCGGGCACGAAGTACTCGGGCAGGGTGAGCGCCAGCCGCTCGCGCAGCGCCTGCGGGTCCGCGGGCGGCGGCGCCACGTACCCGACCAGCTGCCGGGCACCGTTCGCCGTCCGACGAACCGTCACCGCCGCCTGTACGACGCCCGGAAGCGCCGCCAGCGCCGCCTCCACCTCACCCAGCTCGATCCGGAAACCGCGGATCTTCACCTGGTCGTCGGTCCGCCCCAGGTACTCCACCGCACCGTCCGGCCGGTACCGCACCAGGTCGCCGGTGCGGTACATCCGCTCCCCCGGCCCGCCGTACGGATCGGCGACGAAACGTCCGGCCGTCAGCCCGGGGCGGCCCAGGTACCCGCGGGCCAACTGCACGCCCGCGAGGTACAGCTCGCCGGGCACCCCCACCGGACACGGACGCAGCGCAGCATCCAGCACGTACAGCCGGGTGTTCCACACGGGGCGACCGATCGGGACGGTTCCCGCGCCCGGGACCGTGGGGTGGTGGGTGACGTCGACGGCAGCCTCGGTGGGGCCGTACAGGTTGTGCAGCGGAACGTCGGGCAGAACGGCGAACCAGCGTTCGACGGTGTCGGTGGGAAGGGCCTCGCCGGAGCAGAAGGCGCGGCGCAGGGTGGTGCAGCGGGTGGCGAGGTCGGGTTCCTCCAGGAAGGCGCGCAGCATGGAGGGGACGAAGTGCAGGGTGGTGACGGCCTGTTGGGCGATCAGGTCGGCGAGGTAGCCGGGCTCCTTGTGGCCGTCGGGGCGGGCCAGGACGACGGTGGCGCCTTCGGTCAGGGCCCAGAAGAACTCCCAGACGGAGACGTCGAACCCGGCGGGGGTCTTCTGCAGGACGCGGTCCTCGGCGGTGAGCCGGTACTCGTGCTGCATCCACTCCAGGCGGTTGACGATGGCCCGGTGGGTGACCAGGACGCCCTTGGGGCGGCCGGTGGAACCGGAGGTGAAGATGACGTACGCGGCGTGGTCGGGCCCGGCGGGCACGGGTTCGGCCTGCGCGGCTCCCGCTTCCCTGGCGCCCTCCTCGCGGGCGTCGAGCAGCAGGGCGCGCGCCGCGGCCTCGGCGGGCAGCCGGTCCAAGACCGCGCCGACGGTGAGGACCCGGACCGGGTCGGCGTCCGCGACCATGCCCGCGAGGCGTTCCGCCGGGTGGTCGGTGTCCAGCGGCAGGTACGCCGCCCCGGACCGCAGCACGCCGAGCAGGGCGACCATCAGCGCGGCGGAACGCGGCACGGCGACCGCGACCACGGCGTCCGGACCGGCCCCCGCCGCCGCCAGTTCACCCGCCAGTTCGCCTGTCTGCTGCCAGAGTTGACGGTACGTCAGCTCGCCGTCGGGGGCGACGACCGCCACCGCGTCCGGGCTGTGGGCGGCCCGGGCGGCGATCCGGTCGACCAGGGTCCCGGGCGGGACGTCGTGCCCGGTGGCGTTCCAACGCTCCAGGACGTCCGCCCGCTCCTCGTCCGCGAGGAGGTCCAGTTCGCCGAGCGGGCGTTCCGGCTCGGCGGCGAGGCGCTCCAGAAGGGCGGTGAACCGGCGGGCGTGCAGGGCGAGTTCGGCCTCGGTGTACAGGTGCGGGTTGGCGTCGAACTCCAACTGCAGGCGGTGGTCGGGGGTCTTGGCGACGGACAGCGAGAGGTCGTCGACGGGGCCGGCGGCGAGGTTGACGGTGTGGCCGGGGGTGCCCGCGAAGTCCAGGTCGAGGTCGAAGGGCTTGATGTTGAGCAGCGGCCCGTACAGCCGCTCGTCGGTGCCGACCAGACCGAGCGCGCGGCGCAACTCCTCGCCGCGGTGCAGCTGGTGGCGGCGGACGTCCTTGAGCTCGGCGGCGGAGCGGCGCAGCAGGGCGTCGAAGCCGTCGGCGGGGTCCACGGCCAGGCGCAGCGGCAGGATGTTGACGGCCATGCCGACCACGCGCGGGGTGCCCGGGGCGGTGCGGGCCATCAGGTGCATGCCGAGGACGGGGTCGGCGGTGCCGGTCATCCGGTGCAGGTAGGCGGCGAGGGCGGCGTGCGCGGCCTCGGCCCAGGTCACGCGGGCGGCCTTGGCGGCGGCCAGGACGGGGGCGGTGCGGGCGGCGTCGAGGGTGATCCGGTGGCGGAGCGCGGCGGGGGCGGCGGGGGCCTGCTGCTCGGTGAGGGCGCGGACCCGCGGGCGGTCGGCGTACCGCTGCTGCCACCAGTGGGCGTCGGCGGCGGCCGATTCGCCCGCCAGGTAGGCCCGTTCGGCTTCGCGCAGGACGGCGGCGGGCCGCAACGGGCTGTCCGGGACGTCGGTTCCGGCGGCGAGGGCGGTGTACACCTCGGCGACCCGGCGGGTGAACAGAGCGACGGCGTAACCGTCGACCACCAGGTGGTGGAACCACTGGAACCACAGGTGGCTCTCCTCCCCGGTGCGGACCAGCAGCGCGCCGTGCAGGGCGTCGCCGGACAGGTCGGCGGGGCGGGCGAGCTGGCGGCGCACCAGGTCGACGGCGGCCTGCTCGGGGTCGGTGGCGCCACTGGTGTCGATCCGGGCGAGCGTCCAGGCCCCGGGGTCGAAGCGGTGACGGCGGGCGGAGTCGCCGTTCGCCTCCACCGTCAGGTGCAGTCCGTCGGCCTCGGCGAGGGTGCGGGCCACGGCGGCTTCGAGCAGCTCGGGACGGAGCGGGCCGTCGATCCGGACGTACTGGCCGACGTTGTGGGCCGGGCTGCCGGGGTCGATCCGTTGCGCGGCCAGGACGCCGGCCTGGGCGGCCGTCAGCTCCTCCCGCTCGCCGTGCTCGGCCTGCGTGGTCGTGGTGCCAGCCATGGTCCGGCCCTTCCCGGTATCGGCGGCCGCCGGGCCCGGAGTGGGCGCGGGCCGGGGCCGCAGCGTGGTGCTCGTGCAGATTGCTCGTCCGAACTGCTCACCCGAGTTGCTCGTCCGAGTTGCCCGGGCGAACTGCTCGCTCAAGTTGCTCGGGCGAGTTGCTTGCCCGCATTGCCCGGGCAAGTTGCTCACCCGAGTTGCTCGGGTGAGTTGCTTGCCCGCGTTGCTCGGGTGGGCTGCTCAGGTGAGTTGCTCGGGCGGGCAGTTGGTGCGTGGTGCGAAAGACAGCTCTGGGGTGCGTCGGGCGGGCCGCTGCCACTGCGGCCCACCCGACGGGGGGCCTACTGGCCCTTGAGGACGGCCTCGATCTGGGTGAGGACGTCGATGGACGTGCCGTAGCGGTCGGTGGTGGCGTAGGTCAGCGGGACGACCTTGCCCGCCTTGACGGCCTTGAGGTTCTGCCAGGACGGCTGCTTGTCCAGGTCCTTGGTGTCCTGCGGGACCTCGCCGGTGGCGGCCATCTTGGGGATCAGGATGACGTCGGCGTCGGCGAGCACGTCGAGCTTCTCCACCGAGTAGGTGACCTCGTGGTCGGTGGTGTCGGCGGACGCCTGGGAGAACTTGGCGCCCGCGTCGTTCAGCACCCGGCCGACCCAGGAGGTCGCGGTGTCGACCAGGAACTCGCCGCCGCCGTAGGAGGAGGCCATGGTCCACTTGATCGAGTTGAGCTTGTCCGCGTAGTCGGTCTTGATCTTCGCGGCCTTGGCCTCGTAGTCGGACTTCAGCTTCTTGAACTCCGCCTCCTTGCCGACCGCGGTGGCGATCTTCTCCTGCGCGTTCAGCAGGTCGACGGGCTTGTCGATGCCGAAGTACAGGGTGGGGGCGATGCCTTCGAGCTTGCTGACGCCCCAGTCGAACGCGGTGGCGCCCTCGACGATGATCAGGTCGGGGCGCAGCGAGGCGACCTTCTCGATGTTGATCTCGATGCCGGAGCCGATCGGCTCGATCTTCTCGGCGGCCTCGGTCTGCGAGGGCAGCAGTTCCATCGGGTTGTTCTCGTCGATGGTGCTGGTGCCGACGGGCTGCACGCCGAGGTCGAGCAGTGCGCCCGTGGCGTAGGAGATGCTGACGATCCGCTGGACGCCGGCCGGGACGGTGACCTTGCCGTTGGTGGCTTCGACGGTGACCGGTCCGGCGGTGTTGACCGCGCCGCCGCTGGCGCCCGGTGCGGCGTCCTTGCCGCTGTCACCGCTGGAGCCGCAAGCCGTGGCGGCGAGCGCGACGGCGGCGGCCGCCGCGAGGGCTCTGGCGGTGCGGGAGGTCAGGGCGCGGGTGTTCATGGTTCTCCGTAGGTTGGGCTGGTGAGGGGGAAGTCCGGGCGCGGGTCGAGCACCGGCAGCTCCGGGCCGAGTACCGGTCACGCGCGGGCCGAACGCCGGTCAGGCGCGGGCCGAACGCCGGTCAGGCGCGGGTCAGGTACGCGGACCAGGCGAGCAGGGTGGGCGCGGTGCCGAGGTCGGCGAGGTCGGCGAACTCGACCCGGGCACCGCGGGCGCGCCAGGTCTCGACCAGGTGCATCACCCGCATCGAGTCGAGTCCGAGGTCGCGCAGGTCGTCCTCGTCGCGGATGTCCTCGGGGTCCTCGCCGAGCAGTTCGGCGATCTCGGCGCGCAGCGTGTCGGGGTCGAACCCGGCCGAGGAGGAGTCGGCGGGGGCGGGTCCGGCGGGTCCGGCAGGTGAGGTCATGTCAGGTGTTCCGTTCGGGAGTTGACGACTGGTCAGCCGATGCCCGCCGCGGCGACGGCGCCGCGGGCCCGCAGGTCGCGACCGGCCCGGCGCAGCAGCATCGAGTCGCGGATCTCACCGGAGCGCACGGCCAGCGTGGACAGCAGCGAGGAGGTGATGCCGTGGGTGTGCTCGGTGCCGCCCTGCAGGTAGATGCCGACGTCGAGGTGGTCGTCGGTGAGGAGCCGGTGGTCGCGGTCGACCCGCAGGCGGCCCTGTTCGTCGGTGCGGCAGGCGGCGGCGAGCTGCTCGCCGAGCAGTGCGCGCGGGTCGACGTGGGTGTAGCCGGTGGCGAGCACCACCGCGTCGCACTCCAGCACCTGTTCGCGTCCGGTGGTCAGCGAACGGACGTGCGCCCGGGCCCCGTCGGCGCTCTCCTCGGCGCCGGTGAGCCGGGTGGCGTTCAGGATCCGCAGGCGTTCGCGTCCGGCGACCTTCTCCTGGTAGGCGGTGCGGTACAGCGCCTCGATCAACTCGCCGTCCACGACGGAGTAGTTGGTGTTGGCGTGCTGGGCCAGCAGGGTCCGCTTGGCGGTCTCGGGCGCGGCGTAGAACTCGTCCACGGCGGACGGGTCGAAGATCCGGTTCGCGAACGGGCTGTCGTCGGCGGGGCTGTAGCCGTACCGGGTGAGGACGGCGCAGATCTCCGCCTCGGGGAAGGTGCGGTGCAGGTACTCGACGGTTTCGGCGGCGGACTGGCCGGCACCGACCACGGCGATCCGCCGGTGCCGGAGCGGGCGTTGCGCCAACTCCGGTGCGCGCAGCAGCAGATCGCGGGTGTGCCAGAGGTGTGCGCCGGGGCGGACGCCTTCGGGGAGGCGGGGGGTGAGGCCGGTGCCGATCGCGATGTTGCGGGCCCGGCGGACCTGGCGGGCGCCGCCGCCGAGCGCTTCGGAGACCACCTCGACCTGCCCGGTGCGGCCGTCGGGGCCGGTGACCGGGCAGATGCCGGTGACGGTGCGGGCGTAGCCGACCCGGTCGGCGAACTCGGCGGCGCACCACTCGAAGTAGTCGTGGAACTCCAGCCGGGTCGGGTAGAAGGTCTTCAGGTTGATGAAGTCGGCGAGGCGGCCGCGCTCCTGGAGGTAGGCCAGGAAGGTGAAGCGGCTGCGCGGGTCGCGCTGGGTGACCAGGTCCTTGAGGAAGGACACCTGCATGGTCGCGCCGTCCAGCAGCATGCCGCGATGCCAGCCGAAACCCTCTTGGCGTTCCAGGAAGTTGACCCGGAGCGGGGGTTCGGCGGCGGCCCGGTTGTGGTCGTCGACCGCGATCGCGAGGGCGAGGTTGGCGGGGCCGAAGCCTATGCCGACCAGGTCGTCGACGTCCCCGTCCGTGCGGACCGCCTCGTTCTCCAGCGACATGCGCGTCCTTCCCTCTCCCCGGTACCGACACGACGGGGACGGGTGGACCCGCACCCCCTTTTACTTTGGTAAGGCTTACCTAACTTCTCTTATCGTGGGTGGCTGAGTCAAGTTCAGCCCGCACCGTGGCCAGCGACTTTGCTCACCCCGACCGGTCGGGCCGCCCCACCCGGGCGCCCCACCCGGGCACCCCGACCGCGGCACCCCGACCGCGGCACAACGCCCCGGGCGCACTACCGGGCGGCGAGCACCGCAACCGGCTCCGCGCCCGTACCCGGGTCCACAAGCAGCTCCGCACCCGACTCCGCGCCCACGCCCACGCCCACGCCCACGCCCACCACCGGATCGCGCACCACCCTGGTCCCGGGCGCAGCCGGGCCGAACGCCCGCAGCACCGCGTCGGGCACCCGCCCGTCCAGCACCCGCACCTCGCCGACCCCGGCGCGCAGCGCGGCCAGGCAGGCCGCCATCTTGGGCACCATGCCGCCCGCCAGGTCGGGCAGCATCCGGGCGAGCTCCTCGGCCGCCAACTCCTCGATCGGGCCGCCCTGCGGGGGCCAACTCCGGTACAGGCCGGGCACGTCGGTGAGCATCAGCAGGGCTCGCGCGCCGAGCGCACCGGCCACCGCGGCGGCGGCCGTGTCGGCGTTCACGTTGTAGACGGCGCCGTCCGAGCGGTCGGCGGCGGGGGCGATCGAGGACACCACCGGGATCCGGCCGTCCGAGAGCAGCGAGGCCAGCAGTCCGGTGCGCACCTCGGCGACCTCGCCGACCAGGCCGAGGTCGACCGGTCGGCCGTCCGCGCGGCCCCAGCGCTTGACGGCGGCCAGGGTCCCGGCGTCCTCGCCGGTGAGGCCGACCGCGAACGGGCCGTGCGCGTTGATCAGGCCGACGAGTTCGCGCTGCACCCGGCCGGCCAGCACCATCCGGACCTCGTCCACCACTTCGGGCGTGGTCACCCGCAGCCCGCCCGCGAACGGTGCGCTCACGCCGAGCCGACCCAGGTGGGCGTCGATCTGCGGACCGCCGCCGTGGACCACCACCGGGCGCAGCCCGGCGTACCGCAGCAGCACCGCGGAGCGGGCGAAGGACTCCTTCAACTCCCGGTCCACCATGGCGTTCCCGCCGAACTTCAGCACCACCGTGGCGCCCCGGAAGGCCCGCAGGCCGGCCAGGCAGGACAGCAGGTCGGGGCCCGTGTCCGACGGTTCCGCGCCCAGTCCGGCCATCACGTGCCTCCCACCCTCGCCTCGCCGCCCCGGTCAGTTAGGCAAGGGTTACCTTACATGCCGCTCGGGATGCCGCCCAGTACGCCCCCGGCGGGGTGCGCCACGCACGGAGAGAGCGCTCTCACGAGACTCCGGCCGTCAATCCGGCCTCAGCTTTCAAGATCTGAAGGGGAGTTGCGGTCAAAGGTCCGAGAAATCCACCGTTCTTTGACATTGCCATGCCGATATCCCGTCCGTACGATTCAGGCCAACCGGCGGAGGCGCCCCGCCGCAGAGAGCGCTCTCAGACAAAGGATTCCACCATGGCTGCTGCCCCACGCACGCGCCGTTGGCCCCTCGGCGGATTCGGGCTCCTCCTCGCCACCGCCCTGCTGGCCGCCGCACCGTTCGGCTCCACCCCCACCGGCACCGCCCCCGACGCCCTCACCCCGCTGGCCGCCGCACCGGTGGCCGCCGCCACCTGGGGCGACGACTTCGACGGACCGGCCGGATCGGCCGTCGACCCCGCCAAGTGGACGCTGGAGACCGGCGGTTCGGGCAACGGCAACCACGAGCTGCAGTACTACACGGCGGGCGCCGCGAACGCCGCGCTGGACGGCCAGGGCCACCTGGTCATCACCGCCAAGCGCAACACCGACGCCGGACTGTCCTGCTGGTACGGCACCTGCCAGTACACCTCCGCCCGGCTGAACACCTCCCGCACCTTCACCCAGGCGTACGGGCACTTCGAGTCCCGGATCAAGATCCCGCGCGGGCAGGGCATCTGGCCCGCGTTCTGGATGCTCGGCAACGACCTCTCCACCGTGGGCTGGCCCAACAGCGGCGAGCTCGACATCATGGAGAACATCGGCCGCGAGCCCGGCACCGTCCACGGCACCATCCACGGCCCCGGCTACTCCGGCGCGGCCGGCATCGGCGCACCGTACAGCCTGCCCGCCGGGCAGTCCTTCGCCGACGCCTTCCACACCTTCGCGGTCGACTGGAGCCCCACCGCCATCACCTGGTCCGTGGACGGCACCGCCTACCAGACCCGCACCCCTGCCGACCTGGGCGGCAACCGCTGGGTGTTCGACCACCCGTTCTTCCTGATCCTCAACCTCGCGGTCGGCGGCGACTGGCCCGGCAACCCCGACGGCTCCTCCACCTACCCGCAGACCATGACCGTCGACTACGTCCACACCAGCACCTGGGGCGGCAGCACCGGCACCTACACCGGACGGATCACCGGCCCCGGCGGCATGTGCATGGACGTGGCGGGCGGCTCCAGCGCCGACAGCACCCCCATCCAGCTGCACAACTGCACCGGCAGCGCGGCCCAGCAGTGGACGGTCGGCACCGACGGCACCGTCCGCGCCCTCGGCAAGTGCCTGGACGTCGCCGCCGCCTCCCACAACGACGGCGCGGTCATCCAGCTCTACACCTGCAACGGCACCAGCGCCCAGCAGTGGACGCACCGCTCCGGCAACGACCTCCTGAACCCCGGCTCCGGCAAGTGCCTGGACTCCCCGAACGGCTCGGCGGCCGACGGGACGAGGCTCCAGCTGTGGACCTGCAACGGCACCGGCGCGCAGAAGTGGATATTCGGCTGACGGCACGTCAGTGACGGCGCGTCACCGGTGCCACGTCACCGGTGCCGCGACACCGATCGCCGCACCGCCGACCACGGGCCGCCCCCACCCGGCCCCTCCCCGGCGCGGCCGACCGTCCCTCGGCACCTACCACCGGTCGGCCGCGCCCCCGCACCACCCCGCACCACCCCCCGCACCGCGCCACCCCGCACCCGAGAGGACTCCCCCACGCCATGACGCCCCGTCACGCGGCGAAGCTCTCCCGCCGCACCCTGCTGACCGCCGCCGCGCTCGCCCTGCCCGCGAGCTACCTGGCGGTCGGCGGCCAGGCCCAGGCGCAGACGCCCGCGACCCTGCCGCTCGACCTCGCCAACACCACCGGCAGCAACACCGTCTACGCCTACGTGGTCGGCCGCGACCCGGCGGCCGGTGGCGGGTGGGCCTTCCTGCAGGCGGACGGTTCCAGCCTGTACCACCCGCCGAACCCGGCCAACGACCAGACGCCGCTGGGCGTGGACTGCGCGATCGCGCTGAACGCCTCCGGGGCGGCGCCGCGCCGGGTGACGCTGCCGCACCTGGACAGCGGGCGGATCTACTTCTCGGTCGGCGCCAAGCTGACCTTCCTGATGAACCGCGGCGGCGGGCTGGCCCTGCCCTCGGTGGTCAACCCGACCGACCCGAACATCGGCGTCCGGCACGACTTCTGCGAATTCACCTTCAACAACGACCAGTTGTTCGGCAACATCACCTTCGTCGACATGGTCTGCCTGCCGATCGCCTTCCAGTTGGAGGTCTCCGGCGGCGCCACCCAGACCGTGCGCGGCCTGCCGTCCGACGGCCTGGCCAGGGTCGCGTCCGCGCTGCGCGCCCAGTCGGGCGTCGACGGTTCGGACTGGAGCAAGCTGGTGGTCAACCGTTCCGGCGCCGACCTGCGGGTGCTGGCGCCCAACCTGGCGATCCGCGGCAACGGCGCCCTGTTCAGCGGCTACTTCGAGCCCTACGTCGACCAGGTGTGGAGCAAGTACGCGAGCACCGACCTCCGGATCGACACCCAGTACACCTGGGGCGCGTTCACCGGCCGGGTCAGCGGCAGCACGCTCAACTTCCCCGGCGCCGGGTCGTTCGCCAAGCCGTCCACGCTCGCGATCTTCTCCTGCAGCGACGCGCCGTTCACCACCGGCAACGACCTGATGGGCAACCTGAGCGCCCGCCTGGCCGCCGCGTTCAACCGCACCACGCTGCTCAGCAACCCCAACCAGCCCACCGGCGAGAACCCGGCGACCTTCTACACCCAGGCCCGCACCAACCACTACGCCCGGATCCTGCACTCCACCACGCCCGACGGCCTCGGCTACGCCTTCCCGTACGACGACGTCCACCCGGCGGGCGTCGACTTCGAGGGCAAGGTGCAGTCCGGCGCACCCACCCGCTGGGTGATCACCGTCGGCGGCCTGGCGGGCAGCGGCGGCGACGGCGGCAGCACCACCCCGCCCCCCACCGGCGGCGGCAGCGCGTTCGCCACCGTGCAGGCGGAGTCGTACGCCGCACAGTCGGGTGCGCAGACCGAGGCGTGCTCCGACACCGGCGGCGGTACGGACGTCGGCTGGCTGGCCAACGGCGACTGGCTGCGCTACACCCTGGACTTCGGCACCACCGGCGCGACCCGGATCGACGCCCGGGTGGCGTCCGGCGCGGCCGCCGGGGTCAGCGGCCTGGTCCAGGTCCGCCTGGGGAGCCCCACCGCCACCCCCGTCGGCAGCTTCGCCGTGGGCAACACCGGCGGCTGGCAGACCTGGCGGACCGTCCCGGCCGACCTGAGCCGGATCACCGGCGTCCGGGACGTGTACCTGACCTTCAGCAGCGGCCAGCCCGCCGATTTCGTCAACCTCAACTGGTTCACGTTCTCCTGACGCACCGCCGGTTACGTCAGGCGGCACGCGGGGCGCCCCGCCCCCCATCCGGGGCGCCCCCGTTCCACCGAGGGCAGGGCGGCACCGTCAGGACCGCACCGTCAGGACCGCACCGTCGAGACCGCACCGTCAGAACGGCACCGTCAGGACGGCACCGTCAGGACGGCGTCGCACCGGCCCGTTCGACCTGGCTGAGCGGGGCGGCCAGCGATTCCAGGCTGCGGCGCTCGGCCCGGACGCCGAGGAAGGCCTCGACCAGGCCCGCGGCCGTCATCAGGGCCGCGCCGATGCAGAACGCGAGGGTGGCATCGCCGACCTCGCCGCTGCTGACCAGGCCGTTGAAGAGCAGCGGGCCGGAGATGCCGCCCGCCGCCGTGCCGACCGCGTAGAAGAAGGCGATGCACAGGGCGCGGGTCTCCAGCGGGAAGATCTCGCTGACGGTCAGGTAGGCGGCGCTCGCCCCGGCGGAGGCGAAGAACAGCACGGCCGTCCAGCAGGCCGTCATCCCGACGGCGCTCAGCGAGCCGTGCTGGAACAGCCAGGCGGTGCCGAACAGCAGGACGCCGGAGCCGATGTAGCTGCCCGCGATCATCGGTTTGCGGCCGACCGAGTCGAAGAAGTGGCCGAGCAGCACCGGGCCGAGGAAGTTGCCGACCGCGATCACCGCGAAGTAGTAGCCGGTGTCGCCCGCGGGGACGTCGAAGAACTGGGTGAGGATCACCGCGTACCCGAAGGTGATCGAGTTGTAGAGGAAGGACTGTCCGATGAACAGCGACAGGCCCAGGATCGTGCGGCGCGGGTAGGTGGAGACCAGGGTGCGGGCGATGGTGACGAAGCCGATCGGGCCGCGTTCGCGGATCGCGATCGGCGGTTCGTCGACCGGCGGCAGGGGCTTGCCGCTCTCGCGTTCGACGATCGCCTCGGCGTCGCGGACGATCGCCTCCGCCTCCTCGCCCTTGCCGTGCGTGAACAGCCAGCGCGGGCTCTCGGGGACGTGCCGGCGCACCAGCAGGATGACCAGGCCGAGGACCACGCCGATGCCGAAGGCCAGCCGCCAGCCGACGTCGGTGGCGAACAGCGAGGTGTTCAGCAGCGCGATGGAGGCGAACGCGCCGAGCGCCGCGCCGATCCAGAAGCTGCCGTTGACGATCAGGTCGACCCGGCCGCGGACCCGGGCCGGGATCAGTTCGTCGATCGCCGAGTTGATGGCCGCGTACTCGCCGCCGATGCCGAAGCCGGTGAAGAACCGGCAGACGAAGAAGAACCAGGGCGTCCAGGACAGCGCGGTGACGCCGGTCGCGAGGAGGTAGACGGCGAGGGTCAGCATGAACAGCTTCTTGCGGCCCAGCCGGTCGGTCAGCCAGCCGAAGAACAGGGCGCCGCAGCAGGCGCCCGCCACGTAGATCGCGGCGGCGACGGTGGTGACCTGGGCGGTGCTGATCGCGATGCCGCTGCCGGGTTCGGCGAGGCGGGCGGCGAGGTTGCCGACGATGGTGACTTCCAGGCCGTCCAGGATCCAGACGGTGCCCAGGCCGATCAGGATCCGCCAGTGCCAGGGCGACCAGGGCAGCCGGTCGAGCCGCGCGGGGACGTCGGTCTCGATGACCGCCGGGTCGCCCGGGCGGCCCGGGCTGCCCGAGCGGTCCGAGCGGTCCGAGCGGTCCGAGCGGTCCGGGTCGCCTCCGGCCCCGGCGGTGCGGTGTTGCGGTGCGGACATCACGACCTCCGTCGTTCGGCCGCACGCCCGGGCCGTCCGGGCGCGCCGGGGGCGCGTCTGCCCCGCCGGGGCCCGGACACACCCCCCGGTTCAGGCTGCGCCGGGGGCGCGGAGGCGTTCGAGCAGCTCCGGTACGCCGGCCAGGCGGCGGTGCCGGGTGAAGGCGGGGGCCAGGCCGCGGGCCAGGGCGGCGCAGCGCGGGGCGTCGATCCGGGTGGCCAGGTCGAGGGACTCGGCGGTGGCGGCGAGGGCCTGTTCGACCTCGCCGGTGCGCAGGTGGGTGCGGGCCTGGTAGGCGAGGAAGACGCCGCGGGTCTTGGCGCGGGCGGGCGGGAGTTGGGCGAGTCCCTCGGCGATCCGGGCACGGGCGGCGGCGGGGCGGCCGAGGTCGAGCAGGCAGCGGCCGGAGTCGACGGCGAGGTCGGCGGGGCCCATCCAGCCGCACCAGGCGGGGGCCGGGCCGGGGGCGGTGGCGGTGGCGGTCAGGGACAGTTCGGCGGCGGCCAGATCGTGGCGGCAGGCGGCGGGGTCGCCGAGGGCGGCGTGGGCGCGGGCCCGGCGGAGCAGCAGCAGGGCGCGGGCGGTGGGGTGGCGGGTGCCGGTGAGCGCGTAGTCGAGGCGGTCGGCGGCGGCGCGGGGGTGGCCGAGCCAGGTGGACTGGTAGGCGGTGTCGGCGAGGACCCCGGCGCACCGGTCGCGGTCGCCCGCGGCGTGGGCGGACTGCAGGGCGAGTTCCCACAGGCGGCTGGCGGCGGGGTGGCGGCCCTGGTCGAAGCGGTGCCAGCCGCAGGTGGTGGCGAGGGCGGCGGCGAGGCGGTGCAGGCGTCGTCCGGTGCGTTCGTCGTAGCGGCCACCGGTGATCAGGGCGCGTACGGTGGCGAGTTGGGCTTCCACGCGGCGGTGGGCGCGGGCGCGTTGCTCGGTGGGCAGGGCGGCCAGTCCGTGGCCGCCGCGTTCCAGCCAGGTGACGAACTCCTCGTCCACCCGCGTCCCGCCGAGCAGTGCTGCCAGCCGTCCGGGTTCGGTGGCCCCGCCCGGTACGGCGAGTGCGGCCAGTGAGGCCGCGCCGAACCCCACGAAACTGCGACGGTCCACGGCGTCTCCCGGTACGTCTCGGCGTCCGCCCGGCCGGGGGCGCGCGGGGACCGGCCCCGCCGCCCCGCCACCGACCGGGACGCCGAGCGTACTGGCCGCCGCCCCCGCGGGGCGCCGGGAACACCGGGACTGGCCCTTCCCGACCGCTCGCCGCCGCTTCCCGACCGGGCCCGACCACTTGGGCGCCGACCGGCCCCGCGGGGGGCCGCTTCACGACGGGCCTCCACGGCCTTCACGGCCTCCCCGGCCTCCCCGGCCGTCACGGGCGGGGGCGGGCCTCCAGGTGGTCGGCCAGGACGCGGGTCTCGAAGCGCGGTTGGGCGGCGGTGGCGGGGCCGCGGGCCGGGCGGCCGTCGGAGAGCCGGAAACGGGAGTGGTGCAGGGGGCACTCCAGGCAGCCGTCGACGACCTCGCCCCCGGCGAGGGAGGCCGCCATGTGGGTGCAGCGGTCGGCGAGCACCGTCCACCGGTCGCCGGCGGTGCGGACCACCACGACGGCGACGTCCCCGAGTCGGCGGCGGACGGGGGTGTCCACGGGGATGTCGGCGGTCGCTCCGAGGGAGTGCCAGTCGGATGGGGCGAGCCGGGGTTCGGCCTCGGCGTGGGCGGCACCCGCGGCCTGGTGGTACGCGAGGTGGCCGCCGAGTGCGGCGACCAGGCCGACGGTGCCGGTGCCGGCCAGGCCGAGCAGCCGTCCGCGCCCGGGGTGCCCGTTGCAGCGGGCGCGCAGCGAGGCGGCGTGCAGGAGGGCGGCGGTGACGGCTCCGGCGGCGTGCACCAGTCCGGTGCGGCGGTGGGTGGGCGGCAGGCGGGACCAGTCGACCCAGCCCGCCGCCAGCACCGGCGGCAGGACGGCCAGCCCGGCGGCGGTGAGTCGTCGCACGGCCCGGCCGTCCCCGCCGGTGGCCTCCAGCAGGGTGGCGGCCGTCCAGCAGCCCACCGGCAGTTGGGCCAGTGCCGGGTGCAGCGGGTGTCCGAGCCACACCCCGTGCAGCGCGTCCCGGGCCGGGCCGAGCGGCAGCTTCTGGACGAGACCGGCGATCCGTTCCGCCGCCGGGTCGAGGAACGCCCAGTTCGCGGGGGCGTCCATCCGGTCGGCGACAGCGTGGTACGCATCCATGCCCCGCGGTTGTCCGCCCCGGCGGACGGCAAACCCCGTCCGAGGAACTGCCGCGCGCACCACCGCGCCGCCCCGCTGAACGGTGCGGGGCGGCGCGGTGGTGCGGTGGGCGGGGTGGCGGGATGTCAGGAAGGGGTGATCCGTCCGCGCCAGCCGCCGCTCTCCACGCCGCGGTCCTCGATGAAGGACTTGAAGCGGTCCAGGTCCCCGCGGACCCGGCGGTCGATCATGCCCATGGTGTCGGCGGCGTGCTCGACCATGCCCTGGGGGTCGTAGTCCATCGCCAGGCGGACCTCGCAGCGCGCGTCGTCCAGCCGGGCGAAGCTGACCACGCCCATCTGCTGGACGTCGCCGCCGACCGTCCGCCAGGCGATCTTCTGGTCGGGCAGCTGGTCGACGATCTCGGTGTCGAACTCCCGGGTCACCCCGGCGATCTTGGTGCGCCAGTGGTTGTGGCGCTCGTCGATCTGCACGACCTGCTCGACGCCGTCCATGAAGCGGGGGAAGTCCTCGAACTGCGTCCACTGGTCGTACGCGGTGTGCAGGGGGACGTCCACCTCGATGGTCTGCTGGACCATGCTCATGCGTTCTCCTCCGTCTTCGTTCAGTGGCTACGTTGGCTGTGTTGGTTGCGTTGGCTGCGTGCGGTGGCCGGACGGGTCACCATCGGTACCAGCGGGCACGGCGGCCTCCCGTCCCGGCGCCCCGGGCGATGAAGCCGATCAGCCACAGGACCAGCACGGCGAGTGCGATCCACCACAGTACTTTCACGGCGAATCCCGCGCCGAACAGGATGACGATCAGCAGGAGTACCAACAGCATCGCGAGCACGGCAGTCACACCTCCTCGGTCCACGGGCGACCGCCGATGGGGGGAACGGACGACGGCCGCCGACCCGCTGCGGGTCTGCCGGGCGTCTGACCGGTTCGCCCCGGCTCAAACGTTTTCGCCCGGTTCGGGGGCGTCGGGCTCGGGGGCGTCCGGCTCGGGGGCGTCCGGCTCGGGGGCGAGGACTTCGACGGCGATCAGGCAGGTGTCGTCGTCGGTGTCGGCGGTGCTGGCGGCCAGGGCGCGGTCGAGCAGGGATTCGAGGTCGGCGGCGGGTTCGGCGAGGGCGCGGGCGAGGTGGTCGAGCGGTTCCTCGACGGCCTGGTCGCGGCGTTCGACCAGGCCGTCGGTGTAGAGCAGCAGGACGTCGCCGGGGCGCATCGCGAGTTGGTGCTCCTGGTAGTCGGGGTCGTCGGCGGCGCCGAGCAGGATGCCGTGCGGGAGCGGGAGCGGGCGGGCGGTGCCGTCGCGCAGCAGGAGGGGCGGGAGGTGGCCGGCCCGGGCCCAGTGCAGGGTGCGGGTGTCGGGGTGGTAGCGGGCGCAGATCGCGGTGGCGGTGGCGGCGCCGGTGAGGTCGGCGGTGGCCTGGTTGAGCCAGCCGAGCAGGCGGCCGGGTCCGGCGCCGGTGTAGGCGAGGCCGCGCAGCGCGTTGCGCAGGGCGACCATGCCGGTGGCGGCTTCGACGCCGTGTCCGGCCATATCGCCGACGACCAGCAGGGCGGTGCGGTCGGGCAGCAGGGTGGTGTCGTACCAGTCGCCGCCGACCCGGTCGCGTTGCGAGGAGGGGCGGTAGCGGACGGCGGCGCGCAGTCCGGCGCTCTCCAGCGGGGGCGGGGCGGGCGGCAGGATGGCCTGTTGCAGGCGCAGGGCGAGCAGGTGGCGCTCGGCGGCCTCCTGCCGGGTGGAGGCGAGGCTCTCGGTGGTGGCGGCGAGGGCGGTCTCGGTCCAGTGCTGGGCGGAGACGTCCTGGAAGGCGCCGCGGACGGCGGCGGTGCGTCCGGTCGGGTCGGGGACGGGTTCGGCGACCAGGCGGACGTAGTGGGTGTAGCTGCTGAGGTGCCGCATCCGGAACACGGTGGCGTCGGAACGCCCGTTGTCCACCGCCGAGTTGACGACCCGCCGGACGGCCTGCTCGTCGTCGGGGTGGACGTGTGCGGGCAGGGCGGCGAGCGGGATGGGTGCGGTGTCGGCGGGCAGGCCGAGCAGGTCGGCGGTGCGCGGCGTCCAGTGGATCTCGCCGGTGCGCAGGTCCTCCTCGAACCCGGAGAGGTGGCTGAGGCGCTGGGCGGCGCGCAGCAGTCGGTCGGTGCGGTCGTCGGCGCTGGTGGGCTGCCAGCTGACCAGGAGGTGGCCGGGCGGGCTGGTGAGGCGGGCGGCGGCGAACTCCAGCAGGACGGGGACGGGGGTCTGGCCGCTGAGGAAGGTCAGGGCGAGGCTGTCGGCGTGGTGCGGGCGGCCGGTGGCGTGCACCCGCAGCAGCAGGTCGAGCAGGCCGTCGGCGCAGGCCTGCGGGTAGGCGGTGGTGAGGGTGCGGCCCTCGACGCGGTGCGGGGGGCGGTCGGCGAGGTCGGTGAAGGCGGCGTTGACGCGACGGATGCGGAAGTCGGCGGGCGTGCCGGTGGCGGGTTCGGGGGCGAGCAGCAGGGCGGGGGCGAGGGCGGCGTCGAGGGCGGCGGTGTCGGGGCCGGGGCCTTCGGCGGTGTCGGGGTCGGGGCGGTCGGTCAGGGCGAGGGCGCAGACCTCGGCGGCGGCGCGCAGGCGGCGCCGTTCGGCGGGGGTGGGGTCGGACGGGCGGGTGCCCCAGGCGAGTTCGAGCACGGCGGCGGGGCCGTCGGCGCGGTGCAGCGGGACGGCGAGGCGGTAGGGGGCGCGGTCGGCGCCGAGGGTGGCGGTGACCGGGCCGGTGGGGCCGAGCGCGGAGCCGCTCGCCAGGGCCTGCTGGGCGGGGGTGGGCAGGCCGGGCGGGACGTGCCGCCAGGCGGTCCGTTCGGTCTCGGTGAAACCGGGTGCCGCGGCGGGGTGCAGGGCACCGCCGGGCTGGACGGTCCAGAGCACTGCGGCGGTGGCTCCGAGCGTGTCGGCGGCCTGGGTGAGCGCGGCCTCGACGACGGGCGGCGGCCGCCCGGGCGGGGCGGCCGGCGGGGCGGGCGGGGCGGGACCGGGGCCGGTGGTGGTGCCGGTGGTGGCGGCGGGCAGGGTGGTGAGGATGTCGGCGGCGAGTTCCTGCGGGCCGAGGCGGGCGCGTTCGGCGAGCGCGAGCAGTTGGGCCCCGGCCTCGGCCGGTCCGCAGCCCAGCCGCTCGGCGAGGACGCCGGTGGCCAGTGCGGTGAGCGGGCGGGCGGCGAGGGCGGCGCGCAGTTCCGTGACCTCCTCCTGGGCGTCGCGCAGCCGCAGCGCGAGCAGGTGGCGGACGCTCGGACGCGGCTCGGGCCCCGACGGCTCGGGCCCGGTCGACTCGCGGACGGACGGCTCGGGCGCGGTCGACTCGCGGACGGACGGCTCGCGGACGGACGGCTCGGGCGCGGTCGGCTCCGGTGGCGGCGGGTTCGGCGCGGGGGCCGGGTTCGGCTGGTTCATGCGGTCAACTCTCCACCCAGCGTTGCACGGTGGCGATCAACTCGGCGGCGTCGACGGGTTTGGTGAGGTGGTCGTCGGCCCCGGCGGCGAGGCTGCGGGCGCGGTCGTCCGGCATGGCTTTGGCGGTGACGGCGACGATCGGGACGGTGGCCCGGTCGGTGCTCTCGCGGATGGCGGCGGTGGCGGCGTAGCCGTCGAGTTCGGGCATCATCAGGTCCATCAGCACCAGGTCGGTCTCGGGGTGGGCGCGCAGCAGGGCGAGGCCGGTGCGGCCGTTGGCGGCGTGCAGGGCGGTGGCGCCCTCGAGTTCGAGGGCGGTGCTGAGGGCGTAGACGTTGCGCGGGTCGTCGTCGATGACCAGCACGGTGCGTCCGGAGAGCCGCCCGGCCCGGGCGGGCGCGACGGCGCCAGGTGCTTCGTGCGGGGCGCCCGGCGGGGCGGTGGAGGCCTTGGCGATGCGTTCGCGCAGTTCGTCCAGGCCGGTGGTGACCTCCAGGCGCTCGGCGGCGGGGAGGGACGGCTCGGCGCCGCCGGTGTGGCCGAGGACGGGGACGGGGTCGGCGCGCCGTTCGAGGGCGGCGAGCAGGGTGCGGGCGCCGTCCGCGGGCAGTCCGAGGTCGAGGACGATCAGGTCGTGGGGGGCGCGGCCGAGGGCGGCGAGGGCGCTGTCGGGGTCGCCCGCACTGTCGACGGTGGTGGCGGGGTCGCGGCCGGTGACGCCGCTGCGGGTGAGCAGGGTGAGCAGGCCGGGCGGATCGGGTTCGACCACCAGGATGCGGCGCTCCCCGCCCGGTTCCGTCTCCTCCTCCGCCGCTCCCCGGGGCTCGTCCTCCGGTTCGGCGTACGCGGCGGGCAGCAGTAGCGTGAAGCAACTCCCTTCCCCCGGTACGGATTCGGCGCTGACCACGCCGCCGAGCAGGCGGGCGAGTTCGCGGCTGATGGAGAGCCCGAGGCCGGTGCCGCCGTACTTGCGGCTGGTGGTGCCGTCGGCCTGCTGGAAGGCGCCGAAGATGGATTCCAGGTGGTCGGCGCCGATGCCGATCCCGGAGTCCTGGACGCGGAACGCGACGGCCGCCAGTTCGCGCCGCTCGGTGGGGAGTTCGCCGGGGCGGGCGGGTTCGACGGCGAGTTCGATGAATCCCCGGTCGGTGAACTTCACCGCGTTGGAGAGCAGGTTGCGCAGGATCTGCCGCAGCCTGCCCTGGTCGGTGTGGAGTTGCTCGGGGGCGCCGGGCGCGGTGGCGATCCGGAAGTCGAGGCCCTTCTCGGCGGCGAGCGGGCGGAAGGTGGTGTCGACGTAGTCGAGGAGTTCGCGCAGCTCGAACGGCTCGACGGTGACGTCGAGTTTGCCCGCTTCGACCTTCGACAGGTCCAGGATGTCGTTGATCAGTTGCAGCAGGTCGGATCCGGCGGAGCGGATCACCTCGGCGTACTCGACCTGTTTGCCGGTGAGGTTGCCCTCGCTGTTCTGGGCGAGCAACTGGGCCAGGATCAGCAGGCTGTTCAGCGGGGTGCGCAGTTCGTGGCTCATGTTGGCCAGGAACTCCGACTTGTACATCGACGTCCTGGTCAACTGCCGGGCGCGTTCTTCGAGTTCGCGGCGAGCCTGCTCGATCTGCAGGTTCTTCGCCTCGATGTCGCGGTTCTGGGCGGCGAGCAGTTCGGCCTTCTCGCCGAGTTCGGCGTTGGAGCGCCGCAGTTCCTCCTGGCCGTCGACCAACTGCTCGGAGCGGGCCCGGAGTTCGGAGGTGAGTCGGCGGGACTCGCGGAGCAGTTCGTCGGTCCGGGCGTTGGCCAGCAGGGTGGCGAGGGTGGTGCCGATGTCCTGGGCCAGGCGTTCCAGGAAGTCCCGGTGCAGGTCGGTGAAGTGGTGCAGGGTGGCGACCTCGACCACGCCGAGCAGCTTGTCCTCCATGGCGATCGGCTGGATGAGCAGTTCGCGGGGGGTGGCCGAGCCGAGGCCGGAGCCGATCTCGGCGTACTCGGGCGGGAGTTCGCTGATCGCGATGGCCCGGCGGCTGCGTCCGGCCTGGCCGATCAGCGACTCGCCGAGGCCGAAGCGGCGCGGGGTGTCGGCGTGGTGGTGGCCGTAGGCGGCGGCGCGGGCCAGGACGGTGCCGTCGTCGGTGCCCTCGGCGAGGTAGCAGGTGCCGTACTGGGCGTCGAGCAGCGGGCACAGTTCGTCCATCAGCAGTTCGGCCACCGCGGCCGGTTCGCGACGCCCCTGGATGAGGGCGGTGAGCCGGGCCAGGTGGGTCTTCAGCCAGTCCTGTTCGCGGTTGGCGCGGGTGGTCTCGCGCAGCGACTCCACCATCACGTTGACGTTGTCCTTGAGGTCGGCGACCTCGCCGGAGGCGTCGACGGTGACCGAGCGGGTCAGGTCGCCCGCGGTGACGGCGCTGGTGACCTCGGCGATCGCCCGGACCTGCCGGGTGAGGTTCCCGGCGAGCTCGTTGACGTTCTCGGTCAGCCGCTTCCAGGTGCCGGAGACGCCCTCGACCTCGGCCTGGCCGCCCAGGCGGCCCTCGGTGCCGACCTCGCGGGCGACGCGGGTGACCTCGGCGGCGAACGAACTCAGCTGCTCCACCATCGTGTTGACGGTGTTCTTCAGTTCCAGGATCTCGCCCCGGGCGTCCACGTCGATCTTCCGGGTCAGGTCGCCCCGGGCCACCGCCGTGGTCACCTGCGCGATGTTGCGGACCTGCGAAGTGAGGTTGTGCGCCATGAAGTTGACGCTGTCGGTGAGGTCCTTCCAGGTGCCCGCGACGTTCGGCACCCGGGCCTGGCCGCCGAGCGTGCCGTCCGTGCCGACCTCGCGGGCGACCCGGGTCACCTCGGCGGCGAACGCCGACAGGGTGTCCACCATGATGTTCAACGCCCCGGCCAGCGCGGCGACTTCACCCTCCGCCTCGACGGTGACCCGCTGCGACAGGTCACCGCGGGCCACCGCGGTGGCGACCTGGGCGATCGAGCGGACCTGGCCGGTCAGGTTGGACGCCATCACGTTGACGTTGTCGGTCAGGTCGCGCCAGGTGCCGGAGACGCCCCGGACGTCGGCCTGCCCGCCGAGGATGCCCTCGGTGCCGACCTCGCGGGCGACCCGGGTGACCTCGCCCGCGAACGAACTCAGCTGCTCCACCATCGTGTTGACGGTGCTCTTCAGCTCCAGGATCTCGCCCCGCGCCACCACGTCGGTCTTCCGGGTCAGGTCGCCGCGGGCCACCGCGGTGGCGACCTGGGCGATCGAGCGGACCTGCGCGGTCAGGTTGCCCGCCATGAAGTTGACGCTGTCGGTGAGGTCGCGCCAGGTGCCGGACACGCCCCGGACGTCGGCCTGGCCGCCGAGGATGCCCTCGGTGCCGACCTCGCGGGCGACCCGGGTGACCTCGGCGGCGAACGAACTCAGCTGCTCCACCATCGTGTTGACGGTGTTCTTCAGCTCCAGGATCTCGCCCCGGGCGTCCACGTCGATCTTCCGGGTCAGGTCGCCCCGGGCCACCGCCGTGGTCACCTGCGCGATGTTGCGGACCTGCGAGGTCAGGTTGCCCGCCATCGCGTTCACCGAGTCGGCCAGCTCCCGCCACGCCCCGTGCGCCTGCGGCACCTCCGCCTGGCCGCCGAGCATGCCCTCGGTGCCGACCTCGCGGGCCACCCGCGTCACCTCGGCGTTCAACCGGGCCAGCCGCTCCGCCATGTCGTTGTACACGCCCGAGATCTCCCCCAGCACCCCCGGCGCGTCCGGCAGCCGCAGCGTGAGGTCGCCGTCCCGGACGGCGGTCAGCCCCGCCAGCAGGCGGCGCAGCGCGACGCCGTCGGCGCCGGAGGCGACGAGCGCGGCGGGCCCAGGGGACGCGGCGGGTGCAGCGGGCTCGGCGGGCGCAACGGGCTCGGCGGGCGCAACGGGCTCGGCCGGTGCGGCGGGCGGGATCCCGTTGAGGTCGTCCGCCCGCGCGTGCTCCTGGCTCCCGCCCTTGTCCGGCGGCGGCTGCCGGTGCGACGGCGGCTGGTGCGACGGCGGCCGGTGCGGCCGTCCGGGGTCAGGTGTGCTGTCCACGCGACCATCACCTCGGCTCCGAGAACGCGGCACGGCCCCGGCGGGCGGGACCGCTCCCTGCTTCCACTGTGACACTTCCGCGTTCAGGGTTCCGCCGGAGGCCGGACGACCTCCAGCCACACCGTCTTGCCGCCGCCCGCCAGCGGTTCGCTGCCCCAGGCGGTGGCCAGCCGGTCGACCACCCGCAGCCCGTACCCGCCGGGCCGGGCGGGCACCCGCAGCGGGCGCAGCACCGGCAGGCGGTCGTCGGCGTCACTGACGGCGACCCGCAGCAGCGGTCCGTACCGGGTCAGTTCGAGGAGGTAGGGGCCGACGGCGTGCTGGCAGGCGTTGGTGACCAGTTCGCTGGTCATCAGCAGCACGTCCTCGGCGGTGGCCCGGACCTCGGTGTCCGGTGCGGGCAGCCAGCCCCAGGCCCGCAGCGCGCGGCGGGTGAACTCGCGTCCGCGGGCGACCGCGCCGGGTACGGCGGTCAGCGGCAGGCTGCGCCGGTCCGTACCGGTCCTGAGCGGGCGGTCGGGGTGCGCCGGGCGGGCGGCCATCACGGCGCCCCGATCGAGTCGTCCAGCGGGCCGGTCACCGCACCGGGCACCGGGCGGTCCGCGCTCGCCCCACCGCCCGCCCCGGACGCCACCCGGGACGCCGCCCCGGACGCCGTCCCGGACGCCGTCCCGGTCGCCGGTGCCGCGAGCGCGTCCTCGACGGTGGGGCGGACGTCCAGCACCTCGTCCGCGCCGGTGATCGCCAGCATCCGGGCGACCACCGCCCCGGGCGCGGCCAGCAGCAGCGGGAGGCCGGCGTGCAGGGCGGCGGCGTGTGCGCGCAGCAGCAGGTTGAGGCCGGTGGAGTCGCAGAACTCGAGGCCGCCGCAGTCCACCACCAGCCGGGCGGGCGGGTCGGTGACGGCCCGTTCCAGGGTCTCGCGCAGCGGGCCGACGCTGTCGTGGTCGAGTTCTCCCTCGGGCCGCACCACCAGCGCGCCGCCGGGTGGGTGCCTCAGCGCGACGACGAGTGGAGCGCCGGGACCTGCACCCGGTTGTGCGTCCACGGCTCGAACACCTCCTGCCGTACGGTATCGGGTCCTCCCCGATCCTCTCCCCCGGCCCTCCGCCCCGGTCCCTTCATCCTGGGGCGGCAGCATGCCGCGGCTACCCGAGCGGACGGAACTCAATCAGCGGCCGCCGCTCCTCCGCCCTCGCCGTCCCTGTCGCCGTCCCTGCCGTCCTGTCGGCCCTCGATCTGTCGGCGCAGCCCGGCGAGGGTGGCGGCCAGGATGCGGGAGACGTGCATCTGGGAGACGCCGATCTCGGTGGCGATCTCGCTCTGGGTGAGCCCGCCCCAGAAGCGCAGTAGCAGGACGGTGCGTTCCCGTTCGGGCAGCCGGTTGAGGAAGGGTTTCGCCATCACCCGGAGTTCGGCGACCTCCAGTTCGGGGTCGCAGGCGCCGAGCCGGTTGATCAGGGCGCTGCCGGTGTCGTCGGAGTCCTCGTCGCGCAGCGAGTCGAGCGAGTCGCAGCGGCACAGCCGTCCGGCCTCCAGGCCTTCGGCGGCCTGTTCCTCGGTGACGTGGAGCTCCTCGGCGATCTCGGTGGTGTCGGGCAGCCGCCCGAGGGACTGTTCGAGCCGGTCGGAGGCGTGCACGGCCGCCAGGTAGCGCTCCTGCACGCTGCGCGGGACGCGCAGCGGCCACGAGGTGTCGCGGAAGAACCGTTTGATCTCGCCGGAGATGGTGGGGATCGCGTACGTCACGAACTCGACGCCGCGGTCCGGGTCGAAGCCGTCGACGGCCTTGATCAGTCCGACGGTGCCGACCTGGACGATGTCGTCCAGGTCCTCCGGGCGGTGCCGGAACCGGGCGGCGACGAACCGCACCAGCGGCATGTTCAGCTCGATCAGGGTGCCCCGGACGTAGCTGTGGGCCGGGTCCTCGGGCGGCAGTTCGGCGAGCCTGCGGAACAGCGCGTCGCCGAGCCGGCGGGCCTCGTACTTGCCCATGGCGCGCATCTCGCGCCGGGTGGGCCGGTGCATCGGGTCTGCCTCGACCGGGTCGGTCGCGGTCGCGGCGGTGGTGACGGTGATCTCCGGGGTGGTGGAAACGGCGGCGGGTGCGCCGCGCAGCGTGGAGGCTCTGGTCACGGGGAGTCATCTCCCGGGTACGGTGGGACCTGCCCCGACAGCCCGGCCGGTGACGGCGCGCCGGGCGCCGGACGACGAGGTCGTCCGTGACTCGGCGGGCCGCACGGCGTCGGTACGGCGGCGGGGCGGGCGGAGAACCGTGGAAACCCGGCTTCTTCAGGCGACGGCTCCCGGCACGCGGCGCGCGGTTCGCGATTTCCTGCTCGCGAACTCGGCTCACATACCGTGACGTGTCACGTGGTGTGACGTAGTGACCCCTGAGGGGGGTCAGTCGCGCCGAGCGGTGCGCGCCCGACGTGGCGTCCTACTTTGTACCCCGTTCGTTGCCCGTGAACCACATTCGCCGTATTCATCCACCTGATCCGTATTCGCCCGATCTGCGTTCCGTCCGGTCGGCGTTCCATCCGGGCCCGGTTGGTTCGTGCCGCGGCGGGTAGGCGCGGCGGGTCACTGTCCGGCGACGAGAGGAGTCCGATCATGCCCGCCGGATCGAGCCCCAAGCGGGAGCGCCAGTACGAGCACATCAAGGAGGGCGAGCTGAAGCGCGGCGTCGGCGAGAAGCGCGCCGCGGAGATCGCCGCCCGCACCGTCAACAAGGAACGCGCCCGGCACGGCGAGAGCCGGACGGCGAGCCGCAGCTCCACGCACGACGTCTCCTCCGGGCACCGGGGCGGCAAGCGCTCGCACCAGGGGGCCGGAGGCCCGACGTACCAGCAGCTGTACAACGAGGCGCGGCAGCGCGGCGTGAAGGGCCGGTCGAAGATGAACAAGGGCCAGCTCGCGCACGCACTGGGACGGTGAGGCCGATGACCGCGACGACCACGATGACCGTGACGGCCGCTCCGCCGACCACGATGACCATTCCGATGCCCGTCGACCCGGACGTCCGACCGCCCGAGCCGCCGGACGCGCCGCCCCGGCCGACCGATCCGCCGGACCCGCTCGACCCCGCCCCGCACGACCCGCAGCCGCCGCGTCCGGGCCCGGATCCCGCTCCGCCCGACCCGGCGCCCTCGCCGGAGCCCTTCCCCGAGCCGCCGGACCGCCACGGCCCGCCGTTCCGGCCCGAGCCGCACCCCGAGCCCACCCCGCAGCCGAGCCCCTGAGCCCCGGGCCCCCGGGGCGGGACGGCCGGGGCTCCCGCCCCCTCCGACCGTCGGACCGCCCGCGCGCCTGAACGCCCGAGTACCCGGCCGTCAAACCGCGCGGCCGTCAAACCGCGCGGCCGTCAGACCGTCCGGCCGTCAGACCGTCCGGCCGTCCCACCCGGGGGCAGGGTCGACCACGAGCAGCGGCCGCAGGGCGCCGAGCACCGCGCCGATGCAGACGTCGCGCAGTTCCGAGCGGCTGCAGGTGGGTTCGGCCAGCCAGTCGACGCACAGCACCTGGACGAACACCAGCCAGCTCTTCAGCACGGTCGAGACCGTGGCCCGGGCGTCCTCGCCGGCCAGCGGGAGGACGGCCAGCAGGCGGGTGCGCAGCGCGTCCAGCTCCTCCGCCATGATCGTCTGCACGACGGGGTCCCCCGCGAGCACCCGGTTCGCCGCGAGCACGGCGTGGCGGTTGGCCACGAAGTAGTCGAGGTGCGCGTCCAGGCCCTGGGCGAGCTGCTGCACCAGCGTCTCCGCCGGGTCGAGGCGGGTCGCGGCGAGCAGTCGGTCGGCGGCCTGCTGGTAGACGGCGGCGAACAGCTCGCGCTTGCCCGGGAAGTGCCGGTAGAGCAGGGCCCGCGAGACTCCGGCCCGTTCGGCGACCTCCTCCATCAGCACCTCCTCGTAGGGGTGCGCGGCGAACAACTCGGCTCCGACGGCAAGCAGTTGGGCCCGTCGCTGGTCGGGGGTGAGGCGGCGGCGCGGGGCGGTGTTCATGACCCCGATCCTAGTAGACACACGTCTACTTGACACGCGCCCCGCGCGGCGGTCACCCTGGAGCCGGACCCACTAGTAGACACGTGTCAACCAGTCCGCGCCGGGCGACCGGCCGGGGAGCGGGACGGTGAGCCATGGCCCGAGCACTGCGCTTCCTCTGCCACACGATGGGCTGGGCCTGCCTGGCCATCGGCCTGTTCCACATGCTGGCGGGCAACGCCGCCGTGCCCGGCGCCACCGACGCCGGGCCCACCCTCGACTCGCTCAACCGCTTCTTCGGCGCCGTCTTCGCGGGTTACGGCCTGGCCTGGCTGCGGACGGCCCGCCGCTCCCCGATCCCCCCGGCCCCGGTCCGCATCCTGGCGGGCGTCCTCCTGCTGGGCGGCCTCAGCCGACTGCTCTCGCTGGCCGCGGCCGGTCGGCCGCACTGGTTCCAACTGGTCCTGCTGGCGATCGAACTCGCCCTGCCGCCGGTCTACTTCATGCTCGCCACCGCCGACGCGCGGGCGACGGAAGCACGGGCCGCGCAGGCGCGGTTCCCCGAGGCCGCCAACGGGTAGGGCGCCCTGGAGCAACCCGGGAGCGGACGCCCCCGGGCGACCCGGGGGGCGGGGACGTGCGCGTGCGTGGAGCGGACCTACTGGGCCGGACGGGCCCCTGGCGGGTCGCGGGGGCCTTCGCCGTGCTGTGGCTGGCGGGCGTGGTGGTCGTGACCTGGCTGCTGTTCGGCGAGCGGCTGGTCGCGATGAGCGGCCTCGTCGGCCCGACCGGCAGCTACGTGACCTCCGGCTGCTACGAGGAGGTGGAGAGCACCGACGTCAGCTGCGAGGGCCGGTACACGCCCTCGCTCCCGGTCGGGGCGCCGTCGCGGCCGATGACGCTGCGCGGGGCCGCCGAGCGGCACCGGGTCGGCACCCGGCTGGAGGTCCGGGAGGTCGGCGGCCGGGCCTTCGAGCCCTCCCCGGTCACCGCCGGGGAGTACGTCGCCTTCGCCGGGTGGACGGCCTCGTCCCTGGGCCTGCCCGCCCTGTGGCTGCTGGCCTGCGCCCGCAAGGGGCGCACCCGCAGCGGCGACGGCTACGTCTTCGCCTGGCTGGCGGTCCTGTTCGGCGCGGGCGTCCTGGGGGTGGTGCTGGTCCCGGTGTTCTGGCTGCTGGCCGCGATCCGGGGGTAGCCGCCGGGGGTAGCCGCCAGGCACCCCCACCCCCGCTCCTCCCTTGAAACCCCTCGCCCCGTCCCGCCCCGGCGGGTACGGTCTGCGCCGGGTGCCCGGGCGGATCGTCCTGGCGTCCCTCAATTCCCTCTCGATGGAAGCAGGTTCCGCCGATGGCGTGTCGGATCAGCGAACTCGTCCTGGGCTGCCGCGAGCCCGAGGTGCTGGCACGGTTCTGGTGCGAGGTGCTGGACTTCGTGGTGCTCGGCCGCGAGGAGGACGGCAGCATTGAGATCGGCCCGCGGGAGGGTTTCGGCGGCGCGCAGCCGACGCTGGTCCTGAGCCCCGAGGCCGAGCCGCACCCGGGCCTGCCGCGCCTGCACATCGACGTCAGCGCCACCGACCGCGACCAGGCCGCCGAGTTGGAGCGCCTCCTCGCGCTCGGGGCGCGCCCGGCCGACGTCGGGCAGACCGGCGAGGAGTCCTGGCACGTCCTCGCCGACCCGGAGGGCAACGTCTTCTGCCTGCTCAAGGCCCGGATCGAAGAGGTCTGAGAGAAGGTCCGGGAGGAGGTCCGGGAGGAGGTCCGGGAGGAGGTCCAACCGGCCCGCCCCGCCCCGTCCGCCGCGGCTCCGGAGAAATTCTCCCCGGAGCCGCGATGAGTTTCCCGCGCGCCGCCGGTACGTACCGGTGAGCCCCCCGGACCCGGTGGGGCGAACCGAGAACGAGCACAAGGGAGACGTCCGATGTCGGACACCCGTACGGCGGACCTAGCCGCGATCCAGGCGGTCCTGGCCGCGTCCTACCAGGCGTGGGCGGCCGGTGACGCCGAGGCCGTGGTCGCCGACTACACGGCGGACGCCACCGCCGTCCTGCCGGGCTCGCTCCGCGACGGCCGCGAGGCCGTCCGGGAGAGCATGGCCAAGGGCTTCGCGGGCCCGCTGAAGTCCACCTCCACCTGGAACCGCACCCTCGGCGTGCGCTTCCTGGGCCGGGACGCCGCGGTCGTCGTCAGCGAGTCGGGCATCCTGTTCGGCGGTGCGACCGAGGTGCCCGAGCAGAACAAGGTGCACGCGACCTGGGTGCTGGAGAAGCGCGAGGAGCGCTGGCTGATCGCGGCCTACCACAACAGCCCGGTGCACGCGCCCGCCCACTGATCCCGCGCGGACGGCGGGCCGCCCCTGCGGCGGCTCGGGCGGCCCGCCGTCCGCGTCCGGTCCGGCCTACCTCCTGTCCCCGCCCCACCGCTCCCGGCTCCCCGCTCCCACCCCACCGCTCCCGGCTCCCGCTCCGCCCCGCCCCCGGTGTTTCCGTTCCGGTCGGGCGGTCAGACGCCGGGGAGTGGTGTCGTCGTCGTGCGCGAAGCGCGTGAAGGAGGGACGTCCCGTGTCCAGGACTGTCGCGGATCAGGTGCTCGCCCGCTTGCGGGAGTGGGGCGTGGAGCAGGTGTTCGGGTACCCGGGGGACGGGATCAACGGGTTGCTGGCGGCGTGGGGGCGGGCCGACGACCGGCCCGCGTTCGTGCAGGCCAGGCACGAGGAGATGGCGGCGTTCGAGGCGGTGGGGTTCGCCAAGTTCTCCGGCCGGGTCGGCGTGTGCGCGGCGACGTCCGGCCCGGGGGCGATCCACCTGCTGAACGGGCTGTACGACGCGAAGCTGGACCACGTGCCGGTGGTGGCGATCGTCGGGCAGACCGACCGCAGCGCGATGGGCGGCTCGTACCAGCAGGAGGTGGACCTGCTGAGCCTGTACAAGGACGTGGCCTCGGCGTACTGCCAGATGGTGACCGTCCCTCAGCAGCTGCCGAACGTGCTGGACCGGGCGTTCCGGACGGCCGCGACGTACCGCACGGTGACCGCCGTGATCATCCCGGCGGACGTGCAGGAGCTGCCGGAGCAGGCGCCGGAGCACGCGTTCAAGATGGTGCCGTCCAGCCTGGGGATGCCGCACTCGCACCCGGTGCCGGACGACGGGGAGCTGGCGCGGGCCGCCGAGGTGCTGAACGCGGGCGGCAAGGTGGCGATGCTGGTCGGGCAGGGCGCCCGGGGTGCGCGCCGACAGGTCGAGCAGGTGGCGGAGCTGCTGGGCGCGGGGGTGGCGAAGGCGCTGCTCGGCAAGGACGTGCTGCCGGACACCCTGCCGTACGTGACGGGATCGATCGGGCTGCTGGGGACCCGGCCCTCGTACGAGCTGATGCGGGACTGCGACACGCTGCTGACGGTCGGATCGAGCTTCCCGTACAGCCAGTTCCTGCCGGAGTTCGACCAGGCGCGGGCGGTGCAGATCGACGCGGACCCGTTCATGGTGGGGCTGCGCTACCCGTACGAGGTGAACCTGGTGGGGGACGCGGCGGCGACGCTGGAGCGGCTGCTGCCGATGCTGCACCGCAAGAAGGACCGGAGCTGGCGCAAGCAGGTGGAGAAGAACACGGCGCGCTGGTGGGGCGTGATGGAGGAGCGGGCGAAGGTGCCCGCCGACCCGGTGAACCCGGAGTACCTGGTGCACGCGCTGGACGCGCTGCTGCCCGAGGACGCGATCGTGACGGCGGACTCCGGGTCGGCGGCAAACTGGTACGCCCGGCACCTGCGGATGCGCGGCACGATGCGCGGTTCGCTGTCGGGCACGCTGGCGACGATGGGCCCGGGCGTGCCGTACGCGATCGGCGCGAAGTTCGCGCACCCGGACCGGCCGGTGGTGGCGCTGGTCGGGGACGGCGCGATGCAGATGAACGGGCTGGCCGAGCTGGTCACGGTGGCCCGCTACCGGGAGCGTTGGAGCGACCCGCGGCTGGTGGTGTGCGTGCTGAACAACTGCGACCTGAACCAGGTGACCTGGGAGATGCGGGCGATGCAGGGCGCGCCGAGCTTCCTGCCCTCGCAGCAGCTGCCGGACGTGCGGTACGCGGACTTCGCCGAGTCGGTGGGGCTGCGCGGGCTGCGGGTCGAGGAGCCGGGCAAGGTGCGGGCGGCCTGGGAGTGGGCGCTGGGCGCGGACCGGCCGTGCGTGCTGGACGTGCGGACCGATCCGGCGGTGCCGCCGATCCCGCCGCACGCCGAGTGGGCGCAGATCAAGGACGCGGCGGAGTCGGTGCTGCGCGGCGACAGCGACCGGGCGAACGTGGTCAAGCGCGGGCTGCGGGCGAAGCTGGCCGAGCTGCTGCCGCACCGGAGCAGGTCGTGACCGGGCCGCTGGCGGCGGTGCGCGGGCCGCTCGAAGCCGTCCGCGAGGGGCGGTTCCAGCGCTCGCTGGCGCTGGCGACGGGCGCCGGTTCGGTGGTGGCGGCCGCGGAGATCTACCTGGAGCACGACCGGGCCGGGTTCGGGAACCGGATGATGTGGTGGCCGGTGGTGCTGGGCCCGGTCGGCGCGGCGGCGGGCGTCGCGGGCGCGCTGGACGCCCGGGCGGCCCGGACGGTGCTGCCGCTGGTGTCGGCGGCGATCACCGCGAACGGGCTGCAGGGGTTCTGGCTGCACGTGCGCGGGGTGGCCCAGAAGCCGGGCGGCTGGCGGATGGCCCGGTTCAACCTGGAGACGGGGCCGCCGGTGTTCGCGCCGCTGCTGCTGGGCATGGTCGGCGGGATGGGCCTGGTCGCGGCGGTGCTGCGGCGCGAGGGCCGGTCGTGAGCGCGGACGGGCGGCCCGGGCACGGGGAACGGCCCGGGCACGGGGAACGGCCCGGGCACGAGGGACGGCCCGGGCACGAGGGACGGCCCGGGCACGGGGAGCAACCCGGGCACGAGGAGCGGCCGACACCCGGGGAACGTCCGTACGAGGGTCGGTTCCCGGGCTACGACTCGCTGGCGCGCCGCCCGCAGTGGGACGAGGTGACGGCCGCCGTGGTGACGGGCCGGGTGGCGGGGCCGCGCCCGCCGCTGCGGCTGTTCGCGCCCGCCGAGGAGGCCGCCGCCCGGGCCCTGCTGGACCGGCTGCTGGACCACCCGCCGGTCGACCTGCTGCCGGTGATCGACGCCCGGCTGGCCGAGCGCGAGACCGACGGCTGGCACTACGCGGACCTGCCGCCGGACGACCGGGCCTGGCCGGAGACGGTGCGGGCGCTGGACGAGGACGCCCGGGCGCTGCCGGGGCGCCGCACGTTCGCCGAGCTGCCGGAGCGCCTCCAGGACGGCCTGGTGGAGAAGGTGCGCCGGGCGGTGCGCTGGCACGGCTGGCCCGCGAAGCACGTGTGGAGCCTGTGGACGCGCTACGCGTGCGCCGCGTACTACTCCCGCCCGGCGGCCTGGGACGAGATCGGTTTCGGCGGCCCGGCGTTCCCGTCCGGGTACGCCCGGCTGGGCGTCGGGCGGCGCGAGCGCTGGGAGGTCGCCGACGCGCACCCCGAGCGGCAGCCGCAGGCCGAGCGGCCCGACCCGCCGCCGCTGCCCGCGGTCACCGACCCGGGGCGGCACGGCGGGGCGAAGGCCGCGCTGGCCACCCTCCACCAGTCGGCCCGCCGCCAGCGGTCGGTGCGGCGGCGCAACGCCTCCGCGTGGCTGCTGCCGCGCGACGGCCTGGGCTTCGACCGGCGGCTGGTGGAGCGGATGCGCCGCCACCGGGACGAGGACGAGGTGGACCTGGTGGTCGTGGGCTGCGGCGCGGGCGGCACCGTGCTGGCGCAGCGGATGGCCCGGACGGGCTGGTCGGTGGTGGTGCTGGAGGCGGGCCCGTTCTGGGACCCGCTGCGGGACTGGGTGAGCGACGAGTACGGCGCGCACCAGCTGTACTGGACCGAGCCGCGGGTGCTGTCGGGCTCCGACCCGGTGCCGATGGGGTCGAACAACTCCGGGCGCGGGGTGGGCGGTTCGATGGTGCACTTCGCCGGGTACGCGCCGCGCTTCCACCCGTCCGACTTCGAGACGTACAGCCGGGACGGGGTCGGCGCCGACTGGCCGCTGGGCTACGCCGACCTGCGCGGTTCGTACCGGCGGCTGGAGGCTGAGCTGCCGGTCGCGGGCCAGTACTGGCCGTGGGGCGAGCCGCACGCCTACCCGCACGCGCCGCACCCGGTCGGCGGGAACGGCGAGGTGTTCCTGCGCGGGGCGGCGGCGCTCGGGCTGGAGGCCCGGGTCGGGCCGGTGGCGATCAGCAACGGCCGGTTCGGGCGGCGCCCGCACTGCGTGTACCGGGGTTTCTGCCTCCAGGGCTGCAAGGTCAACGCGAAGGCGTCGCCGCTGATCACCCACCTGCCGGACGCGCTGGCGCACGGCGTGGAGGTCCGGGCCGACGCGATGGCGTGCGCGGTCGAGCTCGGCCCGGACGGGCTGGCGAGCGGCGTGCGCTACCTGCGCGGCGGGCGCGAACACCTGCAGCGGGCCCGGACGGTGGCGGTCGCGGGGTACGCGATCGAGACGCCCCGGCTGCTGCTCAACTCGGCGAGCAGGCGCTTCCCGGACGGCCTGTGCAACGACTTCGACCAGGTCGGCCGGTACGTGATGGTGCAGGGCGCGCCGCAGGTCTCGGGCCGGTTCGAGCAGGAGGTGCGGGCGTACAAGGCGCCGCCGCCGGAGGTGTCGACGGAGGCGTTCTACGAGACCGACCCGGGCAAGCCGTACCGGCGCGGGTTCAGCATCCAGACCGTGTCGCCGCTGCCGATCACCTGGGCCGAGCACGTGGTCGCCCAGGGCCACTGGGGCGCGAACCTGCGGCACTACCTGTCGGACTACGTGCACTGGGCGACGCTCGGCGGGCTGGCCGAGCTGCTGCCGCAGGCCGGCAACCGGGTCACGCTGGCCGACGAGGAGGACCGGCACGGGCTGCGGGTGGCGCACTTCGCCTACTCGCAGTGCGACAACGACCGGCAGCTGATCGCGGCGGCGCGCGGCGCCATGGAGGCGGTCCTGACGGCGGCGGGCGCGAGCGAGGTGATCGCCATCGACCGGTACGCGCACCTGGTCGGCGGCTGCCGGATGGCGGCCCGGCCGGAGGGCGGCGTGGTCGACCGGGACCTGCGCTCCTTCGCGGTGCCGAACCTGCTGGTCACGGACGGCAGCGTACTGCCGACCCAGGGCGCCGCCAACCCGGCGCTCACCATCATGGCCCTGGTCGACCGGGCGGCGGGCGTGCTCGCCGCCGGTGCCCGCAGCGGCCTGCGGACCCCGAGCTGACGGAGTGACGATCATGTGGACCGATCATCCGGTCGAATGGCTGACGGCGCGGGTGTACACCGTCCCGACCGACCGCCCCGAGGCCGACGGCACCCTCGCCTGGGACGCCACCACGCTGGTGCTGGTCGAGGCGGCCAGCGGCCCGGTCACCGGCCTGGGCTGGACGTACGGCCCGCCCGCCGCCGCCGCGCTGGTGCGCGAGCAACTGGGGCCGGTGGTGCTGGGCCGCGACGCGCTCGACACGGCGGGCGCGTACGAGGCGATGCGGCGGGCGCTGCGCAACGCGGGCCGCCCGGGCCTGGGCACGTACGCGCTGTCCGCCGTCGACCTGGCGCTGTGGGACCTGGCGGCGCGGCTGCTCGACGTCCCGCTGGTGGGGCTGCTGGGCGGGCGGCCCCGGCCGGTCGCGGTGTACGGCAGCGGCGGGTTCACCACGTACCCGGACCGGGTGCTGGAGCGCCAGTTGCGGGGCTGGGTCGAGGAGCAGGGCATCCCGCGCGTCAAGATCAAGATCGGCGAGTCGTGGGGCGGCCGCCCCGAGCGCGACCTGGAGCGGATCTCCGTCGCCCGCACCGCGATCGGCCCGGACGCGGCGCTGTACGTGGACGCCAACGGCGCGTTCACCGCGAAGCGGGCGATCCGGCTGGCGGCGGCGTTCGCCGACGACGGGGTGACCTGGTTCGAGGAGCCGGTGCCCTCCGACGACCCGGCGGCCCTGGCGGCCGTCCGCGCCGCGGTCGCCCCCGACGTCGCGGCCGGCGAGTACGGCGACGACGCCCGCTACTTCGCCCGGCTCGCCCCCGCCGTCGACTGCCTGCAGGCGGACGCCACCCGCTGCGGCGGCCCGACCGGCTTCCTGCGCGCCGCGACCGTCGCCGAGGCCTCCGGCGTCCAGCTCTCCGCGCACTGCTCGCCGCACGCCCACGCGCACGCGGCCGCCGCCCGGGCCGCCACCGTCCGGCACCTGGAGTGGTTCCACGACCACGTCCGGGTCGAGTCCCTGCTCTTCGACGGCACCCTCGACCCGTCCGGCGGCACCGTCACCCCCGGCGCGGACGGCGCCCCCGGCCACGGCCTGACCCTCGCCGAGGGCCGCGCCGCGCCCTACCTGGTGGACGCCTGACCCGGGCTGATTCGTCCCGGACGGTCCTGGGCAGACGCCCGCCGACCGGGAGCAACGGAGCAAGCGAAAGGACCTGAACCATGCTGCTGCTCGGAATCCTGCTGTTCGCCGCGTCCGGCGCCTTCGCGGGCCTGCTGATCGCCGACAACCTCGGCGGCGGCCCGGAGACCGGCGTCGACGTCCTCGGCCACCAGATCGCCACCATGAGCACCCTCGGCGCCTTCCTGGCCGGGCTGGCCCTCGCGCTGCTCTTCTGCGCCGGGATCGCCCTGACGGTCGGCGGCCTGCGCTGGCACCGCCGCCACCGGACCCCCGCCACCCAGGACACCCCGGTGGTCCTGGACCGCACCGACGACCGGACCGACCTCCCCACCGACCCGACCGACCGCACCACCACCGGCGGCTCCACCGCCACCCGCCCCGTACAGGGCCGACCGCGCCACCGCTTCACGCACTGAGCACCGAGGCACCCGCCCGGCGGGCGGGGAGCCCGGGCCCGGCCGGTGAGTGGTTCTCCACCCCCCGGGCGGGCCCGGGCTCCCCGCTGTCCTGACCCCTGGCCGGGCCTGGCGTCAGCCGCGCCGACCGCGGCCGAGCGCCCCCGCGGCGAGCAGGGCAGCGGCGGTGGCGCCGGCCGCGGCGAGCGGGGCGCGGTGGCGGTCGGCCCAGGACTGGAGGCTGCGGGGCTTCGCCTCGTCGTCGAAGCGGCCGTGGGCGCCGTGGTCGCGGTGCTCGTCGAGGGGGGCCCACAGGTTGTCGGGCCGGTCGGGCGGGCGCGGGGCGTCGGTCTGCTGGCCGTCGTAGCCGGTGCGGGCGAGGTAGCGGTCGAGCAGGCCGGGCGCGAGCCCGTTGGCCAGCAGGGTGAGGACGGTGGAGGCGCCGACCCGGTACTCGCGGCGGCCGGGGTGGTCGGCGGCGTACACGATCGCGCGGGCGATCGGCTCGGGCTGGTAGACGGGGGCGACGGGGCGGGCCGCCCGGGGCAGCCGGGAGCGCACCCAGTCGAACTGCGGGGTGTTGACGGCGGGCAGCTGCACCATCGTGGTGCGCACCGCCGTGCCCTGGTGCAGCAGTTCGCAGCGCACCGCCTCGTTCCAGCCCTGCAGGGCGTGCTTGGCGCCGCTGTACGCGCTCTGCAGCGGGATGCCGCGGTACGCGATCGCGGAGCCGACCTGGACGACGCAGCCGCGGTCGCGCGGCAGCATCCGGCGCAGCGCGGACCGGGTGCCGTACACGTAGCCGAGGTAGGTCACCTCGGTGACGCGGCGGAAGTCGGCGGGCGTGATCTCGGTGAAGGGGGCGAAGACGGAGGCGAGGGCCGCGTTGACCCAGACGTCGATCGGGCCGAGGGCGCGTTCGACGCTCTCGGCGGCGCGTTCGACCGCGTCGGGGTCGGCGACGTCGACGGTGACGGCCATCGCACGGGCCCCCATGTCGCGGGCCTCCTCCACGGCGGCGTCCAGGCCGGCCCGGCCGCGGGCCAGCAGGGCGACGCGGTCGCCGCGGGCGGCGAAGGCGCGGGCCACGGCGCGGCCGACGCCTGCGGAGGCGCCGGTGACGACGACGGTACGGGGTTCGGTGGGTGCCATGGCGGGCGTCTGACCGCCCCGGCCGGTACGGAAACCGCCGCGGTTCAGCCCTGCTGGCCGCCGCTCCCGTCCCCGCTCCCGTCCCCGCTCCTGTTGCTGCTGTCGTTCAGGACGACACCGTGGGTGACCACCCGGCCGGTGGCGTCGATGAGTTGGGGCTTGAGGCGGCGTCCGGCGAGCAGCCGGTGGTAGGCGACGGGGGCGGTCTGCGGGCCGGTCTGGGCGACCCGGACCTCCTGGAGGGGTTCGTTCCGGCGCCGGTCCGCGCGCTCGTTCGGGGTCTCGTTCCGGCCCAGCTGCAGTTCGGACATCGTCGCAACCCTTCCTCCCCGGGCATCCGTCCGTCCGGGTGCGACGGAAAACGAGGGTGTGGGGCGCTGCGGTCGGGGTAGACGGGGGCACGCATCGGAAGAGGCAGGGCCAGCAACGGGCCCTGGTCGGGAGGAGGCGACGGGATGGCAGCGGACGTCGCGGCCGCACTGTTCGACGTGGACGGCACCCTGGTGGACACCGTCTACCTGCACACGCTCGCCTGGTGGCAGGCGCTGGCGCAGTACGGGCACGAGGTGGACGCGGCCCGGATCCACCGGGCCATCGGCATGGGCAGCGACCAGTTGCTCGACCACCTGCTCGGGGACGACCGGGACCGCTCGGAGGACGACGCGGTCGACGCCGCGCACCTCGCGCTGTACGCCCAGCACTGGCCCGGTCTGCGGGCGTTCCCCGGGGCGGGCGACCTGCTGCGGGAGTGCGCCGGGCGGGGCTGGCGGGTGGTGCTGTCGACCTCCGCCTCGGGGCGCGAACTGGACGTGCTGCGGCGGGTGTTGGACGCCGACGACGCGTTGTACGCGGTGACCGACGCGGACGGGGTGGAAGCCGCGAAGCCCGCCCCGGACCTGGTCCGCAAGGCGCTGGAGCAGGCGTCCGCACCGGCGGAGCGCTCGGTGTTCGTCGGCGACAGCGTGTGGGACGTCCAGGCGTCGGGCCGGGCCGGGACGCCGTGCGTGGGGGTGGAGACCGGCGGGTTCGCCGCCGCGGAGCTCCGCGGCACCGGCGCCGTCGAGGTGCACCCCTCAGTGGGCGCCCTGCTGGACGGCCTCGACCGCAGCGTGCTGGCGCACCCCGGGGCGGGTGAGCGGTGAACGGCACGCACCCGGCGGGCGGTCACCTCGCCCGCACCGCCCGCCGACTGGGCTACCGCACCCGCACCGCGTCCTGGTCGGCGCTGTGCACCCTGTGCGCCCTGCTGGGCCCCACGGCGGTCGCGGCCCCGGCAGCGGTCGCGGGAGCGGCGGCGGCCGTGGACGACTGACGACTGACGACTGACGTGTGACGACAGGTGGTGAGGGCGGTGGACGGCGCGACGCTCTCCCCCCGGGAGCGCCAACTGCTGGCGGCCCTGGAGGCGGAACTGCGGGTGGACGTCGAACTCGACCTTCGCCTGCGCACCATGCGCCACCACCGGTTCCGGGCCCTGCTCGGCCCGCCCTGCCGGGCCCTGCTTGCACTGGCTGCGGCCGTGACGGGTACGGCCCGGCTGGCGGGGGCGGCGCTGGTGGCGACGGCGGCCCACACCGTCCGCCCGTCCGCCGGCGGCCCCGGCTGTCGCAACCCGCACCTACCCTGAGGCCGGAATGCCCGACCGCGGCAGCGCCGGAGGGCCCCGCTACGCGGGCCCGTCCGGGTTCGTCGGGGAGGTGCACCTGCACGAGGTGACGACGGTCCGCTGCCCCACCGGCCGCACCCGCAGCGGGGACGTCGCCTCGATCGTCGTCCCCGGCCCTACGGCGACCGGCCCCTGGGGCAGCCCGTGGGACTGACCGGCCACCCGTAGGGCCGCACCGCCCCAGGCGGCTCCGCACCGGGCCGCACCGCACCAGGCGGCACCGCACCGGGCCGCACCGCACCAGGCGGCACCGCGCCAGGCCACGCCGCGCCGCGCCGCAGCAGGCCGCATCGTCTGCCCGGTGGCACCCCCTTCACCCCGACCCCGCCGGGGCCGTTTCGCCGTCGACGCGGCGGACAGACGCGGCGCATGGACACGGTCACCGCTCCTGCCGCCCCCGCCCGCACCCGCACCCGCCCCGGAGCGGGGGCGCGGCGGCGCTACCTGCTCTGTCCGCCCGAGCACTTCGCGGTGGAGTACGCGATCAACCCGTGGATGGATCCGGGTCTGCCGGTGGACCGGGCGGTGGCGCTGCGGCAGTGGCAGGGGCTGGCGGCGGTGCTGCGCTCCCTCGGCCACCGGGTCGACCTGCTGGCGCCGGAGCCCGGCCTGCCCGACATGGTGTTCACCGCGAACGGGGCGACGGTGGTGGCCGGCCGGGTGCTGGTCGCGAACTTCCGCCACCGGCAGCGCGCGGGCGAGTCGGCGGCGCACCGGCGCTGGTTCGCGGCCGCGCGGTTCCGGCAGGTCCGCACCGCCGCCGAGGTGAACGAGGGCGAGGGCGACCTGCTGGTGGCCGGGCGGCGGATCCTCGCGGCCAGCGGCTTCCGCACCACCACCGCCGCCCACCGGGAGGCCCAGCGGGTGCTCGGACTGCCGGTGGTGTCACTGGAGTTGACCGATCCGCGCTACTACCACCTGGACACCGCGCTGGCCGTGCTGGACGACGCCCGGGTGATGTACTACCCGGACGCGTTCGCCCCGGCCGCCCGCCGGAAGCTGCGCCGCCTCTACCCGGACGCGATCCTGGCCACCGCGCCGGACGCCGCCGCGTTCGGCCTGAACGCCATCAGCGACGGCCGCCACGTGGTGCTGCCCGCGGACGCCCGGGGCCTGGCCGGGCAGTTGCGGGCGGCGGGCTTCGTCCCGGTGCCGGTCCAGCTCGCGGAGCTGCGGAAGGCCGGCGGCGGGCCCAAGTGCTGTGTGCTGGAACTCCGTTCGGAGTGAACCGGACCCGTCAGGAGCGAACGACAGCGTTTCGAAAGGGAGTTGAACGAGGTGGAGACCGTGCAGACCGCCCCCCGCACCGACCCCGGCGCGCCGCCGCTGCCCGCGGCCCGCGGCCCGCTCTCGGCCGCGGTCCTCGCCGCGCTGCGCCGCCCCGCCCCCGCACTGCTCTCTCCCCCACCGCTGGACGACCCGTCGGACCCGTGGGGCGAGGACGTCCAACTCGCCCTGTACGTCTGCTACGAGCTGCACTACCGCGGTTTCGCGGGCGTCGACGACGCCTGGGAGTGGTCGCCCCCGCTGCTCGCGCTGCGCGGACGGTTGGAGCGGGGTTTCCTGGCCGCGCTGCGCCACGAGGTGGGCGAACCGCCACCGCTGGCGGACGTGTTGGCGGACCTGCTGGTCGAACCCCCGGACGGCGACGGCCCTTCGCACCACCTGCTGACGACCGGCACCCGGCAGCAGGCCCGCGAGTACCTGGCGCACCGCTCGCTGTACCACCTGAAGGAGGCCGACCCGCAGATGTGGGCGGTGCCCCGGCTGCCGAACCCGGCGAAGGCCGCACTGGTCGCCGTGCAGTACGACGAGTACGGCGCGGGTCGGCCGGAGCGGGCGCACGCCGAGCTGTTCGCCGGGATGATGGCCGACTTCGGGCTCGACCCGGCGTACGGCGCGTACCTGGACGCGGTGCCCGCGCCCGCCCTGGCCGTGGTCAACACGATGTCGCTGTTCGGCCTGCACCGGTCCCTGCGGGCCGCCCTGGTGGGGCAGTTCGCGGCCGTGGAGATCACCTCCCCGCCCGGCGCGGCCCGGCTCGCCGCCGCGTTCGAACGGCTCGGCGCCTCGCCGCGCGGGACGCTCTTCTACCGCGAGCACGTCCTCGCCGACGCCGTCCACGAGCAGCTGGTGCGGCACACCGTGATCGACCCGCTGCTGACCCGGCCGTCGGACTGCCCCGCCCCGGAGATCGCCTTCGGCGTGCTGGCCTACGCCCGGGCCGAGGACCGGCTCGCCGACCACCTGCTGGCCGCCTGGCGCTCCGGCACCAGCTCCCTGCGCACCCCGCTGCCGCCCGAGGAGCCCGACCGACGACCGGAAGGAGCCCGACGATGAGCCCGACCCCGGACCCGAGCCAGACCCCGAACCCGGCCCCGGCCCCGGCCCCGAGCCAGACCCCAAACCAGACCCCGAACCCGGCCCCGAGCCAGACGACCGGGGCCGGGGCGTTCCTGCCCCTGCTCGACCCGCCCGTGTACGTCGTCACCACCGGGGTCGGTGACACCAGGGCCGGCTGCCTGGTCGGCTTCGGCTCGCAGTGCTCGATCCACCCGGAGCGGTTCGCCGTCTGGCTGTCGCACAGCAACCGCACCCACCGGGTGGCGGCGCGCGCGACGGCGCTGGCCGTCCACCTGCTGCCGCCGGACGACACGGGCCGGGCCCTGGCCCGGCTGTTCGGCGAGGACACCGGCAAGGAGGTCGACAAGTTCGCCCGGGTGAGCTGGCGTCCGGGCCCGGCCGGGGTGCCGGTGCTCACCGACGCCGCGGCCTGGTTCGCCGGACGGGTGGTCGGCCGGGTCGAGGGCGGCGACCACACCGCGTTCCTGCTCGACCCACTGGCGGGCGGCCGGGCCGACCCACCGCCGGCGACGACGCTCGCCCTGCGGGACGTCGCCGGGCTCGACGCGGGACACCCGGCGTGAACACCCCACCGCTCCAGCACGGTTCGGGACCACCCGCCGTCCGCGCCCCGACGCCCGGCCGAGACCCGACACCCGACCAGCGCCCGGTGCCCGTCCGCCGTCCGGGCCCGCCACCACCGCTGCTGCGATTCGGCGTCGAGGAGGAGTTCCTGCTGACCGGCCCGCGCAGCCGGGTCACGGTGCCCGCCGCCGAGGCGGTGATCGCGGACGCCGCCCGGACGCTCGGGCCACGCGCCCAGTACGAGTTCCTGACCACCCAGGTGGAGGGCTGCACCCGACCGGTCGGCACCGCCGCCGAGCTGCGCGCCGAACTCGCCGACACCCGCGGGGTGTTGCTGGCCGCCGCCGACCGGGCCCACTGCCGGCTCGTCGCCACCGGCACCGCCGTCCTGCCCAGCCGCCACCCGTTGACCGTCACCCCGAAACCCCGCTACCTGCTGCTGGCCGACCGGGTCGACGGCGTCGCCGACCAGATCGGTGCCGAAATCTGCGGCTGCCACGTCCACTTGGGCGATCTGACGCACCGTCAGGCACTGTCGCTCAGCGCCCGGATGCGCGGCTGGCTACCGCTGTTCCAGGCGTTCTGCGCCAACTCCCCGTTCTGCGAGGGCACCGACCACGGCACCGCCTCCAACCGGCCTGATCGGTACGCCCGTTGGCCGACCTTCGGCCCGGCCCCGGTGCTCGACGAGACCGGCTACCGGGCCGCCCTGGACCGGATGATCGCGGACGGGGTGATCCTCGACCGCCGGATGCTGTACTGGTTCGCCCGGCCGTCCGAGCACCTGCCCACCCTGGAGGTGCGGGTCGCCGACAGCTGCGCCGACCTGGACACCGTCCTGCTGCTGGCCGTCCTGCTGCGCGCCCTCGCCCACACCCTGCTCGACCCGCGCACCCGGGCCCGTCCGCGACCGGTGCCCGACGGCGCGCTGCGGCTGGCCCACCGCCGTGCCGCGTCCGCCGCCCTCGACGCCCGGCTGCCCGACCCGCTCACCGGCCGTCTCCAGCCGGTGCGCCGACTCCTGCCCGCCCTGGTCGAGTTCACCGCTCCGGCCCTGCTGCGCACCCACGAGCTCGGACTCGCCCGCCACCTCTCCGCCCGCCTGCTCGCCACCGGCTGCGGCGCCGACCACCAGCGCGCCGCCCTCGCCCGCCACGGCCGCCTGTCCGCCGTCGTCGACGACCTCGCCCACCGCACCGCCGCCACCGCCCCGCTCCCCTGAACCGCCCCTGAGCCGCCCCACCCCTCGCCGAGTTCACCGCCCGCCGGACGTGTCGTCCACCGCCCGCCGGGCATACGCGAGCCCATGCTGCTGCTACGACCGCCCGGCGTGTACCCCGCCCAGGGGGACACCGCCCTGCTGCTGGAAGTGCTGGGCCGCGAACCGCTGCGGCCCGGCGCACGTTGCCTGGACGTCGGCACCGGTTCCGGCGCGCTCGCCCTGGCCGCCGCCCGGCGCGGCTGCCGGGTGACCGCCGTCGACCTGTCCCGGCTGTCGCTCGCCACCGCCTGGCTGAACGCCCGCCTGCACCGCCTTCCCCTGCGCGTGCGGCACGGCGACCTCACCCCGGAGGCCCCGGAAGCCCGGGAAGCTCCGGAAGCCCGGGACGGCGGCCGGTACGACGGGACCGGCGGAGCCGACGAGGCCGACAGGGCCGGTGGGTGCGACAGCGCCGACGGGTACGACAGGGCCGACGGGTACGACCTGGTGCTGAGCAACCCCCCGTACGTCCCCGCGCCGCACCCCGGCCCGGCCCCGCGCGGGCCCGCCCGGGCCTGGGACGCCGGGCCGGACGGGCGGCTGCTGCTGGACCGGCTGTGCCGCCGGGTGGCGCCGCTGCTCGCGCCGGGCGGGGTGCTGCTGCTGGTGCAGTCCTCGCTGGCCCGGCCCGAGGCCACGGTGCGGCAGCTGCGCGCCGCCGGTCTGCGGACGTCCGTCGTGGCCCGCCGGTTGCAGGGCTTCGGGCCGGTGATGACCGCCCGGGCCCCGTGGTTCGAACGCACCGGGCTGATCGAACCCGGCGTCCGCACCGAGGAGTTGGTGGTGGTCCGCGGTGTCCGCGACTGACCCGGAGCCGACCGCCGCACCGCCCCCGCCCCCGCCCCGGATCCGGCTGACCGAACGCGGCCCGCTGCTGGTCGACGGCCCGGTGGACCTGCTGCTGCCGGACGGCACGGTGCTGCACTGCGACCGCCCGGTCGTCGCGGTCTGCACCTGCCGCCGCAGCCGCCGCTACCCGCTGTGCGACACCAGCCACCGCACCCACCGCCGCCCAGCGCCCGCTCCCGCTTCCGTCCCCGGCACACCGTCGTTTCCGCCGGACGGCTCCGGGCAGACGCCCGGGTGAGCGCAGAACCTCAAGCGGCACCTACACGCAGGAGGAGGTGGACGCCATGGGACGGCTCAATGTCCCGGTGATCTGCGGACTGTCCGGCGGCCTGGCCATTCCGGCCCTCCAGGTGGTCGAACTGCTGCGGGCCCTGCCCGAGGAGTGGGAGGAGTGGGCCGGCCAGGAGAACAGCGGCCTGGACCCGTCGACCACCGCCACACTCGCCGACCTGGTCCGCCAGCTCGCCGACCAGATCGACCTCGCCTGCATCGAGATCGCCAGCGACGAGGAGTGACCGCGCAGCGCCCGTCGGCCACGGAACGGGCCGTCCTCCTGGGCGGTGCCCGACCGGGAAGGTCCCGAGCGGCCCCGACCGAGCTGCCCGGGACAGCCCCTGTCACCAGCCCTGCCGTCACCCGCGCCACCGTCTCCGCCACCGCCCCGACCTGGTGTTTCCCGTCGCGTCGGCGGGGCAGGCGCCCGGCAGGGAGGGGAAGGACCACCGGACACCACCGGAGGAGGCGTACGGGCATGGCCGCCGATCGCGAACCGGACCTGCTGGAGCAGTTGACGACCGATCACGAGGTGCTGCGGGTGCGTTTCAGCGAACTCGCAGGGCTGCCGCTGGGCGATCCGCGGCGCTGCCAGCTGGCGGCGGTCGCGGCCGACGCCCTGGTGCGGCACCTGACGGCCGAGGAGGAGCACCTGTACCCGATCGCCCGGCACGGCCGCCCGCCGGGCGACGACGCGGTCGACCAGGGCCTGCAGGCGCACGCCGCGCTGCGGGCCCTGGTGCGGGAGCTGCGGGTCGCGGCGGCGGATTCGACCGGCCCGGCGGGGTCGGCGGGGTCGGCGGAGTTCGACCGGCTGGTGGCCAGGCTGGTCGAGGCGGCCACCGGGCACTTCGGCCTGGAGGAGGCCCGGCTGTTCCCGACGGTGCGCGAGCACACCGCCCCGGTGCGGTTGACGGCGATGGGCGCCCAGTTGCGGGCCACCGAGGCGGCGGCCTCCGCGATGCCCCGGCCGGGCCCGCGGGCGCAGGCGCCGCCGGACGAGCTGGTGGCCCCGGAGCTGCCCTGGCGCGAGCGGATGCACCGGCGCTTCCGGTTCGGCGACTCCAGCGAGGACTGACCCCGGACGAGGGCTGACCCCGGACGAGGGCTGACCCCGGACGAGGACCGCCCCCGGAGCCGGGCGCCGTTCAGTCCTGGCGGCGGACGGCGAGCAGGCAGATGTCGTCGGACGGGTTGGGCGCGCCGAAGCGGCGCAGCAGGTGGTCGAGGAGCCCGGCCGGGTCGGGGGCGGCCCGGTAGTCGGTGCAGGCGCGCAGCAGCCGGGCGACGCCTGCGTCGGGGTCGGCACCCGCGCCCGCTCCCCCGCCCGTACCCGCTCCCCCGCCCGCGCCGGTGCCGTTGGTGCTGCGGCGGTCGATCAGGCCGTCGGTGTAGAGCAGCAGGGTGTCGCCGGGTGCGAGGCGGAGTTCGGCGGTGGGGCGGCGGGTGCGGGGGGTGACGCCGAGGATCAGGCCGGGGGGCGGGTCGAGGGTGCGGGCGGTGCCGGCGTGGACGAGGACGGGGGGCAGGTGTCCGGCCCGGGCCCAGGCGAGGTGTCCGGTGCGGGGGTCGAGGCGGGCGACGGTGACGGCGGCGATGTGGTCGGCGCGCTGGTGGCAGAGCATCCGGTCGAGGCGGTCGAGGAGCTGTCCGGGCGGGGCGCCGTCGTAGGCGATACCCCGTAGCGCGTACCGGAGTTGGGACATCACCGCGGCGGCGGGCAGGCCGTGTCCGGAGACGTCGCCGACGGCGAGCAGGACGGTGCCGTCGGGCAGGTCGAGCAGTTCGTACCAGTCGCCGCCGATCTTGCGTTCGCGTTCGGCGGGCAGGTAGCGGGCGGCGCTGTCGAACCCGGGGACGGGGCGTCCGGCGGGGGCGCGCATCAGGGCCTGCTGGAGGGCGCGGACGGCGCGCTGTTCGTCGCCGGTGCGGCGGCGCTGGTCGGCGAGGCGGTCGCGGGTGTCGCTGAGGGCTTGTTCGGCGCGCCGCCAGGGGGTGACGTCCTGGACGGCTCCGCTGAGCGCGAGCAGGCGGCCGTCGTCGGCGCGGGCGGCTTCGCCGAGGGCGCGCAGGTTGCGCTGGCCGTCGGCGGCGCGGACGGCGAACTCGGCGGTGACGGAGGTGCGTCCGTCCAGCAGGGCCCGGGCGGCGGCGCGGACCGCCTCGCGGTCGGCGGGGACGACGGCGTCGAGGGCGGCGCGCGGGTCGAGGTCGCCGATGGCGGTGGCGGTGCCGAAGAGCTGCGGGACGCCTTCGGAGCAGGTGATCCGGCGCTCGCCGGGGCGCCACTCCCAGGTGCCGGCCCGGGTCAGGCGGGCGGTCTGGGCGAGTTGGGCGATCCGCCGGTCGCGTTCGTCGTGGGCCCGCCAGGTGAGCAGCAGGCCGTCCTGGAACGGGGTGGCGTGCACGGTCATCGCGCTGGCCCGGGTGCTGCCCGCGACGGTCTCGACGTACCGTTCCGCCTCGCCCAGGTAGGGGGTGGCGTCGGCGGCGGCGGTGCGCAGGCGGTCGAAGGTGCCGGAGGCGACCATGCCGGGGTACAGCTCGGTCAGCCGTCGTCCGCGCAGTTCGGCGGCGTCCCGCCCGGCAAGGTCGACGGTGGGCGCGTTGGCGTGCTCGACCCGCAGGTCGGTGACCTTTCCGTCCTCGTCGCGGACGGCGCGCAGCAGCAGCACCGGGTCCAGCAGGCCGTCCAGCACGGCCCGGAACCAGGGGGCGCCCGCCAGGTCGAGCGGGACGGTCGGCGCGGCTTCGACGTCGTGTGCGAGTTCGAGCGCGAGCAGGCGCAGCAGCGTGTCGGCGGTGAGGTCGGCGAGGGCGGCCAGGTGCGCCCGGGTGTCCGGGTCGGGGCGGCGGAACTCCGACCAGCCGATCTTGATCGCGCCGAGCAGCCGCCCGTCGGCGTGCAGCGGGAGGGCGCAGACCGTGGTTCCGGGCACCAGGTCGTCGCCGCCCATGTCGGGGTAGCGGGCGGCGAACTCGCGCCGGTCGGCCACCCACACCGGTCGGCCGGTGCGGACGGCCTCGGTGAGCGGCACCCGGGTGGGCGGCGGGATGCGCTGCCACTGGCTGAGCTGGTGCGCCGACACTCCGTACGCGCCGACCAGCCGCAGCGCGCCGTCCGGTTCGCGCGCGGCGAGGACCAGCGCCTGCGCGCCGAGCGGGCCGAGGGCGGTCCGGTACAGGTGTTCGGCGACCTCGTCGGGACCGGTGGCGGTGGCGAGCGCGGCGGCGGCCAGGTGGAACCGGGCCGCCAACCCGGCCCCGTCCCGCTCCGCTCCCCCGCCCTCGGGTTCGGGTGCGGGTTCGGGTCCGACGGGCCCGGCAGGCTCCGCAGACGCCGACGCCACGGACTCCGGCCGGGCGGGGGCCGCGGGTGCCGGGGCCTCCCGGGCGGCCGGGGGCGGGGCGGCCGCGGCGACCAGGTCGGCGGCGATCTGGGCCAGCTTGCGGTTCTCGTCCTGCGAACGGCGCACCAGCTCGTCGAAGGCCCGCTCGGGCGCGTAGCCGAACCGCCCGACCAGCACGCCCTTGGCCTGCTCGATCACGGCCCGGGTGCGCATCGCGGTGCGCAGGCCCTCCAGCTCGGTGCGCAGCCGGTCGATCGTGGCCTCCAGCTCGGCCCGTTCCCCGTCCACCGTGTCCCACCGCCTCCTCCGCTCCGACTCCACCCTATGTCGCGGTGCGGCTTTCGCGGTGGTTTGCCGCCCCCCGTGCCCGGTGAGACGCGCCCTGCGGGGGATCCCCCGCGGACACGCCCACTCCCGGAAACGGAGCAGCCGCCATGAACGGACCCAGCGATTCCCCCCGGCCGACCGGGCCGACCGGGCCGGACACGCCGGACGGGCCGAACGGCCTGACCGAGCTGGACGGCATGACCGTGGCCTTCCTGGTCGCCCCCGAAGGCACCGAGCAGGTCGAGCTGACCTCGCCCTGGCAGACCGTCCTGGACCACGGCGGCACGCCGCGCCTGGTCTCCACCGAACTCGGCGAGGTCCGGGCCTTCCACCACCTCGACCGGGCCGACCCGTTCATGGTGGACGCGGCCGTCGCGGACGTCTCGGCCGCGGACTTCGACGCCCTGGTGCTGCCCGGCGGCGTCGCCAACCCGGACTTCCTGCGCACCGACCCGCGGGCGGTGGAGTTCGTCGCCGGGTTCTTCGCCCGCGGCAAGCCCGTCGCGGTGATCTGCCACGGCCCGTGGACCCTGATCGAGGCCGACGTCGTCCGCGACCGCACCCTCACCTCCTGGCCCAGCCTCCGCACCGACCTGGACAACGCGGGCGCGCACTGGGTCGACCGCGAGGTGGTGGTCTGCACCAACGGCCCCAACATCCTGGTCTCCAGCCGCAAGCCGGACGACCTCCCGGCCTTCGACCGCGCCCTGGTCACCGCCTTCGCCGCCTGACGCCCGCCGCCCCCGGCCCCCTCCGCCGCCCGTCCGCCCGGCCGCCCGGCCGTATGTCCGTGGCCGGGCCTACGCTCCGCGCCATAGGATTCACCGGATTCTTCCTCCTGGCCCGCTCCGAACGACCGGCCACCGAGCTGACCGTGGTGCGCGCCGTCGGCGCGACGACGGACGCGCTGTGGCGGGCCGGGAACAGCGACTGGCAGCTCCTGCAGGGGTGCTCGACCGAGGACCCCGACCTCGCGGCCACCGCCGCGACGGGCGCCCCGGCGCTCATCGCGAGCGTGTTCGACAGCGACGTCGGCTGGGTCCGGGCCGGCAGCCCGGAGGGCCGGGCCTGGGAGTGCTTCCTGTCGCCCGTGATGGCGCGGGAGTACGGCATCCCCGAGGAGGAGTTCGGCGACCCCGACGAGATCGCCGGGCGCGCCGCGGCCTGGGCCCGGGAGGCCGGGATGCGGCCCGATCCGGAGGCGGTCCGGGCCGTGCTGGTCGCGAAGGGCGACCCGTTCGCCGAGGATCTGGTGTTCGACCTGGTCCAGGCGCTGGGGTTCGTCTTCGAGCCGGACGGGCAGCCGTCCTCCTGAGTCCGCCCCTCTGAGTCGGCGCCGTCAGGCCGCGGCCAGCGGGTAGGCGTACCCGTAGGGGTGGGCGAGGCCGGGCGGGTACGGCTCCAGGAAGCAGGCCACCGAGCCGTGCACGGTCACCCGCAGCCCGTCCGCGCCCGCGTACACGGCCAGCCCCTCCGCCGTGGTCTCCGCCGAGCGGTAGACCACCACCATCACCTGCGGCGCGTGCGCTCCCGGCTGCCCGGGAACGGCGATCCGGTAACCGTGCGGCCCGTCCATCACTCCACCTCACCTGCTCGTCCCGCTGGCGCATACCCCGGGGGCGTTCCCCCAATCCCGCCTGCCTCCCGCCCGCCTCCCGGAGTCCGCCACGGACCGCTTCCACCAGCTACTGCACGAGCTGTGGGAGGGCGAGAGCCGACTCGCCGCCGAACCACCCCGGATCGCCGAACGCTTCGCCCCCGGTCCACGAACTGCCCTACAGCGCACGGCACTTGGCCCAACACTCGACCGTCTGCGCAAACTGCCCGCCCTCACCGGGCAGCGCCGCACCCACCGCCGCCGGGAGTCCGTCCACTTCGCCCTGGCCCACAACTCCACCCCCGCCGACTGCGCCGAACCGGCCACCACCCGCCCTGCCCCGCCACAGCGCCATGACGCCGGGACGCCGGGGGCAGCGGCGTCAGCCCCCGCCCACCGGCGCCATCGGCGCTGCCCGCACCGCCTGCGCCACCGCCGCCGCCCCGTCCGCGGGCAGCAGCCGGACGGCGCCCGACAGGTCCGCGGCGCGGCGGCGGCCCGCGGCGGCGACCTCGCCGGGGCGGGTGACCTCGGTGGGGACGAGGAGGCCGTGCGCCCCGGCCTCGGCCGCGGCGACCAGGTCGGCTCCGGTGCCGCCGATGACCGTGGTGCGTTCCGGCGGCACCCGCAGCGCCCGGGTCGCGGCGAGGACGAGGCCGGGGGCGGGTCTGCGGCAGCCGCAGTGCTCGGCGGGGGCGTGCGGGCAGACGGCCCACACGTCGAACGGTCCGAACAGTTCCTCGATCCGGTGGTGGACGGTCTCGACCCGCGTCCTGGTCAGGATCCCGCGGGCGACCCCGGGCTGCTGGGTCAGCACCCCCAACCGCACTCCGAGCGCCCGCAGTTCGTCGACCGCGGCCCGGGCGCCGGGGCGGGGGTAGACCCGGCCGGGATCGCCGTTGTACGCGATGTCGGCCACCAGCACGCCGTCCCGGTCGAGCAGCACCGCCGCCCCGGAACCGTCCCCCGCGCGGCGCCGCGCCGTCCCGCCCCGCGCCACCACCCACGGCGCGGACGGACGTTGCCCGCCGCCCGACCAGCGCTCCGCGGTGGGCAACGGCTCCAGGTACTCCGGCGTGAACTCCATACCCAGCGACTGACCAGGCCCGCCCGCCTCAAACCCCCCCGTCGGCATCGCGGCCGCCAGCGCGCAGACGGGCGCCCGGGTCGGCCGCGGCAGGGGCGCGCACGGTGTCCGGAGCAGCGGCCGGCGAAAACCACTGGGCACCCGTTCGACCCGGACCTACCATCGCGCGCATGACGACTCATCACGAGGTGGTCGAGGCCGCACTGGCCCGGATCGCCACCGGTTACGTGTTCCCCGCGCAGGCGGCCGCCGTCGACACGGCCCTCCGGCGTCGACTGGCCGAAGGCGCGTACCAGGGCCTGGACGAACGGGAGCTGTGCGAGCGCGTCACCGGCGACCTCCAACAGGCCTGCCCGGACAAGCACTTGCGACTGCTGTGGAGCGAGGAGCCGCAGCCGATGGACGAGGAGCCGGAGGACGTCGCGCGCGCCCGCTTCGCGCGGTACGCCCGGGAGAGCAACTACGGCGTCCGGCGGGTGGAGCAGCTCGACGGCAACATCGGCTACCTCGACCTGCGGATGATCCCTCCTGCCGACCTGGGCGGCCCCGCGATCGCTGCCGCGATGCAACTCCTCTCCCCCACCGAGGCGTTGGTCATCGACCTGCGGCAGTGCCGGGGCGGCTCGCCCGAGGGCGTGCAGTTGTGGTGCAGCTACTTCTTCGCCGGCGACGAGGTGCACCTCAACGACATCTACGAGCGGAGCACCGACTCCGTCCGCCAGTACTGGACCCTCGGGCACCTCACCGCCCCGCGCTACCTGGACCGCCCGGTCACCGTGCTGACCAGCGGCACCACCTTCTCCGGCGGCGAGGAACTGGCCTACAACCTCAAGGTGCTGGGGCGCGCCACCGTGGTCGGCGGGACCACCGGGGGCGGCGCCCACCCCACCGCCCGCTTCCCGGTCTCCCCGCACGTCACCGTGACCGTCCCCACCGCCCGTTCGGTCAACCCGGTCACCGGCACCAACTGGGAAGGCGTCGGCGTCGAGCCCGACCTGGCCGTGACGGCCGACGACGCGCTGGGAGCGGCACTGGAGCACCTGCGGACGCTGCTCGGCTGAGCAACCCGGCAGCGGGCACCGGGCGGCGGGCACCGGGCGGCGGGCAGCGGGCTCACCCCGACCACGCAGCTGCCGTCCGGGCCCCGGCGGTGGGTGATCCGCAGCCCCGCCGTCGACTTCCTCCGCATGGCGTGCTCCTCCCGCTCCCGACTCCCGGCCGACGCCGACGCCAACGCCAACGCCGACGCCAACGCCGACGCCGACGCCAACGACTGCCCGCCCGCAGCTCCGGGAACGAAACCCCCGCCCCGCTACTCGGCCGCGGTGACGTCCACCCCGCGCCAGAAGGCGACCCGGTCGCGGACGTGCTCGGCGTCTGGCTTCGGCTCCGGGTAGTACCAGGCGGCGTCCGGGTTCTCGGCACCGCCCGCCGAGACCGTCCAGTAGCGGGCGGTGCCCTTCCAGGAGCAGACCGTCGTGGTGCTGCTGGGAACGAAGAACTCCCGGTTCAGCGCCTCCGGCGGGAAGTAGTGGTTGCCCTCCACCAGCACCGTGTCCTCGGACTCGGCCAGCACCACGCCGTTCCACACCGCACGCACCATCGCCCTACCGCCTTCCCCGATCCGCCGGTACCGCTCCGCGGGCACCGCTCGTTCCCTCCGACAACTCCCGCTACGGCCAAGGCATTCCACCCCCGGAGCACCCACCGGGCCCCGTCCGCTCACCCCGGCCTCCGGCCGCGCCCTGGCCCCGGCCGCCCGCTACCGCGCCGTCTTCGGCACCGCCTCCGGCACGACCCTGCGCCACAACGCCTGACGCGCCTGGCGTACCTGACGCGCCTGACGCCACGCCTGCCGGTCCACGCAACCGCCCGTCACTCCTCCCGCTCCTCCTCCCCCTCCTCCCGCATCGCGGCCTCCTCCGCCGACTGCCCTGGGCGTCCCTCCTGCTCGTCGTGCCCGCCCTCCCAGACCTCCGGCCGTTCCGCCGCGAGCCGGTCGTCCAGCGACTCGCCCTCGGCCTGTTCGGAGCCCGTCACCCCGAAGGACTCGGCCGCGACGGGCCGGTCGCCGGGGACGGGCGGGCGTTGCGGGTCGGTGGCGCGGGTGGCGGTGGGTGAGCCGTCCGCCAGGTCGGGGAGTCCTTCGTCCGCGGGGTCGGCCCCCGGGTCGGCGGGGCGGGCTCGGTCGGGGTCGAGTGCGGCGGGAGCGTCCTCGACGGCGTCCGGGGGGACGGGGCGGGCGGGGGTGCGGGGCGGACCGGGCGGGTCCAGCTCCCGGGTCACCCCGTCGCCGGAGGCGCGGCCCTCCCCGGGCTGGACGCCCGGCACCGGGCCCTCGGCGATCTCGGGCTGCTGCTCGTCGCTGCCCGCCACGTTGGAGGTGTCGCCCTTGCCGATCGGTGCGGGGCGGCGGCGCGTGCCGTCGTCCTCGGGTGCCGTGTCCGGCCGTCCTGCGGTGTCCGCGGGGCCGGTCGCCCCGCCCATGTCGTGCAGCGGACGTCCTTGCCGTCCCATCACCGTCTCCTTCCGTCGGTCGGCGCGTGCGCCGGGCGTGTGCCCGCCCGTACGGCCCGGAAACGGCCCCGGGGTTTCCGGGACGCCGCACCGGAAAGCCGCGCCTGCGAGAGCCGCCCGACTCCCCGGAGGCCGCCGTGCCCGCCGTACCCGTGCCACCCGTGTCCGCCGTGCCTCCCGTGCCCGCCGCGTCCGCCGTGCCCGTGTCCGCCGCGTCCCGTCCCTGCGCCCCGCCGCCGCCGCACGTGCTGCGCGCGTACGCGCTGCTCGCGGACGGGCGGCGCGGTGCCCTGCTCGGACCGGACGGCGTGATCGGCTGGCTGTGCGCGCCGCGGTGGGACAGCGACGCGGTGCTGTCGGCGTTGATCGGCGGTCCGGGCTGGTTCGGCCTGACCCCGACCGGGGCGTACGTGCCGGGCGGGCGGTACGAGGACGGCGGGTTGGTGTACCGCAGCCGCTGGGTGACCGGGGGCGGGGTGGTGGAGTGCCGGGAGGCGCTGGCCCGTCCGGCCGAGGCGCACCGCACGGTGCTGCTGCGCCGGGTCGTGGCGGTGGACGGGCCCGCCGAGCTGGAGGTGTCGCTGCACCTGGCGGCCGGGTTCGGCACGGCCCGCACCTCCGTGCCGGTCCGGGACGCGGCGGGGCGCTGGACGCTGCGCACCGGGCCGCTGCACGTCCGGCTGACCGGCCTGCCGGACGCCCGGCCGGGGCGCTGCGGCGGCCTGCACGCGGTGCTGCGCGCCGTCGCGGGGGCCTCGCACGACCTGGTGCTGGAGCTCTCGGAGCGCCCGTTCGACGCCGCCCCGCCGGACCCGGACCGGGCCTGGGCGGCGACGGCGGCGGCCTGGGCGGCGGACGTCCCGGGCCCGGCCGAGCTGGCGGGGCTGCCGGGTTCGCGCGACGTCCGGCACGCGCACGCCGTGCTGGCCGGCCTGACCGGTCCGGACGGCGGCACCGTCGCCGCGGCCACCACCAGCCTGCCCGAGCGGGCCGAGCAGGGCCGCAACTACGACTACCGGTACGTGTGGATCCGCGACCAGGCGTACATCGGCCAGGCCGTCGCGGCCCGCGGCCCGCACCCGCTGCTGGCCGGTTCGGCGCGTTTCGTGGCGGCCCGGCTGCTCGCGGACGGGCCGGGCCTGGCGCCCGCGTACACCGTCGGCGGCGGGCCGGTGCCGGAGCTGCGCAGGCTCGAACTGCCGGGCTACCCGGGCGGGTTCGACGTGGCGGGGAACCGGGTGCGGCGGCAGTTCCAGCTGGACGGGTTCGGCGAGGCGCTGCTGCTGCTGGCCGCGGCCGCCCGGCGCGACCAGTTGGACGCGGACGGGCGCCGGGCGGCCCGGGTCGCGGTGGAGGCGATCGCCGCCCGGCACCGCGATCCGGACAGCGGCATCTGGGAGATCCGTCCGGACCGCTGGACGCACAGCCGCCTGACCTGCGCGGCGGGTCTGCGGGCCGCCGCGGACGCCCTGCACCGCCCGGACTGGCTGCCGCTCGCCGAGCGCCTGACCGCCGCCGCGCTCACCGACTGCCTGCACCCGAGCGGGCGTTGGCAGCGTTCGCCGACCGATCCGGCGGTGGACGCGGCCCTGCTGCTGCCCGCCCTGCGCGGCGCCGTCCCGCCGCTGGCGCGCCCGAGCCGGGCGACCCTGGCGGCGGTCCTCGCCGACCTGACCGAGGACCACCACTGCTACCGCTTCCGCCACGGCCCGGGCCCGCTCGCCGAGGCGGAGGGGGCGTTCCTGCTCTGCGGTTTCCTGGTGTCGCTGTCACTGCTCGACCAGGGCCGCCTGCCCGAGGCGCTGCGCTGGTACGAGCGCAACCGGGCCGCCTGCGGCCCGGCCGGCCTGTACGCCGAGGAGTACGACGTCGCGCAGCGCCAACTGCGCGGCAACCTCCCGCAGTCCTTCGTCCACGCGCTGCTGCTGGAGGCTTCGACCCGCCTGGCCCCGGCGCTGTAGGCGCCGGTCGGCGGGCTCAGCCGAACCGGCGGACGGCGGCTCAGCCGGACCGGTGGCCGGCGGCTCAGCCGATCCGGCGGACGGCGGGCGGGCTCCAGCTGCCGTCGAGGGCCTGCGGCCGGGGTGCGTACAGGCGCAGGGTGAGGCCGATCGGGCCGGTCGGTGCGGGCAGCCAGTTGGAGCGCCGGTCGGGGCCGGGGTCGCGGTGCGAGACCAGGATGTCGAGCGAGCCGTCGGCGTTGTAGCTGAGCGGGTCGCGGTCGCCCAGGGCGTAGCGGTCGATCGCGTTGGCGACCTGGAAGCCTTCGGCGTCGTACATCGTCACCGACCAGAACGCGCCGACGGGCGGCAGGCCGTCCGCGGGGAAGTGCAGCAGGTAGTCGTGCTCGCCGGTGACCCGGGCGCCGTCCGCGTCGACCGCCAGGACGGGGTAGATCGCGTCCTCCGGCGGGTTGGCGCCCAGGCCGATCGCGGTGACGGCGGCCCGCTTGAAGTAGGCGTTGCCGTAGACGCCCATGGTCTCGGCGGTGACGCGCCAGCCGTTGACGGCGGTGCCGATGACGGCGGGGGATCCCGTGATCGCCTCCCGGGCGGCCCGGACCCCCGCCTCCAGCGCGGCCAGGTCGGCGTCGGAGAACCGTCCGGGGTCGAACTCCCGCCCGGGGACGATGCCCAGGTGGGCGATGCGCGCCAGGACGGCGAAGTCGGTGGCGTGCGGCGGGTTGACGGCCAGCACCCGGGCGGCCCGGGTGAAGAACTCGACGGCGCCGAGCCCGTTGACGGTGGCCAGCGGCGGGGTCGTCACGTCCGCCGCCGGGTCGGCCGGGTGCTCGACCGGGTCGAGGGCGCGCACCGTGAGACCGTCCTGGATCCGCCGGACCTTCTCGTAGTCGGCCGGGCCGTTGGTCTGGATCCGCCCGATGACCCAGGCGTACGGCGTCGGCGAGCGCAGCACCTTCGCCCCGGCCGGGAGTTCGCCCCGGTGGTCGGGGCCGACCACCAGGTAGTCCTGGTCGCCGGAGCCGGTGGTGCGCGGGCCGAGGGTGGCGAACACGTCGGTCCACATGTCGAGCAGCGGGACCATGAAGTAGCGGCCGCCGGTGTCCGACACGTGCAGCGCCACCGGGCCGTTCGTCAGGTCCAGCCAGGCGGAGGAGTACAGGGTGTCGAAGTTGGGCCGGACCACCGAGCGGAACTCCGCGGACGGGAACTCCCGCAGGTGGTGGAACTCGTTGGGCGGTCCGAAGGCCGGCTTGATCCCGCTGGGCACGGACACCGCCTGGCGGCGGGTGACGTCCATGGTGACCAGCGGGTACAGGTACACGTACGCCTCGTGGGCGAGCGTCTGCGGGTCGTCCGACATCATGCTGGTGTGCTCCCTCGCGTCCGGACCGGGGTCGACGGGCCCCCGGAAGGACGCTTCCGGCCCCGGCCGCCCCCCGCAAGGCCGATCCGCCGAACGGGTGACGCTCAGCCCGTGGCCGCCGGGCCGCCGCCGGTGACCACCGCCAGGTACTCGTCCATCGCGTCCCGGTTGCGGACCAGGCAGTCGATCCGCTCGGTCATCCGGTCGCGCTCCTCGGTCAGGGTGGCGATCATCTCGGGGGTGGCGTCGGGGAAGTGGATGGTCCGGGGCTTGTCGAGGCAGGGCAGGATCTGCTTGATGATCCGGGTGGGCAGCCCGGCGTCGAGCAGTCCGCGGATCTGCAGGACCCGGTCGGCCAGGCGTTCGTCGTACTCGCGGTAGCCGTTGGCGGCCCGGGTGGAGACGATCAGCTGCTGTTCCTCGTAGTAGCGCAGCAGCCGCCGGGAGGTGCCGGTGCGTTCCGACAGCTGCCCGATGCGCAGGCGCCCCACTGTGGTCCACCTCACGTCGAGCCGCGTTGACCCTCACATTGGTGTGAGGGTTCCACGATAGCGGCCATGAGCACCCGGTCACCAGTACACGATCCCTCAGGAACCCTTCCCCAGAAGCGAGTTCGCAGCAACGGGCTGCCGCTGTCGGCGCTGCTGGCGCTGGCCACGGCGGTCTTCGTGACCAGCCTGACCGAGACGCTGCCCGCGGGCGTGCTGCCCGCGCTGGGCACCGACCTCGGGGTCGGCGAGTCGGCGGCGGGCCAGGCGGTGACGGTGTACGCGGTGGGCACCGCGCTGACCGCGATCCCGCTGACCGCCGCCACCGCGGCCTGGCGCCGCAAGCGGCTGCTGCTGTCCGCGACGGGCGCCTTCGCCGTCGCCAACACCGTCACCGCGGTGTCCTCGTCCTACCCGCTCACCCTGGCGGCGCGCTTCCTCGCGGGGGTGGCGGCGGGCCTGGCCTGGGCGCTGCTGGCGGGGTACGCCCGCCGGTTGACACCCGTCCACTTGCAGGGCCGGGCGATCGCGGTCGTGATGACGGGCATCCCGGTGGCGCTGTCGCTGGGCGTGCCCGCAGGAACGTTCCTGGCCGGGGCGACCGACTGGCGGGTGGCGTTCCTGGCGATGACGGCGCTCGCCCTGGTGGTGATCGGCTGGACGGCGGCGGCGGTGCCGGACCTGCCGGGGCAGCCGCCGGAGCGGCGGGAGCGGATCCTGGGGGCGCTGGCCGTCCCGGGGGTGGTGCCGGTGCTGTTCGTGACGCTGGTGTTCGTGCTGGCGCACACCGTGCTGTACGCGTACGTGGCGAGCTACCTGGACCACCTGGGCATGGGCGGGTCGACCGACCTGGTGCTGCTGGTGTTCGGCGCCGCCTCGCTGGCGGGCGTCTGGGCCACCGGGGCGCTGATCCACCGCCGGCTGCGGGCGCTGACCGCCGCCGGGGCGGTGCTGGTGGCCGCCGCGGCCGCCGTGCTGGGCCTGCGCTCGGACGTGCCCGCGCTGGTGTACGCGGCGGCGGCGCTGTGGGGCCTGGGCTGGGGCGGGGTGCCGACGCTGCTGCAGACCGCGGTCGGCGACGCCGGGGGCGAGCGGGCGGACGCGGCCCAGGCGGCGCTGGTGACGCTCTGGAACGCGGCGATGGCGGGCGGCGGCGTCCTGGGCGGGGTGCTGCTGGACTCCGCGGGCGCCGCGTCCCTGCCCTGGAGCGTGCTGGCCCTGCTGGCCCCGGTGCTGGCCGTGGTGCTCGGCGCCCGTGCGCACGGCTTCCCGGCGAAGCGCGCCTGACCCCGCCCACCGAACTCGCACCCCGCACCCCGCACCTCCGGAGGTCGCCCGTGCCCGCCCGTCCGCTCAAGCAGATCCACCTCGCCGCCCAGTTCCCGAGCGTCCAGCACACCGTGGTCTGGTCGGACCCGGCCGCCGGGAGCCAGATCGACTTCGACTCCTTCGCCCGGCTCGCCCGCGCCGCCGAGCGCGGCAGGTTCGACTTCCTCTTCCTCTCCGAGGGCCTGCGGCTGCGCGAGCACAAGGGCCGGGTGCACGACCTGGACGTGGCGGGACGGCCCGAGTCGTTGACCGTGCTCAGCGCGCTGTCCGCCGTCACCACGCACCTCGGGCTGGCCGCGACGGTCAACTCCACCTTCAACGAGCCGTACGAGGTGGCCCGGCGGCTGGCCACCCTGGACCACCTGAGCGGCGGCCGGGCCGCCTGGAACGTGGTGACCAGCCACGACGCGTTCACCGGCGAGAACTTCCGCCGCGGCGGCTTCCTCGACGAGGCCGACCGCTACTCCCGGGCCGCCGAATTCCTGTGGTGCTGGTGTCGGTCGGCGCGCTCGCGGCCGCGTCCACCTCGATCTGGTACTGGGACGTCCACCGCTTCGACCCCCCGTCCGACCCGGCGTTCCAAGGGCTGACCTACCCGGCGCTCGGCCTGGCCCCGGTCGCCTGGTCGCTGTACGCCCTGGCCGTCGGCGCGGCGATCGGCCAGTTCCTGCGCCGCACCGTGCTGTCGGTGCTGGCCACCGGCCTCGTCGTGGGCCCGAGCCGGCTGCTGGTGCGTGCGGTGCGGGTGCACTCCTCCCGCTCACCGACGCGGCACCCTGGCGGACCGGCTGGAGCATGCAGTTCGTGCAGCCCGCCGGCTCCTGGGTGGTGGAGGGCGGCTACGTCCTCCCCGACGGCAGCCGGGTGGCCAACACCGTCTGCCTGGCCGGGATGGACTGCAACGGCTACACCTCCTCCTACCCCGCCTGGGCCCGGGTCCACCCCGTGTCGCAGCTGTTCCCGATGCAGCTGGTGGAGACCGCCCTGCTCGCCGCCGTCGCGGGGGTCGCGCTGTACTTCACCTTCCGCCGGGTGGCCCGCACCGCGCTCTGACCCCTCGGCCCGGCCCCTCCGTCCAGCGCCCCACCGTCCAGCGCCCCTCCGCCCGGCCCCTCCGTCCAGCACCCCTCCGGCGCTGCACCGACAAATCCTTCCTCCTTGACAGGAAAATTTGTCTGCGCCATCCTGGAGGGGTGCTGGACGTTGCCGTGATCGAAGAACCCGCCGCCGCCGAGGCCTCGTTGGACCCGATGCGGGCCCGCCTCCTCGCCGCGCTGGCCGAGCCGGGCTCGGCCGCCATGCTGGCGGCCCGGCTGGGGCTGCCCCGGCAGAAGGTCAACTACCACTTGAAGGAGCTGGAGCGGCACGGTCTGGTCGAGCTGGCCGAGGAGCGCCGCAAGGGGAACATGACGGAGCGGGTGTACCGGGCCACCGCGGCCTCGTACGTGATCTCGCCCGCCGCACTCGCCGCGCTCACCTCGGTCAGCCCGGACCCGTCCCGTTCGCCGGACCAGCTCTCGGCGCGCTGGCTGCTGGCCCTCGGCGCCCGGCTGGTGCAGGAGGTCGGGTCGCTGCTGACCGGCGCGGCCCGGGCCCGGCAGCGGGTGGCCTCGTTCGGGATCGACGCCCGGGTGCGCTTCGCCTCGGCGGCCGACCGGGCCGCGTTCGCCGAGGAGCTCTCGCGGGCGGTTGCCGACCTGGTCGGCCGCTACCACGACGAGTCCGCCCCGCAGGGCCGCGAGCACCGGCTGGTCGTCGGCCTGCACCAGATCCCCACGACGCCCCCCGGCCCTCCGTCCCCCGACGTCCCCGACACCCCCGACGCCGACTCCCCCACTCCGCAGGAGAACTGACGCCATGCCGCACCCCTTCGAGCTGGAATTCGAGCTGGCCCTGCCGGCCGACCCGGAGCAGGTCTGGGAGGCGATCGCCACCGGCCCGGGCATCGACTCCTGGTTCATGGGCCGCAACGAGGTCGACCCGCGGGTCGGCGGGGCGGCCTCGATGGAGACCGGCGGCCACCGGGAGACCTCCACCGTCACCGCGTACGAGCCGGGCAAGCGCTTCGCGACCCGCACCGAACCGGACGGGGACGGCCGGTTCATGGCCTTCGAGTACCTGGTCGAGGGCCGCGACGGCGGCAGCACCGTGCTGCGGGTGGTGCACAGCGGCATGCTGGGCGACGACTGGGCCGACGAGTACGACGCGCTGCGCCGCGGCTGGCCGTTCCACCTGCACACGCTGCGCGAGTACCTGGCGCACTTCGCGGGCCGCACCGGCGTCCCGGTGTTCGCCGTGCAGCCGACCGCCGGCCTCCCCGCCGACCGGGTCCGGGCCGCGCTGACCGCCGCGCTCGCCCTCCCGGCCGACCCGCCGACCGGCACCCGGGTGCGCGCCGACCTGGCCGGACTGCCCCCGCTGGACGGCGAGTTGGTGTGGTCGGACGAGGAACGCTTCGCGGTCCGCACCGCCGACGGCCTGTACTCCTTCCTGCACCCGGCGGGCGTGGTGGTCCTCTTCCACCACCTGTTCGCCGAACCGGGCCCGGAGGCCCCCGAAACCGCCTGGCAGCACTGGCTGTCCGCCCTGGTCGCCCCCGCTTCCTGAACCAGCCCGCCCACACCCACACCCACCGACCCACCCAGAACGAGGTACCACCGATGCGCACGTTGATCAGCACCGCCTTCGTCTCCCTGGACGGCGTGATGGAGGCCCCGGGCGGCGAGCCGGGCTACCGCAACTCCGGTTGGACGTTCAAGGACGTCCCGTTCGTCCCGGAGGCGTTCGAGATCAAGGGCCGGGAGCAGGAGGAGGCCGACGCGATGCTGCTGGGCCGGGTCAGCTACCAGGCGTTCAGCCCGGTGTGGCCGGGGATGGCGGAGTTCGCCCGCTACAAGGAGCTGCCGAAGTACGTGGTGTCGAGCACGCTCGGCGAGGACGACCTGGTGTCCGACTGGGGGCCGACCGCGATCCTGCGCTCGGTGGACGAGGTCGCCGCGCTGAAGGAGACCGAGGGCGGGCCGATCATCGTGCACGGCAGCGCGCGGCTGAACCACGCTCTGTCGGACGCGGGCCTGGTCGACCGCTACCACCTGCTGGTGTTCCCGCTGCTGCTGGGCGCTGGCCTGCGCCTGTTCAGCGACACCGACAAGGACGCGCAGAAGCTCGAACTGGTCGAGTTCGCGGCGTACTCCAACGGCGTGCAGAAGAACGTCTTCGACGTGGTCCGCTGAGGCCGGAGCGCCGCGCGTGCCTCCCGCCCCGGTCGGGAGGCACGTGAACGTGACGGACCGTCAAGTGACTTCCACCAGGGGCGAGTTGCCCAGGTCTGGGGTGACGGTCACCGGGAGGCCGCGGCGGCGGTGCTGTTCGGCCCAGGCGGTGAGGGCCTGGCGGCAGGCGGTGTCGAGGTGGGTGAGGGGGGAGAGGTCGAGTTCGACGGGGCCGGTCGGGGAGACCTCCTCCAGGCGGTCGACCAGGGCGGGCAGTTTGAGGAAGGTCGCGTTGCCGTGGACGCGCACCACGGTGGCGTCGGGGGTCTGTTCGACCTGCAGCCGGATGTGGGTGACGTCCCAGGCGGTCTTGGCGAGCGCGGCGACCAGGCCGACGGCGACGCCCTCCAGCAGGTTGGTGGTGACGATGCCGAGGGTGGTGGCGGTCAGCACCAGCGCCTCGGAGCGGTCGGTGCGCCACAGCCGCAGGCGGGCGCGCGGGGCGAGGAGCTTGGCCCCGGCGTGCACGAGCAGGGCGGCGAGGGCGGCGAGCGGGACGAGTTCCAGCAGGCCGGGGAGGGCGAGGGTGAACAGCAGCAGCCAGCCGCCGTGCAGGACGCGGGCGGCCTTGGTGCGGGCCCCGGCCTGGACGTTGGTGGCGCTGCGGACGATCACTGCGGTCATCGGGAGGGCGCCGAGCGCGCCCGCGACGGTGTTGCCGATGCCCTGGGCGACGAGTTCGCGGTTGTAGCGGGTGCGCGGCCCGGCGTGCATGTGGTCGACGGCGGAGGCGCTGAACAGGCTCTCCGCGGAGGCGATCAGGGCGAACGCGAGCACGGTGCCCCAGACCCCGGCCCGGGCGAGCACCGCGAACTGGTCGGCGCCGGGCGGCTGCAGGGCGCCGAGCAGTCCGCCGACGCCGACGGTCGGAACGGGCAGGTGCAGCAGCCGGACGGCGGCCGCGGCGAGCGCGACCGCGGCGAGCGGGCCGGGCAGGGCGGCGAGTCGGCGCGGGGCGCGCTTCCACAGCGCCAGGACGGCGAGGACGCCCGCCCCGACGGCCAGGGACGCCCGGCCGGGCGCGGTGCCCACCGCCCGGAGCGCGGCGCCGGGCAGGTGGGCCAGGTCGGCGAGCGCCCCGCCGTGGGACGCGTCGGCCAGCAGGACGTACGCCTGGGAGGCGATCAGGACGAGGCCGATGCCGCTGAGCATGCCCTCGACCACGGAGGAGGAGACGGCGCGGAACCAGCGGCCCAGGCGCAGCAGTCCGAGCAGGACCTGCAGCAGTCCGGCGGTCAGCACGATGACGCCGAGGGCGGGCAGTCCGTGGGCGGTGACGGCGGAGTGGACGAGCACGGTGAGTCCGGCGGCAGGGCCGCTGACCTGCAGGCTGCTACCGGGCAGGGCTCCGGCGACCAGGCCGCCGACGATGCCGGTGACCAGGCCGAGTTCGGCGGGGGCCCCGGAGGCGACGGAGACGCCGACGCACAGCGGGACGGCGACCAGGAAGACGGTGATCGAGGCGGGCAGGTCGGTGCGCAGCACGGCGCGCACCCGGGTGGCGTTCCAGGGCATGGCGGGTCCTCGGGCTGGGAGCGTCGGGGGCTTCCGGAGGGTTTCTCGGGCCGGCGAGGGCCACTGCGGGCCGCGCACGGGGCGCCGCGTACGAGGGCGGAGCACACGGGGCGGAGCCGCAACGGAGGTTCGGCCGCGGCGCGGTGCGGGGCGTCCTCGCCCTCCGGGCCGCGGCGGAACCGGTGTCATGTCACCTTATCGACACCATCACGGTGCGTACACACCCACCGACTCCCCGTGGCGGTCTCGGCCAGCTTTTGTCCGGTTCCCGGCCGCGCACGCACCGCGCACGCCCCGCCCCGCAGCGCCCCGCGTGGTGCTACCAGAGGCCGAATCCGCGTCGCAGCGCGTGGAACGGGACGCAGTCGTACATGGTGCCCGCCCGGGCGTGGGGGCGGCCGAACACGGCGCCGGTGAGCAGGTGGTCGCCGGCCCGCTGGGGCAGGGGCAGCACGCCCCAGTCCCGGTCGCTGACCTCGCCCTGGGGGGTGTACTGGACGAAGCCGTCCCGGGCCAGCAGGTGGGCGGCGGTCTCCAGGGCGAGTTCGGAGGGCGGTCGGCCGATCAGCCGGATGCCCTCCAGGGTGACCTGCGGCCCAGTCAGGGCGTCCACGGCGACGCAGGTCAGGCCGAGGGTGTCGACGAACCAGGCCGTGACCTCGACCGCGTCCTCCGGGTGGGTGCCGGGGCGCCGGAAGTCGACCCGGGTCTCGACGGGGTCGGTGTACCTGGAACCGCCGTCCCGGGCCCGGTAGCCCTGCTCGGCCATCGCCGCCACCGCCTCGGCCCGGCCGGTGCCGAACCGCAGCGGGCCGACCCGTTCCATCGGTGCGGCGTCCCACTGGAGGCGGGCCTCCTCCGGGACGGACGTCCGGTGCAACCTCAGGTACTCGTCCGCCTCGTCCTGCGCCGTCACGCCCCGCCCCTCCGCCCTCTCCCACCCCTCTTGCCACTTCCAACGTACCGCGCCCCGGGGGCCTTGCCGCAAGGGCCGGTGGATGCCCCAGAATGTCCGGTCGGCGCCGCGGACGGGGGCATTGCGAACGATTCGTCCGTGAGCTGACGGAAAATCACTTGTCAGGCCATTTCGGAGGATTGATGATCGACGTGCTGGTGGTCGGCGGCGGGCCGACCGGGTTGATGCTGGCGTGCGAGCTGCGGCTGCACGGGGTGGAGGTGGTGGTCCTCGAGCGTCTGTCGGCGCCGACCGGGGAGTCCCGGGGGCAGGGGTTGCACGCGCGCAGTGTGGAGGTGATGGACCAGCGCGGTCTGTTGGAGCGGTTCCGGGCGGTGAGCGAGGAGTTCCGGGTCGGCGGGCTGTTCGCGGGCGAGGCGCGGGAGTGGCCGGAGGGGATGGACACGGCGCATCCGTACGGTCTGGCGACGCCGCAGCCGGTGACGGAGCGGCTGCTGTGGGAGCGGGCCGGGGAGTTGGGTGCGGAGCTCCGGCGCGGCTGCGAGGTGGTGGGGCTGGCCCAGGACGGGGAGGGGGTGGAGGCCGAGTTGGCGGACGGTTCGCGGCTGCGGGCGCGCTGGCTGGTGGGGTGCGACGGCGGGCGCAGCGCGGTGCGCCGGTTGGCGGGCGTGGCGTTCCCGGGCGAGCCGGCGACGGCGCAGACGCTGCTGGGGCAGATGGAGGCGGCGGAGGATCCGGCGCGGATCGCCGAGGTGGTGGCGGAGGTCCGGCGCACGCAGCTGCGGTTCGGGCTGCACCACGAGGGCGGCGGGGTGTACCGGGTGATCGTTCCGGCGGAGGGCGTGTCGGAGGACCGTGCGGCGCCGACGCTGGAGGAGTTCCGGGCCCGGCTGCGCGCGGTGGCGGGCACGGACTTCGGGGTGCACTCGCCGCGCTGGCTGTCCCGCTTCGGGGACGCGACGCGCCAGGCGGAGCACTACCGGGCGGGCCGGGTCCTGCTGGCGGGGGACGCGGCGCACGTCCACCCGCCGACGGGCGGCCAGGGCCTGAACCTGGGCGTGCAGGACGCGTTCAACCTGGGCTGGAAGCTGGCCGCCGAGGTGGCGGGCTGGGCCCCGCCGGGCCTGCTGGACACGTACCACGCGGAGCGGCACCCGGTGGGGGCGGCGGTGATCGCGCACACCCGGGCGCAGATGACGCTGCTGGGCACCTCGCCGGGCGCGGTGGCGCTGCGCGGGGTGTTCGCCCGGCTGATGGACTTCCCGGACGTCAACCGGTACGTCACCGGCGTGGTCTCGGGGGTGGACGTCCGCTACGACTTCGGCCCGGGCCCGGCGCTGCTGGGCCGCCGCCAGCGCGACGTGCAGCTGGTCGACGACCCGGCGGCGGGGCGGCTGTACGGGCGGATGCACGCGGGGCGGGGCCTGCTGCTGGACCGGTCGGGGCTGCTGTCCGCGGCCGGGTGGGAGGGCCGGGTGGACGTGCTGGTCGACGGCTGTCCGGAGCTGGGCGCCGCGGCGGTGCTGCTGCGTCCGGACGGGCACGTGGCGTGGGCGGGTGCGGAGCCGGGGGCCGGGGCGGGGCTGCCGGAGGCGCTGGCGCGCTGGTTCGGCCGGGCGGCGTAGGGCGGCGGGGCAGGCCGGCGGTCCGGCGGGGCGGACCCGGCGGGGCGCCGACCGGCGTTGTTCACCCCGGCGCCCCGGGGCGGAGTTTCTGTCCCTTTTGTTCATGTTTGCCCGATCCGACCTGGCACAGTGGGGAGGTCCTCCCCCACCGAGAAGATCGAGGTTCCCGATGGCCGCGACCCCCACGGCCTCCCCCTCCCCGTCCCCCGCGCCCGTGCCCGTGAGCGCCCCGTCCGTACTGGGACGGGTGGGGGGCGGCCGGTCGGTGGGGGTGCTGCTGGCGGCGGCCGCGGTGTTCTACGTGGTGTCGCCGGTGCTGCAGGGCGCGGCGCTCCCGGCGGTGCGGGTGCGGTTCGGGCTGGGCCCGCAGCAGGTGGTGGCGATGAAGGTGGGCGGCGGCGCGCTGATGGTGCTGTCGCTGTTCGCGGCGGGCCGGGCGGGGGACGTGTGGGGGCGGCGCCGGGTGCTGGCCTGGTCGCTGGGGGTGCTGGCGGCGGGGCTGGCGGTCGAGACGGTGGCGTTCTCGGACTGGTCGTACCTGCTGGGCCGGACGGTGGTGATCGTCGGGGTGTCGGCGGTCTTCGCGGGCTCCCTGGCCTCGGTGGCGGCGCTGAACCCGCCGGGCCGGATGCCGCAGGCGCTGGGCGGGTGGCTGGCGGTGATGTCGGCGGCGTTCTTCGCGGCGGCGAACCTGATCCCGCGGGCCCCGTCGATGCCGGGCCTGCGGGTGAGCGCGGGCCTGGGGGCGGTGGTCGCGGTGGGGCTGCTGGTGGCGGTGCTGCGGCGGCTGCCGGAGGCGGGCGACGCACCGGTGCCGCTGGACCGGCTGTTCCTGGGCGCGCTGGCGGTGGCGCTGGCCGCGACGGTGGCGGCGCTGCAGGTCGGCCCGGCGTGGGGCTGGGCGGACCCGCGGACGGTGGCGCTGCTGGCGGTGCTGCCGGCGGCGGCCGCGGTGGCGGGCCAGCGCTGGCGGCGGCACCGGTTCACGATGCCGCGGCGGATCGCGTCGATGGCGCTGGCGACGGGCGTGGCGGTGGGGTTCACCCAGGTCGCGCTGCTGCTGGCGCTGCCGGTGCTGACGGCGGCGTCCGGGATCGGGGTGGCGGCGACGGCGCTGATGGTCTCGGCGTACGGGGCGGGCGGGGTGGCGGGCTGCCTGCTGGTGCGGGGGCGGCGGATCTCGCCGGTGACGGGCTGCTCGCTGGGCCTGCCGCTGGCGGTGATCGGGTTGGCGCTGTGCCACGTGCTGCCGGTGCACGCGCCGACCGGGTTGCTGCTGGGCACGGTGGCGGCGGTGCTGACGGGGCTGGGCGTGATGATGGCGCAGGTGCCGCAGATGGCGTGGTTCCTGTCGGCGCTGCCGCGCGGCCGGCTGGGGACGGCGGCGGCGTTCCACCCGGTGTCGGTGCTGCTGGGGACGGCGGCGGCGCAGGCGCTGCCGGCCACGTCGGCGGTGAGCCTGGGGGCGAGCGAGCGGCAGGCGGAGAACGTGCTGTGGGTGGCGGCCGCAGTGGTGGCGGCGGGTGCGCTGATCGCGGGGCTGCCGATGGTGGTGCTGGGCGTGGTGGGGGCGGCGGCGGGCGAGTGGCTGCTGCTGCGGGTGCTGGCGGGCGCGGAGTTGGCGCAGCGTCCGCTGGCGCAGGGTTCGGCACTGGTGGTGGGGGTGGTGACGGGGCTGGTGGTGTGGGGGCGGCGGCAGCAGAGCGAGCGGTTGGCGGCGAGCCGGGCCAGTGCGGCGGCGCTGCAGGAGGCGGTGCTGCACCCGATCCCGGAGCGGCTGGGGGGCCTGCGGCTGGCGTCCCGCTACCAGGCGGCGACGGCGGGGACGGGCATCGGCGGGGACTTCCTGGAGGCGGTGCAGACCCCGCACGGGACGCGGGTGCTGATCGGGGACGTCCGGGGCAAGGGCCTGCAGGCGGTGCAGACGGTGACGGACCTGCTGGGGTGCTTCCGCTCGCAGGCGCACGAGACGGGCGACCTGGGCGAGCTGGCGGCCCGGCTGGACCGGCACACGGCGCGCAGCGCGGCGGCCCGCGGCGACGAGGAGCTGTTCGCGACGGCGCTGCTGCTGCAGCACCGGGTGCCGGACGGGTACGTCGAGGTGGTGAACTGCGGCCACCTGGCGCCGCTGGCGCTGGGCCCGGCCCCGGCGGGGGCGCGCGAGGTGGCGGCCCCGGCCCTGCTGCCGCTCGGCTTCGGCGTGCTGGGCGGGGACGTGCCGGTGCCGCGGCGGGTGCCGCTGCCCGCCGGGGAGGTGCTGCTGCTGTACACGGACGGGCTGACCGAGGCCCGCAACGCCTCGCGCGAGTTCTACCCGGCGGCGGAGCGGCTGTCGGCGGCGTTCGGTCCGAACAGCCCGGGCGGACCGGTCGCCGCGGGCGGTCCGGCGGAGGTGCTGGCCTTCCTGGAGCGGGACGTGCGCGACTGGAGCCACCGCCTGGTCGACGACATCGCGCTGATCGCGCTGACCCCGGAGTGACCCCGCGCCCCGCACCGTCGCGCCCCGCACCGTCGCGCCCCGCACCGTCGCGCCCCACACCGTCGCGCCCCACACCGTCGCGCCCCGCACCGTCGCGCCCCGCACCGTCGCGTCACTCCATGGAGTGAATTGATCACTGGTTGCGGCGAAAGCGGGTAAGTGGGGCCGCCCGGCCGACTCCCCTCCTTCGAACCGGCCGGAACCCGGCCGCACCCGCATCCGTACCCGAAGGAGAACGTCCCGTGACCGTCGTACCGCTCGACCCCGCCTCGCCCGCCTCTCAGGCCGTCGGCATCGACTTCGACCAGACCCTGGTCGCCCACGACGAGGGCTGGCAGGACGGCCGGATCTACGGCAGGCCCGTCCCGGGGGCGATCGAGTCGCTGCGCGCGCTGAAGCAGGTCCGTTCGGTGTTCATCATGACCGCCCGGCCGCGCCGCTTCCATCCCGCGGTGGCGGGCTGGCTGCGCGAGCACTCCGGCCTGGAGACGCTCGTCGACGAGGACCCCGAGCGCGCCTACTGGCAGGGCGACTGCCTGCTGGTGACCAACAAGAAGCTGGGCGCCGCCGTGTACATCGACGACCGGGCCGTCCGCTTCACCGGCGACTGGAACAGCGCCCTCGCCCAGGCCCGGCACGCCATCGGGCTCCCATCGGCACCGGTTCCGCACCGCTGCTGACCCGCCGCCGGGACCGCCGGGGCCCCGCGACCACGGCGCGATCCGGCCACGGGGGCGCGGCGGCCGGGGCGTCGGCGCTGCTCGGGGTGGGGCGTCCGGTGCGATCCGGTCATGCTTCCCCGAGAAGAGGTCCAGACCATTGACCGGGCCGGCCGCTCCCCCCGATGATCGTTCGCGCCGGGAGGACCCCGACCCCGCCGGCGCGGTCCGCACGACAACCGTCCCCAGGAGATTCCATGGCCTTCCGGCGCGCCACCAAGGCTCTCGCCGTCACCGCCCTCGCCGGCGCCCTCGCCCTCGGCGCGGCCGGCACCGCCTCCGCGGCCCCCGTCGCCGACCTGACCGGCAAGGGCTGCCCCGACGAGTACTTCAACGGCTACGGCGACGGCCAGTTCCAGCAGTTCCTGGCCTACACGTACACCGCCGGCAACGGCCAGCGCTACGGCCACTACCTCGTCTACTGGGTCAACTGGTCCGGCACCACCTACCAGGGCTCCGCCGACTACCGCTGCTACTGACCCGCACTGCCTACCGGTGCCCGGCGGTGGAGTCAACTCCCCGCCGGGCACCGGCGGGTGAACGGGCGGATGTGGCCGGTCGCAGCCCTGCCGCACCCGTCCGCCCGCGCGGTCCGGATGGGCGGGCCGCGGGCAGGATTCCCCCAGCGGAACGGAGCCGGACGGACGGGCGCGGGCATGGAGTTCACCATCAGCGGGCGGATCCGCCGCCGCGGGCTGCGGCTGGTCGGCCGGTCCGCGCCGGGCGTGCTCGGCACCGCGGCCCGGACCGCCGCCGCCACCGGGGAGCGCCGCACCGGCGCCCTGGCCCTGCTGGTCCTGTGCGCGGGCCTGCTGCCGCGCGGCGCCCTCGAACTGCGGCGCCTGCGCAGGCCCTTCCGGCTCCGCCTGGACGACACCGGGCTCACCCTGCACGACACCGAAGTCCCCTGGCACGCCGTCGAGTCGGTGGCGCTGCGGCACCCGCCGCGGTCCGCCGAGAACGACGGCTCCAGCCCTTCCCCGCCCCGGTTGGTGCTGCGGCTCGCCCCGGGCGCGGAACTTCCCCGCGAGCCCGGGCGCGGCGCCGCCCCGCGCGAGCACACCCTGCTCGACTGCACCGACCTCGACCAGCCGCAGGCCGAACTCGTCCGCGCGCTGCGGGAGTTCGCCGGCCACCGGTTCGAGACCGCGCCCCGGCACCTGCTGCCGCCCGGCCCCCGGGACGCCCGCGATCCCCGACTCGGCGGCGTGGAACGGCAGTTCACCGGCCGCCGCGCCGACCCCGCCGTCCGGACGGCCGTCACCGCCACCGCCGCCGCGATCTGCGCCGTCCCGCCGGCCGGCGCCCTCGCCCTCGGCCGCGCGCTCGGCTCCGCGCCGTTCGCCGTCCTGGGCGCCCTGCTCACCGCACCGCTGTGCCGGGCGTCCGGGCGGGCGGCCCGCCGCCAACTGCGCCCGCTGCGGCTGCGGATCGGCCCGGACGGCATCGGCCTGCGCGACCCCGCCGAGGCCGAGGCGTTCGCCCGCTGGCCCGACATCGGCGCCGTCACCACCGGCCGCCTCCCGCACACCGCCGAGGCGCACCCCCACCTGGTCGTGTACGCCGTGCCCGGCGCCGTCCTGCCGTTCCCGCGCGGCTTCGTCGACCGCGGGCCACCTGGGCTAAGCCCTGCTGCGCCTGGACCGCCTCCCCGACCGGGGCCGCGACCTGCCCGCCGCGCTGCGCGCCTTCGCCCCCGACCGCTACACCGACCTCGGCTGACCCGCCACCGCGCCCCCGCCCGCGCCCCTGCCCCTGCCCCCGCCTGCCCCCTCGCCCGGGAGCCCCAGCAGTTCCAGCAGCTCCGCCCCGGCCGCCCGCAGCGAGGGCGCGCAGCGGGCGGCGCCGGGCAGTGCCGCGGGCGGGTGGGAGAGCGTCAGGCCGATCACCGTGCACCCGGCCGCCGCGCCCGCGGCGACGCCCGCCGGGGCGTCCTCCACCACCAGGCAGCGCCGCGGGTCGACGCCCAGCCGCCGCGCGGCCAGCAGGTACGCCCCGGGGTGCGGCTTGGCCTCCCGCACGTCCTCCCCGTAGACCTGCACCCGCGGCAGCGGCAGCCCGGCCAGGGCGAACCTGCGGTGCACCGGGCCGCGGCTGCCCGAGGTGACCAGCGCCCAACTGCCGGGGCGCAGCGCCGCCAGCAGCTCGGCGGCGCCGTCCGCGGCGGGGAAGGCGTCGCCCTCACGGTGCATCAGCCCGTTCAGGACGCGGCGTTCGGCGGCCGGGTCGAGGGCGGGGGCGACCTCGCGGACGGTGTCCTCGGGGCGGCGGCCGAAGGTGCGGTGCCAGACGTGCTCGGCGTCCAGGCCGCGCAGCCGGGCCCAGGCCTCCCAGATGCGGCGGTAGGCGGGCAGCGAGTCCAGCAGCACCCCGTCCACGTCGAACAGCACCGCGTCCACCGCTCCCCCGTCCTCTCCCCCGGTCAACGCCCGTCCCGCGGGCGCCCCGGGCCGATGGTATTCGTACCAGCCGACCGGATTCGATGCGATTATCGACATCCAGACACCGAAATACGGACGATTTCGGCCGCTATCGCCCGTTTGATCATGCCTTGCTCCCGGTACCGGAAGGTCCAGGACGTGGCCCGGGCGCGACCGGCGGCGGCCGGGGCACGTAGTCTGCGGGCATGACTGACGCCGCGCACCTCACTCCCCAGGCCGCCTTCGAGATGCTGTTGGCGGGCAACGGCAGGTTCGTCGACGGCACCCCGCGCCACCCGAACCAGGACGCCGCCCGACGCGCCCAGACCGCCCCCTCCCAGGCACCGTTCGCGGTGCTGTTCGGCTGCTCCGACTCCCGGCTCGCCGCTGAGATCATCTTCGACCAGGGCCTCGGCGACCTCTTCGTGGTCCGCACCGCCGGCCACGTGCTCGGCCCCGAGGTGCTCGGCAGCATCGAGTACGGCGTGAGCGTGCTCGGCACCCCGCTGGTGATCGTCCTGGGCCACGACTCCTGCGGCGCGGTCGGCGCCACCCGGGAGGCGGTGGCGGTCGGCGCCAGCGGCGAGGGCTTCGTCCGCGACGTGATCGAGCGGGTCACCCCGAGCGTGCTGGCCGCCAACGCGGCCGGCTACACCGACAACGCCGACTTCATCGACGAGCACATACGGCACACCGTCGCCCTGCTGCTCGACCGCTCCCACACCATCGCCGCCGCGGTCGCCGCGGGCACCACCGCCGTGGTCGGCCTCTCCTACCGCCTCGTCGACGGCACCGCCCACCTGGTCACCACCCGCGGCCTCGACCTCCCCGCCGCCGCCTGACCCGCCGCCACCGGCCCCTGCCACCACCGGCCCCGCGGCCCCGCCCCGACAGTGATCGGGACGGGGCCGCGCCTCGTCGGGCCGAGGTGACGGCCGGCCCGGTCAGCCCAGGCGGTGGCTCTCGGGCGGGCCCAGCAGGCTCGGGCGCAGGCCGCCGGTGTCGATCACCAGGCGCTGGAGGACGACGGTCGGGTCGACCATCCAGATGGTCAGCCGGTGCGGGCCGGGTTCGGTGAGGGTGTGGACGGTGGCGCTGCGGCGGACGTTGTCGGAGGTGCCGTAGGCCCACTGGGGGTTCATGGTGCCGGAGTCGGCGCCGCTCCGGGCGATCGTCTCGACGGTCTGCGGGGGCTGGTCGTCGAAGGAGACGGCGTAGGCCGGGCCGCCGGTGGCGAGGGCGTCGTTGCGCGGGGAGAGGTGGGCCCAGACGGTGACCGGGCCGGTGGTGAACAGGGTGACCTGGTACTCCAGGCGCGGCCCGGACCCGCCGGGCGTCTGGCGGGGTGCGGTGACGGGCACGGGAGTGACGCCCGCGCTGGTGCGGCCGATGCCGGGGACGGTCTGCCAGGAGATCCCGCCCGCGGCGACGGCCCGGGTGTGGTGCTCGGCGTCGATCGCGACGTAGCCGTTGGCTTCGACGTGCCCGACCCGGATGCTCTTCGAAAGTTTCGGACGGTTCACCACGGCCTTGACGACGACGCTCGCGCCGTCCGGCCCGGTGACGGTGACGGGCACCTCGGTGGTGCCGTACGGGGCACGGGCCCAGTCGACGGCGAGGACGACCCGCTGCTGCTTGTCGATCCGCCCGGCGGGCCGGTCCGCGGTGAGCCAGGGTGCGCCGGTGGTGACCCGGTAGTCGAAGGGCCGCCTGCCGCGGTTGAACACCTCGACGTACTGGGCGGGTTGGCTCTGGTAGGGGCTGAACTCGGGCAGTACGGCCGGGGATTGCTCGTTCGGCCACCAGGCGGCGGAGCCGTCGACGGCGACGCCCAGTTCGGCGGTGTCGGGCAGCTCGATCCGGGCGACGGCGGGGAACAGCACGTCGGGGAGGGCGACGTTGTCGCGTTCCGGCTGCTGCCAGGGCGCGTTGGGGCCGTACCGGTCGACGTCGCCGTAGTCGATGTGCGGCTGGGTCTGGAAGCCGTTCCACTTCCCGCCCGCGACCCGGGTGTTGAAGCGTTCGGCGAGCGCGAAGTCGTCGGCGAGCCGGGCCTCGGCGGCGGTGGCGAGGTCGTTGGTCAGGGCCCGGCCCTGCGGCGCGTAGTGCAGGTTGGTGAACTGGGCGGCGCGCAGCGCGTACAGGTTGGCGGTGGCGGCGACCTCGTAGCCGACGAGTTCGTACCAGGCGTCCTGGACGGCGGCGGGCAGGCGGCGGCCGATCCGTTCGGCGTCCGCGGCCAGCGACTGCCAGCGGGCGGTGACCGTCTCCAACTCGCGGTAGTCGGTGAGGGAGAAGGGGGTGGCCCGGTCGTCGTAGCGGATCGCGGACGGATCGGTGGCCGGGTCCTTCGCCGGGTCGACGGTGATCTTGCGGTTGAGCAGTTCGGGCTTGCGGATCGACTGCAACTGGCCGTAGGCGGAGAGGAGTTCGGCGATCTGCCGGGCCTGGGCCGGGCCGAAGTTCTGCCGGGCGTACTCGGTCTCCCAGTCGGTCAGCCGCTCCAGCGGCCAACTCCCGGGCTGCCAGGCGTAGTCGAGGAAGAACTGGGTGGGCAGTTCGTTGCCCTTGAGGTCGCCGACGTTGGCGACCCAGAGCGTGCGGTTGCCGTGGGCGTACGACTGGTGGAGCTGCTCCCACAGGTTGGGCAGGCAGGTGGTGTCGACCCACTTGTAGTTGCGGCCCACGCCGACGTAGTCGAAGTGGTAGTAGAGGCCGTACCCGCCGCCGCGGGCGCCCTCGGCGGGGTCGGGCAGCTTGCGGACGTTGCCCCAGTTGTCGTCGGTGAGCACCACCGTGACGTCGTCCGGCACCCGCAGGCCGCGGTCCCAGTAGCGCTGCACCTCCTTGTAGAGCGTCCAGACCTGCGGGATCGTGGCCGGGTCGCGGCCGGTGACCTCGGCGAGGATGCTCCGCTGGGCGGCGATGATCTCCGTCATCAGCTCGATGCCGTCGCCGTCGGGCAGGCTGACGTCGCCGTTGCCGCGCATGCCGAGGGTGACCACGCCCTCGATGCCCTGCTCGACCGTCCGGCGCACGCCGTCCCGCCAATAGGCCTTCACCGCCTCGGCGTTGCGGCGGAACGACCACTCGCCGGTGCCGCCGTACGGGTCGTGCCCGGGGGTGGTGACGTTGCCCGCGGCGTCGCGGACGGCGGGCGTGGCGTGCCGGTTCCACTCCTCGATGCCGCGCATCATCGGGGCCTCGTGCGAGGTGCCGATGACGATGCCGTACGCGGTGGCGGTGGCGTGGTTGAGCGGGTCGTCCTCCGCGAAGGCGCGGCCCCAGACGGCGGGCCACAGGTAGTTGGCGCGCAGCCGCAGCATCACCTCGAAGACCTTGGCGTAGAAGTCGGCATTGAAGCCGCCGGGGAAGCCGGGCGCCTTGCCCGGGCCGAAGAACGCGGGCGCCCAGGTGCCGAGCGCCGGGTTCTCGTCGTTGATGAACACGCCCCGGTACTTCACCGCGGGCGTTCCCTGGCTGTGCCGGCCCGCCAGCGCGTACACCGCGTCGCGGTGCTGCGGGACGACGTCGTCCCACCAGTACCAGGGCGAGACGCCCATGCCGCGGGAGGCGTCGTACGCGCCGTAGATCGTGCCGCGCTGGTCGCTGCCCGCGATCACCAGGGCGCGGTCGACGCCCGGCAGCGGGTGCTCGACGACGGCCTGCAGGGAGGTCTCCCAGCGGCCGGCGATGCCGCTCACGTCGAGCCGTCCGGCCGCGACCAGCTGGTCGACCAGCGGGCTGCGGCCGATCGTGCCGACGATCACCGCGGTGCGGCCGCGGGGGACGCCGTCGCGCACGACCGCGGGGCGGACGCCGGTGACGCGCTCCAGGTCGGCCGCGAGGTCACCGACGACGCGCAGCACGCCGGGGTGGTCCGCGCCGCTGACCACGAGCGGGGCGGCACGGCCGTCCTCGACCAGCGGGAGGCAGCCGGGGCGCGGGGTGAAGGAGATCCAGCCGCCCGGGTCGGTCGCCCGGAGGCCGTTGCCATTGCCGTCGCCGCTGCCGTCGCTGTCGCTGTCGCTGTCGCTGTCGGAGGAGGAGGACGCGGCGGCCCAGGCCTCGGTACTCAGGCCGAGGGCCCCGCCGAGCGGGGTGGCGGCGAGGCCGAGCCCCAGGCCCATGCCGAGGGCGGCCCGGCGCCCGGTGGTGAACTGCGGTGCTGGTCGGTGCATGGTGGCTCTCCCGACGGCCAGGGTTTCGAAAATTTCGAAACAGTACCTTTATATTTCGGAGCCACCTTTGGGTACGACCCGACCGGGGGTCAACCCCCTTGCACCGGGAATCTGCGGGAGCGCAGCGCACACCGTGCAGTTGCTCGCCCCGGAGCCCGAATCCTTTTCCCGGTCCGGCGGCTCTTGTGATCGCACGGCCCGCGGGGCCGACGCACCGCATCGAGCACCTGGAGACCCCCGTGCCCCTTTCCCCGCCTTCCCCTTCCCCTTCCCCTTCCCCCTCGCCCTCGCCCGCCCTCTCGCCCTCCCCCGGCGGGGTGCTACTGGTGCACGGCGCCTGGCACACCGGCCACGCGTGGGACGGCGTCGCTGCCGGGCTGCGGGCGCGCGGCCTCGCCGTGGCCGTCGCCGAACTGCACCGCGGCTCGCTGGCGGCCGACGTCGCCGCGGCCGAAGCCGCACTCGACCGGCTGGACGGGGACGGGCCGGTCGTGGCGTGCGGCCACTCCTACGGCGGCGCCGTCATCACCGGCCTCCCGCCGCACCGGATCGACCACCTCGTGTACCTCGCCGCGATGATGCCCGACCGCGGCGAGACCGCCCTCGGCCTCCTCGCCGACGCACCGCCCACCGCCCTGGCGACCAGCATGGTCGGCGACCCCTCGGGCAGCACCACGACGATCGACCCCGAGGCCGCGGGAAACCTGTTCCACGCCCAACTCGACCCGGCGGAACGCGCCCGCCACACCGCCCGACTCGTCCCCCAGGCGATGGCCCCCGGCAGCCAGCCGACGACCGCCGCCGCCTGGCACCAGCGGCCCAGCACCTACGTCGTCTGCACCGAGGACCGCGCCGTCCACCCGCACCTCCAGCACCGGTTCGCCGCCCGCGCGACCCACGTCCTCACCTGGCGCAGCGACCACGGCGCCTTCGCCTCGCACGAAACGGAGACCGTCGACCTGCTCCACCGCCTGGCCACCGACAGCCGCCCCGACCATCCCAACCACCCCGACCGCACCGCCCGCACCGACCGCTGAGCCCCCGTCACCACCCCGCCGCCTTCGCCCGCTGGGCGGAGATCAGGTCGCGGCACCCCGCGTACGGGACCTCCGGCGTGCGCCGCTGCTGCGCGCCGCTGCTGCGCCGCCGCTGCGCCGTGAACCGTTCCGCACCGGCGTCGAGGTCCGACCGCAGGTGCTCCGGGGCCGGTCCCGCGGCAGCAGGACCGGCCCCGGAGCCCCGGTCAGTTGCGCAGGCTCCACTGCTGGTTGCCCGCGCCCGAGCAGCCCCACAGCTGGATCTTCGTCCCGTTGGCCGTGCCCGTGCCGGAGGCGTCCACGCACAGGCCCGACTGCACACCGGTGACGGTGCCGTTGGAGTTGACGTTCCACTGCTGGTTGGTCTGGCCGTTGCAGTCCCAGACCACGACGGCGGTGCCGTTGGCGGTCCCCTGGGCCGAGGCGTCCAGGCACTTGTTGCCGTAGACCACCAACTGCTTGCCCGCCGTGTAGGTCCACCGCTGGTTGGTGCCGCCGTGGCAGTCCCACAGCTGGGCCTGGGTGCCGTTGCTCGTGGAGGAGCCCGGGACGTCGACGCAACGGCCCGACGCCTGGCCCACGATCTCCTGGCCGGTGTTCGGCGGGGTGGTGGTGCCGGAGCCGAACTGGCTGAAGAACTTCCAGACTTCGCCGGACGTCCAGGTGCGCCAGCCGTCGCAGGTGCACCCGTCGATCGGGCCGGGGTCGTGGCCCGCTCCGTCGAACGCGGCCCAGACGACCGGGTACCCGGACTTGCACCCGGAGTAGGTGGTGACGACGTGCGTCAGGCTGCCGGGAGCCGGCTCGGACGGGTTCTGCGGGGTGCAGCCGTTGTTCCTGACGAACTGGTCACGGAGCCCCCTCCCCAAGGAGATGGGCAGGACGTCGTCGCGGAGGCCGTGCAGCCCCATGTAGGCGATCGGCTGCGTACCGCCGCTGCACCCGCTGAGGTTCGCCCCGGCGTAGACCGCGACCCCGCGGAAGACCGTCGCCCGGCTACAGGCGAGCGCGTAGCTCATCCCGCTGCCGTAACTGAAACCGGCGGCGAAGAGCTGCGTCGTGTCGACGCACAGGCCGGCTTCGAGCTGCCTGGTCAGGTCGTCGACGAAGGTGACGTCCTGGCCGTTGGAGTTGGCCCAGCCGTTGTCGAAGCCCTGCGGCGCGACGAAGACGGTGCCGTTGTTGTCGGCGTCCGCCAGTCGCCGCAGGCCGTAGTAGGACCAGTTGTACCCGTCGGTGCCGCCCGAGTCGACGTCGTTGGCGGTGCCGCCCCGCCAGTGGAACCCGAAGACCAACCGGTAGGGGCGGTTCTGGTCGTAGTTGGCGGGGATCCGCAGGATGTAGCTGCGGGTCTGGCCGCTGCTGGTGATCGTGTGGGCGCCGCTCACCAGCGACGGCGCCTTGCCGCAGCCGCCGCTGGCCGCGGCGGCGGTGACCGGCGCGGCGACCGTGACCGGCGCGGCGACCGTGACCGGCGCGGCGGTCGCGCTGAGGCCGGTGCTCAGCGCCGTGCCGATCGCAGCCACGACGACGACCACCGGGGCCAGCGCACGTGTGAACAAGGAACTGCGTTTCACGGGCTCTTCCTCCGCTGTGGGTGGACGGGAGTTCAGGGCGCCGGCCGACGGACCTTCCGCGGGCCGGTCGAAACGGTTCCTTCGAGCGGGTCGGAACCTCGGTGTTGCGCACGGGTGGGGGCAGGGCCACCGGTGGTGTTAGCGCTAACAATCGTGCGCACGCCCTCTCCTGCACAATGACGCGGGGCATTCCGGAGGAGGTTCGAGGGCGACGGCCGCAGCCTGCCCCACCCCGCACGCGCCGTCAACCCTTCTCTCCACGGCCCAACTCCCCATCCTGCCAAGCCCGGAGGGCGCACTGCCAAGCCCGGAGGGCGCACTGCCGCGAGAAGGGTTGACACTGCGCGCAGGGTGCTGGAAGCTCCATCTGGCCGACGCCGGGGGCGTGCATTTCCACGGCCCCCTCCACGATTGATTGTTAGCGCTAACACTTCGTCGTCCGCCCCCCAGCTTCGACGGACCCCGCCCCGACCCCCGCGCGCGATCACGGGAACGTCCACTGAAACTTACTTGTCATGCCCACGAAAATGTTGGGTGCGTGCCGAGCCGTCAGGAAGCAGACAGCCCCACCACTCCCACCACTCCCACCAGGAGGCGACCACATGCTCCCCCCGACCCCGCGCACCACCCGACCACCGGCGCGCACACGGCTGCGGAGGACGCTGGCCGGCGTGCTCTCGGCGTTGCTCCTGTCCCTGGCCGTTCCGCTGCTCTCCCTGGGCTCGGCCGCACCGGCCGCGGCCCTGGGCAACGGTTTGGCGACCACGCCGCCGATGGGTTTCAACGACTGGAACGCCTACGGCTGCAACGTCTCCGAGTCGCTGATCAAGAGCACGGCGCTGGCCATGCACAACAACGGCATGCAGAGCGCCGGGTACCAGTACGTCAACATCGACGACTGCTGGATGACCCGCACCCGGGGCTCCGACGGACGCCTGGTGCCCGATCCGAACAAGTTCCCGGACGGGATCAAGGGCACCGCCGACTACGTCCACTCGCTGGGGTTGAAGCTGGGCATCTACGAGGACGCCGGGCTGCAGACCTGCGCCGGTTTCCCGGGCAGCCTGGGCCACGAGACCACGGACGCGCAGACCTTCGCCGCCTGGGGCGTGGACTACCTGAAGTACGACAACTGCTACGCCGGGCCGGGCTGCGCGCTGAACTCCTGCCCCAACGGCAGCAAGGCGCCCGCGCAGACCCGCTACACCACGATGCGCGACGCCCTGGCCGCGACGGGGCGGCCCATCCTGTTCAGCCTGTGCAACTGGGGCGAGGACAACGTGTGGACCTGGGGCGCCGGTGTCGGCAACAGCTGGCGCACCACGGGTGACATCAACGCGAGTTACTCCAGCATGCTGTCGATCTTCCACAGCAACGTGAAGCTGGCGGCCTACGCCGGCCCCGGCCACTGGAACGACCCGGACATGCTGGAGGTCGGCAACAGCCCGCTCACCGACACCGAGAGCCGCTCGGAGTTCAGCCTGTGGGCGGAGATGGCCGCTCCGCTGATCGCCGGCACCAACATCGCCTCGGCCAGTACGAACACCCTGTCCACGCTCACCAACGCCCGGGTGATCGCGGTGGACCAGGACCCGCTGGGCAAGCAGGGAACCATGGTCTCCTCCGTCGGCGGTCTCGACGTGCTGGCCAAGCCGCTGGCCAACGGCGACGTCTCCGTGGTCCTGTTCAACGAAACCGGGTCGACCGCGACGATCAGCACCTCCGCCGCCGCGATCGGGAAGACCGGGGCGTCCAGCTACGACCTCACCGACCTGTGGTCCGGCGCGACTTCGACCACCACCGGCACCATCAGCGCCTCGGTCCCGGCGCACGGCACCACGATGCTCCGCGTCGCGGGCGGCACCGGCGGCGGAACGGACCGGACCGGCCCGGTGCTCGCGGTCGGTGCGAACAAGTGCCTGGACGTGCCGAACTCGACCACCACCCCGGGCACCCAACTGCAGATCTGGGACTGCAACGGCCAACCGAACCAGACCTGGACCCGCACCGCCTCCGGCCAGCTGACCGTCTCCTCGGGCGGCACCCAGATGTGCCTGGACGCGTACAACAGCCAGACCGCGCCCGGCACCAAGGTCGAGACCTGGACCTGCAACGGCCAGGCGAACCAGCAGTGGCGGGTGAACGCCGACGGCACCGTCACCGGCGTCCAGTCCGGACTCTGCCTCGACGTCACCGCCAGGTCCACCGCCAACGGCGCCCTGGTCGAGCTGTGGACCTGCAACGGCCAGAGCAACCAGCAGTGGAAGCTCGGATGACTTCCGCCCGGAGGGCTCCCCGACCGCCCTCCGCCACAGGCTCCCCCGCGCTCCCCCCCGCGCTCCGGCGCGGGGGGGCCCGGCCCACCCTCCGTGCCGCGCCCGGTGGGCGGTGATCAGGTCGCGGTACCAGGCGAACGAGGCCTTCGGCGTGCGCCGCTGCCGCTTGCGGAGCAGCTGCGGCTCGAAGGAGCCCTCGCGGTCGCGGGGGACGTCGATCCGAACCGGGCCGACCTCGGTCAGCACGGTCTTCGAGCGAACGCCGTTGCGAGAGTTCCCGCCACCGGCCCCGGCCGGGTCGTGCTTCTCGTAGCCGAGACGGTCCGTCAGCTCGCCTTCGGGGGCGGACTCCAGGAGCTTCTCCGTGAGCTCCTGGAGCAGGCCTCCGGCGCCGGTGAGTTGCAGCCCGCTCGCGCGGACCCGGTCGACCAACTGCCCGATCAACTGGTCGTCCAAGGCGTCCGGCTGCAACTCCACCGGCCGTACGGTCTCCACGGCCTCGGCCGAGACGGTCACGTCCGTCGTCAGGTGCTACTTCCTTGATCGGGAGTTGCACCGTTCTTTGGGCTCTGTCCCGTAATCGGTGGTAGCGCTCTGTGGTGGTCACTGGAGGAGGATGCGGTGGCGGAGCAGAGGGAACCTGGCTCGGCCGTGCATTTGCCT
>NZ_JNYE01000012.1 GCF_000717185.1 Kitasatospora phosalacinea | reverse complement strand
CCTCCCACCTCCCCGCCTCCCCACCTCCCCGCTTCCCCGCTTCCCCGCTTCCCCCTAGAAGTCGATGGTGATAGTTTCATTAGCACCATGCTGTTGAGACTGGACACCAAGGACACCCGGCCCCTGCACGAGCAGATCGCCGCCGCCGTCCGCCGCGCCGTCGCCGAGGGCGAATGCCGCCCGGGCGACCGGCTGCCCTCCGCGCGGGACCTCGCCGAGGCGCTCGACGTGAACGTCAACACCGTGCTGCGCGGTCTGCGCGACCTGCGCGACGCCGGGGTGCTGGAGTTCCGCCGGGGCCGGGGCGTGACCGTCGCGGCCGGGGCCGACCGGCGTTCGGGGCTGCTGGAGCAGGCCCGCGCGCTGGTCGCGGAGGCCGCCCGGTGCGGCTACAGCAGGGACGAACTCGTCGAACTGATCAGGGGGATGCCGTGACCGGGCAGGAGAAGGAGAGCAGGGAGCGGGGCGGCCTGCTGTGGCCGACGCTCTGGGTGGCGGGCACGACGGCGCTGACCGCCGTGCTGCCGCTGACCGTGGCCGACCGGTTGCCCGACCGGCTGGCCACCCACTGGCGCGGCAGCACCGCGGACGGCTCGATGCCGCTGTGGGCGGCCTGCCTGGTGCCCGCGCTGATCTGGGCGGTGCTGGGCACCGCGGGCCTGCTGACCCTCCGCCGGGGCGACGCGCTGCTGCGGGTCTGGAACCTGGCCGGCCTGCTGGCGGGCGGCGTGCTGTTCCTCGGCCTGCAGACCGCCGCGGTCCGCGCCAACCTCGACCGCACCGACTGGCACGGGGCCGGGCTGCCGGTCGGCTGGCTCCTCGGCGCCTTCGCGGCCGCGCTGCTGACCGCCGCGGCGGTGCGGCTGCTGGGCGGGCGCGGCCTGGCGGCGGCCGCTCCCCCGGTGCCCGCGGGCCCGGTGCTGGAACTGGCCGAGGGCGAGCGCCTGGTGTGGTTCTCCCGGGCCGCCAACCCGGCGCTGCGGGTGCTCGCGGCGGTCGGCGGCCCGGCGGCCGCGGTGGCGCTGGTGGGTGCCGCGACGGGCCTGTTCGGGGCCGGGTGGGGCTGGCCGCTGTTCGCGGTGCTGGCGGTGGTCGCCGGGTCGGCGGCGTGCTGCTCCTCGGTGCGGGTCCGGGTCTCCGAGGCCGGTCTGGAGGTGGCGCTGGGCGTGTTCGGCCTGCCGACCCGCCGCTGGACGCTGTCCGAGCTCGACTCGGCCCGGGTCGAACGCCGGCTGCCCTCCCAGGTCGGCGGCTGGGGCTACCGGCTGAACGGGCTCGGCACCACGGTGATGCTGCGCTCCGGCGAGTGCCTGGTGGTGCGGGTCCTGGCCACCGGCCACGACTTCGCGGTCAGCGTCGACGACGCGGAGCGCGGCGCCGCCCTGCTGAACGCGCTGCGCGCCCGGCAGTCCGCCTGACCCCGGAGAGCCCTCCCGGAAGCCCTCCCGGAAGGCCCCCGGGGGCCCGCACCCGCCCCCGTCCACCCGCAGGAACCCGCCCGTGCCCGGGGCGCGCCGTCCGGAGACCGTTTCCGGCGGTGCCGCCCCGGGCATAAAGGCCATTCCGGATGAAGGGGTGAGATGAGTACGCTCGACCGTATGATCCGCACCGCGACCCCCGCCGACGTCCCCTTCGTCCACGCCATGATCCGCGAACTCGCCGAGTACGAGCGGGCGCTGCCCGAGGCGAAGGCCACCGAGGAGCAGCTGCACGACGCGCTGTTCGGCGAGCACCCGGCGGTGTTCGGCCTGATCGCCGAGGAGGAGTCCGGCGAGCGGGTCGGTTTCGCGCTCTGGTTCCGCAACTTCTCGACCTGGCGCGGCACGCACGGCATCTACCTGGAAGACCTGTACGTCCGCCCGGAGAAGCGCGGCGGCGGCCACGGCAAGGCGCTGCTGACCGAGCTGGCCCGGATCTGCGTGGAGCGCGGCTACCAGCGGCTGGAGTGGTCGGTGCTGGACTGGAACGAGCCGTCGATCGGCTTCTACAAGTCGCTCGGCGCGGTGCCGATGGACGAGTGGACGGTCTTCCGGCTGACCGACGGCGCGCTCGCCGAGCTCGGCTCCGAGCCGCGCTGAGCGCGCCCCGTTCGAACCGTGGTCCCTCGTTCCCGTGACGGTGGCGCGAGATCACGACAGACCGCCCCCGGGCGCGGTAACGTCTCGGGGCACAAGGCAGTTGAACCGAGCCAGTAGTGGTGTTGGCAGCTCCCCGGCCGCAAGCACCGTGCGCCACCCAGGAGGTGAGGGTGTCCCAGATCGACGGCGAGCCCGGAGTGAAGGACTTCGTTGAGGTCCGGCTGCCCGCGGCGGGTGCCTATCTCTCGGTGCTGCGAACGGCGACGGCCGGTCTCGCGGCCCGGCTCGACTTCACCCTGGACGAGATCGAGGATCTCCGGATCGCGGTGGACGAGGCGTGCGCGATCCTGCTCCAGCAGGCCGTGCCCGGTTCGATCCTGAGCTGCGTGTTCCAGTTGGTGGGCGATTCGCTGCGGGTCACGGTCTCCGCGCCGACCACCGACGGCCGGGCCCCGGAGCGGGACACCTTCGCCTGGACGGTGCTCTCCGCGCTGGCCGGCGAGGTCGACTCGACGGTGGGCTCGGACAACACGGTCTCCATCAGCCTGCACAAGAAGCGCGGCGGGTCGCCGGGCCAGCCGTAGGTAGTGACGTGTTCTCGGAACGGAACGGGTGATCGCCGTGAGTGATCTGGACCGCACAGTTGCCGTCGTACCGCCGCAGGCGAGCGTCGCCCGCCCCGCCACCCCTGACGAAGCCCTCCCGAAGGACTCCCACCGGATGAGCCAGCCGACCGACCCGAAGCCCGAGCTGCCCGAGGCGGCGCCCGGGCCCGAGACGGCACCCGCTGCCGGGCCCGCGGCGGACGACGGTCCGGCGGCGGCGGCCGCCGAGGCCGTCCGCTCGACCGTGCCGGCCCAGGGGCACCGCAGCGGCGCCCCGGACCGCGAGGCGGCCCGGGCGCTGTTCGTCCGGCTGTCCGAGCTGCCGGAGGGTTCGGCGGAGCGGGTGGAGATCCGCAACCAGCTGGTCCGGATGCACATCCCGCTGGTGGAGCACCTGGCCCGGCGCTTCCGCAACCGCGGCGAGCCGCTGGACGACCTGACCCAGGTCGCCACCATCGGCCTGATCAAGTCGGTGGACCGGTTCGACCACGAGCGCGGCGTGGAGTTCTCCACGTACGCGACGCCGACCATCGTCGGCGAGATCAAGCGGCACTTCCGCGACAAGGGCTGGGCGGTGCGGGTGCCGCGCCGCCTGCAGGAGCTGCGGCTGTCGCTGACCACGGCGACCAGCGAACTGTCCCAGCGGCACGGCCGGTCGCCGACGGTGCACGAGCTGGCCGAGCACCTGGGCATCTCGGAGGAGGACGTGCTGGAGGGCCTGGAGTCCGCCAACGCGTACTCCACCCTCTCGCTGGACGTGCCGGACAGCGACGACGAGTCGCCCGCCGTGGCGGACACCCTGGGCGCGACCGACGAGGCGCTGGAGGGCGTCGAGTACCGCGAGTCGCTGAAGCCGCTGCTGGCCCAGCTGCCGCCCCGGGAGCAGAAGATCCTGGTGCTGCGGTTCTTCCGGAACATGACCCAGTCGCAGATCGCGGCCGAGGTCGGCATCTCGCAGATGCACGTCTCCCGGCTGCTGGCCCGCACCCTGGCGCAGCTGCGCGAGAAGCTGCTGGTCGAGGAGTAGGCCCCCGCAGCGGCCCGTGGAACGCCGCAGGGCCCGTCCCCACCCGGGGACGGGCCCTGCGTCCGTCCGCGTCCGTCCGCGGGCGGCTACTGCGGCCCGTCGCCGGGGGTGCCGTACAGCACGGCGGTGACCCTGGGGTTGAGCAGGGCGCCGATGCCGACCAGGCCGAGCAGGCCGACCGCGACGCCGACGGCGGCCATCGCACCGCCGGACTCCCACATGTAGTACGCGACGGGCAGGCAGATGGAGTTGGTGAGCACGGCGGGGCTGCGGCCCCAGCGCTGCCCGCGCAGCAGGGCGCGGCCGGCGAGCAGCGGCAGCAGGCCCATCAGCAGCAGGACGGCGCCGCCGAGCTCGGCGCGGCCGAAGTCGGCGTCCGCGCCGGTGAAGCCGGAGGCCAGGTTGTAGACGCCCCAGGCGGCCATCGCCGCGCCCTCCAGCGCGGTGAGCGCCGAGCCGACGAGCAGCGGGACGGGCCGGGCGGCGGGGGCGGCGGCGGGGGCGGTGGCGGATTCAGCGGTCACCGGGCCAGGGTAACGGTCGGCTCGCGCCGGGCGGGTCGTAGGCTGATCACCATGCGCGCTCTCCTGGTCGTGAACCCGAAGGCGACCACCACCAGTGGCCGGACCCGGGACGTCCTGACCCATGCCCTGCGCAGCGACCTGAAACTGGAGGTCGCGCAGACCCAGTACCGCGGCCACGCCCGCGACTTGGCGCAGCGGGTGACCGAGGACGGCTCGGTGGACCTGGTGGTGGCGCTGGGCGGGGACGGCACGGTCAACGAGGTGGTGAACGGCCTGCTGGCGCACGGCCCGGGCGAGCGGGTGCCGCGGCTGGCGGTGGTGCCGGGCGGTTCGACGAACGTGTTCGCCCGGGCGCTGGGCCTGCCGAACGACCCGGTGGAGGCGACGGGTGCGCTGCTGGACGCGCTGGCGGACCGCCGGGAGCGGTCGATCGGCCTGGGCAAGGCGCTGACCGACGGGCTGCCGGACCGCTGGTTCACGTTCACCGCGGGCCTTGGCTTCGACGCGGGCGTGGTCGGCCGGGTGGAGCGCCAGCGCCGTGCGGGGCGCAAGTCCACGCACGCGCTCTACGTCGTGGAGGCGCTCCGGCACTACGTCACTGAGCGTGAGCACCGCCGTTCGGGGCCGATCTCCCTGGAGATCAACGGCCAGGACCCGGTGCCGGGCATGGTGATGGCCGTGGTGTCCAACACCTCGCCGTGGACCTTCCTGGGTTCCCGTCCGGTCTTCCCCTCCCCCGCGGCGTCCTTCGAAACCGACCTCGACATCTTCGGCATCACTCGAATGACCGCGTTCCGGACCGCTCGAACGGTCCGTCAGATCCTCCGCCCGCTGCCCGCGGCGGAGGGGGGTGCGCGCCCGGCCGGGCCCTCCGGGAAGCACCTCGTCTCCTATCACGACGTTCGGCACTTCACCTTGGTTTCAGAGGAACCGGCCCCGTTTCAGGTCGACGGGGACCACCTTGGAGACAGGAGTCGCGTCAGTTTCACAGGCGTACGACGGGCACTGCGTGTGATTGTGTGACCAGAAGGGGGTCGCAACCTTGCTCTCGAACGTTCGAACCCCTTCACCCCATAGAAGTACTGCCTGTGAGGTAGGCGACACCGAAGAATCAAAAATTTCTTGCCGAAGGGGGTTGTATCCGGCTCCGAGGTTTGCGAACCTCTACATGGCGATCGGGACACACCGCAGCGGGACACCGCGGGAGAGCCCCTGGAATCGCCGAACCCCCCTCAGCACAGACCGCCCGGGCCCGGTGGGCCTTAGGTCCCTTTTGCTGTTGCGGGATTCGTGAAAGCGTTCACATTCACAAGCCATTCGAGTGAGTCACGGGCCACCGCCCGCGACCGGAGGAGTTGGACGACCATGGACTGGCGCCACCGCGCTGTCTGCCGCGAAGAGGACCCGGAGCTGTTCTTCCCGATCGGGAACACCGGCCCTGCTCTGCTGCAGATCGAGGAAGCCAAGGCCGTGTGCCGCCGTTGTCCCGTGATGGAGCAGTGCCTGCAGTGGGCACTGGAGACCGGCCAGGACGCCGGCGTCTGGGGCGGCATGAGCGAGGACGAGCGTCGTGCGATGAAGCGCCGCGCTGCCCGCAACCGCGCCCGCACCGCCTGACACACCCGCTGACGCACCGTCAGCACGCAGTACGGATCAACTTACGATCAAGGGTTCGGCCGCGACTGGCCGGCCGAGCCTTCCCGAACGGGCCCCGCTCGATCCGCGGGGCCGACGACGCGAGCCGTCCAGGCACTTGATACTGTTCACTTAGAGCAATATTGTTGGCCTGTGGCGCTCACCGTGTGCAACGCACGGAGGCGGGCGTCGCGCCATCACCAGAAGCCCCCGTTCCGGCCGACTCCCCCCGACGGCCGGACCGGGTCGAGAGGCCCTGCCGACCCACCCCCCCCGGTCGGCAGGGCCTCGTTTCTGTCTCCGGGGGTCCGGTGGCCCGGCGGCCCCGGGGATCCGGGGCCACCGGGGTCCGGCCGGGCGGCCGTGCTCAGCGGACGGGGATCTCCAGCACCACCTTGGTACCGCCCTCGGGCGCGGCCACCATGTCGAAGGTGCCGCCGAGTTCGCCGGTGGCCAGGGTGCGGACGATCTGCAGGCCGAGGTTGCCGGCCTGCTGCGGGTCGAAGCCCTCGGGCATGCCGCGACCGTCGTCCTGCACGGTGATCAGCAGGTACTCCTCGGGCTTGGCGCCGTTGTTCCAGGTCTCCGACCAGCCCGTGCCGCCGGAAGGGGCGCGGCCGCGCAGCGCGCTGACCTCCATGCTGCCGGAGGCGCTGGGGCCGAAGGCGTGCTCCAGGGCGTTCTGGGTGAGTTCGGTGAGGATCATCGCCAGCGGGGTGGCGACCTCGGCGGACAGGATGCCGAAGGAGCCGCTGCGGCGGGCCACCACCCGTCCGTCCTGGGAGAGTTCCATCACCATCGCCAGCACCCGGTCGGCGATCTCGTCGAAGGCGACCGACTCGTCCAGGGCCTGCGAGAGCGTCTCGTGCACGATGGCGATCGAGCCGACCCGGCGGACGGCCTCGTCGAGGGCGGCCCGGCCGGCGGCCGAGTCCATCCGGCGGGACTGCAGCCGCAGCAGCGCGGCGACGGTCTGCAGGTTGTTCTTCACCCGGTGGTGGATCTCCCGGATGGTGGCGTCCTTGGTCATCAACTCGCGGTCGCGGCGCCGCAGTTCGGTGACGTCCCGGCAGAGCACCAGGGAGCCGGTGGGGGTGCCCTTGGGCTTGAGCGGGATGGTCCGCAGGGTCACCACGCCGCCCTGCGCCTCGACCTCGGTCTGCCGGGGCGCCCAGCCGCTGGCCATCTTCACCAGCGCCTCGTGCACCGCGCCGCGGCTGGGCGGCACCAGTTCGGCGGTGCTCCGCCCGAGGTGACTGCCCACCAGGTCGGTGGTCAGCCCGAGCCGGTGGTAGGCGGAGAGCGCGTTGGGGCTGGCGTACGTCACCACGCCCTCCACGTCGAGCCGGATCAGGCCGTCGCCGACCCGCGGCGCGGCGTCCATGTCGGCCTGCTCGGCGCCGGGGAAGGGGAAGCTGCCGGCCGCGATCATCTGGGCCAGGTCGGAGGCGCTCTGCAGGTAGGTGAGCTCCAGCCGGCTGGGGGTGCGGACGGTCAGCAGGTTGGTGTTGCGGGCGATCACGCCGAGCACCTTGCCGTCCCGTCGCACCGGGATGGACTCCACCCGCACCGGCACCTCCTCCCGCCACTCCGGGTCGCCCTCGCGGACGATCCTCCCCTCGTCGTAGGCGGCGTCCAGCAGCGGGCGGCGGCCGCGCGGCACCAGGTGGCCGACCATGTCGTCCTGGTACGAGGTGGGGCCGGTGTTGGGCCGCATCTGGGCCACCGAGACGTAGCGGATGCCGTCCCAGGTGGGGATCCACAGCACCAGGTCGGCGAAGGACAGGTCGGAGAGCAGCTGCCACTCCGAGACCAGGAGGTGCAGCCACTCCACGTCGGCACCGGTGAGGGTGGTGTGGCGGCGGACGAGTTCGTTCAGCGAGGGCACACGGTGAGCGTATCGCCGACCACCTGCCCGTACGTTGTCCAGACCAATTGCGGGGCGCCTCTGGACAACCCAGATTGGTCTAGTCCACAATGAACATGCACCAAGGAGAGGCCCTCCGCGCAACTGCCCTGACCGCGCGAGGCCCCTCCTCGGTCGGAGGCGTCGTTCGAGGGTCCCGCACAACTCTCGGACGGTCCCCGCCTCCGGCATACAGCTCCGGGCTACGGTGCCGCACAGGTTGAGGGTCCTGTGTCGGCGCCGTGGCCCGAAGTGTTTTCCGGCCCCTCCCGCTCTCCCCCGCCCCTCCCCGCCCGGTGTGAAGCTTCCACCGCGCGCCCCCGGACACGACGAAGCCGCCCCCGCAGGACCTCGCGGGGGCGGCTTCGCGCGTCTCAGTGGGTCTCGGTGACCTTGGCGAGCGCGCGGGGGGCGTCCGGGTCCTGGCCGCGGGCGATGGTGACCTCGTAGGCCAGCAGCTGCAGCGGCAGGATCTCCAGGATCGGCTGGACCTCCTGGGGCACGCCGGCCGGCAGCGCGAAGCCGGCGCTGGCGGCGTCGACCTGGTCCTGCTGGCCGATCACCACGAGGTCGGCGCCGCGGCCGCGCAGGCGGTCCAGGACGGGCTGCAGGGCCTCGCCGCCCTTGCCGTCCGGGACGATCGCGATGACCGGCGAGACGTTGTCCACCATGGCCAGCGGGCCGTGCAGCAGGTCCGCGCCGGAGAACGGGGAGGCCGGGATGTAGGTGGTCTCCATCAGCTTCAGCGCCGCCTCGCGGGCGGTCGGGTAGCCGTAGCCGCGCGAGGTGATGACCAGGCGCTGGGCGAAGCGGTAGCGCTCGGCCAGCGCCTTGACCTCGCCCTGCCGGGCCAGGATGCCCGCCGCCAGCTCGGGCAGCGCCTTCGCCGCGGAGCCGTCGCCGCCGCGCAGGCCCTCGACGAACAGGTACAGCGCCAGCAGCTCGGCGGTGTAGGTCTTGGTGGCGGGCAGCGCCTTCTCCGGCCCGGCCAGCACGTCGATGTGGAACTCGGAGACCTCGGCGAGCGGCGAGGCGGCGTTGTTGGTGACCGCCAGGGTGATCGCACCGGCCTCGCGGGCCGCCTTGGTGGAGGCCACCAGGTCGGGCGAGCCGCCGGACTGGCTGACCGTGACGACCAGGCAGTCGGTGAGGTCCGGCTTGGCGCCGTACGCGGTGGTGGTGGACATCGAGGTCAGGCCGGCCGGCTTGCCGAGCAGCACCTCGATCAGGTACTTGGCGTACAGCGCGGCGTTGTCGGAGGTCCCGCGGGCGGTCAGCAGGACGAAGCGCGGGTTGCGGGCGGCGATCTGCGCGGCGATCTCACGGATCGCGGGCGCGCCCTCGTCGAGGATGCGCTGCAGGACGGCCGGCTGCTCGGCCATCTCCGCCGACATGATCCTGCCGGGTACGGAAACAGTCTGCGGGTCGGACATCGGGGTGTGCCTCCGTGGAGAGATGGTTCTACCCCGTGGGGCGGGACGCCCGACGGGGACCTCTGAACGGCGGCGAGTCCGCACCCTCGCTGCATGGAACTGTTCTGTGCCGATCCTACGTGCGACCGGGCCCCGCAGCACACTCCGTGTCCGCCGCGGGGCCCGGTCCGAAGGCCCGGAACGCCGATCGGGCCGGTCAGCCCGGGTTGTTGATCAGCTGGTCGATCCGGGCGTCGGCCTCCTCGGTGGCGTCCGCGACGCTCTTGCCCGAGAAGATCGCGTTCAGCATGTCGACCAGGATGTTCTGCTTCTCGACCGCGCCCCAGCCGGGTGCCAGCGGGGTGAACCAGGCGTCCTGGACGGCGTTGGCGGCCGCGGCGGTGGTGGGCTTGTCCTTCAGCGGGGCCAGCTGGACCAGGTTGTTCGGCAGGGTGTCCTTGTCGGCCAGCACCTGCTCGGACTTCGCGCTGGTGAACATCCGCACCCAGTCGGTGGCCGCCTGCGCGCTCTGCGTCTTGGCGGTGACCGCCAGGTCGGAGCCGCCGATGAAGGAGGGCAGCGGCTTCCCGCCGGGGCCGGGCATCGCGGCGACCTTGAGCACGTCCTGCAGGGCCGGGGTGCCGGTGATCGGGGCGGTGGCGACGCTCTGCTCCCAGCCGTTGGCGTAGATCAGGCCGGCCTTCTCGTGGCCGAGCACCTTGGCCTGGTCCTGCTCGTTGACCTTGAGGTCGCCGCCCTTGTTGTACTTCCTCACCAGGTCGACGAAGTGCTGCAGGCCCTGCTGGGACTTGGCCTCGTGCAGGGTGCCGTGCCAGTTCCCGGCCGAGTCGAAGCGGGCGATCGAGCCGCCGTACGCGGTGACGTAGGACATCGCGGCGTACCAGTAGGGGCCGGGCAGGTACAGCGCCGAGTAGCCGGGGACGCCCTTGTACTTGGCCGCGACCTTGTCGAGGGCGCCGATCATGGCGTCCTCGTCCTGCGGGAGGTCCGCGGAGCCGGTGGCGTCCTGGAACATCTTCGAGTTGTAGATGCCGACGCGGGCGCCCGCGTAGTAGGGCACGCAGTAGAGCGCGTCCTTGTAGGTGCAGGTGTCGGCGAGACCCTTGATCCAGTTGTCGGAGTTGTCGAAGGTGTTCCGTTCCACCTTCAGCAGCGAGCCGTTGACGATGTACTTCAGGGTCTCGGTGTTGCCGAGCTCGACCACGTCCGGGGCGGCGCCCGCGGCGATCGCGGCGTCCAGCTCGGAGACCTTGCTGGACCACTCGTGGTAGCTGAGCTTGAGCTGGACGTTCGGGTACTTCTCGGCGAACTCGTCGTTGACCTGCTGCACCAGCTCGGGCCAGCTCTTCTGGGCGTCGTTCATCAGCCAGACGGTGACGGTGCCGGTCAAGTCCTTCGTGTCGACGTTCGTCGGTGAAGGCGACGGGCTGCCGGACGAGCAGCCTGCGGCGGTGGCCAACAGGGCAGCGGTGCTGAGCGTGGCCAGTACCTGACGCTTCACGCAATCCTCCGGATAGGGGCGGGGAGGTCTGCGCGGTGGTACAGACCAGATTTCCGGATCTTGGCCTAGACCAATTTGGGGCGTCAACGCGGGTGCTGTTTCGCACCCTGCTCGTTGTCAATCCGTTGCCTTCCTTGGCCCGACCACGTCAACCCTCCCCGGGGGCCGCCCCGCGCGCATGACTTTAGGGTCACTTAAGGTGACCCTCGGTGAGGCGAATGGATCACCGCCAATTCCCGGAATCCCCGCGCCCCCGATTTATCCGGCGCCGCCCCGGGCGGCCGCCCGCCCGCCCCGCCCGCCGGAGCCCCGGGGGCCGGGCCGCCACCCGTCGGATACGCACGAGTTCACCCCCGGACGGGATCGGCGCACCCTGGCACCGTCCCCCGTCGGGCCCGGCCGGTGCCGGGGCCTGCGGCGGCGCACCCCGGAGCCGCTCGCGCGCGGGGCCGCGCGCGAACGCCGCCGGGCCCGGGGCGCCGCAGAACACCGGCCCCGCGGGCCACTTGGCGGCGGACGCCGGGGATCCCGGGAAATCCGCGGAACTGCCGACCGGGATTCCCGCCCCGGCCATTGCCGGACCCGGCCGGAAAACCGGGGAGGAAGCCCCGCCATTGGCCCCTCGGTATTGAGCCGGGAAACTCCGCCGCTTTCACCCCGGGCCCGCGCACCCCGCGGCCGCACCGACCGACGCCCCGCCCGGCGCCCCCGCGCAGCGCCCTCGTACGGGCGCGGCACCCGGCCGTGCGGCGCGCGGCCGTGCGGCGCGCGGCCGTGCAGCGCGGCCGTGCAGCGCGGCCGTGCAGCGGGCCGTGAGGGACGCCACCCTTGCGCGCGACCCTCGCGCGGTGGCCGGTACCCGTTCTTGACATGGCCTCACAAATATGCCGCGGACGCGGCCCGCGACGCCGGGAGGTAACGGCCCGGTGCCCCGATAGGTCCCGTTTCCTCCCCACGTTGGTCCAGTCCAACACGGCCGAGTCAAGCGTTGATAACGGCTTGTGCAACCGCTCTTCGAGCCCTTGACGCTCGTCATTGGTCCATGCCAACCTCCAGGCGTTGGTCTAAACCAATGGTCTACTCCACCTCACGGATCGGCCCGCCGGAGACGGCAGTTCGTGTCCGTGTCATTCGGTGACGTTCCCCCATACGGCACAACGCAGCTCCAGGCCAGTCGGCCCAGCAGCCCGGTGCCCTACCTTGCTCATCCCTCTGGAGGATGGTTTGAACCGCAAGATCGCAGCCGTGGCCGCTATCGCCACCGTGCTCGTCGCCTCGGCCTGCTCGTCGTCTTCTTCGTCCGACAGCGGCAGCAAGTCGGGCGAGGTCCTGAGCAAGGACGGCAAGGGCAAGAAGATCACCGTCTGGCTGATGGACGACGCCCAGAAGCAGTGGAACGACGTGGTCGAGGCCGCCAAGACCCAGTTCAAGGCGGAGACCGGCGCCGACGTCGAGATCCAGTGGCAGACCTGGTCGAACTACACCACCAAGCTCGACACCGCCATGCTCTCGGACAACGCGCCCGACGCGATCGAGATCGGCAACACCCAGGCCGCGAAGTACATCGACGCCGAGTCCTTCGTCGACCTGACCTCGGTCAAGAGCAAGTTCGACAACTCGGACAAGTGGCTGGACTCCCTGGCCGCCTCCGGCCAGTCGGCCGACCACTCCAAGACCTACGCCGTCCCGTACTACGCCGGCGCCCGCGTCATGATCTACCGCAAGGACCTGTTCGAGGCCGCCGGTGTCGCCCAGGCCCCGACCACCCTGGCCGAGCTGAAGGACGCCCTGGCGAAGGTCAAGGCCGCCAACGCCGGCACCGCCAACTTCTCCGCCCTGTACCTGCCGGGCAAGAACTGGTACACCGCCGTCTCCTTCGGCGCCGGCTCCTTCGGCGTGGACAACGTCATCGCCAAGAAGGACGGCGACAACTGGTCCAGCACCCTCTCGGACGCGAAGTTCGTCGAAGGCATCTCCACCTGGAACGACCTGCAGAAGCAGTTCTCGGTCGGCGGCACCACCGCTGACGAGACCGACCAGGACGCGCTGATGGCCAAGGGCAACATCGCCGCCATCATCGGCAACGGCTGGGAGGTCGGCTCGGTCATCGACGAGAAGAACGGCAACCCGGCCCTCAAGGACAAGCTCGCCACCATCGCCCTCCCGGGCGCGGCGGCCGGCGACCCGACCCCGGCGTTCCTCGGCGGCTCCGACCTGGCCGTCCCGTCCAACGCCAAGAACCCGGGCCTGGGCGCGACCTTCCTGCAGATCTTCACCAACACCGCGCAGCAGACCGCGCTCGCCAAGCACGCGATCCCGAACGCGAAGAACCTGGTCGCCGCCTACAAGCAGGCCGACCCGGCGAACGTCGCGGCCGGCTCCGCCGCCGAGGGCAAGACCTGGTTCATCCCGAACTCCCCGATGTGGTCCGGCTCGAACGAGACCGCGCTGAAGAACGCCCTCAGCGCGATCGCCGCCGGTGGCGACCCGGCCGCCGAGCTCAAGAAGGCCGAGGCCGACGTCATCAAGGGCCTGAACGGCTGACCGACCGGCTGAACACGCAGGTCCGTCCGGGGAGTCCGGAACGCCTCGGGCGGACCACCGCACTGAGCGCAGGTTAGGGGGTGGGCAGTCCGCGATCACGCGGACTGCCCACCCGTGCGCCAGGACCGACCAGATCCGCGGGCCCGGGAAGGACCCTGATGAGTGTGACCACCGACGAGACCGTGACGCGGTCCGAGAACCAGGGGCCCGCCCCGGTGAAGAAGCTGCAGCGCCGCGGCGTCTTCGCGGGCGGCCAGTACATTCCCTACACCCTCCTGCTGCCCGCGGTCATCGTGCTGTTGGGCGTCCTGGTGTACCCGATCTACAGGCTGTTCGACCTGGCGTTCCAGAACGTCAACAAGTTCGCCTACCTGAAGCACCCGGAGAAGGCCAAGTACATCGGCCTCGACGGCTTCGACAAGATCCTGCACGACGACACCTTCTGGGAGGTGATCCTCCGCTCGATCTACTTCACCGCGGAGCTGGTCATCCTCTCCATGGTGCTGAGCATGCTGATCGCGCTGCTGCTCAACCGGGTGTCGAACTGGGTCCGGGTCACGGTCTTCACCGTGATGATGTTCGTCTGGGCGATCCCGGCCCTGGTCAACGGCCAGGTCTTCCGCTGGCTGTTCGCCTCCAACGGCGGCGTGGTCGACTACGTCGCCTACCTGATCACCGGTGACGAGACCTGGAAGAACTACGACTGGTTCGCCGACCCGACCGTCGGCCTGTACGTGGTCGGTGCCGCCGTCGTCATCTGGGGCGCGCTGCCCTTCCTGGTGCTGGGCCTGTACGCCGCGCTCACCCAGGTGCCCAAGGAGCTGATGGAGGCCGCCAAGCTGGACGGCGCCAACGGCCTCCAGGCCTTCTTCCACGTGACCATCCCGGTCATCCGGCCCTTCCTGATGATCAGTGCCGCGCTCAGCTTCATCTGGGACTTCCAGGTGTTCGCGCAGATCTACGCGCTGCGCAACTCCTCGCCCGAGTCCGGCTACCAGACCATCGGCACCTACCTGTACATGGAGGGCATCGTCCCGTCCCGGTACAGCGACGCCTCGGTGATCTCGATCATCATGATCATCATGATGCTGGCGGCGCTCGTGTTCTACATCCGCCAGATGCTCAAGATCGGAGCCAACGAGCGATGAGCGACGTCCTTTCCCCCGCCCCGGAGACCCAGCAGCCGCTCCCGCCGGTCAAGAAGCCGAAGAAGTCCAAGGAGACCGAGGTCGGCCGCAGCGGCGTCATGACCTGGGTCTGGAACACCATCGCGCTGCTCGTCGCGGTCGTGATGGCCTTCCCGATCTACTGGATGGTCCTCACCACCTTCAAGACGAACAAGGACCTGATCTCCCAGAACCCGACGTTCTGGCCGTCCACGTTCTCGCTCGACAGCTACAAGACGATCTTCGACGACAAGGACTTCCTGCCGTCGCTGCAGAACACCGTGCTGCTGACCCTGGGCGCCGTGGTCCTCGGTGTCGCGGTCGGCTTCCTGGCCGCCGTCGCGGTGGCCCGGTTCAACTTCCGCGGCCGCAACTTCTTCATCGTCACCATGCTGGTGGTCCAGATGGTGCCGCTGATGGCGATCCTCATCCCGCTGTTCGTGCTGATGAACGAGATCAACATGACCGGCACCATCGTCGGCGTCATCCTCGCCTACCTGGTCTTCACCGTCCCGTACGTGATCTGGACGCTGCGCTCGTTCATCGTGAACATCCCGTCCGAGCTGGACGAGGCCGCGATGGTCGACGGCTGCACCCAGTGGGGCGCGTTCTTCCGCATCATCCTGCCGCTCACCATGCCCGGCCTGGTCACCACCGCGGTCTACAGCTGGATCCAGGCCTGGAACGAGTTCATCGTCGTCAAGACCCTCATGGCCACCAACGGCAAGAACACCTCGATGACCTGGCTGACGTTCTACTCGTCCACGCCCACCCGCGCCGCGGACTACGGCTCGCAGATGGCCGGCGGCCTGCTCGTCTCGCTGCCCGTCATCATCCTGTTCGTGTTCTTCCAGAAGAAGGTGTCGGCGGGTCTCACCGCCGGTGCGGTCAAGGGCTGAGCCCCTTCCTCACCCCTCACTGCACCTGAAACACCTCTCACCTCCAGGGAAGGAAACAAGGCGATGCCCGGTACGGAAAGCGCCGCTCTCCTCCGCGACGCCGGAGCGGTCCTGCAGCCCGGCTTCGCCGGTCTGACCGCGCCCGAGTGGCTGCGTCGCAGACTGGGCGACGGCGAACTCGGCGGCGTCGCCCTGTTCGGCCGCAACATCCGCACCCCGCAGCAGGTCGCCGCCCTGACCTCGGAGCTGTACGCGCTCAACGGCGACCTGCTGGTCGCCACCGACGAGGAGGGCGGCGACGTCACCCGCCTCGAGGTGGCCAGCGGCTCCTCCTACCCGGGGAACCTGGCGCTCGGTGAGGTCGACGACACCGACCTCACCGAGCGGGTCGCCCGCTCCATCGGGTTCGACCTGTCCAGCGTCGGCGTGAACCTCAACTACGCGCCCGACGCGGACGTCAACTCCAACCCGGACAACCCGGTGATCGGCGTCCGGTCCTTCGGCGGCGACGGCGACCTCGCCGCCCGCCACACCGCCGCGTACGTCCGCGGCCTGCAGTCCGCCGGTGTCGCGGCCTGCGCCAAGCACTTCCCCGGCCACGGCGACACGGCCGGCGACTCGCACCTGGGCCTGCCCCGGATCGACCTCGGCCTGGACCAGTTCGCCGAGCACCTGCTGCCCTTCCGCGCCGCCATCGCGGCCGGCGTGAAGAGCATCATGACCGCGCACATCCTGTTCGACGCCTACGACGCCCAGCTGCCCGCGACCATGTCGCAGCGCATCCTCACCGGCCTGCTCCGCGAGGAGCTCGGCTTCGACGGGCTGATCGTCACCGACGGCATCGAGATGGGCGCCATCTCCGGCACCCACGGCGTCGCGGCCGGCTCGGTGCGGGCCGTCGCGGCCGGTGCCGACACCATCTGCGTCGGCGGCGGCCTGGACGACGAGGACGCCTTCGTCTACCTGCGCGACGCCCTGGTCTGGGCGGTCCGCGAGGGCCGGCTCCCCGCCGAGCGCCTGCACGAGGCCGCCGAGCGCAACCGGGCCGTCGCCCGCTGGTCCGCCGGGGTGCGGGCCGCGCTGGTCGGCAAGCAGGCCGAGGTCGGCGTCGGCCTGACCGCCGCCCGCCGGGCGCTGCGGATCAGCGGCGAGCTCCGCCCGCTGGGCGGCGTCCCGCACGTGGTCGAGTTCTCCCCGGCCGCGAACATCGCGGTCGGCGACGAGACCCCCTGGGGCGTGGCCGGTCCGCTGGGCGAGCTGGTGCCCGGCACCACCTCCACCCGGGTCGCGCCGCCCGCGACCGTGACCGAGGGCTCCGGCCTGCTGCACGTCGAGGTCGCCGCCCACGACGTCGAGATCGACACCGCCCCGCTGGCGGGCGCGGCCGTCGGCCGCCCGCTGGTGCTGGTGGTGCGCGACGTCCACCGGCACGCCTGGATGCGCCGGGCCGCACTGGCCCTGGTCGAGCACCGGCCGGACGCGGTGGTGGTGGAGATGGGCACCGCCCACGGCGTGGCCGGGCTGTTCGCCCCCCGCGGGGTGACCACGCTGGCCACCTACGGCGGCTCGCGGGTCTGCGCGATCGCCGCGGCGGAAGCCCTCGCGGGGCTCGCGGTGACGGCCGCCAGGGCCGGCTGAGACACTCGGGACGGGCCCGGGACGGGTGCCAGGCGCCCCGTCCCGGGCCCGTCGCGTGCCCGGCGGGCCGCTTCGAATGCGGCCCGGGGCTCACGCTTGTTCTCCCGCGCGTGCAAACATGTGCTGTTACATAGGACTTAGGGGTCCGTTAAGGGACCGCCTCCAACGAGGAGTGAGAGCTGCCATGAGTGGCGACAGGGACACGGCGGCGCTCGCCGAGGGCTCCACCGTGCCGATCCAGACCGGCCCTGCCACCGCCACGGCCCGGGTCCCGAAGTACTACGGCCTCAAGCGGCACCTGCTGCAGCTGACCGAGACCCAGCCGGCCGGCACGCCGGTACCGCCGGAGCGCGCGCTGGCCGCCCAGTTCGACACCTCGCGCACCACCGTCCGGCAGGCCCTGCAGGAGCTGGTCGTCGAGGGCCGCCTGGAGCGCATCCAGGGCAAGGGCACCTTCGTCGCCAAGCCGAAGGTCGCGCAGGCCCTGCAGCTCACCTCGTACACCGAGGACATGCGCGCCCAGGGCCTGGAGCCGACCTCCCGCCTGGTCGAGGTCGCCTACATCTCCGCGGACGAGCGGCTCGCCCCGCTGCTGGACATCAAGCCCGGCGGCCGGGTGCTGCGGATCGAGCGCCTGCGCCTGGCCAACGGCGACCCGATGGCGATCGAGGTCGCGCACCTGTCCGCCAAGCGCTTCCCCGCGCTGCGGCGCAACCTGGCCAAGCACAACTCGCTGTACACCGCGCTGCGCGAGGTCTACGGGGTGACGGTCGCGGAGGCCGAGGAGACCATCGAGACCACCCTCGCCAACCCGCGCGAGGCCGGCCTGCTCGGCTCCGACCTGGGCCTGCCGATGCTGCAGCTGTCCCGGCACTCCTTCGACGCGGACGGCGCGCCGGTGGAGTGGGTGCGCTCGATCTACCGCGGCGACCGCTACAAGTTCATCACCCGACTGAACCGGCCCGCGTAACGGCGGTCCGGGTGACGGCGGCCCGCGTAACGGGCGGGTCGGCGTGGCGGCGGTCGGCACGTCGGCGCGTCCGGGTGGTGCCCGCGATCGGGTTGACGGCGGTGTGACAGGGGTCACTCCGCTGCCCTAGTCTCGCGAGGGACCTTCCGATCACCGGGGGTGCCGCCGAGGTGACTCCCCGTCGTCCCCCGGAGCCGCCCCGTGCCGTCCCCGTCCCCCCACGCGCCCGCCGCCGGCGCGCCTCCCGCGGTCTCCGCCGCCCGGGTGCTGGCCGGGCTGTGCCTGCTGGTGCCGGTCGTGGTGATGCTGTGGGTGCCGTCCTACAACAGGCTCGCCCCCGCCCTGGGCGGGATCCCGTTCTTCTACTGGTACCAGCTGCTGTGGGTGCCGGTGTCGGCGCTGTTCACCGGCACCGCGTACCTGCTGGTGCGGCGGGACGAGGCGGTGCGCCGGGCCTCCGCCGGGGTGCCGGTGCTGCCCGCCCCGAAGGACGGGGGCCGGGCGTGAGGCACGCGGACGGGACCGCGACGGCGGTGTTCCTGCTGTTCTTCGTCCTGGTGACGGTGATGGGCTTCCTGGCCTCGCGCTGGCGCCGCGCCGAGGACGCCGCGCACCTGCACGAGTGGGGCCTGGGCGGGCGGAACTTCGGCACCTGGGTGACCTGGTTCCTGCTCGGCGGCGACCTGTACACCGCGTACACCTTCGTCGCGGTGCCCGCGGCGGTGTACGCGGTGGGGGCGGCGGGGTTCTTCGCGGTGCCGTACACGGTGATCGCGTACCCGCTGGTGTTCCTGTTCCTGCCCCGGCTGTGGTCGGTGTCGCGGGTGCACGGCTACGTGACCCCGGCGGACTTCGTGCGCGGGCGCTACGGTTCGCGCGGCCTGTCGGTGGCGGTGGCGCTGACCGGGATCCTGGCCACCATGCCGTACATCGCGCTGCAACTGGTCGGCATCCAGGCCGTGCTGGACACCCTGGGGGTGGGCGGCAGCGGCAACTGGTTCGTCCGGGACCTGCCGCTGTTCGTCGCCTTCGGCGTGCTGGCCGCGTACACCTACTCGGCGGGACTGCGGGCCCCGGCGCTGATCGCGTTCGTCAAGGACGCGCTGGTGTACGTGGTGATCGTCGTGGCGGTGGTCTACATCCCGCTGCGGCTGGGCGGCTACGGGAGCGTGTTCGCGGCGGCGGCGCGGAAGTTCGCGGCGCCGGGGCCGCACGGGGGGCCGGGCGGCTCGCTGCTGCTGGGCGCCCCGGGGCAGTGGACGTACGCGACGCTGGCGTTCGGCTCGGCGCTGGCGCTGTTCATGTACCCGCACACGGTGACGGGCGTGCTGGCGTCCGGGTCGCGCGGCACGGTGCGCCGGAACATGGCGATCCTGCCCGCGTACTCGCTGGTGCTGGGGCTGCTGGCGCTGCTGGGGTTCCTGGCGATCGCGGCGGGGGTGGGCGCGGGCGTGCCGGGCTTCAACAGCCAGCTGGCGGTGCCGCAGCTGTTCGCGCAGATGTTCCCGTCCTGGTTCACGGGGGTGGCGTTCGCGGCGATCGGGATCGGGGCGCTCGTCCCGGCGGCGATCATGTCGATCGCGGCGGCGAACCTGTTCACCCGCAACGTGTACCGGGAGTTCCTGAAGCCGGACGCCACCCCGGCCGAGGAGACCCGGGTGGCGAAGCTCGCCTCGCTGCTGGTGAAGGTCGGCGCGCTGGCGTTCGTGCTGGTGATGGACAAGCAGGCCGCGATCAACTTCCAGCTGCTGGGCGGGCTGTGGATCCTGCAGACCGCGCTCGCCCTGGTCGCGGGCCTGTTCACCCGCTGGTTCCACCGCTGGGCGCTGCTCGCGGGCTGGGCGGTCGGGATGGCCTACGGGACGTGGACGGCCTGGGGCATCGCCTCCCCCGCCACCAAGCACTTCGGCGGGAACAGCGCGGAGGTCCCCGGCCTCGGCGAGACCGGCTACGTCGGCCTGACCGCGTTCGTGCTGAACCTGGCCGTCGCCGCGGTCCTGACGCCGGCCCTGCGGGCCCTGAGGGCCCCCGAGGGCGCCGACGAGACCGCCCGCGCCGACTACTCCGCGGAGGCCGGCGACGGGACCGTGGAGCGCGCCCCGCAGCCCGCGGCGGCGCACTGACGCACCAGGGGCGCGCACGATCGCGCCGTGCGCCCTGTGGTCGCGCCGTCGCCCCGATCGACACTGGGGTGGCGGCGCGGTCGTCCGTTATGACTGGCCGTTCGCCGGAGAGACCGGGAGAGACGACACCCACCGCACGCACCGACCACGGGGAGCCACCGCCATGACCGACCTCACCACGGTACGCAACGGGCACCGCCCCGAGGCCGAGCAGCCGGAGGGGGCGCGGCGGCTGCCCTCCGTGCTGGTCGCCACCCGGCACGGCGAGTCGACCGCCAACGTGGAGTTCCGGCACGCGGACGCCAGCGGGGCGCTGTCCGTCCCGATCACCTGCCGGGACGCCGACATCCCGCTCTCCCTGCACGGCCAGGACCAGGCCCGCGACCTGGGCCGCTGGTGGGCCGAGCGGCCGCCCGCCGAGCGGCCCCGCTCGGTGTGGTGCTCCCCGTACCTGCGCACCGCGGAGACCGCCCGGATCGCGCTGGCCCAGGCGTCCGGGCTGGGCGCGGTGCCGGTGGGCCTGGCCGTCCGCTACGACGAGCGGCTGCGGGACCGCGAACTGGGCGTGCTGGAGATGCTCACCAAGGCCGCGATCGAGCGCGACCACCCGGCGGAGGCCGAGCGGCGGCGGCGGATGGGCGAGCTGTACTACCGGCCGCCGGGCGGCGAGTCCTGGCTGGACGTGGCGCTGCGGGTCCGCGACCTGCTGCGCGACCTGGGCGAGGAGGAGGCCGGACGGCCGGTGCTGCTGGTCGCGCACGACTGCACGGTGCTGATGCTGCGGCACGTGCTGGACCGCCTCGGCGAGCAGGAGCTGCTGGCGCTGGACCCGGTGGCGAACTGCTCGACCAGCGTCTGGCGGGCCCGCGAGGGGCGGCTGCGGCCGGCCGGCTGGAACCAGACCGGCCACCTGTCGACCTGACCGGCCGCGCACCGGGCGCCGCCTGCCGCCCGACTGACCGCCCGCCCGACTGACCTCCCGCCCCGCCCCGCCCGCGCGGGGTCAGGCGTCCAGGTGCCGTTCGGCGGGCCGCGGGCCGCCGAACGCCCGCCGGTAGGCCTGCGGGGTGGTGCCGAGCCGGCGGGCGAAGTGGTGCCGCAGCGCGGCGGCGTTGCCGAAGCCGCAGCGGGCGGCGACCGCGTCCACGCTCTGCGCGGTGGACTCCAGCAGGCGCTGGGCGAGCAGCACCCGCTGGCCGGTGAGCCAGCGGTGCGGGGTGGTGCCGGTCTCCTGCCGGAAGCGGCGGGCGAAGGTGCGCGGCGACATGTGGGCGAGCCGGGCGAGCTGCTCGACGCCGGTGTCCCGGTCGAGGTGGCGGCGCATCCACTCCAGCACCCCGGCCAGCGACTCGCCGTCGGCCTCGGGCAGCGGGCGGTTGATGAACTGGGCCTGCCCGCCGTCGCGGTGCGGGGCGACCACCATCCGGCGGGCGATCTCCCGGGCCACCTCGGCGCCCTGCACCTTGCGGACCAGGTGCAGGCAGGCGTCGATGCCCGCGGCGGTGCCGGCCGAGGTGATGACGGGGTGGTCGTCGACGTACAGCACGTCGGGTTCGACGGTGGTCAGCGGGAAGCGCTCGGCCATCAGCGCGGCGTGGCGCCAGTGGGTGGTGCAGCGGCGGCCGTCGAGCAGTCCGGCCGCGCCGAGCAGGAAGCTGCCGGAGCAGATCGACAGCAGGTGGGCCCCGCGGTCGTGGGCGGTCCGGAGCGCCGCGCAGAGCTCCTCGGGGTAGTGCGCGCGGACGCCGGTGGCGGTGGCGATCACCAGGTCGGCCTCGGCGATCCGCTCGGGGCCGTGCGGGACGTCGACGGTGAAGCCCGCGTGGGTGCGCATCGGCCCGGGGCGGTCGCCGACCAGGGCGAAGTCGTAGACCGGCAGGCCGGATTCGCTCCGGTCCAGCCCGAACACCTCGCAGGCCACGCCCAGTTCGAAGGGGTGGACCTCTTCCAGCACCACGACGACGACGTTGTCCAGCTTCCGCATGCCGACAGGATGGCACTGGCAGGATTTCGTGGCAATGGTGCGTTCCTGCCACTCGTTCCGGCCGCCCGGCCGCAGCACAGTGGAGGCATGACCACCGCGCTCGCCCTGCTGGGCCTCATCGGCAGTTTCGGACTCCTCGGCGTCCTGGTCGGCCGCGACCTGGACCGCAACGGCCGCCACGGCCGCGACAACGCGCACCGCCCGACCGGCTACCCGTTCGACCCGGACCTGGCGGACCGGCGCCGCAGCCCGTCCGGCACACTGTCCGGATGCAGCCCCCGACCGTCCGCCGCGCCCTCGGCCGCGACCTCGCCGGAGCCGGGGAGGTCAGCGTCGAGGCCTTCGTCGGCGACGGCCACACCCGCCCCGGCTCGCCGTACACCGACCTCCTGCGCGACGCCGCCCGCCGCAACCGGGAGGCCGAACTCCTGGTCGCCGTCGACGGCGCCGGAGCGGTGCTCGGCTGCGTGACCTTCGCGCCGGGCGGCACCGCGTGGGCGGACGTCGCCCGGCCCGGCGAGGGCGAGATCCGGATGCTGGCGGTCGGCGCGGCGGCCCGCGGCCGCGGTGTCGGCCGGGCGCTGGTGACGGCGGCGGTCGGCCGCAGCCGGGAGCTGGGGCTGGCCGGGATGGCGTTCTCCACCCGCCCGGCGATGACCGCCGCGCACCGGGTCTACGACGCCCTGGGCTTCGTCCGCGCGCCCGAGCGGGACTGGTCGCCCGCCCCCGGCACGGACCTGCTGGTCTACACGATGCGCTTCTGAGGTCCCGGGGCCGTCCGGGCGGACTCCCCGGTTTTTCTCCGGCCGATCGGAAACATCCCCGCCCCGTTCCCCGTTCTCCCCCTCGGTCGCCCGCTTCGCCGGGGCCGCCCCCGACAGTGGCGGGCACGGTGCCGACGGTCCCTCAGGGGCCGTGCGGCCCGTTTCCGTTGTCTACGCGCGGCGCCGCCGACGCGACACGCGCTACTACATCTGGTGCTTCCAGCTCCAGCCGCCACTACATGTATGCTCACTCTCGCTGTCGACGCAGGGGAACCCGGTGAGAGTCCGGGGCTGCCCCGCAACGGTGAGCGGGCTGCAGCGACGCCCGCGCAGTCCGAGGACCTGCTGACGGTGTGCGACACGGCATCCCCGCAGACGCCATGCAGCACAGCTTTGCCGTCCGGTCTCGCGGGCGGACCGGGGGTGGGTCTTCCGCGCGCCGGAACGCGTCGTCGTTCCTTCGTGCCGCCTCCCCCTGGCCGCGTGCGGTGCCGGACACCAGAGAGCCACGTCCGCCGCCACAGGAGAGAGTGCGCCTTGACCGTCGCCGCCTCAGTCACCCTGCCGTCCCAGGGATCCTCCCCCAGCCTTCGGCCGGGAGGTGCCCCCAGCGCCTTCACCGACCCGGGTGCGGCGCTGCTCCGGCTGCTCACCGACCGCAGCACCGACCTCCCCCAGGTGGACCCCGGCCACGTCGCCGCCGCCGCGCTGCGCGGCCGCCACGCCGGTTCGGACTTCGCCGAGCTGCGCGGGCTGGCCGTGGAGGCCGCCGCGTCGATGATCGCCGAGGACCCGCAGTACTCGAAGCTGGCCGCCCGCCTGCTGGCGCTGGAGATCCGCGACGAGGCCGCCACCCAGCAGGTCACCTCGTTCTCCTCCTCGGTGGCCGTGGGCCACGCCGAGGGCCTGATCGGCGACGCCACCGCCGCGTTCGTGGCCGAGCACGCCGCCCTGTTCGACTCGCTGATCGACGAGGCGGGCGACGACCGCTTCGAGTACTTCGGCCTGCGCACCGTGCAGTCCCGCTACCTGCTGCGCCACCCGATCACCCGCAAGGTGGTGGAGACCCCGCAGCACTTCCTGCTCCGCGTGGCGGCGGGCCTGGCGGTCGGCACCACCGAGGAGTCGGTGCGCGAGGTCGCCGAGCTGTACACCCTGATGAGCCGCCTGGAGTACCTGACCAGCTCGCCGACGCTGTTCAACTCCGGCACCCGGCACCCGCAGATGTCCTCCTGCTACCTGCTGGACTCGCCGCTGGACAACCTGGACTCGATCTACAACCGGTACGCCCAGATCGCCCGGCTGTCCAAGCACGCGGGCGGCATCGGCCTGTCCTACTCGCGGATCCGCTCGCGCGGTTCGCTGATCCGCGGCACCAACGGCAAGTCGAACGGCATCGTGCCGTTCCTGCGCACCCTGGACTCCTCCGTGGCGGCGGTCAACCAGGGCGGCCGGCGCAAGGGCGCGGCCTGCGTGTACCTGGAGACCTGGCACGCCGACATCGAGGAGTTCCTGGAGCTCCGCGACAACACCGGCGAGGAGGCCCGGCGCACCCACAACCTGAACCTGGCCCACTGGATCCCGGACGAGTTCATGCGCCGGGTCAACGCCAACGCCGACTGGTCGCTGTTCTCCCCGGCGGACGTGCCGGAGCTGGTCGACCTGTGGGGCGCCGAGTTCGACGAGGCGTACGTGAAGGCCGAGCTGGCGGGCAAGGCGGTGCGCACCATCCCCGCGCAGACCCTGTACGCCCGGATGATGCGCACCCTGGCGCAGACCGGCAACGGCTGGATGACCTTCAAGGACGCCTCCAATCGGGCCGCCAACCAGACCGCGCTGCCGGGCCGCACGGTGCACTCCTCGAACCTGTGCACCGAGATCCTGGAGGTCACCGACGACTCGGAGACCGCGGTCTGCAACCTCGGCTCGGTCAACCTGGGCGCGCACGTCGCCCCCGGCGCCACCGCCGCCGACCTGGCGGGCGCGATGGACTGGGACCGCCTGGACGCCACCGTCCGCACCGCGGTGACCTTCCTCGACCGCGTGATCGACATCAACTTCTACCCGACCACCGAGGCCGGGACGTCCAACTCCCGCTGGCGCCCGGTCGGCCTGGGCGTGATGGGCCTGCAGGACGTCTTCTTCCAGCTGCGGATCGACTTCGACTCCGCCGAGGCGAAGGCCCTCTCCACCCTGATCGCCGAGCGCATCATGCTCACCGCGTACGAGCGCTCCGCCGACCTGGCCGAGCAGTTCGGCCGCCACGAGGCGTACGGCGAGACCCGGGCCGCCCGCGGCCAGCTGCACGTCGACCACTTCGAGTCCGCGAACCCGCAGTGGACCGGCCGCTGGGACGCGCTGCGCGAGCGGATCGCCGAGGTCGGCCTGCGCAACTCGCTGCTGCTGGCGATCGCCCCGACCGCGACCATCGCGTCCATCGCGGGCGTGTACGAGTGCATCGAGCCGCAGGTCTCCAACCTGTTCAAGCGCGAGACCCTCTCCGGCGAGTTCCTCCAGGTCAACCCGTACCTGGTGCGCGAGCTCAAGGAGCTCGGCGTCTGGGACCAGCAGACCCGGGACGCGCTGCGCGACGCCAACGGCTCCATCCAGGAGTTCAACTGGCTGCCGCAGGAGGTCCGTTCGCTGTACCGCACGGCGTGGGAGCTGCCGCAGCGCGCGCTGATCGACCTGGCCGCCGCCCGGCAGCCGTACGTCGACCAGAGCCAGTCGCTGAACCTGTTCATGGCGGCGCCGACCATCGGCAAGCTCTCCTCGATGTACTCCTACGCCTGGAAGGTCGGTCTGAAGACCACCTACTACCTGCGCTCCCGCCCGGCGACCCGGATCGCCCAGGCCGCGCCCGGAGCCGCCCGCACCGCCGCCCCCGTCCCGGTGCAGTCCCCCGCCCTCTCCCAGGCCGAGCAGGACGCCATCGCCTGCTCGCTGGAGAACCCCGAGTCCTGCGAGGCCTGCCAGTAATGAGCTCCGAAGACCAGAAGAAGATGCTGCTCGACCCGGGCTTCGAGCTGACCCTGCGCCCGATGCGCTACCCGTCGTTCTACGACCGGTACCGGGACGCGATCAAGAACACCTGGACGGTGGAGGAGGTGGACCTGCACTCCGACGTCGCCGACCTCGCGAAGCTCTCCGAGGGCGAGCGGCACATGATCGGGCGGCTGGTCGCGTTCTTCGCCACCGGTGACTCGATCGTCGCGAACAACGTGGTGCTGAGCCTCTACAAGCACATCAACTCCCCCGAGGCCCGCCTCTACCTGTCGCGGCAGCTGTTCGAGGAGGCCGTGCACGTCCAGTTCTACCTGACGCTGCTGGACACCTACCTGCCCGACCCGGAGGACCGCAACGCGGCCTTCGCGGCGGTGGAGAACATCCCCTCCATCGCGCAGAAGGCGCAGTTCTGCTTCAAGTACATGAACGCGGTCGACCACATCGAGTCGCTGCAGACCAAGGAGGACCGCCGGGCCTTCCTGCTCAACCTGATCTGCTTCGCGGCCTGCGTCGAGGGCCTGTTCTTCTACGGCGCGTTCGCGTACGTGTACTGGTTCCGCAGCCGCGGCCTGCTGCACGGCCTGGCGACCGGCACCAACTGGGTGTTCCGCGACGAGTCGATGCACATGGACTTCGCGTTCTCGGTGGTCGACACCGTCCGCGCGGAGGAGCCCGACCTCTTCGACGACAAGATGGCCCGGCAGGTCACCGAGATGCTGGAGGAGGCCGTCGAGGCCGAGCTCCAGTTCGCCCGCGACCTGTGCGGCGAGGGCCTGCCCGGCATGAACACCGAGTCGATGCGCGAGTACCTCCAGGCCGTCGCCGACCAGCGCCTGGCCCGCCTCGGCCTCCCGGTCCGGTACGGCTCCACCAACCCGTTCGGCTTCATGGAGCTGCAGAACGTGCAGGAGCTGACCAACTTCTTCGAGCGCCGGGTCTCCGCCTACCAGATCGCCGTCGAGGGCTCGGTCTCCTTCGACGACGAGTTCTAGGCCGCCCCGCCGCACGGCGGAGGGCCGCCCCCCCTCGGGGGTGCGGCCCTCCGCCGTGCGCGCCCGTCAGTCGTTCGGGACGGTCGCGTACTTCGGGGTGCCGTCGGCCATCTGCCGCAGCGCGTCCTTGCGGTCGCGCTTGGAGAGCCGGTCGATGTACAGGTACCCGTACAGGTGGTCGGTCTCGTGCTGCAGGCAGCGGGCGAAGAAGCCGGTGCCCTCGACCCGGACGGGGTTGCCGTCCTTGTCCTGGCCGGTGACGGCCGCGTAGTCGGGGCGGGCCAGCTCCTGGTACGCGGTCGGGACGGACAGGCAGCCCTCCTGGCCGTCGTCCAGCACCCGGCGGCCGGCAGGCAGCTCCTCCAGCACCGGGTTGACCACGTGCCCGATGTGCCGGACGCCCTCGTCGTCGGGGCAGTCGTAGACGAACACCTTCAGGTCCACGCCGATCTGGTTCGCGGCCAGGCCCACGCCCTCCGCCGCGTACATCGACTGGAACATGTCGTCGATCAGCGCGGACAGCTCGCCGTCGAAGGCGGTGACGGTCCGCACCTCGCGGTGCAGCACCGGGTTGCCGACCACGGTGATCGGACGCGCGGTGCCCTTGGACAGGTCGGGCTCCTCGCCGACCACCCGCTGGGGCTCGGTGTCCTCGTGCGCGTGGTCGTGTCCGTGGTCGTGCTCGTGGTCGTGCTGCTCGGCCATCGCTCGGTTCCGCTTTCGTCCGCATCCGCCTGGTGTACCGGTCCAGGGTACGGGGCGCGGCCCGGCGGCGGTCAGCAGACCTCTTCGAGGTCCCGGTAGGCGCGGGTCCCCGGGGAGGCCGCGGCCCAGCGCTCCAGCAGCGACCGGACCAGGCCCGCGGGCGCGGCGATCCCGCACTCGCGCTCGACCTGCCAGGGGCCGCCCGCCGAGCCCTGGCTGAGGTGGCTGAGGTGGCCGGGGTGCAGCGGGTCGCCGTCGTCGTGCGGGTCGTGGTGGGCGGTGTGGCCGTCGTCGATGGCCATCCGGGACTCCGAGCAGGTGCGGCACAGCAGCCGCACCGAGGACGTCCAGTCCTCCGCCGCGTACCCGGCGTCGGCGACCGTCTTCTCCAGCGCGTCCCGGTCCGCGGCGGTCGCGGCCTGCAGCAGCACCACCCAGGTCGGCACCGGCGAGGGCGCCCACAGCTCGATCTCGTCGAAGACCGGGTAGGCGACGCCGTCGGCGACCCGCTCGCCGTGCGGGGCACCGTCGTGCAGCACCACCTCGCCCCAGCGGCGGCCGGAGGACGGCAGCGGGATGGACAGCACCTCGATCCGGGCCGGGTCCAGCCGCCGCCCCCACACCACCTCGGACTCGCCGTCCGGGGACAGCCGCACGGGGGTGGTGCCCAGGTCGAGCTCGATCGGCCCGTTCAGCGCGGGCCCGCCGGGCAGCCGCAGCCCGTACGCCTGCCAGGCCCGGCGGGCCAGCGGCCAGTCCTGCAGGGCGGTGGCGGTGATGCCGAGGTTCCACCAGTCCGGGGCGCCGTGCTGGCGGTCGAGCAGCGCGACGGCGCGCAGGCCGGCCGAGCGGGCCTGCTCCCAGTCGCGGCGGAACTTGTGCAGCAGCGCCAGGTTGAACCAGGAGTCGGACAGCCACGGCTCCAGGTCCGCGGCCATCACCAGCAGCGCCCCGGCGTCCTCGTAGCGGCCGTCGCCGATCAGCGTGAACGCACGGTCGGTGGTCTGCCGCCAGGTCGCCGACGGACGGTGCCGTGCGCGGTGGAAGATCCTCACGTTGGTCCCTTGCCGTCGGTCGTCACCGGGTCGCCCCGCCTCCGGGTCTTCCCGCCACGACCGCATCCAACCACGCCCGCCCCCGGCCGCGCGCCCCGCGCGGCCATTCAGGCCGCCGGGCGGCCCGCGGCCCGGCGGGGAGCCGCCGCCCGGTGGCCGCGGCGGCCGAGCCGGGCCAGCGCGTCCAGCACCACCGGGTCGTAGCCGTGCCCGGCGTCCAGCCGCAGGTGCTCCAGCGGGTCCAGCGCGCCCGGGGCTCCCGCCCGGGGGCGGTCGGCGGCGGCGGTGCGCAGGTCGTCGTGGGCGTTGGCGACCCGGATGATCCGGGAGGCCAGCGGCAGCGTCGGGTCGTGCCGGCCGTCGGCGAGGCGGCACGGGTCGGCCAGCCGGGCGACCTGCTGCCACACCTGCCGGGGCACCCCGGTGCGCTGGATCACCTCGCTGCCCAGCCGGGCGATCCGCTGCTGCTCGCCCTCCGGCAGCAGCGCCGTCGCCCCGCCCGGCACCGGCTCGACCAGCGACAGCTGCCCGATGTCGTGCATCAGCGCGGCGTACTCCAGCAGCGTCAGTTCCCGGCTGCCGAGCCCGAGTTCGCGCCCCAGCGCGCACGCCGTGTCGGCGACCCGGCGGGCGTGCCCGGGGGTGGTGTACCCGGCGATCTCGGTGGCCCGGGCCAGCGTCTCGATGGTCTGCCCGGTGGTGGCCCGCACCGCGACCGCCCGCCGGAACGAGGCCTGCGCCAGCAGCAGCGGCAGGCAGAACACCGGCAGCGCCCACAGCCCGGCCTCCCCGGCGAGCAGGCTCAGCAGCAGCCCGGTGGCGACCTGCGCCGAACCGATGCCGAGCAGCGCGTGCAGCTGGTCGTCCAGTGCGGCGGCGTACCGCAGCCCGGTCCTGGTGCACTGCTGGGCGGCCGCCAGCACCGCGTCGCCCAGCGCGGCCAGCGCCGCCACCCCCGCCAGCAGGCCCCCGTACGCGGGGCCGGGCAGCCGGTCGGTGACGCCCGCGTTGTACAGCGGCTGGAACAGCAGCGCGGCGAACCCGACGGTGACCAGCCGCCGGGCCGCCGCGTCGAAGGGCTGACCGGCGGGGAGGGTGCGCGGCCGCGGGCGCCCGGCCGGGCGGGGCGCCGTCCGGCGCCCCGCGCGCGGCCGGTGCCGGGCCGCGGCCAGCGCCGCCTGCCCGGTGCGCTGCACGGCCAGGCCGACCAGCGTGCCGCCCGCGGTGACGGCCACCACCTGCAGCACCCCGTGCGTGGTGGGCAGCCCGTGCAGCGGGCCGAGCAGCGCGTACGCGAGCGCGACGGCGGTGGCGACCGGCGCGGGCTCGCGGTCGCCGGGCAGCGCGGGCCCGGCGCACTGGCCGAGCGCGACCAGCCCGGCGAAGGCCAGCGCCACGCCGCGCTGGGCGACGCCGTCGGCGAGGGCGTGCAGCAGGCCCGCGGCGCCGAGCGCGACGGCCGCGGCCAGCAGCAGGTCGGCCGGGACCGGTCGGCGGCGGGTGCTCACGCCGCTCCCCCGGTCGGCAGGCCGGTGCCGGACTGCTGCGGCAGCCGGGCCGGTTCGGGCACGCCCAGCGGGATGTCGGGCACCTCGCCGTCCCAGCCGCCGGGCGGCGGCGGCTCGGGCTGCCAGCCGTGCTCGGCGACGGCCGCGACCAGCGCCGTGACCATCACCGGGTCGAACTGGCTGCCCGCGCACCGCTCCAGTTCGGCCACCGCCTCCGGGACGGGGCGGCCGCGCCGGTAGGAACGGGTCGAGGTCATCGAGTCGAAGGCGTCCGCGACCGAGATGATCCGGGCGAACTCGGGGATCCGCTCCCCCGCCAGCCCGTACGGGTAGCCGCGGCCGTCCATCCGCTCGTGGTGGTGCAGGATGCCGTCCCGGCCCTCGCCGAGGAAGTCCAGCTGCCGCACCAGCTCGTGCCCGAACACCGGGTGCACCTCCACCGCGCGCCGCTCCGCGTCGGTCAGCGGCCCGTTGCGGCGCAGCAGTTCGGTGGCCACGGCGAGCTTGCCGACGTCGTGCAGCGTCCCGGCGAAGTGCAGGGTGCGCACCCGGTCCTCGGCCAGGCCGAGCTGGCGGGCGATCAGCACCGAGGCCCGGCCGACCCGTTCGCTGTGGCCGCGGGTGTACGCGTCCTTGATCTCCACGGCCTGGACCAGTGCCTGCACGGTGGCCCGGTGCGCGGCCCGCTCGCGGTGGCCCTGCGCGGACAGCCAGGCGGTGATGGTCAGCGGCAGCAGCCCGAGCACCGCGGCGAACGCCCCGTACGGGCCCTGCCACAGCACGGCGATCATCAGCCCGCCCGCGCCGTGCAGCAGCGCCGCGGGTGCGGCCCGGCGCAGCCCGCGCAGCGCGCCCGGGCCCGCGGTGCCGCAGCTCAGCCGGATCATCCCGGCCACCAGGACGCCGTTGACCAGGCAGAACGTCAGGATCGCGGCCAGCGCGCCGTACGCCGCCCCGGGGAAGCGGGTGCCGAGCAGCAGCCGGGCCCCGCCGAGCAGCCGGAACACCTCCGCGGCGGCGGCCGCGGCCAGCGCCAACTGGGCGGCGTTCCACACCCGGCGCAGCCCGCGCGGGTGCGCGGCGGGCCCGAGCAGCGCCCCCGGCAGTGCGACCAGCGCCGCCGCGGCGGGCGGCAGCATCAGCACGCCCGCGAACAGCACCGGGAAGAAACCGCTGCCCCGCGGGTCGGCCGCGCCCTCGTCGACGCCGCGGCCGCGCAGCCAGCGCCAGACCCGGGCGCACGGGGTGCGGGCGCCCTGCGCCAGCGACTCCAGGCACAGGTGCAGCAGGGCCAGCAGCCCGATCCGCGGCCAGTCCGGCCGCGGCCCGGTCACGGCCAGCGGCAGCAGCACCGCGAACGCGGCCACCAGGACGACGGCCAGGTAGCCCAAGGCCCGCCCCGGCAGGACGGCGCGGTGCTCGCGTTCGCTCTCGCTGGCGATCTCGGCCTCCCCCGCCCGTCCCGGGCCCTCCGACGTGAGGACTCGTCAGAGAATAGGGCCCGCCCGGACGGACGCGGCGCACGATCGCGCATCACCGCAGCCGGAGCAGCGACAGCTCACCCGATCGGGTGAGCGCTACTCGGCGGTCGCGACCGCCGAGCCGTGCCCGGCCGCCCCCTCGACCGTCACCTCCACGCTCACCGCGGACACCTCTATCACCGAGGTGTCCACCTCCCCGGACCGCTGGGTGCGGATCGAGTCGATCCGGGCCAGCACCTTGGCCCGCAGGTCGGTCGGGGTGTCGTCGCACCCGCAGGAGCGCTTGATCAGCGCCTTGATCGCCTGCTCCAGGCCGTACTTCTCCAAGCAGGGCGAGCACTCGTCGAAGTGCACCCGCAGCTTGGCGCAGTCGCCCTCGGCCATCTCGTTGTCGAGGAACTCGTAGAGGTGGTCGAGCACCTCGCCGCACTCGGTCTCGTGCGGATCTCCGCAGCTCATGAGCCCGTGCCCTTCGCTTCCTGCCCTGCGCCGGTACCGGCCGGGACCAGCCCCCGCTCGCGGGCGTAGTCCTCCAGCATGCCGCGCAACTGACGGCGGCCACGGTGCAGTCGGGACATCACCGTACCGATGGGTGTACCCATGATGTCCGCGATCTCCTTGTACGCAAAGCCCTCGACGTCCGCGAGGTACACCGCGATCCGGAATTCCTCCGGGATCGCCTGCAGCGCGTCCTTCACGTCGCTGTCCGGCAGGTGGTCGAGCGCCTGCGTCTCGGCCGACCGCAGGCCGGTCGACATGTGCGACTCGGCGCGCGCCAGCTGCCAGTCCTCGATCTCCTCGGCCGCGGTGCGCTGGGGTTCGCGCTGCTTCTTGCGGTACGAGTTGATGAACGTGTTGGTGAGGATGCGGTACAGCCAGGCCTTGAGGTTGGTGCCCTCGCGGAACTGGTGGAACGACGCGTACGCCTTGGCGAACGCCTCCTGGAGCAGGTCCTCCGCATCGGCCGGGTTGCGGGTCATCCGCAGCGCCGCCGAGTACATCGGCTCCAGGAAGCCGAGCGCGTCGCGCTCGAAGCGCTCGCGCCTGGCCTCCTCGCTCTCGTTCTCGGACACCCGGAAGGTGTCCTCGCCGATCGCCTCGGCCAGTTCGTCGCCGGTGAGCTGTTCGCCCTCCGGTCGGCCCTGGTCGGCGCCAGCAGCGCCCGACACGGCCGCGTCATCGGTCCCGACGACCGGACCCACCTCCTCGGAAACCTGCACACGGCCCACCTCGGGCCGACCCGCAAGCGAGGATATCGGGCTGACCGGCTTCTCGCCCGCGACAACCCACTCCGACCAATCGGGCAGGAGCGCAGACTGCGCAGCCCGCTCTTCCGGCCGCTCGCGGCACGCGATCGAACCCATGGACGCTGCCTTTCCACCGGGGGCATGTTCTGACGCCTCGTGCAACCCCGCGGACCGCCCCCGCATTCCCGGGGCACCGCCCCGGGGCGCGACTCACCCGCCGGACCGCGGAATCCAGTCGGCGACCGCGGCGGTGACCAGCTCCAGGGCGGCCTCCTGGGTCAGCGGGGCCCGCTTCGGGACCTTGAAGCCGTGCGAGGCGTGCGGGACCTCCACCAGGCGGTGGCCGTCCGGGAGCGCCGGGAACTCGGACGGGGTGCCGAAGGTGTCGGCGCCGCCCTGGACGACCAGCGTGGGCAGGGCGGTGCCGAGCAGCTCGTCCGCCCGGGTCCGCTCCGGCCTGCCCGGCGGGTGCAGCGGGAAGGCCAGCGCCAGGACGCCCGCCGCGCCGAGCGCCGCGGAGGTCCGGCAGGCGACCCGGGCGCCCGCGCTGCGGCCCCCCGCGTAGACCGGCAGGCCCTCCTCGGCCGCGGCGGCGAACTGCGCGGGCCAGCAGGCGTCGAGCGCGGCCGGGGCGGGGGCCAGCTTCCGCCCGGCCACCCGCCAGGGCTGCTCGGCCAGCACCACGCTGACCCCGACGGCCGGCAGCGCGGCCGCGAGCGCCCGCAGGTCCTGCGCCTCGACGCCGCCGCCCGCCCCGTGCCCGAGGAGCAGGACGGCCCGCGGCCCGACGGCCCGGAACCAGTGGAGCCGGGCGTCCCCGGCAGGGGTGTCGACGATCCGCTGCATGCCGCAGAGCGTATAGAGGGGCACCGCCCCGCCACCGCGGCCCCCGGAGGACGCGTCCCCCACGGCCCCGGTGCAGCCCGCCCGGAGGGCGCCCCCGGGGCGCGGTCTCAGAACAGCGTGGTGCGGTCGTCCTCGGTGAGCGGCCGGGTCAGGCCGGGGTGGTTGTTGCGGATCCTGCCGACCTCGTCGGGGACGGCGTGGATGCGCAGGTCGCCGGGCGGGGGCGGGGTGAGGTCGGCGGTCTCGGCGTGCGGGTCGAGCCAGGCGTCCCAGCGGTCGGGGCCGAGGTAGAGGGGCATCCGCTCGTGGACGGGGGCGAGCAGGGGTTCGGCGGCGGTGGTGACGATGGTGCAGGTGACCAGCCAGGCCTCGGGGTGGCCGCCGGGGCGCTCGCGGTCGCGCCAGAACTCGTACAGCCCGGCGAGGGCGAGCGGGGCGCCGTCGGCGCGGTGCACGAAGTAGGGGCGGCGGGGCGGGCGGGAGACGTCGTCGGTGGGGGCGGTCTGCCACTCGTAGTAGCCGTCGACGGGTATCAGGCAGCGCCGGGAGGCGTAGGCCTGGCGGTAGGCGGGCTTCTCGTGGACGGTCTCCGCCCGGGCGTTGATCATCTTGACCGCGGTCTCGGCGCTGCCCGCCCAGCCGGGCACCAGGCCCCAGCGCAGGACGTGCAGTTGGCGGACGGGGCGGCGCTGCCCGCGCGGGGCCCGGTCGAGGACGGCGTACGTCCGGGCGGTGGGGGCGACGTTCCAGCTGGGGGCGATCGTCTCGGTCGGGTCCCACTGCTGGACGCCGAACAGGCGGACCAGCTCGGCGGGGTCGGTGGAGGAGGCGAAGCGTCCGCACATGGGGCCCAGCTTGCCAGAGCGCGGCGGACCAGAACCACCGGCTACCGGCGACCCGTCCTCCCGTGGGAGGCTGCCCGCCCCGGGCGGGGGAAGCGACGGTGATCGGAGGTCGGCGGCGATGGACTTCGCGCAACTGTGGGACCGGGTGACGGCCGTACAGCCGGACCCTCCGCACTGGCTGGTGTGGGGCACGGCGGCGGCGGCGCTCCTGGCGGTGGCGGTGCGCCCGGTGTGGACGTGGACCCGCACCGTGGTGACGATCGCGCACGAGGGCGGGCACGGGCTGACGGCGCTGCTGACCAGGCGGCGGCTGTCCGGGATCCGGCTGCACTCGGACACCTCGGGGCTGACCGTCTCCTCCGGGCGGCCGACCGGCCCGGGCATGGTGCTGACCGCCGCGGCCGGGTACCCGGCGCCCTCGCTGCTGGGCCTGGGCGGGGCGGCGCTGCTCGCGGCGGGGCGGATCACCGCGCTGCTGTGGATCGGCATCGCGCTGCTGGCGGCGATGCTGCTGACGCTGCGCAACCTGTTCGGGGTGGCGGCGGTGCTGGTCACCGGCGGGGCGTTCGTCGCGGTGTCCTGGTACGGGACGGCCGAATGGCAGGGGGCGTTCGCCTACCTGGGGGTGTGGTTCCTGCTGCTGGCGGGGGTGCGCCCGATGCTGGAGCTGTGGGTGACCCGGCGGCGCGGCGGCGCGCCCGGCTCGGACGCGGACCAGCTGGCGCGGCTGACGGGCGTGCCGGGGGCGCTGTGGGTGGTGGTGTTCCTGGCGGTGGCGCTGGCCTGCCTGGGGCTCGGGGCGGCCTGGCTGCTGCCCCGGTAGCGGCGGTGCGCCTCATAGACTGGCGCCATGACCGACTCCCTCTGGCCCGCTCCCGTCGCCACCGCCGCCGTGGACGCGACCGTGACCATCCCCGGCTCGAAGTCCGCGACCAACCGCGCGCTGGTGCTGGCCGCCCTCGCGGACGGCCCGGGCTGGGTGCGCCGCCCGCTGCGCAGCCGCGACTCGCAGTTGATGGCGGACGGCCTGCGGGCGCTGGGCGTGACGGTCGAGGAGACGGTGAACGCGGCGTCCGGCGGCACCGGCGGCGGCGAGGCCTGGCGGGTCATCCCGGCCGAGCGGCTGCGCGGTCCGGCGCAGGTGGACGTGGGCAACGCGGGGACGGTGATGCGCTTCCTGCCGCCGCTGGCGACCCTGGCGGACGGCCCGGTGCACTTCGACGGCGACCCGCGCAGCCACGAGCGCCCGCAGCACGGCGTGATCGACGCGCTGCGCGCGCTGGGCGCCCGGATCGAGGACGGCGGCCGGGGCGGCTTCCCGCTGACCGTGCACGGCGCGGGCGCGCTGGACGGCGGCGCGGTGGAGGTGGACGCCTCGTCCTCCTCGCAGTTCATCTCGGCGCTGCTGCTCTCCGGCGCCCGGTTCAACCACGGTGTGGAGATCCGCAACACCGGCGGGCCGGTGCCCTCGCTGCCGCACATCCGGATGACCGTGGACATGGTCCGCAAGGCGGGCGGCCAGGTCGACGCGCCGGAGGACGGCGGCGAGAAGGACGTCTGGCGGGTCACCCCGGGCGCGCTGATCGGCCGCGACCTGGTGGTCGAGCCGGACCTGTCGAACGCGGCCCCGTTCTTCGCCGCGGCGCTGGTCACCGGCGGCCGGGTGACCGTCCGGGACTGGCCGAAGCACACGTACCAGCCGGGCGACCAGCTGCGCGAGATCTACACCGCGATGGGCGGCTCCTGCGAGTTCACGGACGACGGGCTGCGGTTCACCGGCACCGGCAAGGTCCACGGCATCGAGGCGGACCTGCACGACGTCGGCGAGCTGACGCCGGTGATCGCCGCGGTGGCGGCGCTGGCCGACTCCGAGTCGCACCTGTACGGCATCGCGCACCTGCGCCTGCACGAGACCGACCGGCTGGCCGCGCTGGCCCGGGAGGTCAACGCCCTGGGCGGCGACGTCTCGGAGACCGAGGACGGCCTGCGGATCCGGCCCCGCCCGCTGCACGGCGGCGTCTTCCGCACCTACGAGGACCACCGGCTGGCCACCGCGGCGGCCGTCCTGGGCCTGGCGGTCGACGGCGTGCTGGTGGAGAACGTGGCGACCACGGCCAAGACCCTGCCGGACTTCCCGCAGATGTGGGCCGACCTCCTCGGCCGCGGCTGACGGGGGAAGGACAGCATGCGCCGCTACGACAAGAACGCCGACGAGGACGACATCCGCAGCCGCCCGGGCCGCCGGGGCTCCCGCCCCCGCACCCGGATCCGGCCCAAGCACGAGGACGCCGCCGAGGCGATGATCCTCACCGTGGACCGGGGCCGGATGACCTGCCTGGTCGACGGCGGTACGAAGGACGAGCGCCAGGTCGTCGCCATGAAGTCCCGCGAGCTGGGCCGCAAGGGCGTGGTCGTGGGCGACACCGTCAGCGTGGTCGGCGACCTGTCCGGCGAGCCGGACACCCTGGCCCGGATCGTCCGGGTCGAGGAGCGCAGCTCGGTGCTGCGCCGCACCGCGGACGACGACGACCCGTACGAGCGGATCGTGGTCGCCAACGCCCAGCAGATGGCCATCGTGACCGCGCTGGCCAACCCCGAGCCGCGGCCCCGGCTGATCGACCGCTGCCTGGTGGCCGCGTACGACGCCGGGATGGAGCCGCTGCTGGTGCTCACCAAGTCGGACCTGGCGCCGGCCGACGCGCTGCTGGAGTCGTACGCGGCGCTCGGCATCGACTACGTGGTGACCCGGGCGGACGAGCTGGGGACGGCCGGCGCCGAGGCCGTCCGGGCGCACCTGCGGGGGCGCACCACCGTGTTCATCGGGCACTCCGGCGTCGGGAAGACCACCCTGGTCAACGCGCTCGTGCCGGAGCACCGGCGGAGCACCGGCCGGGTCAACGCGGTCACCGGCCGCGGGCGGCACACCACCGTCTCGGCGCTGGCCCTGCGGCTGCCGCCGCCGCCCGGCGCCAAGCCGGGTTCGAAGAAGGCGCTCGACCCCGGCTGGGTGATCGACACCCCGGGCTTCCGCTCCTTCGGCCTGTCCCACATCGACCCGTCCCGGGTCATCCACGCCTTCCCCGACCTGGAGCCCGGCACCGAGGACTGCCCGCGCGCCTGCTCGCACGACGAGCCGGACTGCGCGCTGGACGCCTGGGTCGCCGACGGCCGTGCCGACCCGGCCCGGCTCTACTCGCTGCGCCGCCTGCTGGCCACCAGGGAGGCCTCCGAGGGGGACTGAGATTCGGCGCGATCACGAGTCGCTGGGGCCGATTCGCTGGGTAACGATAGGAAGGTCACACCTTCCTACCTGACAGGGAGTCAACCCGATGGCATGGGCCATGGTGATCCTCGCCGGTCTGCTGGAAACGGGATTCGCGGTCAACCTCAAGCTCAGCCACGGCTTCACCAAGCTCTGGCCCACCATCAGCTTCGCGCTCTTCGCGCTGGGCTCCTTCGGGCTGCTCACCCTCTCCCTGAAGTCCCTGCCGGTCGGCAGCGCCTACGCGGTGTGGACCGGCATCGGCGCGGCCGGGACCGCGGTGTACGGGATGGTCTTCCTCGGCGAGTCCTCCTCCACCCTGAAGCTGGTCTCCGTCTCCCTGGTCATCGCCGGAGTGATCGGTCTGCAGCTCAGCGGCTCGGGACACTGAGTCCGCTAGGGTTCCGTGCATGGCCGACTACCACGACGACCTCCGACTCGCCCACGTCCTCGCCGACTCGGCCGACTCGATCACCATGGAGCGCTTCAAGGCGCTCGACCTCAAGATCGAGACCAAGCCCGACCTGACCCCGGTCAGCGACGCCGACAAGGCCGCCGAGGAACTCGTCCGCTCCGTCCTGCAGCGGGCCCGCCCGCGCGACGCGGTGCTCGGCGAGGAGTACGGCCTCCAGGGCTCCGGGCCGCGCCGCTGGGTGATCGACCCGATCGACGGCACCAAGAACTACGTCCGCGGCGTCCCGGTCTGGGCCACCCTGGTCGCCCTGCTGGAGGAGCAGCCCGACGGCGAGCACGTCCCGGTGGTCGGCATCGTCTCCGCCCCGGCGCTCGGCCGCCGCTGGTGGGCCGCGAAGGGCCTCGGCGCGTTCGCCGGGCGCAGCCTCGCCAAGGCCCAGCGCATCCACGTCTCCAAGGTCTCCCGCCTCGCCGACGCCTCGCTCTCCTTCTCCTCGATCAGCGGCTGGGAGGAGCGCGCCCGCCTCGACGCCTTCCTCGACCTCACCCGGATCTGCTGGCGCACCCGCGCCTTCGGCGACTTCTGGTCCTACATGATGGTCGCCGAGGGCGCCGTCGACATCGCCGCCGAACCCGAGCTCTCCCTCTGGGACATGGCCGCCCCCTGCGTCATCGTCCAGGAGGCCGGCGGCCGCTTCACCGGCCTCGACGGCATCGACGGCCCCACCGGCGCGGACGCGGTCGCCACCAACGGCGTCCTCCACGAGGCCGCGCTGCGCTCGCTCAGCGTGTAGGGCGCACCGCCGGGAAGCGCACCGCCAGGGGCGCGGGGAACTGCGCGGCCGACCCAGCACGCACAGCAAGATCGCGACGCAGGACACGCACTTGCACTATCCCGCGATCTTGCTGACGTGCGATTCCCGCCGAGCGCAGCGCTACGCGGAGAGCTCCGCGTCGAGCGCCCCCAGCAGCCGCCCCGCGCGTTCCGCGACCTCCGCCGGGCCGTACTCCGCCGCGCGCTTGCACCAGTTCTCGGCCTGGACGGCCTCGCCCCGCCGCAGGGCCAGCAGGGCGAGCCGGAGCGCGGCCCGGCCGTGGCCGGCGTCCGCGGCGCGGGTGTACCAGAGCATGGCCTCGGCCTCGCTGTCCTGGCGGGCCAGCAGCAGGCCGAGGTTGAAGGCGGCGCTGCGGCTGCCGCCCTCGGCGGCGCGGCGGTACCAGCTCTCGGCGATCTGGAGGGCGCCGCGCTCCGCGGCGCGGACGCCCATCCGGACCTGGGCGCGGCGGTGTCCGGCGTCGGCGGCGGTCGCGTACCAGTGCTCGGCCTCGGTGTCGGCGTCGCCGCGGCGGTCGAGCAGCGAGGCGAGCCGGAAGGCGCCCTCCGCGGAGCCGCCGTCGGCGGCCTGCCGGTAGCGTTCGAGGGCGCCCGCGAGGTTGCCGCGCTGTTCCTGGGCGACGGCGAGTTGCAGGGCGGCCTCGCCGTGGCCCTCGGCGGCGGCGCGGGCGTACCACTCCTGGGCCTGGCGGGTCTCGCCGCGGCCGGCGTGCAGGACGCCGAGGTTGAAGGCGCCGTCGACGGAGCCCGCTTCGGCGGCCTTGGAGAACCAGGGTTCGGCGCCGGACTCGTCGCCGCGCTGGAGCAGGACGATCGCGAGCGCGTTGCAGGCTTCGCGGTGCCCGGCGTAGGCGGCGCGGCGGTACCACTGCTCGGCCTGGGCCTCGCGGCCGGCTCCGGCGCACAGCAGGCCGAGGTTGAAGGCGCCGTTGTGGTCGCCCGCGTCGAGGGCGGCGCGGTACCAGCGTTCGGCGACGGCGTTCTCGCCGCGGCCGGCGTGCAGGGCGCCGAGCGCGTTGGCGGCGGTGCCGTCGCCCGCTTCGGCGGCCTCCTGCCACCACTCGGCGGCGGCGGAGAGGTCGCCGGTGTCGCGGAGCAGGAAGCCGAGGGCGCAGGCGGCGCGGGCCTCGCCGTTCTGGGCGGACTGCCGGTACCAGCGGGCGGCCTCGTCGAGGTCGGCGCGGGCTTCGAGCAGGACGCCGAGGCGCAGGGCGGCGCGGGCGTGGCTGCGGGCGGCGGCGGTGCGGTACCAGGTCTCGGCGGTGTCCTTGTCCCCGGCGGCCTCGCGCATCCGGGCGAGGCGGTAGGCGGCCTCGCGGTGGCCGGAGTCGGCGGCGGCCTTGAACCAGCGTTCGGCGCGGACGTCGCGGCGGTGCTCCATGAGGTCGCCGAGGGCGTAGGCGCCGAGCGGGTGGCCCTGTTCGGCGGCGAAGTGCAGCCAGTACTCGGCGGCCTCCTCCTCGCCCTGGTCGCGCAGTTGCAGGCCGAGGGCGTGGGCGGCGGGGGCGGACCCGGCGACGGCGGCCTGGCGCCACCACTGGGCGGCCTCGGTGCGGTGGCCCTGCTGGTGGAGCAGGACGCCGAGGTTGTTGGCGGCGGCGCGCAGGCCCGCGGCGGCGGCGGAGCGCAGGTACGGTTCGGCGTCGCGCAGGTCGCCGCGGCGCAGCAGGAGGGCGCCGAGCTGGCTGGCGGCGTTGGGGTCGCCGGCGTCGGCGGAGCCGCGGTGGCGGGCTTCGAGGGCGGCCTGCTCGCGGGCGGCGAGGGCGGTCTCGAAGCTGTCCCCGGTGCCGTCGGTGCCGTCGGCGGGGTCCGCCGGGTCGGCGAGGTCGCGGGTGGAGGCGGCGGCGACCCGGTCGGCCGTCAGGTGGACCAGGCGTTCCGGGCCGTACCCGGTCACGTCGACGTCCCCGCCCGCGGTGGTGCGCTGGGCGGGCAGGTTGCCGGTGGACTGGTCGGTGGGTCGGACGCCGGTGTCGGTGTCCGCGGTGGTGCCGGCCGCCAGTCGTTCTCCCGTCCCGCTGTTGCCGATGAGCTTCATGCCGACTCCCGCTCCCCCCGAGTGTCGCGGCATCCGCCCCGGGCCGTCGGCCGGGGGCGCGTCCCCCCGGGGGCACGTCGCAGCGGACGGCCCGTCAGTGGCCGTGCCGCGTCCCCCTCGTGGTCCATCGTCGCATCACCCGCACACCGCGTACACCTGCTCCGTCCGTTTTGGCGGAGCGGGGCCGAAGCGCGGCGAGATCGCTTCGGCTCTTTGTCGATTTCCCGACACTTGAGCCCCACAAACCCCGGCCACGCATCGTACCGGAGTCGATCAACTCCGCGCGCCCGCAAGGGCGAAGGCCCGGGGGACGGAGTCCTCCGGGCCTTCCTTAAAACAGGGTTGACGCAGGCTCAGCTGACGCTGAAGTCATCGGCCTGGTAAGCACCCTGTCCGTACCAACCATGCACCCAGACCGTCACCGAGGTGACCGAGGAGCCGGTGGTGAACTTGGTGGACAGCTTCGTCCACGCGCTCCCGCCGGGGGTCCAGGTCGAGCTGTCCGCGCCGGAGCCGGTGACACCCAGGTAGGTGTAGTTGCCCTTGACCCAGGCGGACAGCGTGTAGGTGGTGTTCGGTTTGACCGTCACCACCTGCTGGCACTGGGCGGTGTCCCCGGCGCTGACGTTGCCCTGGAGGGCGTACGAGCCGGTGTGGCCGCCGCTGACCGCCGCGCCGCCGCTGCCCGCGCAGGTCCACGGGCTGAGCGCGCCGGACTCCAGGCCCGGGTTGGCGACGATGCCGCCGGGCGAGCTGGGCGAGGAGGACGGGCTGGTGGACGGCGAGGTCGACGGGCTCGTCGACGGGCTGGTCGACGGCGACGGGGAGGAGGACTTCGTCGGCGAGGCGCTGGCGCTGGGCGAGCCGGTCGGCGGGGCCGGGCAGGAGGCGGCCGAGCCGTTGGTGGCCGTCATCAGCGGGTTGAGCAGCGCCGCGTTCGGGTCGTCGTACAGCGAGAACACGAAGGACCCGCCGAGGCCGTTGCAGTGCGCGTAGTCCATCTTGGCCTGGATCGACCTGGCGTTCTCGCCGGACCAGAAGTTGTTGCCGTCGTAGAAGTACGCGGCCTGCGAGGCAGGGTCCCAGTAGGTGTAGTTGGGGTTGTCCACCGTGCCGAGCAGTTCCTTGTACATCCGCACGCCGTTGACGTTGCCGGAGTTCGGCGCGCCCTGGGCCGGCCCGCTGGCGGGCTGGAACAGCCCGTGGTTGGCGCCCGCCGCCACGCCCGTCCAGCCGCGGTAGTACAGCGGGACGCCCATGTTCAGCTTGTTCGCCGGGAACCCGCCGGGGATGCCGTACGAGGGGTCGCCGACCGTGTACGCCCTGACCGCCTCGTCGATCGAGTACTTGGCGTCGCCCGGCGGCACGTCGTTCATCGGGTCGTTCGGGTTCTCGTAGACCGGCGTCTGGTGGTTGGTCGGGCCCTGCGCCTCCCAGCCGCCGTGCATGTCGTACGTCATCGGGTCCGCGAAGGTCAGGTACTGCCCGATCTTGTCGGTCTCGATGTACTGGATCTTGTCCTGGCCGGCCGGGAGCGCCGCGCTCAGGGCGTAGGTCTTGCCGTCGGCGCCGCCCTGGGTGTTGAGCTGGCTGCGGAACTCGGCCAGCAGGGCGGTGAAGTTCTGCTTGTCGTTCGGCGAGGCGTGGTTGCCGAGGTGGCCGCCGCCGCCCGGGTACTCCCAGTCGATGTCGAAGCCGTCGAAGATGCCCTTGCCGGTGCCCGGGCCGCCGTAGCCGCCCTGCGCGGGCAGGTTGCCCTTGATGAACATGTCGACGCAGGAGGAGACGAACTTCTTGCGCGCGGCGTCGGTGGCGGCCACGTCGGAGAAGTACTTGGAGTACGTCCAACCGCCGATCGACATCAGCACCTTGAGCTTCGGGTACTTCGCCTTCAGCTCCTGGAGCTGGTGGAAGTTGCCCGCCAGCGGCTGGTTCCAGGTGTCGGTGGTGTTGTCGACGCTGTTGCCGTTGGCGAAGGTCTTCGCGTAGTCGGCGTAGTAGTCGCCCGCGCCGTCGCCCGCGTTCGGGTTGTTCTCGTCCTGGGAGGCCGCCGAGTTGGGCTCGAAGCAGGTCAGGTTGTTCGGGTCGATGTTGGCGAAGTCGTAGAGCAGGTAGTCGAGCTTCCCGGCCATGCCGTTGGTGTCGACGTTCTTCAGGTAGAAGGCGTTCGAGTAGATCGACCACTGGTCGAAGTACGCGACCTTCATGCCGCCGCTGGTGGCGGGGGCCCCGGTGGTGTTGCCCGGTCCGGCGCTCGCGCTGGGGGCTCCCAGCAGCGACACCGCCCCGGCGAGCAGCGTGGCGGCCACGGCCGTGACGGCCCAGGCCCTGCGGTTGTTGCGATGCATGCGGATGTGCCTCTCTCCTGTCACGTGGGGATGCAGGAACGCCGTCCGACACCCGGTCGGGGAGAGCGACAGACGGAGCCAGAACGTGATCAACTCTCGTTTCTGGCATGCGAGTTGCAGCGCATCAGGACGGGCGGTGGGGGCCGCCCGTCATGGGCATGACTCAGATTGGACTGGACCACATGGGGTGTCAATCACCCGGAGACCCAAGGAATGGCAAAGGCCCGGAGGCTGATGCCTCCGGGCCTTTCGCTACTGAGTAGCGGGGACAGGATTTGAACCTGCGACCTCTGGGTTATGAGCCCAGCGAGCTACCGAGCTGCTCCACCCCGCGTCGGTGAAACCACTGTATCACGATCACGGGGTGGACCAACAAACCGGTTCCCGCAGCTCAGCCGGTGGGCGGGGCCGTCGGCGAAGCGGGCGGGGAGGCCGGCGGCGAGGCGGACGGGGAGGCGCCCGGCTGGGTGCCGCCGCCGCTCCCGCCGCCCTGCTGCTCGGCGGCCATCGCGTCGGCGATCGCCTTCTTCAGCGCCTCCTGGGCCTTGCCGTACGCCGCCCAGTCGCCGTTCTTCATGGCAGCCTGGCCGTCGTCGAAGGCCTTCTGGGCGTCCGCGAGCGCCTTCTGCAGCTCCGGACTCTCCGGCGTCGGGGTGGCGGGGGCGGTGGGCGTGGTGGTCGGCTGGTCCGGGCTGCCCGGGGTCTCCGGCCGGGCCGGGGCGGTGGGCGTGGTGGCCCCGGCCGCCGCGCTGCCGAGCACCTTGGCCAGCGCCTCGTCCAGGGTGTCGGCCAGCGCCACGTTGCGGTCGCCGTACACCGCCAGCACCTTCTTCAGCACCGGCACCTTGGCGCCGCGGGCGACCAGGTACACCGGCTCCACGTTGAGGATGCCGCCGCCGACCGGCAGGGTCAGCAGGTTGCCGTAGACCAGGCCCGAGTCGTCGCCGTTGCTCAGCAGGGTCAGCTGCCGGGCCACCTCGGAGTCGGAGTTGAACTTCGCCTGCGTCAGCGCCGGGCCGAGCGCGCCCGAGCCGGACTGCATCCGCAGGATCCGCAGCTTGCCGTAGTCCGGGCCCGGGTCGGCGTCCACCGCCATGAACGCGGCCAGGTTCTTGCGCCCCGAGGGCACGAAGGAGGTGGTCAGCGAGAAGCTGGCCTCCGGCGCGTCCGGCATCCGCACCGTCAGGTAGTACGGCGGCTGCACCTCGTGGGTGTTGACCGTCGGGTCCTCCGGCACCTCCCAGATGTCGGTGCCGTTGAAGAACGCCGTGGCGTCGGTCATGTGGTACTGCCCGAGCAGGTCGCGCTGCACCTTGAACAGGTCCTGCGGGTAGCGCAGGTGCGGCAGCAGGGCGGACGGGATGTCCGCCTTCGCCTTCACCGTGCCCGGGAACGCCTTCATCCAGGTCTTCAGCACCGGGTCGGCCTCGTCCCACTGGTAGAGCGTCACCTCGCCGGTGTACGCGTCCACGGTGGCCTTCACCGAGTTGCGGATGTAGTTGACCTGGTTGGCGGCGGTCAGGGTGCGGCCGCGCTGGTCGGTCATCGAGTCCTTGGTCGCGTCGCCGAAGGTGGTCTTCGACGAGAACGGGTACCCGTCCGAGGTGGTGTAGCCGTCCAGCACCCACACCAGCCGCTCGCCCTGCACCACCGGGTACGGGTCGGCGTCGATCGACAGCCACGGCGCGACCTTCTCGACCCGCTCCTTGGGGGTGCGGTCGTACAGGATCTTCGCGCCGTCCTTGATCGCCCCCGAGTAGAGGAGCTGCGGCTCGGCGAACTTCACCGCGTACGCGGCCCTGGTCAGCGGGTTGTCCATCGAGACGCCGCTGCCGCCGCCGTACTGGGAGGTCTGGTCGGGCTGGCCGTCCCGGGTGTAGTCGATCTCGTCCATGCCGGGGCCGACGACCGAGTACATCGTGGTCTTCTCGCCGTAGTACACCCGCTGCTCGTAGGTGCCCAGGTCGCCGGTGGTCGGCAGCGACTGCTCGGTGTAGACCGGGTTGCCGCTCTGGTCGACCTGGTTGCCCTTGGCGGCCACCACGCCGTAGCCGTGGGTGTACTTGAAGTGGTCGTTGATGAAGTTGCGCTGCTGCACGCCCGCCATGTCCAGCTCGCGCACGCCCAGCACGGTGTCCTGCTTGCCGTACCGGTCCACGTCCAGCGTCTTCGGGAAGGCGTAGTAGTTGCGCAGCGCCTGGTTCTGCTGGAACGTCGGCATGACCACGTTCGGGTCCAGCAGCCGGATGTCGGCGATGGTCTGCGCGTCCTGCTCGAGCTTCCCGGCGTCGGTCGAGTCGGTCGGCGCGTACTGCTGCTCGGCCGCGTCCGCGATGCCGTACGCCTGCCGGGTCGCGTCGATGTTCTGCTGGATGTAGCGGGTCTCCTTGGCCTGCTCGTTCGGCTTGACCTGGAACTGCTGCACCAGCGCCGGGTAGACCCCGCCGACCAGGATCGCCGACAGCGCCATCAGCCCGAAGCCGATCAGCGCCGGCGCCCACGTCCGCCGGATCGGCGTCAGGAAGAACAGCAGCGCGCAGATGACCGCCACGAAGAACAGGATCGTCTTGGCCGGCAGGAACGCGTTCGCGTCCACGTAGCGCAGGCCGGTCCAGCCGTCGACGTTCTTGTACGACTCGCTCTTCACCACCAGCGCGTACCGGTCCAGCCAGTACGCGACCGCCTTCAGCAGCACGAACACGCCCAGCAGCACGGCCAGGTGGCCCTGCGCCCCGGCGCTCGCCCGCCGCCCGGGCCCCTGCAGCCGCAGGCCCCCGTACAGGTAGTGCACGGCCGTCGCGGCCAGCAGCGAGACGATCACGGCGCTGAACGCGAAGCCCAGCACGAACTCGTACCAGGGCAGCTTGAACGCGTAGTACGAGACGTCCTTGTGGAACTGGCTGTCCTTGACCCCGAACGGGGTGCCGTTCACCCACAGCATCCACGTCCGCCACTGGGCACCCGCGGCGGCGCCCGCCACCAGGCCGACCAGCAGCGACAGGCCGACCAGCAGCCACTTGCGGAACGGCGCGACGCCCATCCGGTAGCGGTCCAGGCTCTGCTGCTCCACCGACATCGCGGCCAGCGGCGGCCGCAGCCGGTGCGCCAGCCACAGGTTGAAGCCGACCACCAGCGCCATCAGCAGCCCGAACACCGCGAACAGGCCGGTCTTGGCGGCCAGTTGCGAGGTGAACACCGAGCCGTAGTGCACCGAGTCGAACCACAGCCAGTCGGTCCACAGCCCCGCGAACATCACGAACAGCAGGAACAGCGCCGCCAGCACGCCGAGCGTCAGCAGCAGCACCTTCGTCCGGCGCGACGGCGGCCCGACTCTCGCTCGGGTACCCGGACCTGAGCGGTCCGGCATCTGGAAGGTCAAGGCGCCACCTCAGCTGTCGTCGTCGGAGTTGCGTGCCGCCGCACCATGGCGGACAGCGGTCTCCCATGCAACTTCATCAGTCTTTACCTGAGTTCCCGGCGGCTGCGTCGGAGTTGGAGAGGGGCCCCCCGGGCATGTGAGGATTGGCCCATGTCCGACTCCCCTGACCTGACCGCCGCCGCCTCCGGCCTCCCCGCGGCCACCCCCCTCACCCGGGCCGCCCTGGAGATCGACGAGCACGCCGCGACCCTCGGCTGGGACCTCCCCGCCCGCCTGTTCGCCCTGGTCGACAACGCGCAGATGCGCAAGGCCAACCCGCGGCTCGCCTCGCAGCTCGGCCTGGACGACAACCCGACCGGCCTCACCCCGGTCGAGCAGGAGGAGATCCCCCCGGGCACCGAGCTCGACCGCTTCCTCGGCACCATCGCCTGGCCCGACGGCGTGGTCGGCTGCGCCCTGGTGGTCGAGCGGCTGATGCTCCCGCCCGGCGCGGAGGCCTCCCGGCCGAAGAACGCCACCGAGCAGGAGATCAACGAGTGGGTGGCGACCCACCCGCAGCGCCAGGAGGTCCGGATCACCGCGGCCGTGCTGCGCGACGGTGCGAAGGAGGTCGCCCTGCGCCTGCGCGAGAAGGACGTCGCCCGCGAGGTGCTCACCGGCCCGGAGCTCGTCCCCAACCTGACCGACGCCCTACTGGCGACCTTCTCCTGAGCGTCCCGCGGCCCCGCACCGCGACGGCGGAGGGCCCCCGGCCGGGGGCCCTCCGCCGTCGCGGGTGCTACTTGCCGCAGCTCGGCAGGGCCGCCCCGTCGCCGCTGCGGATGCTGTCGAGCGCCTTCACCGCGCCGTCCAGGTTCTCGACCTTGACCAGGGTGAGGCCGGACGGGGTGCCCTTGCTCGCCTCGGCGCAGTTGTCCGCGGGGGTGAAGAAGTACTCGGCGCCCTTGTCGCGGGCGGCGATCAGCTTCATCTGGATGCCGCCGATCGGGCCGACCGCGCCGTCGTCGTCGATGGTGCCGGTGCCCGCCACGAACTTGCCGCCGGTGAGGTCGGTGGGGGTCAGCTTGTCGACGATGCCGAGCGCGAACATCAGCCCGGCGCTGGGGCCGCCGACGTCCTGCAGGCCGATGTCGATCTTGAACGGGTAGACGTGGTCGACGCTGGGCGTGATCCCGACGACCGCCCGCTCGGGGCCGTCGTCCTCGGACCTGGCGGTGACCACCGGCACCTGCACCTCGTCCGCCGGGTCCGGCGTCGCACTGGCCTTGGCGTGCGGGACGACGGTGAAGACCACGGTCTCGCCGGGCTGGTGCCTGGTCACCTGCTCGGCGACCTGCGCCCGGTCGGTGATGGCGACCCCGTCCACCGCGACGATCTGGTCACCGGCGTGCAGCTTGCCCTCGGAGGGCCCGCCCGCGGTCACCGCGGAGACGATGACCTCGGTGCCGACCGGGATGTCCAGCTGCTTGAGCGCCGCGGTCTTGGCGCTGTCCTCGGAGGAGGCGAACTGCTCCGCGTTCTCCTGCTGGGCCTCCTGGTCGGTCTGGCCCTGCGGGTAGACGTTGTCGTGCGGGACGACCAGCACGTCGTCCCGGATCCAGCCGACGATCGCCGAGACCAGGCTGGGCTGGTAGTTCGCCCCGGTGACCTGGACGGTGGTCATGTTCAGGTGGCCGCTGGTCGGGTAGGTCTCGTGCCCGGTGATGGTGATCACCGGGGTGCCCGTCTTGTCCTGCACGCCGAGGGTGTTGTACGTCGGCCCGGGGCTCATCTCGGTGAAGGGCACCTTGAACAGGACCGAGGCGCAGAGCAGGCCTATCAGCAGCAGGGTGGCGGCGAGCATCGTCGCCGATCGGCGTGGCATGCCACGACAGTACGGGAAGTGCCGGGCGGGGTGTACCGCTGGGCCGCGGCCCGCACCGCCGATCGGGGAAGGGCCCCGGACCGGTGCGGACACCGGCCCGGGAGGCCCTCCGCGGTCAGTCGCGGACGCCGGTGCTGCGCTCCATCGCGGCGCGGAAGCGCTCGTGCTCGGCGAGCGAGGTCGGGTCGGTCATGGCACGGGGCGGGCGGGCGGCCCAGGTGGCCCAGACCGCGGCCAGGACCCCGGCCACCACAGGAATGATCAACCAGGCGAGCGCAGCCATCTTCGAACTCCCCACAGGCTCGTCATGTGTATCAGCAGATTAACCGCCTGTAGGGGGAACGGCGCGCGCGGCATCCGGGTTACGGGACGGGCCCGGTCTTCACCACGACGGGGTACCGCCGAACGGGCAACGAGCGCCGCCCCGCGGGGACACGGGGCCTCAGCAGGAGCCCGCGCCGACCCACTCCTCCTCGCCGTCGGCGAAGACCTGGTGCTTCCAGATCGGCACCCCGTGCTTGAGGTCGTCGATCAGCCGCCGGGAGGCCGCGAACGCCTCGCCGCGGTGCGGGCAGGACACCGCGACGATCACCGCGACGTCCCCGATCTCCAGCCGGCCGGTGCGGTGCACCGCGGCCAGCGCCTGGACCGGGAAGTCCGCGCAGACCTCCTCGGCGATCCGGCGCAGCTCGCGCAGGGCGGTCGGGTGGGCGCTGTACTCCAGCGCGGCGACCGGCTTGCCGCCGTCGTGGTCACGGACCGTGCCGACGAACAGGGTGGTGCCGCCGGCCGCGTCGTCGCCGACCGCGGCGTGGACCTCGTCCAGCGAGAGCGGGGCCTCGCGGACGGCGAGCAGGCGGATCGGGTCGTGGTTCTCGGACATGCCCACCATCATTCCGCATGCCCGTCGACCGGCCGCAAGGATTTTCGTATCACGATGCGGTAATTCCGCCATGCGAAAAGAAGGTGATCAGATCCGCCGGTGCCTGCGGGCCCGCCGCACCAGCGCCGCGGTGCCGATCAGCGCGACCGTCGCCCCCGCCGCGCCCAGGCTGGTCGCGGCCTCCTTGCCGCCCAGCCGGCGCCCGGCCACCGCGTGCTTGCCCGACACCTGGGCGAGCAGCTCGGCCAGCACCTCCTCGTTGGTGTGCCGCGGCCGCCAGCCCGCCTCGTGCAGGCGGCTGCCGGAGACCACCCACGGGTACATGGTGTACGCCAGGTCCCCGGCCGGGGCCGGGGTCAGGCCCAGCCGGTGCAGCCGGGCCGCGGTGCCCAGGGCCAGCGAGGCCGGCAGCTCCATCCGGCGGATCCCGGACAGCTCCTCGACGTCCTCCTGCTCCAGCCAGCCGTCGCAGCCGACCGTCACCTCGCCCTCCACCAGCCCGAGCGCCGCGTACTCCAGCGCCGCCGCCAGGTCGTCCAGGTGGCAGAACTGCCAGCACGGCCGGGAACCCGCCACCACCAGCAGCCGCGGGGCCTCGAAGTGCCGGGTCAGCACGGTGTCGATGCCGGGGCCGACCACCACCGCCGGGCGCAGCACGGTGACCTGCAGCCCCGGGTGGGCGCGCGGGGCGCGGCGGGCCAGGCGCTCGATCTCCAGCAGGTCGCCGACCAGCGAGGCCTCCTCGGTGGCCCGCAGCTCGGAGTCCTCGGCCAGCGGCACCTCGTTGTCGGGCAGCGCCCCGTAGACCATCGCGGAGGTGCACAGCACCACCCGCTGCACCCCGGCGGCCGCGGCGGCGGTCACCACGGTCTGCGCGCCGCGCACGTTGTACGCGCTGCGGGTGCGCGGGTCGGACTCCATGCCCAGGTCCATCGCCAGGTGCACCACCACGTCCACCCCGGCCAGCCGCTCGGCCACCGCCGGGTCGCGCACGTCCAGCACCCGCCACTGCACGCCGGGCACCTCGCCGCGCCGCTCGTCCAGCGCCAGCACCCGGCGCACGTGCGGCGAGTCCACCAGCCGCTGCGCGACGCGCTCGCCGAGCACGCCCGCCGCGCCGGTGACGGCCACGGTCAGCGGCCTGCCGCCGTAGGCTGGAGTCGGCGATCCGGCGTCGGTCGGCGCGTCCTCGCCCTCGGTCAGCCCAGAGCGAACGTCCGAAGGCGGGGAACTCACCGGCCATCCTCCACGGTTAGCTTAAGTGCGGACGTACGAGTGTCACGCACTCGACCATCCTGCCCGAGGCTCGGCCCCGGCGGTGCACCCGGCGCGGTCGCCGCGAGACCATTGAAACCGCTCGGAGCCCCCGGGCGGCAGACTTTCCCGCCACACCACCCGCGTGACGGCCGATCAGATCGAGGACCCCGTGAGCGACCTCCCCTTCGGATTCGGCGTTCCCCCCGAGGAGCCCGAGGACGGCGAGAACAAGGGCAAGAAGGACGGCGAGCAGGGCGACTCGACCCCGCAGCCGCCCTTCGGCTTCGGCACCGGCAACCCCTTCGGGGCGCTCTTCGGCGCGGGCGGCCCCGGCGGCGGGCAGGGCGGGGACAACCCGTTCGCCGCGATGATGGGCGGCTTCAACCCCAACGACCTCGGCGCCGCGTTCCAGCAGCTCGGGCAGATGCTCTCGTTCGAGGGCGGCCCGGTGAACTGGGAGCTCGCCAAGAACATCGCCCGGCAGACCGTCGTCGCCGAGCAGCCCGAGGGCAGGTCCAAGGACCGCTCGGTCGGCGCGGCCGAGCGCACCGCCGTCACCGAGGCCGTCCGGCTCGCCGACCTCTGGCTGGACTCCGCCACCGAGTTCCCCTCCACCTCCTCCGCCGCGGTCGCCTGGAGCCGCGCCGAGTGGATCGAGGCCACCCTCCCGGTCTGGAAGGACCTGGTCGACCCGGTCGCCGAGCGGGTCGGCAACGCCATGGGCGGCGTGCTGCCCGAGGAGATGCAGGCCATGGCCGGGCCGCTGATGGGCATGATGCGCTCGATGGGCGGCGCCATGTTCGGCACCCAGATCGGGCAGGCGCTCGGCGCGCTCGCCGCCGAGGTGGTCGGCTCCACCGACGTCGGCCTGCCGCTCGCCCCCGCCGGGAAGGCCGCGCTGCTGCCGCAGAACGTCGCCGAGTTCGGCGAGGGCCTGAGCGTGCCCGCCGAGGAGGTCCGGCTCTACCTCGCCCTGCGCGAGGCCGCCCACCAGCGCCTGTTCGCCCACGTGCCGTGGCTGCGGGCGCACCTGTTCGGCGCCGTCGAGGCCTACGCCCGCGGCATCAAGGTCGACACCTCGCGGATGGAGGAGCTGGTCGGCCAGATCGACCCGGCCAACCCCGAGGCCCTCCAGGAGGCGCTGGCCGGCGGCCTGCTCCAGCCCGAGGACACCCCCGCGCAGAAGGCCGCCCTGGCCCGGCTGGAGACCGCGCTGGCCCTGGTCGAGGGCTGGGTCGACGCCGTGGTGCACACCGCCGCCGCCCCGCACCTGCCGCAGGCCGCCGCCCTGCGCGAGACGCTCCGCCGCCGCCGCGCCTCCGGCGGCCCCGCCGAGCAGACCTTCGCCACCCTGGTCGGCCTCGAACTGCGCCCCCGCCGCCTGCGCGACGCCTCCCGCCTGTGGGCCTCGCTCGCCGACGCCCGCGGCGTCGAGGGCCGGGACGCGCTGTGGAGCCACCCCGACATGCTGCCCACCGCCGCCGACCTCGACGACCCGGACGGCTTCGTGCACCGCGACACCGCGCCGGTGGCCGAGGGCGGCTTCGACTTCGACGCGCTCGACAAGCTGCTCGGCGAGGCGGCGGGCGGGGGCGCGAGCGGCGGCACGAGCGGCGGCGGCAAGACGGACCTGAGCAAGGACGCCCCGTCGGGCACCTCGTCGGACGCTGCCCCGGACGAGGACGCTCCGGACTCGGGTTCGGACTCGGACTCGGGTTCGAACAAGGACGCGGGCTCGGGCTCGGGTGAGGACTCGGACGCGGGCAAGGACGGCGAGCAGGGGCCGGAGGGCACCGCCAAGTGACCGCGCTGCACGAGGACGCCGTCCGCGCCCTGACCGACTGGACGCCCGACGGGGCCGGCCAGGACGAGCTGCGCCGGGACTACCTGGCCCACCTGGCCGACCGCCCCGACGGCATGTGGCGGGCCTGCCTGCCCGGGCACGTCACCGCCAGCGCCCTGGTGGTCGACCCGGAGGGCGGGCGGGTGCTGCTCACCCTGCACCCGAAGGTCGGGCGGTGGCTGCAGATGGGCGGCCACTGCGAGCCCGGCGACGCCACGCTGGCCGCGGCCGCACTCCGTGAGGCCGTCGAGGAGTCCGGCATCGCGGACCTCGCGCTGCTCACCACCGACGGCCGCACCGCGCCCGTGAAGCTGGACCGGCACCAGGTCCGCTGCGCCGGGAAGGACCGGCCGGAGAACACCCACCTGGACGTGCAGTACGTGGCCCTGGCCCCGGCCGGGGCGCGCGAGCTGATCAGCGAGGAGTCGCTCGACCTGCGCTGGTTCGGCTGGGACGAGCTGCCCGCCGACACCGACCGCTCGGTGCGCGACTTGGTGGCACGGGCCCGCACGCTGCTCTGACCCGCCGTTCCCGGTGCGCCGCGAGGCCCCGGCCGCCCTCCTGGGAGGGCGGCCGGGGCCTCGTCCGTCGTCCGGGGCCTCGTCCGTCGTCCGGGCGAGGGCTCAGGTCGCGCGGGCGGGCGGGACGTGCGGCAGCCGGGCCGCGGAGGCGACGCCCTCCAGGTAGCCGCGGGCCCGTTCGGTGCGCGGGTAGGCGTCCAGCAGGGCCCAGAACCGGGGGCCGTGGTCGGGGACCAGCAGGTGCGCCAGCTCGTGCAGCAGCACGTAGTCGACCACGTACTCGGGCATGCCCTGGAGCCGGTGGGAGAGCCGGATGGTGCGCTCGCTGGGGGTGCAGGAGCCCCAGCGGGAGTTCTGGTTGGTGACCCAGCGGACCTGCTCGGGGACGGCCCGGCCGTCCAGGTAGAGCAGGGAGAGCTCGCGGGCCCGGGCCTGCAGGGCCTCGTCACCGAGCGTCCGGCGGCTCTCCTGCGCGGCCAGCTTGTCGAGCATCTGCGCCACCCAGCGCTGCTCCTCGGCGTGCGACATCCGGGCCGGGATCAGCACCACGGTGCGGTCGCCCTCGCGGTAGGCGGAGACGGTGCGGCTGCGGCGGGCGCTGCGGCGGACCTCGACCTTGCTGCGGTCGACGGCGGCGCGCTCGGGCGCCCGGGCCTGGTCGGGCGCGCGGCTCGGACCGGAGGTGCGGGTCGGACCGGGGGTGCGGCGCGGGTCGGACGCGTGGCACGGGTCGGACGCGTGCTCGCGGTCGGATGTGTGCTCGCAGTCGGCCTCGGTGCCGGCGTACGCACCCGGCGCCGCGGCCGCCGGTCCGGAGGCTGCCCGGACGCGCCGACGCGACGCCGACCGGTGGGAGTCCCGTTCGGCTGCCATGGCACAGGACGTTACCCCGTCCCCGTGACAGAAGTCCGGCACCGGGGCGGCGCGGCCCGCGGGACCACCCGGGCGCGTTGTCCACAGGCTGTGCACAGTGATGAGCCGATCGTCCTACCGGGGCTGTGGACAACGGATTTCCGCGCTTCCGGACGGGCGGGCAAGCTGCGGTCACCGGCGGTCCCGACGCCGGGAGCCCGACCCTGGGAGGAACCCGCATGCGCCCCGTGATCAAGCCCGCCCTGTCCCGGCTCTGGCGGGAGAAGCAGACCCTGCAGTTCGGCACCGTGCGGCGGCACGCCCGGCTGATCGAGGGCGTCGACCGCAGGCTGGCCGACTTCCTGGACCTGATCGACGGCAGCCGGGACGGCCCCGCGGTGATCGCCGCCGGGCAGAAGCTCGGCCTGGGCGCCGAGTACTGCCGGGCGGTGCTCGACTCGCTCGGCAGCAGCGAACTGCTGGACGACGCCCAGGCCCTGCGGGACGTGCTGGAGCTGTACCCGCCGGCCCGGCGCGACCTGCTCGGCCCCGACCTGGCCTCGCTCTCCCTGGTGCACCCGGCACCGGGCGAGGCCGCGGCCGTGCTGCACGGGCGGGCCCGGGCCCGGGTCGAGGTGCGCGGCGCCGGGCGGATCGGAGCCGCCGTCGGGGCCGCGCTGGCGGCCGGCGGGATCGGCGAGGTCGCGGTGCTGGACCGCGGCCGGGTCACCGCCCGGGACTGCGCGCCCGGCGGCCTCCCGCCGGGCGACATCGGGCGGCTGCGCGCCACCGCCGCCCGCCCTGGTGGTGCTCGCCCCGCGGGACGGCTCCGCCGCGTACACGGGGGCCGCCGTCGACGCCCAGGAGCTGATGCGGGCCGGCATCCCGCACCTGTACACGGGGGTGCTCGAACACCTCGGCGTGGTCGGCCCGCTGGTCGTCCCGGGCGCCTCCGCCTGCGGCAGCTGCGCCACCCTGGCCCGGCGGGACGAGGACGAGGCCTGGCCGCGGCTGCTGGCCCAGCTGATCGACGAGGGCCCCGGCCGGGCCCGCCTCCCGGCCTGCGACGGCGCGGTCGCGGCCGCGGTCGCCGGACTCGCCGCCCTGCACGTCCAGCTGTACCTGGACGGGGCGCCGCCGCCGAGCGTGGACGGCTGGTGCGAACTGTCCGCCGCCGACGGCATGGTGCGGCGGCTGCGGCTGCGCAGTCACCCGGACTGCGGTTGCCTGTGGCAGTCCTCCGCGCCGGGGCGAGCGGGCACAATGGCCTAGGACGAGCCGTGAGCCCGTCCGGTGGTCCACGACCGATCCGCCCGCCACCGCCCGCCCGGGGCACCGCCCCCGGATCGGGCGGCGGCGCCCGGCGGAGGTCGCCGGGCGCCGGGCGGGCTCCGGGACGCCGCTGTACCGACCGCCGGCGGGGCGCCGGTCGGTCCGGAGGATCAGGAGGTCCGGTGAGCGATCTACCGCGCAAGGCAGGAACCGGCACGGCACGGCCGGTCGCCCGCCCGCGTGCCGGGGCGGCCCCGGCCGTCACCGGCCGCACCGACCGGGCGGGGGCGGCGGATGTCTGAGATGCCCCGCAAGGCGGTCTCCCGGACGGCCCGGCTGGCGGCCCTGCCGCTGAGCTTCGCCGGGCGGGCCACCCTCGGCCTGGGCAAGCGCCTGGGCGGGCGGCCCGCGGAGGAGGTCGCGGCCGAGCTGCAGGCCCAGACCGCCGAGCAACTCTTCGCGACCCTCGGCAAGTTGAAGGGCGGTGCGATGAAGTTCGGGCAGGCCATGTCGGTCTTCGAGTCCGCCCTCCCGGAGGACGTCGCGGGCCCCTACCGGGCCGCGCTCACCAAGCTCCAGGAGTCCGCACCGGCGATGCCGACCCGCACCGTGCACGCGGTGCTCGCCGACGACCTCGGCGCCGACTGGGCCGACCGCTTCCGGTCCTTCTCCGACCAGCCGTCCGCCGCCGCCTCGATCGGCCAGGTGCACCGCGCCGTCTGGAAGGACGGACGGGACGTCGCGGTCAAGATCCAGTACCCGGGCGCGGGCGAGGCCCTGCTCAGCGATCTCGGCCAACTCTCCCGGCTGGCCCGGGTGCTGGGCCCGCTGATCCCGGGCGTGGACATCAAGCCGCTGATCGCCGAACTGCGCGAACGGGTCACCGAGGAGCTCGACTATCGGCTGGAGGCGGAGTCCCAGCAACTGCACGCCGAGGAGTTCACCGGGGACGCCGACATCCTGGTGCCGCGGGTGGTCGCCCAGTCCGGGCGGGTGCTGGTCACCGAGTGGCTGGAGGGCAAGCCGCTCTCCCAGGTCGTCTCGGACGGCACCCGCGCCGAGCGCGACCGGGCCGGGCAGCTGCTCGCCCGCTTCCTGTTCGCCGGCCCGAGCCGCACCGGCCTGCTGCACGCCGACCCGCACCCCGGCAACTTCCGCCTGGTCAAGACCGGCCGCACCGCGGCGAGCTGGAAGCTCGGCGTGCTCGACTTCGGCACCGTCGACCGCCTCCCCGGCGGCCTGCCCCTCCCGATCGGCACCTCGCTGCGCCTGGCCCTGGCCGGTGACGCGACGGCGGTGCACGACCTGCTCCGGCAGGAGAACTTCATCCGCTCCGGCATCACCCTCGACCCGGACGCGGTGCTCGACTACCTGCTCCCGATCATCGAGCCCACCCGCGCCGAGCAGTTCACCTTCAGCCGCGACTGGATGCGCACCCAGGCCGCCCGGATCGCCGACCCGCGCTCCCCCGCCTACAACCTCGGCAAGCGGCTCAACCTCCCGCCCTCCTACCTGCTGATCCACCGGGTCACCCTCTCCACCATCGGCGTCCTCTGCCAGCTCGGCGCCACCGTCCGCCTGCACGAGGAGCTGGTCCGCTGGCTGCCGGGCTTCGCCGACCCGGAGGCCGACTGAGTCCGGGCGCCCCGGCCCGCGAAACCCTTTGCCCTGGCCGGGGCACCCGGTGCACGCTGAGGTCCTCGAAGGGGGGCCGCAGTTGTCGGACCAGGTGTGGGTGGACCACGTGCGGGCGGAGGACCACGCCCGGTGGGAGCGGGCTTTCCCGGTGCGGTACTTGGTCGTCGGGGAAGCCGAGGACGAGGGCGGCGGCGAACTGCTGCTGGGCCGGTGCGCGGCCGTCGAGGGACTGTTCGCCGACCCGCCCCCGCCGCCGCGGGAGGTGCTGGTCATGCGCGGCTGCGCGCCCGGGGTGGTGGCCGGCTGGGTCGGGGCGGCTTGGATCGAGGGGCGGACCGGCTCCGGGCGGAGCCACTGGTGGGAGCTCCTGGACGCTGAGGTGCTCGCGGTCGGGCCGCACGCCGCCGATCCGGCGCTGGTCGACGTGGTGGTCGGGGCGGCGATCGGCGCGGTGGACGCCTTCCGGCTGGCGCAGCACCCCTGCGAACGCTTCGAGCTGACGACGAGTCGGCCCACCGACGAGCTGCTGGCGGCGTGTTCGGAGGTCACGGGGCTGCTGGTGGACCGCGAGCCGCCGCGGCCACTGCCGGTGCGGCTGGTCGGCTGCGAGCTCGCCGAAGCGCTGCGGGCCCGGCTGGCCGCCGGTCACCGGAACTGGCCCGCGTACACCGAGCTGTGGGCGCTGGACGACGGCGGGCGGGTGCTGGACCGCGTCTCCACCGGGCTGGCCGTCGAACGGACCGGCCCGTCGGTGCTCGGCGGCGGGCTGCTGGACGTGCAACTGTCGGTATCCCCGGAGCAGTTGCCGGGATCGGCGGCCCGCGGGGTCTGGCGGAGCTGGCAGGCCGGGCCTCCGCAGCGGCCGGGCAGTTGGCGCGGGTTGAGCACCGCCGCCAAGGAAGCCTGGCAGTCGCTGGCGCTGTACCTCCGCGAGCCCGGGCCGGACCGCTCCGGCGGCGAGTACCACTTGGACGGCAGGGGCGTGGAGGACGGGACGGGCCTGCACTGCGCGCTCGGCGAGGCGGTGAACGGCCCGGGCGGCTACTACGGGCGGGAGTGGAACGGCCTGCGCGACTGCCTGGGCGGCGGCTTCGGGGTCGTCCCGCCGTTCACCCTGCACTGGCACGACTTCGCCGCCACCGAAAGGGAGTTGGCAGCGGAACGCGACCCGGCCACCGGCCTCGGCTACCCGGAGGAGCTGGCCCGGATGCTGGAGCAGCACGGGGTGACGGTCGTCCGGGCCTGACCGGCCAGGGCCGTCAGGTCCGTTCGGTGGTGAGTGGGCCCGCGGTGGGCCAGGTGGTGCGGGCGCGGGCGGCGAGGGTGGCGCAGAAGCGGCCGAAGACCGGGAGGGCGGTGTCGGCGTCGGCCAGTTCGGCGACCACCCGCAGACGGTGCAGGAGGCGGCGGCGGGCGGTGGCGTTGCCCCAGGTCCAGTCGCCGTGGTGGAGCCGGGCCAGGTGGTCGGCGGTGCCGCGTTCGGCCGCGGGGACGAGGGCGTCGCCGCGGATCAGCCAGCCCGCGCAGGCGTCGGCGAGCTCGGCGGCGCCGGCCGCTTCGGTGCCGGTGGCCGCGCGCCAGGCGGTGCGGTAGGCGGCCTCGGCCTCGGCCAGGGCGGCGGCGGGCTGGGTGGTGGAGCACCAGCAGGTGGGGAAGCCGACCCGCAGGTAGGCGAACTCGACCGCGCCGGGGCCGAGGGCGGACTGCTCGAAGTCGACGAACCGGACGCCGTCGGCGGTGTGCAGGTCGTTGCCGGGGCAGGGGTCGCCGTGCAGCAGCGCGTGCCGGGCGGGGGTGGCGGAGAGCCGGTCGACCAGGGCCTCGGCCTCGGCGCGGGCGCCGGGCGGGGCGGGCACGTCGAGGATCCGGGCCAGCGCGATGAAGCAGCCGAGGTCGCGTTCGGTCGGGCCGGTCCAGGTGGGCAGGTCGGTGCCGGGGGCCGTCCCGGCGAGGTCGTCGAGGTCGGCGGGGGCGCTCGCGTGCAGCCCGGCGAGCGCGGTGGCGTAGTCGGCCTGCCAGCCGGGGCCGGGGGTGCGGTCCTCCAGGCGCTCCAGCACCAGCAGCCGGTTGGCCGGGTCGGTGGCGATCAGCGCGGGCACCACCGGTCGGCCGGGGCGGCCGGGCCGGGCGGCGAGGGCCAGCGCGGCGGCCTCGCGGGCGTAGCGCTGGTCGGCGCCGGGCGAGTCGACGAGTTGCTTCACCACGACGGAGCGGCCGGAGAGTTCGGCCCGCCAGACCCGGGAGCGCGGGCTGCTGACCAGGCGGCGGACCTTGCGCGGCGGGCCGAGGGCGGTGCGCAGTTTCTCGCCGAGCGGGAGGGAGGGCCACATGGCGCCCATCCTTGCACGATCAGTTCGAGTGGCGAACAGCCGTGCGCAAGTGCGGTCTTGGGGCGGGGGAATGAATGCGACGGAACGGGGCAGACGGTGCCCGGGTTCGCCCAGGGGTCGTTCCGGTCCCGCTCCGCACCCGCCCGGCGGGCGGCCGGAACGGCGGTGCCGGAACGCGCCGACGGCCGGCTCCCCGGGGGCGGGGAGTCGGCCGTCGGCGTTCAGGGGTGGGTCACCGGCGGGGCCTCGCGGCCGGCCGGCGGGGTGGTGCGTCCGTCACATCAGGGCGACGGCGAGGGCCTTGCGGGCGCGCAGGGAGGCACGTTCGGCCTTGCGGCGCAGTCGCGCCGCGCGCATCACCCGCAGGCCGAGGCGTTGCTCCTCGGCCTCGTGGAGGCGTTGCTGCATATGCGCGCGCGCCAGGGATTCTTGCAGGAGATTCATCTCAAGCGTCCTGTTCTGGATCTGGAGTTCAGTGGTCTGCTCGGAGCGGACGGTCGGGTCGATGCCGGCGGGGTTCATGTGGTGGTCCTGCTCGTGGTGCGTGCTCGGGAAGGGACGGGTCAGTTCTGCGTCGGCCTTGGCGGCCGCGATGCGTACCGAGTGGCGCAGAGCGGCGTCCAGCGGGGGCTGCTCTCCCCTGCGGACGGCTCCGGTGCCGCTGCGGTCGGCCGTGGCTGCGGGGTTCACGCCATGACCTCGGTCTTGCGCGGACGGCCACGCGGACGCTTGCGGGCGACGACGACGCCCTGGACGAAGAGCTCGCCGCCCCAGACGCCCCACGGCTCGCGGCGCTCGATGGCGCCGGTGAGGCAGGCGGCCTTCACGGGGCAGGTGCCACACAGGGACTTGGCGTACTCGACATCGGCGGGGGTCTCCGCGAAGAAGACCTCCGGGTCGAAGGCCCGGCACGGGATCGGGAGCCCGAGCGAGTCAGCCTCGTCGATGGCGGTGAGCTGCATGAGTGTTACCTCCGGGGGGTCGGCCTGGTTGGCCTTGACGGTCTTGTCGGTCGGTACGGACGGGAGGGGCGGCGGTGTGATGACCGTGGACACTGTGGGCGTCTTCCTCGTCTTCGATGTGGATCCGGCCGTTCCGTTGTTCGGATCGGTCCGGAGGCCCCGGGGGGCCTGGGTGGGTCTTGCGTACCGGACAAAACAGAAGGGCCGCGGAACCCGGTTGCTGGGTTTCCGCGGCCCTGGAGGCACCGCCCGTGACTGGTTCAGTCAGGGTCGTTCGCTCCAGGGTCCAGGCCCGCGGAAAGCCTGCTTCCTACCGGCTCCGGCGCCGCGAACGGCGGCCTCGGCCAGGGAGATCTGCTGGTCCTGCTTGTTGGTTCCGGCACCGACGGCGGCCGCATAGCGCCCATGCCGGGCTTCTGCCGCTACTGCCTTCGGTGCCTGGGTCGGTCGCTCGTCGGACAGCGAAATGCCGTCGACGAACAGCGCCCAGTCACGGGAGAGACCTGCCTCGACACGGGTGCCCTCAGCATTGCCCAGATCACTGACAAGGCAGTGCTCGGACAGCTGGACTCCGGCGTTGCCGCCGGCCGTGCCAAGACCCAGAACCGACGCGCTGACGCGCGAGGGCATGGCGAGGGTGGTCATCAGGTCGGTCACTTTGGTGATCATCTTGGTCTCCACTGCACTCGCCTCCTCTCGGCGTCTCGCGGTGCCCGGTCGCCCGGGCTCCGATATCTGGTTGATGGTCAGCGCACGCAGAAACAAGCCCTCTGCGAGCTTCGCGGCCTCGTCCCCTTGACCGCTCCGGCAGGCTATTGCGCCGTACACGCGGCGCGCAAACTATTTTTCCGGCGAGTTCTCGGCCTCGTTCTCAGCCTGGATCTCGGCTTCGCCCTCGGACGGGGCGGGCTCCGGCTCCCGGTCGGTCTCCCCCACCGGCTCCGGACTCTCCCCCGCACACAACAACAGCACGTCGGAGCCGTACTTGTCCAGCTTCATGGCGCCCACCCCGGAGATCCGGGACAGCTCGGCGAGGCTGCCCGGCACGTCCTCCGCGATGGCCGTCAGGGTGGCGTCGGTGAACACCACGTAGGCCGGGGCGCCCTGCTCCTTGGCCTTGACCGAGCGCCACTCGCGCAGCCGCTCGTACAGCGCCTCGTCCATCGTGGACGGGCAGCCCTCGCAGCGGCGGAGCTTGCGCTCGACGGCGTCGGTCAGGGTCCGCTCGCAGACCCGGCACTTGACCGGGCCGCGCGCCCGGCGCGCGGCGGAGCGCTCCGCGCCCGGCTCGACGCCCCCGCGCCCGCCGCGGGTGCGCGCGCCGGAGCTGCCGGAGCCGGGCCGCAGCCCGTCCAGGAAGCGGGTGGGCTTGCGGGAGGCGCGGCCGCCCGGGGAGCGGGAGAGCGACCAGGAGAGGGTGAGGAAGCGGCGGGCCCGGGTGACGCCGACGTACAGCAGGCGGCGCTCCTCCTCGACCTGCTCGTCGGTCTTGGCGTAGATGATCGGCAGCGTGCCCTCGCTCAGGCCGACCAGGAAGACCGCGTCCCACTCCAGGCCCTTGGCGGCGTGCAGCGAGGCCAGCGTGACGCCCTCGACGGCGGGGGCGTGCTGGGCGGCGGCCCGGGCGTCCAGCTCGGCGACGTAGGCGGCGAGGTCGGCGCTCTCGCCCGCGGCGGTGCGGGCGGCCTCGAACTCCTCGGCGAGCCGGACCAGCGCGTTCAGCGACTCCCAGCGCTCGCGGACGGCGCCGGAGCCGGCCGGCGGGGTGGGCGCGAAGCCGCGGGTGGCCAGCACGGCGCGGACCTGGGCGGCGAGGTCGGGCGCACCGGAGGTCAGCGGGTCGTCGGCGGCCCGGGCGGCGCCCTTGAGCAGGACGCCGGCCTCGCGGACCTCGGGGCGCTCGAAGAACCGCTCGGCGCCCTTGAGCTGGTAGGCGATGCCGAGGTCGGCGAGGGCCTGCTCGTACACCTCGGACTGGCTGTTGGTGCGGAACAGCACGGCGACCTCGCTGGCCCGCACGCCGGTGCCGAGCAGGTCGCGGATCAGGCGGGCGGTGGACTCGGCCTCGGTCGGCTCGTCCGGGTACTCGCGGTAGACCGGCTCGGGGCCCGCCTCGCGCTGGGAGACCAGCTCCAGCCGGTGCTGGGCGGCCTGGCCGCGGGCCTGCGAGAGCAGCCCGTTGGCCAGGTGGACCACCTGCGGGGTGGAGCGGTAGTCCCGGACCAGCTTGACCACGGTGGCCTCGGGGTGCCGGTGCCGGAAGTTCAGCAGGTGGTCGGGGGTGGCGCCGGTGAAGGAGTAGATGGTCTGGCTGGCGTCGCCGACGACGCAGAGGCTGGCGCCGCCGTCGCCGCCCGTCCACTGCTCCAGCAGGCGCTGCTGGAGCGGGGAGACGTCCTGGTACTCGTCGACGGTGAAGTGCCGGTACTGGGAGCGGACCCGCTCGGCGATCTCCGGGCGCTCCTCCAGGATCGCCGAGGTGAGCAGCAGCACGTCCTCGAAGTCGATCACGTTGCGCTGCTGCTTGGCGGCCTCGTAGGCGGCGTAGACCCGGGCGATCTCCGCCGGGTCGCGCGGGGCCTCGCGGCCGGACTTGGCCAGGGCGGCCGGGTAGTCGTCGGCGACGACCTGGGTGACCTTGGCCCACTCGATCTCGGCCGTCAGGTCGCGCAGTTCGGTGCGCTGGACGCGCAGGCCGCTGCGGCCGGCCGCCTCGGCGACCAGCTGGACCTTGCGCTCCAGCAGCCGGGGCAGTTCGCCGCCGACGGCGCGCGGCCAGAAGTACTGGAGCTGGCGCAGCGCGGCGGAGTGGAAGGTGCGGGCCTGCACGCCGTCCGCGCCGAGCTGGCGCAGGCGGCCGCGCATCTCGCCGGCCGCGCGGGCGGTGAAGGTCACGGCGAGGACCTGGGCGGGGTGGTAGACGCCGCTGCGCACGCCGTAGGCGATCCGGTGGGTGATCGCGCGGGTCTTGCCGGTGCCGGCCCCGGCCAGCACGCAGACCGGGCCGTGCAGGGCGGTGGCCACGGCGCGCTGCTCGGGATCCAGCCCGGCCAGCACCGCGTCCGCTCCGACGGGGGCGTGGCCGTACTGCGCGTGCGGGTCGTCGAACCCGAGGAGGTCTTCCTGCATGCCCTCCATCCTCGCAGGCGCTCCGGACAGTTCGGACGGGCTTGTCCACAGGCGGCCTGTGATGGTCGGATCGTCACACCAACACCCGTCCCGGAATGGGCCCGGGCCGCCGGACGTTGCACCGGGCGGCCGCCCGGCCACCGTCCGTCGACCGAAGGAGCACCTCGCCATGTCCGGCACCGTCACGATGTACAGCACGACCTGGTGCGGCTACTGCAACCGCCTCAAGGGCCAGCTGGACCGCGAGGGCATCGCCTACACCGAGATCAACATCGAGCAGGACCCGGCCTCGGCCTCGTACGTGGAGTCGGTCAACGACGGCAACCAGACGGTTCCGACGGTCGTGGTGGTCTCCGCCTCCGGCGAGCAGAGCGTGATGACCAACCCGAGCCTGCGCCAGGTCCAGTCCGCGCTGGTCTGACCGGCCCGCGGCCGGTCGGGAGGGCCCGGTCGGCCGGAAGGGCCCGGTCAGCCCGGGGACGGTCGGCCCGGGGACGGCCGACCGCCCGGTTCAGTCGGGCGCCGGGGCGCCGTCGCCGAGCTCGTAGAGCAGCCGGGCCCGGTCGGCGGCGTAGCGGGTCTCCACCACCCGGATCGGGCCGCGCCGGTCGCTGCTGATCCGGGTGTTGACCAGCAGCGGCACGCCGGGGCCGAGGCCGAACCAGGCGGCCTCGGCCGGGTCGGGCATCCGGGCGGTCAGGTGGTCGGTGGCGGCGGTCTCGGTCCGGCCGAGCTGCGCCAGTATCCGCTCGTCGCCGCCGGGCACCGGCTGGTCCTGCATGAGCGGCGTCCCGGCGGCCAGCCCGGCCCGGTAGTGGCTCTCCTCGATGGCGTACGGCTCCTGGTCGACCCGGCAGAGCTGACGGCGCATCATGACGGTCTCCTCGGGGCGCAGTCCGAGCCAGGCGGCGATGTCGTGGCGGGCCCGGACGGCGGCGACCTGGAAGTCGACGGTGAGCTGCCGCCCGGCGGCCTCGGCCTCGGCGGCGTACACCTCGGCGCTGGGGGTGAGCGGCCCGCGGCGGGCGGGGCGGGGCGGGCGGGAGTGCACCCGGTGGTCGTGCCGGGAGGGCTCGCGCAGGTAGGTGCCCTTGCCCTGGACGCGCACCACCCGGCCCTCGTTGACCAGCACGTCCACGGCGAGCCGGACGGTGTTGCGGGCGACGCCGTACTGCCCCTCCAGTTCGGTCTCGACCGGGAGCCGGCCGCCGCCCGTCCACTCGCCGGACTCGATGCGGCGGCGCAGGTCGGTGGCGAGCCGCTGGTACTTGGGCTGGTGGGCGGTGCCGCCGCGGTGGATCGTCACGCGAGCGAATGTAGCCAGTGGGTTCGCGGGGTTTCAGCGGAATCCGCCAACCCGGCCCGGGTTCGGGGCACGGGAAACCCCGCCGCCGCCTCCCGGCCGCTCCCCGGGCCCCGCCCGGCCCCCGCGGCCGTCCGCGACCCGCCGACCGGCCGACGCACGACGGGGGCGCGCGGAACACCTACGCGCGCCCCCGTCGTGGGGCGGTCACCGGCGGTCGGTCACCAGCGGGTGGCCGCCGGGAGCGGTTCGCCGTACCAGAGTTCGACCAGGTGCCGGGCGATCGAGATGCCGGACGGCGGCAGGATCTCCCCCGCGGCCATCCCGGCCCGCATCTCCTCCCGGCTGAACCAGCGGGCCTCGGAGATCTCCTCGCCGTCCACGGTGATCCCGGTGCCGTCGGGCAGCGCCCGGCCGAAGAAGCCGAGCATCAGGCTGGACGGGAACGGCCAGGGCTGGCTGGCCACGTACTCGACCTCGCCGACCCGGACGCCCGCCTCCTCCCACACCTCGCGGACGACGGTCTGCTCGATGGACTCGCCGGGCTCGACGAATCCGGCCAGCGTGGACCAGCGGCCCTCCGGCCAGAGCGCCTGGCGGCCCAGCAGGCAGCGGTCCTCGCCGTCGGTGATCAGCATGATCACCGCGGGGTCGGTGCGCGGGTAGTGCTCGGCCGCGCAGGAGGTGCAGCGGCGCAGGTGGCCGGCCCCGGCCTTCTCGGTGGGGTGGCCGCAGCGGGAGCAGAACGAGTGCAGCCGGTGCCAGTGCTCCAGCGCGACGGCGTGCACCAGCAGCCCGGCGTCCCGGACGCTGAGCGTGCCGCCGACCTCGCGCAGGCCGGCCGGGCGGGCGTCGCCGTCGAGCCGGCCGGGCAGCGACTCGCAGTCCAGCGCGAAGTAGTGGATGCCGTCCTCGTCGGTGCCCAGGAAGTACCGGTGGCCGGTCTCGGGGGCCTCGAAGGAGGGCAGCAGCACCAGTTCGCTGCCGGTGGCGGTGTCCACCACGAAGGCCTCGCCCCCGGCGATCGGCAGCACCCGGGTGGTGGGGTGGCTCCAGGCCGCGGCCAGCCACGGCTCGTCCAGCCGGCGGTGCGCCGCCCGGTCCACCCCGGCGCGGGCCAGCGCGAGGTGCTTGGTGTCGGGTGCGCTGCTCAACTCGTCCATCCCCGTTCGCTTTCGCGTTCGATGCGGCTGTGGTGGCAATGAGGAACGGTCATCGCCGGAAGTTCTCCGCGAGGTCTCCCCACAGGTGGGCGGAGGTCTCGACGCCCTTGCGCAGCAGGTCGAGCTCCACCTTCTCGTTGATCGAGTGCCAGCCGTCCGAGGGTACCGAGATGCCCAGGAACAGCACCGGCGCCCCCAGCACGTCCTGCAGGTCGGCGGCCGGGCCGGAGCCCCCCTCGCGGGTGAACAGGACCTTCTGCTCGAAGGCCCGCTCCATCGCGCGGACGGTGGACCGGAGGGCGGGGTGGTCCAGCGGCGTCAGGCAGGGGCGGGTCGCGCCGGGGAAGACGATCTCGTACCGGATGCCCGCCGGGACCTGCGCGGAAACCCAGGCGGCCACCGACTCCCGGACCTTCTCCACCTCCTGACCCGCGACCAGCCGGAAGGACAGCTTCAGGTGCGCCTCGGCGGGGACGATGGTCTTGCCGCCGGGGCCGGTGTAGCCGCCCCAGATGCCGTTGACCTCCGCGGTCGGCCGGGCCCAGACCCGCTCCAGGGTGGTGTAGCCGGCCTCGCCCTGGGTGCCGTACGACTTGGCGACCTTCAGCCACTGCGCCTCGTCGAAGGGCAGTTCGGCGAAGAGCGCCCGCTCCTCGTCGGTGAGTTCGACCACGCCGTCGTAGAAGCCGGGGACGGCGACCCGGCGGTCGGCGTCGTGCAGGCCCGCGACCAGGGCGGCGGCCGCGTCGGCCGGGTTGGGGACGGCGCCGCCGAAGGAGCCGGAGTGGATGTCGTTGTCCGGGCCGTACAGGTCGATCTGGCAGTCGGCCAGGCCGCGCATGCCGGTGCACACGGTCGGGGTGGTCTCGGACCACATGCCGGTGTCGGAGATGATCACCACGTCGGCGGCCAGCCGCCCGGCCTCGCGGCGGACCAGGGCGGCGAAGTTCGGCGAGCCGGACTCCTCCTCGCCCTCGACCAGCAGCTTGAGGTTGACGGCGGGCGCGGTGCGGCCGGTGGCGGCGAGGTGGGCGCGCAGGCCCAGGGTGTGGAAGAAGACCTGGCCCTTGTCGTCGGCGGCGCCGCGCGCGTACAGCCGGCGGCCGACCACGGTGGGCTCGAACGGGTCGGTGTCCCAGCCGTCCTCGCGGGCGGCGGGCTGCACGTCGTGGTGGCCGTAGACCAGCACGGTCGGCGCGCCCTCGTCGCCGGAGGGCCACTCGGCGAACACCGCGGGCAGCCCGTCCGTCTCCCACACCTCGGCCACCGGGAAGCCGGTCGCGCGCAGCTTGTCGGCCAGCCACTCGGCGGAGCGGCGGACCTCGCCCGCCCGGCCCGGGTCGGCGGAGACCGAGGGGATGCGCAGCCAGTCGGCGAGGTCGGCCAGGAAGGCGTCCTCGTGCTGGTCGATGAAGGAGCGGACGGCGCTGTCCGGCGTTTTCGTCATACGGACGACTTTAGTTCGCCCGGGTGGGTGCGTGCCCACGGCCTCCCCCGGCCGTGAGCACGGTCACCCGCCGCGCCCCGCTCCCCCTCGAACCGCTCCCCCTCGAACCGCTCCCCCTCGAACCGCTCCCCCGGCGAACCGCTCCCGCCGCGGTGGCGGGTCAGCCGGCCCGGCGGGTCAGCCCGACCCGGGAGCGGGTGAGCAGCGCGGCCAGCAGGACCGCCACCACCGGCAGGCCGACCAGCAGGGCGGCCAGGTCGGCCCAGGGGACGGCGATGACCGCGTCCTCGTGCCCGACCGGCGTGCCGTTGACCCAGACCTGCGTGTTGCGGGCCTCCAGCAGGCGCAGCGCGACCGCCGGGACGGTCCCGCAGAGCAGGCCGAGCACCGATCCCATCGCGGCGATCACCCCGCACTGGAAGCCGGACAGCCGTCGCCGGATGCCGCCGGAGGCGCCGACCGCGGCCAGCGTGGCCAGGTCCTGCTGGGAGTCGGCGGCGGCCAGGCCGGTGGCGATGCCGGCCGCGCCGAGGGCGACCAGGGCGGCGAAGGCGGTCAGGCCGACCATCTTGACGCTCCGCTCGGCCTGGAAGCCCCGTTCGACGTCCAGGTAGACGGTGTCGTCGAGCTTGCCGAGGTGGTCGCTGGTCTTCTGGACCTTGCCGTCCGAGGGCGCCGCGGCGGGTCGCCACAGCGAGCCCAGGGAGCGCACGCCCAGTCCGGCCCGCTGCGCGGCCTCCCGGCTCATCACGACGGTGGCGAACGGGAGCGGCGCGTCCACCTCGACGGCCGCCACGTCGACGTCCCGGGTGGTGCCCCGGTAGTCGCCCGCGTCGATCTGGGCCTTGGTCGGCTCCTCCTCGGCCCGCAGGGTGACCTTGCCGCCGGTCACCCGGTCGTGGCGGAGCACCAGGGCCTTGCCCGCGGCCAGGGCCTGTTCGGCGGCCGGGTCGTGCAGGTCGAGCAGGTTGTGCAGCAGTGCCGGGTCGCCGACCAGGACGTCGCCGAACATGCTGGTCAGCTCGTCGGGCAGGCTCCGCATGGCGACGCACCGGGGGTCCCCCGTCGCCGCCCGGCGCTCCTCGTCGGTGATCGCGTCGTCGGCCGGGCAGCGCTTCTCCGGCGCCATCAGCGCGCGGACGTACCCGCAGGCGTAGCCGGTCGTGCAGGCTCCGGGGGTGGCGGTCGGGCCCAGCACGTCGGCGCGCTCGCCGAGCTTGCCGAGGTCCTTCTCGACGGTGTCGCGCAGGGTGGCGTAGCGGGCCGCGTCGCCCTCCCCGCGGCCGCCCTGCAGCAGGGCGACCGCGCCCGCGGGCAGGCTGGGCCGGTAGTCCCGGCGCTGCTGCTCGACGTCGCTGGCGTGGTAGATGCCGACCGCGACGGCGCCCGCGACGGCGGCCATCACGGCGGCCACGGCGGGGGCGGTGCGGCCGCGGTTGCGCACCGAGTCGCGCAGCGCGAGCCGCGGGCTGAGCGGCAGGTGGCGGCCGAGCCGGCCGAACAGGCCGATCAGCAGCGGGGTGCACAGCAGCATGCCGAGTTCGGCGATCACCGAGCCGCCGAGCAGGCCGGGTACGGGGGCGGTGTTGGTGACCGCGCAGAGCAGGGCCAGCCCGGTGCCGCCGGCCACCATCACGGCGCCGAGGACGGCGACGATCCGGTTGGCGGGCTTGCTGCCGCCGCGGCCGGTGAGCGCCTCGACCACGTCCTGCCGGGAGGCCTGGACGGCGGGGACGACGGCCGCGAGCAGGCCGGTGACCAGGCCGACCAGGGCGACGGCGAGCAGGTCGAGGGGCTGCACGTCGAAGTGGCCGAAGCGCTGCCCGCCGTACTCCTCCAGGGGGCCGCGCAGCAGCGCGACCAGGCCGGTGCCGCCGAGCAGGCCGAGCACGGCGCCGCCGGTGCCGAGCACCGCGCCGCCCGCCAGCACCACGGCCCGCACGTGCGAGCGGTCGCCGCCGCCCGCCGCGAGCAGGCCGAGCTGGCGGCGCGAGCGGCGGGCGCCGACCGCGAACGCGGGCCCGGCGAGCAGCACGATCTCCAGCAGGGCCATGCCGGGCACCAGGGCGGCGACGGCCAGCACGCTCTTGTTGACGTAGCCGGAGGAGTACCTGTCCTGCTCCGCGTAGAAGGGGACCTCGCTGCGGGCCGGCGGGTGCAGCAGGACGGCCCGGGAGGCCACCGAGAAGCCGTACTCGTTGAGCTCCTTGACCTTCGGCCAGTCGATCCGGCCGTCGGCGGGCAGCTTGACCAGCCAGGTCGTCCAGTTCATCTGCCCGCTGTCGGCGGAGGCCGGGTCGGCCTGGGCCAGCGGGGCGAACACCGCGCCGGGGCGGCCGTACAGCACGGTCTGGCCGAGGTCCGCGGGGTCCTCGACGACGCCGGTGATGGTGTAGGGCCGGGAGTCCAGTCCGCGGAAGGCGGTGCGGTCGCCGATCCGCAGGCCGGAGCGGTCCAGGAACTTCCGGGTGGCGGCGAGCTGGTCGGGTCGGGTGGGGGCGCTGCCCTCGACCACGTCGAGCTTGCCGCGCCACACCGGGTCGGTCAGGTCGACCTCGTCGACGCTGGTCGTCATCCGGCCCTCGGCGGTGGTGGTCGTGGTGCTCTTGTACTGCCCGGTCGGCACCAGCACCGCGCCGGGGAGCAGTTCGGTGAGCAGCTGCGCGGGGTCGGTCGCGGCGCTGCGCTGCTGGGCGGGGGTCTTCGCCGCGCCCTGCTCGGGCACCTTGGAGGTGCTCTCCCGGCCGTCGGGGCTCTGCAGGACGGTGCCGCCGGGCGTGGTGGAGGTGACGGAGGCCTGGGCGGTGCCCATCGTCCGGGCGGCCTGTTCGGCCGGTTCCAGCTGGGTGCTGCGGGCGATCACGTCCACTCCGGCGACGCCGAGCACCGGCAGGGCGATCATCGCCAGGACGAGGGCGCTGCGGCCCTTGGCGCGGGCGGCGTCGCGGCGGGCGATCCGGAGGGCGGCGCGCCAGGCGCTCGGCTTCACCGGTCGCCGTCCTTGCGGGCGTTGGTGGCGGCGGTGACGAGCAGGCTCCCGGCGTCCTGGCGGGCGGTCTCGTCGACCAGCAGGCCGTCGCGCAGGAAGACCACCCGGTCCGCCCAGGCGGCGTGCCGGGCCTCGTGGGTGACCATCATGGCGGCGGCCCCGGCGTCGCAGCGGGCGCGCAGCACGGCGAGCACGGACTCGCCGGTGGTGGAGTCCAGGGCGCCGGTGGGTTCGTCGGCGAGCACCAGGCGGCGGTCGCCGATCAGGGCGCGGGCGATGGCGACGCGCTGCTGCTGGCCGCCGGACATGTCGTCGGGGAAGCGGTCGGCGAGTTCGCCGATGTTGAGCTCCTCCAGCGCGGCGAGCGCCTCGCGGCGGGCGGCCCGGGCGGAGGTGCCGTCCAGCTCGCGGGGCAGGGCGATGTTCTCGGCGGCGGTGAGCGCCGGTATCAGGTTGTAGTCCTGGAAGACGTAGCCGACCGAGCGGCGGCGGACGGCGGCCAGCTTCTTGCGGTCGAGGTCGCCGAGGACGGTGCCCTCGACGATCACCCGGCCGTCGGTGGGGCTGTCCAGGCCGCCCGCGAGGGTCAGCAGGGTGGACTTGCCGGAGCCGGAGGGCCCCATCACGGCGACCAGTTCGCCGGGGTGGACCCGCAGGTCGACGGCGCGCAGCGCGTGCACCTCGGCCGCGCCGTGGCCGTGCGTGCGGCTGACCCGGTCGAGGTGCAGGACGGGGTCGGCCGGCTTGAGTTGTTCGGTCATCGCTCCCCCAGGAGGTTCAGGTGCGGCCGCGGTCGCGGCTCTTGACGGCGCGTCGGGCGGGCGGCGCGGCGGCGGGTTCGGACGGCTCGGCGGTGGCGGTGCGTTCGGCGTGCTGGGCGAGCCGGGACTCGCAGTGGTCCAGCCAGCGGATCTCCGCCTCGGTCTGGAAGATCAGCTGCTCCAGCACCAGCAGCCAGGCCAGGTCGCCGCCGGAGCCGGTGTCGGCGGCCAGCGCGCGGCCCTTGAGCCGGGTGTAGTCCTGGAGCGCCTGCATGCTGTGCCGGCGCTGGCCGTGCACCACCGCGGCGACGTCGACGCCGGGGATGGCGACCGCCATCGCGAGCTTGATCGCGAGTTCGTCGCGGGGCGGGTTGGTGCGCGGCACCGGGGTGTCGAACCAGCGGCGCAGTTCGACGCGTCCCTCGTCGGTGACGGCGTAGAACTGGTGGCCCTCGTCGTCCTCGCCCGCGGCCTCGACCAGGCCGTCGCGCTCCAGGCGGCCCAGCGTGGTGTAGACCTGGCCGACGTTCAGCGGCCAGGTCGCCCCCGTACGGGCCTCGAACTCGGTTCTCAGCTGGTAGCCGTAGCGCGGGCCCTGGTCGAGGAGGGCCAGCAGGCCGTGACGGATCGACATACCGAGTATGTATACCGGGTATGCGGCCCTCCGCTCAAGCCGCCCCCCTGCTCAAGCCGCCCCCCTGCTCAAGCCCTCCCCGCTCAGGCCCTCCCCGCTCAGGCCCTCCCCGCTCAAGCCGCCCCCGCTCAAGCCCTCCCCGCCCGAACCGCCCCCGCCCGTTCGCACCGGCCCGGTACGGTCGACGGCGTGACCACACTGCGGATCGCCACGTACAACCTGCTGCACGGCCGGCCGCTGGCCCCCGACGGCAGCCCGGCGCCCTACCCCGCCGACCCGGGCGGGCCGCTGGCCGACGCCGTCGCCTCGCTCGACGCCGACGTGCTCGCCCTCCAGGAGGTCGACCGGTACCAGGACCGCTCCGGCCGCACCGACCAGGCCGCCGTCGCCGCGAAGGCCACCGGCGCCGCCGACTGGCGCTTCGCCGCCGCGCTGCACGGCGTCCCCGCCCCCGGCGCGGGCTGGGTCACCGACCCCGACCGGCCCGGCCTGACCGTCTACGGGCCGACCGACCTGGACGACTCCCGGCCCTCGTACGGGACCGCGCTGCTCACCCGGCTGCCGGTGCTGCACTGGCGGGCCCGCCGGTTCGCGCCCGCGCCCTTCGGCCTGCCGCTGCGGGTGGCCGGGCGGCGCGGGCTGACGCCCGTCCCGGACGAGCCGCGGGCGGCGCTGGCCGCGGTGCTGGCCGGGCCGGGCGGGGAGTTCACGGTGGTGGCCGCGCACCTGTCCTTCGTGCCGGGGTGGAACGTCGCCCAGCTCGCCGCGGTCCGGCGCTGGATCGCCGACCTGCCGCAGCCCTACCTGGTGCTCGGCGACTTCAACCTGATCGGCGCGGTGCCCCGCACGGTGCTCGGCTCGGCGCACGCGATCCAGCGCACCGCGCGGCGCGAGCGCGTCCGCACCGCCCGGCGCACCCGGCTGCAGGGCTGGTACGACCTGGCCCGCACCCCCACGTACCCCTCGCACCGCCCGGCCGTGCAGTTCGACCACATCCTGGGCATCGGCGTCCCGCGCAGCTCCGTCGGCTCGGTGTCGGCGCCCCGCACGGGGGTGTCGGACCACCGGCCGCTGGTGGTGGACGTCGAGATGTGACCGGGCCGGGGCGCCGTCAGGCCGCCGTGCCCCGGGCGCCCCAGTACACGCCCTGCGCGGGCAGCGCGACCGGGTCGAACTGGAGCAGCAGCATCGCCGCGTCGTCGCCGAGCCGGTGGCCGACGTGGCGGACCACGTCGTCGTGCAGGCGCTGGAGCACGTCGCCGGGGCCGTCGTCGGCGAGCAGCGGGAGGCGGTCGGTGAGCGGGTAGAAGGCGCCGGAGCGGTCGCGGGCCTCGATGACGCCGTCGGTGTAGAGCAGGATCCGGTCGCCGGGCTCCACGTCGAGCACCTGGAGCGGGGGCCGGACGTCCGCCGGGTCCAGCACGCCCAGCGGGGGGACGGTCTCGTCGGCGGCGAGCAGCCGCGGCGGGGCGTCGCCGCGGAGCAGGACGGGCGCGGGGTGGCCGCAGTTGGCGATCTCCAGGGCGCCGTCGGGGCGGACGCCGACCAGCACCAGGGTGACGAACTCCTCCTCGACGCCGGGGTGCTCGTTCTCGTGCAGGGCCCGGTCCAGGCTGACGGCGAGCCAGCCGGCCACCTTGTCGAGGGCGGCCTCCTGGTGCGCGGCCTCGCGGAACGCGCCGAGCACGGCGGCGGCGGTCTCCACCGCGGCCAGGCCCTTGCCGCGGACGTCGCCCATCACGGCCCGCACGCCGTAGCGGGTGTGGACGACCTCGTACAGGTCGCCGCCGATGGAGGCGTGGGCCGCGGCGGCGGCGTAGCGGACGGCGGCGCGGACCGGGCCGACCCGCTCGGGGACGGGGCGCAGCAGCACCCGGCGGGCGATCTCGGCGACCAACTGGGCCTCGGCGAGGGCGAGTTCCTGCCGCAGCCGGAGGGTGGCGCTGAGGTGGCCGATGCCCGCGATCAGGACGATCGCGGCGACGGTGGCGGCGTGCACGGACTGGCCGAGGAGGCCGTGGTACCAGGCCATGCCGAAGGCGCAGACCTCGGCGAGGGCGCCGATCAGCAGCGGGTACCACGTCCGGCGGGAGACCACGGCGGCGAGGGCGGGGACGGCGGTCAGGGCGGGCTCGACGGTGACCTGGCTGTCGGCCAGCAGGTCCAGCGAGAGGATCAGCACCATGCCGACCAGCGGCAGGGCGTGCGAGGTCTTGGGCCAGGTGCCGGTGACGGTGCCCGGTACCGGGCCTGGGGTGGGGCCGTGGAGGACGTCCCTGATCCATCCGGTCGCGCTCAACGTCGGTCTCTCCAGCGGAAGGTGCGGGTGCTGCTCGGCACCTGCGGGTCTGACGGGAGGTCAGGGGGTCGGGAGGCCCTGACGGCGGCCGGAGTACGAGGGATGACCGGTTACCGACCCCACAATAGGCACGAAACGTGCAGGGCGCACAGGTTTCGCGTGATCTCGTGACGGGTTGGGTGCTCTGAGTGACTCTTTTCTACCTATTCCCGATCAGAAGATCGCTCAACTCTTTTCGGCCGGGAAGTCCTGACGGCGTTTCGACCCGCCCGGAGCGCACGTAGCAGAACGAGGCGGCGACCTCCTCCGGCGGGGCGCCGACCTGCTCGGCCCAGGCCAGCCGGTAGATGGCGAGTTGCAGCGGGTCGCCGCTCTCCTCCCGGCCGGTCTTCCAGTCCACCACCTCGTACCGCGGTGACCCAGTGCCACGGTCGGCGTCCCGGTAGACCGCGTCGATCCGGCCGCGCACCACCCGCCCCGCGAGCACCAGTTGGAAGGGCGCCTCGACCCGGTGCGGGGTGCGGCGGGCGTAGGGGCCGTGCAGGAACGCCTCCTTGAGCCGCTCCAGGTCGCGCTCGTCCTCGATCTCCTCGGCGTCCAGGCCGGGCAGCGCGTCCGGGCCGAGCAGCAGCGGCTGGTCGTAGCGGGACTGCACCCAGGCGTGGAAGCGGGTGCCGCGGCGGGCGGCGGGCGCGGGCGGGCGGGGCATCGGGCGGGCCAGGTCGCGGGCGAAGCCGTCGGGGTCGGCGGCCAGCCGCATCAGCTGGGAGGCGGACAGCGAAGCGGGCAGCTCGACGTCCCGGACGGCCCGCCGGGAGCGCTCCAACTCGCCCAGCAGGGCGGTCAGGTCGCGGTCCCAGGAGGCCAGCAGCCGCTGGTCCTCGACGCCCATCGGCTCGGCCGCGGGCGCGGGGGCCCCGGCGATCCGCTGCCGCACCACCCGGGCGACCCGGCGGCGGGCGTGCTGCGCGGCCCCGTCCAGCGGCAGCGGCCAGGGGGTCTCCACCGAGACGTCGAACGCCGGGTTCTGCGCGTCCGCCGCGGGCTCCTCGGCCCAGTGCTCGACCTCGCCGTCGCCGGGCCGCTCGCAGTGCTCGCGCAGCTGCCGCAGGAACTCCGACGGCCCGCGGCGGCGCTTCTGGGACGGCCCCCACCAGTGCCCGGAGGCCAGCAGCAGCGAGCGCGGCCGGGTGAAGGCGACGTAGCCGAGCCGCAGTTCCTCCACCTCGCCGTGCTGCGCCGTCTCCTTCTTGAACGCGCCCATGCCCTTGGCGTTCCAGGCCGGGTCGGCGGGCAGCGTGGCGGCGTCGCCGCGCAGGGCGTGCGGCAGCACCCGGCGGGTGGACGTCCAGCGCTCGCGCCCCTGGCCGGACGGGAAGCCGCCCTTGACCAGGCCGGGGACGGCGACCACGTCCCACTCCAGGCCCTTGGACTTGTGCGCGGTGAGCACCTTGACGGTGTCCTCGCCGCCGGGCAGCCCGGCGTCCAGGCCGCGCTCGTACTCCTGGGCGGCGCGCAGGAAGGCCAGGAACGCGGCCAGGCCGGGGTCGCCGTCCAGGTCGGCGAAGGAGGCGGCGATGTCCAGGAAGGAGTGCAGGGTCTCGCGGCGGCGGGCGGCCAGCGCCAGCGGGGAGGCGGAGAGTTCGACCTCCAGGCCGGTGACGGTCAGCACCCGGTGCAGGACGTCCATCAGCGGCTCGGCCAGCGCCCGGCGCAGCTCGCGGATCTCCCGGGCGAAGCGGGCGAAGCGGACCCGCGCCTCGGGCGAGAACGGCAGGTCGTCGGGCTGCTCGGCGTCGACGAAGGTCTCCAGCGCGTCGGCCAGCGAGACCACCTCGGTCGGGTCGGTCTCGGCGACGGCGGCGGCCAGGGCGTCCTGCTCGCCGGGGCGGGCGGTGCGGACGAGTTCGGCGGCGCGGCGGCCGAGCAGCGCCAGGTCGCGCGGGCCGGTGCGCCAGCGCGGGCCGATCAGCAGCCGGACCAGGGCGGCGTTCGCGGTCGGGTCCTGCAGCACCTCGCAGACCGCCACCAGGTCGGCTACCTCGGGGAGTTGCAGCAGCCCGCCGAGGCCGACCACCTCGACCGGGACCTGCCGGGCGACCAGCGCGGCGTGCAGGTCGGCGAAGGAGCTGCCGGCCCGGCAGAGCACGGCGATCCGGCCGGGCGCGGTGCCGGTGCGCACCAGGTGGGCGACCGAGTCGGCCAGCCAGTCGACCTCCTCGGCGTGGGTGGGCAGCAGCGCGACGCGGGCGTAGCCGTCGCGCTCGGCACCGGGGGCGGGCCGCAGCGCCTCCACGCCCTCGTGCATGGCGCGCAGCGGGGCGGCGAGCCGGTTGGCGAAGTCGAGCAGGCGGCCGCCGCTGCGGCGGTTCTCGCTGAGCGCGAAGCGGTGCGCCCCGCTGCCGTCGGCGCGCGGGAAGTGCCGGGGGAAGTCGTCCAGGTTGGCGACCGAGGCGCCGCGCCAGCCGTAGATCGCCTGGCAGGGGTCGCCGACCGCGGTGACCGGGTGCCCGGCGCCCCGCTCGCCGCCGAACAGGCCCGCCAGCATGAGGCGTTGGGCGACGGAGGTGTCCTGGTACTCGTCCAGCAGCACCACCCGGTACTGCGCGCGCAGCAGCTCGCCGACCTCGGGGCGCCGGGTGGCGAGCCGGGCGGAGGCGGCGATCTGGTCGCCGAAGTCGAGCAGGCCGAGCTTCTGCTTGCGGGCCCGGTAGTCCTCGACCAGGCGCAGCAGCTCCTGGCGGCCGCGGGCGGCCTTCGGGACGGCCCGCAGGTCGTCGTTGGTGAGCTTGACGGTGGCCAGCCGGTCGAGCAGTTCCTCGTCGTACGCCCGCAGCTGCGCGGGTTCGACCAGGTGCTCGGCGAGTTCGGAGTCCAGCGCGACGATCTCGGCGACCAGCGCGGAGAAGGTGCCGGTGAGCGCCGGGAAGGGGCCGCGGGCCTGGCGCAGGACGCGGGCGGCGAGCTGGAAGCGGGTGGCGTCGGCGAGCAGCCGGACGTCGGGTTCGATGCCCAGGCGCAGGCCGTGCTCCTTGAGCAGTGTCCCGGCGAAGGCGTGGTAGGTGGAGATCTGCGGTTCGCCGAGGGCGTCCTCGTCCTCCTCGCGGGCCCCGGCGCGCAGCAGGGCGGCCCGGACGCGTTCGGAGAGCTCCCCGGCCGCCTTGTTGGTGAAGGTCAGGCCGAGCACCTGCTCGGGGCGCACCGCGCCGGAGCCGACCAGCCAGACCACCCGGGCGGCCATCACGGTGGTCTTGCCGGAGCCCGCGCCGGCCACGATCACGCCGGGTTCCATGGGCGCGCCGATCGCCGCCAACTGCTCGTCGTTGAACGGGATCCCGAGCAGTTCGCGGAGCTGGGCCGGGTGCCGGAGCGGCTCAGTCGACGACATGCCGGCCGTCCCGCTGCGCGGAGCAGCTGCCGCGGAAGGCGCAGCGCCCGCAGCGCTCGCCCGCGGTGGGGGTGAACTTCTCGGCGAGCACCTTCCCGGCGGTCTCCACCAGCAGGTCCTCGATCCAGGGGGTGCTCTCCTCGGGCAGCTGCCGCTGCACCTTGGGAGCCTCCGGGTCCTTCCTGTCCGGTTCGCGCAGGTGCACCAGTTCGGCGCCGCCGGGGGTGGCGCCGTGCTCGAAGCCGGGCAGCGCGTCGAGCGCGCCGCGGCTCACCGCCAGCTGGTAGACGGCGAGCTGACGGTGGTCGGGCAGCGACTTGTCGCTCGGCACCTGCTTGCCGGTCTTGAAGTCGACGACGTACGCCCGGCCCGCGGCGTCGGCCTCGACCCGGTCCATCGAGCCGCGGATGCGCACCGCGACGCCGCCGACGTCCAGGGTCAGGTCGAAGCCGTGCTCGGTGGCGACGGTGGTGCGCTCGCGCTCCAGCACGTGCCAGCGCAGGAAGCGCTCCAGGGCGGCGCGGGCCTCGCCCTTCTCCTGGGTGGACTTCCACGGCGCGTCGAAGGCGAGGGCGTCCCAGACGGTGTCCAGGCGCTCCATCAGGACGGCCAGGTCGGCGGGGGTGCGGCCGGAGCCGACCTCGTCGGCGAGGGCGTGCACCACGTTGCCGAAGCCCTGGGCGGCGGAGGCGGTGCCGCCCGCCCTGACGTCCTTCTCCAGGAACCACTGGAGCGCGCAGGACTCCAGCTGCTCCAGGCCGCTGCCGGAGAGCCGCACGGGCTGCTCGGGCTCGCGCAGCGGCTGCGGGGCGGCGGTGGGGTCGTCCAGGCCCCACCACTGGTCGGGGTGGGCGGCGGGGACGAGCGGGCGGCCGTCCTCGTCGAGGGCGGCGGCGAGGGTGGCGAGGCGTTCGGCGGCGGCCCGGCGCAGCTGCGGGGAGCGGGTCGGGTCGACGGTGACGGCGCGCAGTTCGGCGACCAGCGCGGGCACCGACAGCGGGCGGCGCGGCCGGGAGGTGACGTCGGCGACCTTGACCCGGGGGGTGCGCTCCAGCACCTTGCCGGTGCGGGGGTCGACGCTCTCGCGGTAGAGCTCGCGCAGGAACCGGGAGGGCTCGTCGCCGTCCTCGGCGGGGGCCTTGACGGCGGTGACCACCAGCCGGTCCTTGGCCCGCGTCGCGGCGACGTAGAACAGCCGCCGCTCCTCGGCGAGCAGCGCGGCCGGGGAGAGCGGTTCGGCGAGGCCGTCGCGGCCGATCCGGTCGGCCTCCAGCAGCGAGCCGCGGCGGCGCAGGTCGGGCCAGAGGCCCTCCTGGACGCCGGCGACGACGACCAGGCGCCACTCCAGGCCCTTGGAGCGGTGCGCGGTCATCAGCCGGACGGCGTCGGGGCGCACGGCGCGCACGTGCAGGGTGTCGGCGGCGATGTCCTGGGCCTCGACCTCGGCGAGCAGGTCGAGGGCGCCGCGGTGGCCGGTGACCCGCTCCTCGGCGCGGGCCGCGGTCTCGAACAGGGCGCACAGCGCGTCCAGGTCCCGGTCGGCGTTGCGCCCGGCGGGGCCGCCGCGCAGGGCGGCCCGCTCCAGCCGCTCGCGCCAGCGCCGGGAGCCGTCCCACAGCTCCCACAGCGCGTCCTCGGCGCTCGCGCCGCCCGCCAGCAGTTCGCGGACCTTGCGCAGCAGCACGCCGAGCTCGTACGCGCGGCGGGCGTAGGGGGCGTCCAGCAGGGCGAGCAGTTCGGGGTGGTCCAGGGCCTCGCGGACCAGCTCCTCGGCGGGGCGGACCACGCCGGGGGCGCCGTCGGCGGCGAGCGCCCGGCGCTCCTCCTCGCGCAGGGTGCGGCCCAGGCGGCGCAGGTCGGAGCCGTCGAGGGCGGCGAGCGGTCCGGTGAGCAGGGTGCGCGCGAGGTCGGCGGTGAGCGCGCCGGGGCCCTCGGCGCAGACCCGCAGGGCGAGCAGCAGCGGGACGACGGCGGCCTCCTCGCGCAGCGGCAGGTCGTCGCCGTCGATCTCCAGCGGGACGCCCGCGGCGGCCAGCGCGCGGCGCACCGCCGGTATCGTCCGGGACCCGGCCCGGACCAGGACCGCCATCTCGCCCCAGGGGACGCCGTCCTCCAGGTGGGCGCGGCGCAGCAGGTCGGCGACCGAGTCGAGCTCGGCGCCGGGCGTCGGGTAGGTGTACACCTCGACGGCGCCGCCCTCCCGGGAGGGCAGCAGGGCGCGGTGCGCGGCGAGCTTGTCGGCGGGCAGCCGGCCCATCGGCATCCGGCGGGCCAGCTCGCGGGAGGCGGCCAGCAGCACCGCGCCGGAGCGCCGGGAGCGGCGCAGCACCTTGACCTCGGCGGGGCGGCCGTCGGTGCGCCGGAAGGCGTCGGGGAACTCCAGGATGCCGTTCACGTCGGCGCCGCGGAAGGCGTAGATCGACTGGTCGGGGTCGCCGACGGCGACCAGGTCGCGCCCGTCCCCGGCGAGGTGGCGCAGCAGCCGGACCTGGGCGGGATCGGTGTCCTGGTACTCGTCGACGAACACCGCGTCGTAGCGGGCGCGCAGTTCGGCGGCGACCTCGGGCCGCCCGGCGAGCAGCACGGCGCGGTGGACCAGCTCGGCGTAGTCGAGAACGCCGCGCAGGTCCAGCACGTCCAGGTAGGCGGCCAGGAAGTGCGCAGCGGCGGCCCAGTCGGGGCGCCGCACGCCCGCCGCGAAGCGCTCCAGCTCCTGCTCGCCGAGGCCGAGCTCGCGGCTGCGGGCGAGCACGGCGCGGACCTCGTCGGCGAAGCCGCGGGTGGTCAGGCAGGCCCGCAGGTCCAGCGGCCAGTCGATGGTGCCGACGCCCGCCTTCGCGTCCTCGGCGCCGCCCGCGAGCAGTTCGCGGACCATCACGTCCTGCTCGGGGCCGGAGAGCAGGCGCAGCGGCTCGGCGTACTCCTCGGGCGGCTGGTGGGCGCGCAGCAGGGCGTAGCAGAACGAGTGGAAGGTGGTGGCCTGCGGGGCGGTGGCGCCGATCCGGGCGGTCATCCGGTCGCGCAGCTCCATCGCGGCCTTGCGGCTGAAGGTCAGCACCAGGACGCGCTCGGGCGCGGTGCCGTCGGCGACCCGCCGGGCGACCGCCTCGACCAGGGTGGTGGTCTTGCCCGTCCCGGGGCCCGCGAGCACCAGCAGCGGCCCCGAGGCGTGCTCGACGACCGCCTGCTGGAAGGCGTCCAGCTGCGGCGGGTCGGGCTGGGCGAGGGGGTTGCGCACCAGGCGGAACGGTGAGGTCACTGCGGTCCAGGGTCGTACGGCGGTTCAGCGGCGGGCCGTGGGGTGGCCCGCCACGACGAGCCTACGATCCTGCACCCACAGACCCCTCCGGCGCACCCCCGCTGCTCAGGGCGTCCCGTCCCAGCGGGCGGCCCGCAGGTCGACCCGCGGTTCGCCGCCGACGGTGCGCAGCGGGGTGCCCTCGGCCCGGTACTCGGGCAGCGCGCGGTGCTCGTGGCCGGGCAGCGGCCGCCCGTCCGCCCGGATCACCCGCCACCAGGGCACCGGCGCCCCGTACAGCGCCATCACCCGGCCGACCTGCCGGGGGCCGCCGCGGCCCAGGTACTCGGCGACGTCGCCGTACGTCATGACCCTCCCGGGCGGGATGCGTTCGGCGAGGTCGAGCACCGCCTCGGCGTACGGCGGGATCGCGGGGGCGTCCTCGGGGTCGGTCATCCGCCGCATTCTTCCCCATCCGGTCGATTTCCCGCACCCCGTGCGGGCGACCCGGCGCGCGGGATGCCGCCCCTGGACCGCAGCCGGGTGGCGGGCATGGCAGCATCTTCGGGGCAGTGCGACGCACGAGGACGAAGACCATGACGACCGGGACGGCCGAATTGAACGTGGACGAGGGCTCCGAGCAGCCCGCCACCGACGGTTCCGCCGGGCGTCCGGTCGACCTGCGCCACCGGGGACGGGACGCGCACCACACGGGGGAGGCAACGGTGGCCGCACAGCTGCCGTCGGACGACGGGCCGGACCGTCCGGACGCACCGGAGCGGCCGCCGGAGCCGGACGGGGAGCCAGCGCCGGACGCCGAGGAGCCGGCGCCGGACGCCGAGGAGCCGGCGCCGGACGCCGAGGAGCCGGCCGGCGAGTACCTGGCCGTCGACGAGCCGCTGCTCGCCCCGCGCGCGCACCGCCCGTCCGACCTGCTGAAGTTCCTGGGCGGCCTGTTCCTGATCATCCTGGTGTTCGTGCTGGCGCAGGTGGCGGTCTCCACCACCACCGGCATCGAGAAGGACATCACGGTCAACGCCGACCGGATCCCCGGCGTGCTGTCGAAGATCTCCGCGCTGGTCTCCTCCATCGCGGTGCTCACCGTGCCGCTGGCCTTCGCGGTCGAGCGGCTGATCAAGCGCGACGGCCTGCGGGTCGCCGACGGCGTGCTCGCCTCGGTGCTGGCGTACGGCGTCTCGCTGGGCGTCGACTGGTGGGTCGCGGCCAGCGCCCCCGAGGAGATCCGCAACGCGCTGACCCAGTTCCCGCCGGGCGGCGGGGAGACGCTCACCGACCCGGTGCACGGCTACCTGGCGCCCGTCATCGCCTACATGACGGCGGTCGGCATGTCGAGCCGGCCGCGCTGGCGGGTCGCCCTGTGGGTGGTGGTGATCCTCTCCGGGGCGGCCGAGCTGATCAACGGCAACACCACGCCGCTGTCCCTGGTGCTGACCGTCCTGATCGGCTGGTCGGTGGCGTACGGCACGCTGTACGCGATCGGCTCGCCGAACATCCGCCCCACCGGGCAGCACCTGATGATCGGCCTGCGCAAGGTCGGCTTCGCCCCGTCCGCCGCCCACCTGGCCCCGGCCGCGCCCGGCGGCACCCGCCGCTACCTGGTCACCCAGCAGACCGGCCCGCTGCTGGACGTCCACATCATCGACCGCGAGCAGCAGGCGTCCGGCTTCTTCTACCGCGCCTGGCGCCGCCTGCGGCTGCGCTCCGTCGCCGTCCGCCGCAGCCCCCAGTCGCTGCGCCAGGCCCTGGAGCAGGAGGCCCTGATCGCGTACGCGGCGGCCGCCTCCGGGGCCCGCGCCCCGCAGCTGGTCGCCACCTCCGAGCTCGGCCCGGACGCCGCGATCCTGGTCTACGAGAACGTGGCCGGGCGGACGCTGGACGAGCTCGCCGACGAGGAGGTCACCGACGCGGTGATGGCCTCGTTCTGGAGTTCCGTCTCCACCCTGCACGAGCGCCGGATCGCCCACCGCCGCCTCACCGGCGAGTCCCTGCTGGCCGTCGACGAGCGCACCGGCTGCCTGGTCAACCTCTCCGGCGGCGACATCGCCGCGGGCGACCTCACGCTGCGCATCGACGTCGCCCAGCTGCTCACCACCTTCGCCCTGCGGGTCGGCCCGGAGCGCGCGGTGGCCGTCGCCACCGACGTCCTCGGCCCGACCCGGGTCGCCGAGGCGCTGCCGCTGCTGCAGCCCGTCGGCCTGAGCCGGCAGACCCGCGGCGACCTCCAGCGGATGACCAAGGAGCGCAAGGCCGCCGCCCAGGCCCTCGCCCTCAAGCAGGTCGCCGCGGGCGAGCGCACCCAGCAGCAGGCCGAGGAGGACATCGCCCAGGCCGGCGAGGACCTGCTCGCGAAGATCCGGGCGCAGATCCTGCAGATCGCCCCCGAGGCGCCGCTGGCCCCCGCCAAGCTGGAACGCCTCAAGCCCAAGACCCTGATCATGGTGGTGGCGCTCACCTTCGCCGCCTACCTGGCGCTGACCACGATCCGGCCCGACCAGTTCAAGGTCTCCCAGATGAACTGGGCGTGGGCCTCGGTCGCGCTGGCCGCCTCCGCGTTCTCGTACGTGGCCGCCGCGATGAGCCTGACCGGCTTCGTCCCGGAGAAGCTCCCGTTCTGGCGCACCGTGGCCGCCCAGCTGGCCGGCTCCTTCGTCAAGCTGGTCGCCCCGGCCGCGGTCGGCGGCATCGCCCTGAACACCCGCTACCTGCAGAAGGCCGGCATCCGCCCGGTCCAGGCCGTCGCCTCGGTCGGCGCCTCGCAGCTGGCCGGGCTCGGCGGCCACCTGCTGCTGCTGTTCGCCTTCGGCCTGATCACCGGCTCGCAGACCAACGGCGACCTCGGCGCCTCCCGGGCCGTCATCATCGGCGTGCTCAGCGCCGCCGTCCTGGCCCTGGTCGTCGCCGCGGTCGCCCCGCTGCGCCGCTTCGTGGTGACCCGGGTCCGCTCGCTGCTGTTCGGCGTCATCCCGCGGATGCTCGACCTGATGCAGACCCCCCGCAAGCTGGTCACCGGCTTCGGCGGCATCATCCTGCTGACCCTCTCCTTCACCGCCTGCCTGGACGCCTCCGTGCACGCCTTCGGCGGCGGCGCCAACGTCACCTACGCGGCCGTCGCGGTGGTCTTCCTCACCGCCAACGCGGCCGGCTCCGCCGTCCCCACCCCCGGCGGCATCGGCCCGGTCGAGATCGCCCTGATCACCGCCCTCACCGTCGCGGGCGTCCCCGCCACGGCCGCCACCCCCGCCGTCTTCCTCTACCGCCTGCTCACCTTCTGGCTCCCGGTCCTCCCGGGCTGGATCGCCTACAACATCCTCCAGCGCAGGAACGCCCTCTGAGTGAGCGCCCCCGTCGGGGCCTCCGCTACGGCAGCAGGTCCGCAACGATCCGCTCCCACTCCACCGGCGCCAGCCCGAACGCCTCCCGGGTCGCGGTGTCGTCGATGACGAAGGGCCGCTCGAACTGGTACGCCGTCTCGCGGACGGCCCGGACGGTCGGGTTGACCAGGCCGAGCAGGGCCAGCACCGGCCGCGGGATCGCGGTGACCTTCGGGGCGGGCCGCCCCGCGACCGCGCAGAGGTCGGCGACGACCTGCCGCTGGCTGCGCGGCGGGTTGCTGGGGACGTGCCAGGCGCACCCCCAGGCGCGCCCCTCGGTGGCGGCGGTGACCAGCAGCCGGGCGGTGTCCTCGGGGGCGGTCCAGCTGTGCGGGGCGTCGGGGTCGCCGATGACCTGGACGGTGCGGCCGGCCAGCGCGCGGCCGAGGGCCCGTCCGTCGAAGACGCCGGTGACGCCCGGGCCGAGGTAGTCGGAGCCGCGCACCTCGGTGGCCCGGACGCGCCCGGCCCGGTGCGCGGCCAGCGCCTCGCGCCACATCGCGGCGCGGACCCCGCCCTTCACCGAGTTGGGCCGCAGCGGGCTGTCGGGGCGCATCGGGCCGTCCACCGCGCCGTAGCCGTACAGGTTGGAGACGGTGGCGAGCACGGCGCCGGTGCGTTCGGCGGCGGTCAGCAGGGACGCGGCGAGCGGCGGCCAGACCTCGGCCCAGCGGTGGTAGGGCGGGTTGGCGCAGTTGTAGACCGCGGCCGCGCCCGCCGCGGCGGCGCTGAGCGCGTCGGTGTCGGCGGCGTCCAGGTGCAGGCGGCGGACGCCGTCGAGCGGGTGGGTGGCGGCGGCGGTGCGGGTGACGACCACGACCTCCTCGCCGCGCTCGGCGAGGAGCCGGGCGGTGGTGGAGCCGACCGGTCCGGCGCCGACGACCAGGTGCTTGCTCATGGGGGAACGCTCCGCTCGGAGTCCGGGAGAACGGTGTTCTCGCTCGCTCCCCAGCCTGGCGCAGCCGCCGGACCACTGTCAAGAACAGTGTTCTCGACCGAGAACGACGTACCCGAATGTTGCGCCCGTTCTCGCCCGCTGGGAGGATGACCGGCATGCCGAAGGCCCCCACCCCCCGCGAGCGGGTCCGCGCCGAGTTCACCCGCGAGATCAAGGACGCCGCCCGCCGCCAGCTCGCCGAGCACGGGCCCGCCGGGCTCTCCATGCGCACGCTGGCCAAGGAGGTGGGCCTGGTCTCCGCCTCCGCGCTGTACCGCTACTACCCGGGCCGGGACGCCCTGCTGACCGCGCTGATCGCGGACGCCTACGACGCACTGGGCGACGCCGCGGACGCCGCCGCGGACCCGTTCGACGGCACCGACCACGCGGGCCGCTGGCTGGCCGTCTGCCGGGCCGTCCGCGGCTGGGCGGTGGCCCACCCGCACGAGTTCGCACTGGTCCACGGCTCCCCCGTGCCCGGCTACACCGCCCCCGAGGACACCACCGGGCCCGGCAGGCGGCTGCCGCTGCTGATCGGCCGACTCTTCCAGGAGGCCGCCGCCGCGGGCGCCTACCGCCCGCTCGGCGACCCGGCCGTCCCCGCCGCGGCCCGGGCCGCGCTCGCCCCGCTGCTGGACCGGATGCCCCCCGACGCGCCCGACCACCTGGTGGTCTCCGCGCTGGCCGCCTGGAGCGACCTGCTGGGCGCGCTCGCCCTGGAGGTGTTCGGCACCCTCGGCCGATTCACCACCGACCCGGCGGCGTACTTCGACCACCTGATGCACCGCACCGGCACCCTGCTCGGCCTGACCGCTCGCCCGGCCTGACCGCCCGCCCGGCCTGACCGCCCCCTGAACGCACGAGACCGCCCGGCCGGGGGACTCCCCGACCGGGCGGTCTCGGCCGCACGCGTCCGTCAGTAGACGGGCTTCTCCGGCTCGATCTGGTTGACCCAGCCGATCACGCCGCCGCCCAGGTGCACCGCGTCCGCGAAGCCCGCGGACTTGAGGACCGCGAGGACCTCGGCGGAGCGCACGCCGGTCTTGCAGTGCAGCACGATGCGCTTGTCCTGCGGCAGGTCCTGGAGGGCGTTGCCCATCAGGAACTCGTTCTTCGGGATCAGGCGGGCGCCCGGGATCGAGACGATCTCGTACTCGTTGACCTCGCGGACGTCGATGATGTCGATCGCCTCGCCGTTGTCGATCCACTCCTTGAGCTGCTTGGAGGTGATCGTGGAGCCGACCGCGGCCGCGGAGGCCTCCTCCGAGACGACGCCGCAGAAGGACTCGTAGTCGATCAGCTCGGTGACCGTCGGGTTCTCGCCGCAGACGGCGCAGTTCGGGTCCTTGCGGACCTTCACCGAGCGGTACTGCATCTCCAGGGCGTCGTAGATCATCAGTCGGCCGACCAGCGGCTCGCCGATGCCGGCCAGCAGCTTGATGGCCTCGTTGACCTGGATCGAGCCGATCGAGGCGCACAGCACGCCCAGCACGCCGCCCTCGGCGCAGGACGGGACCATGCCCGGCGGCGGGGCCTCCGGGTAGAGGCAGCGGTAGCAGGGGCCGTGCTCGGCCCAGAACACGCTGGCCTGGCCGTCGAAGCGGTAGATCGAACCCCACACGTACGGCTTGCCGAGCAGCACCGCGGCGTCGTTCACCAGGTACCGGGTGGCGAAGTTGTCGGTGCCGTCGACGATCAGGTCGTAGCCGGAGAAGATCTCCATCACGTTGTCGTTGTCCAGGCGCTCCTCGTGCAGGACCACCTCGACCAGCGGGTTGATCTCCTTGACCGAGTCGCGCGCGGACTCCGCCTTGGACCGGCCGATGTCGGACTGGCCGTGGATGATCTGGCGCTGCAGGTTCGACTCGTCGACGGTGTCGAACTCGACGATGCCGAGCGTGCCGACACCGGCGGCGGCCATGTACATCAGGGCCGGGGACCCGAGGCCACCGGCGCCGACGCACAGCACCTTGGCGTTCTTCAGCCGCTTCTGCCCGTCCATGCCCACGTCGGGGATGATCAGGTGGCGGGAGTACCGGCGGACCTCTTCGACGGTGAGCTCGGCGGCGGGCTCGACCAGGGGTGGCAGCGACACGGGGACTCCGATGGTCGTCAGGTTCTGTTCGACTACGCCAACAGTGTCACGTGCCCGGGGTATTCCAAGACAGCGGGTCCAGTGGGTGAGATGCCCGACACCGGATGCCGAGACCTCGGCTCCCCGGGCCAACCCCCTGGTCAGGCCCGGCCGTTCTGGATCACACCCGGCAGGCGGTCTCCAGCCAGACGTCCCCGAGCGACTCCTCCAGCGGCACCTGCGTCCGCCATCCGAGACGGTCCCGGGCGGTCCGGACGTCCGCCTGCCGCCACTGCACCGGCTCGACCACCGCCCGCGCCTCCACCGCCCGCAGCCCCTCCGCGCCCGCCTGCTGCGCGGGCAGCACCACCTGCCGGGCGTCCTCGCTGACGGTGCCCTCGAAACCGGACGCCCGCACCAGCAGGTGCGCCGCGTCCCGGGCCCGGACGGCGTGGCCGGAGCCGATGTTGATCACCCCGGTGGCGGCCGAGACCGCCGCCGCCTGGATCGCCCGCGCCACGTCCCGGACGTCCACGAAGTCCCGGTAGCCGGACAGGTCGGGCATCCGGACCTGGCCCTCGTCCTGCTCCAGCGCCCGCCGCAGCCCCTCCGCCAGCCGCCCGAACAGCGAGGCCGTCGGCGCCCCCGGCCCCACCACGTCGAACACCCGCAGCACCAGCGCGTCCAGCCCCGAGTTCAGCACCAGCTCGGTGCCCGCCAGCTTCGACACCCCGTACGGGCCCACCGGCCGCGGCTCCGCGCTCTCCGGGATCGGCCCCCCGGGCTGCGCGGGCCCGTACTCGGCCGCCGACCCCACGTGCACCAGCCGCGCGGGCTCCCGACTGCGCCGGATCGCCTCGCAGACCGTCGCCACCGCGAGCGTGTTGGACCGGATCAGCGTCCGCGACGTCCCGTACGTGGCCCCCGCGCAGTTGATCACCACCTGCGCGGCCACCGCGTCCAGGAACCGGGCCAGCGCCCCCGGACTCCCCGCGGCCAGGTCGAACCGGATGTCCGCGGAGTCCCCCCGCCCCAGCACCGTCACCTGGAGTCCCTCCTCCGCCAGCAGCCGATCGGCCACCCGCCGACCGATGAACCCGTCGGCCCCCAGCAGCAGCACCCTCATCGGGTCCCAGTCCTTCCCTCAGGCCCGGCACCCGCCGGACGAAACCGAATCTGACCAACACCCCGGGCCGCCGCCCCGGAATCCCGACGCCCTCGCGGACGAAGCCCCGCACCGCCAACAGCCCCACAGCCGGAGCCCCGCGCAGCCGGAACCCCGCAGCACGAGACCGCCCACCAGCCCCGCCCCCGACGGCCGCCCTCCCGAGCGAACCCCCGCACCAGCCCGGCACAGCCGACAGCCCCACAGCCGGAGCCCGGCGCAGCCGGAACCCCGCACCGCGCAACCGCCCACCAGCCCCGGCCCACACCGGCACTCCCGCGGGCGGAGCCCCGCGCCGGCGCGGCGCGCGCCCGGGCGGGGGTGGCCCGCGGGCCCGCTGCTGTCGGCGCCGTCGTTCCGCCGCCCGTTGCCGGAACCGCTCTCATCGGTACGCCCCGGGCCCCGTGGAGGGCGGCCAGGTGGTGCCGGCCAGGAGGAGGGCGGGGCCGAGGGCGGCGGCGGAGAGGCCGCCGGTCGGGGAGGCGCCGAGCCAGTGGGCGGGACCGGGGAGGGCGAGGAGGGCGGCGCCGGTTGCGGCGGTGAGGACGGCGGCCGCGGCTGCGGTCGGACGTCCGGCGTCGCGGGCGGCGGTGGCGAGCAGCGGCAGGGTGCCGAGCAGCAGGAGCGCGGCCCACCCGGTGGCCGGGGTGCCACCGGCGACGGCCCAGCCGGTCCCGGCGAGGGCGGCGAGTTGCGCCAGCACGGCCAGCGGCAGCGCGAACCGCAGCCGGGAGCGGTACTCCCCCAGCGTGGCGGCCCCGCCCTGTCGTTGACCGAACCGGCGCAGCCAGGCGGCCGCCCATCCGGCGGTGGCCGCGCCGAGCGCGGCGGCGAGCGCGGCGCGGGGTGCGGCGGCGGCGAGGAGCGCCAGCAGCAGGCCGGTGCCCGCGCCCTGGCCGAGCGCGGCCCACGGGACGGTCCGCCGGGCAGGCGCCGGTGCCGGTTCCCGCTGCTCCGCCCCCCACCCGTCCACCGCCCCGTCCGGCGCCCCGCCCGCTTCCCCGTCCGGCACCCCGCCCACCGCCCCGTCCGGCCGCCGTCCGGTCAGGACGCCCGCGCCCGCGCCGAGCAGGACGGCGAGCGTCCCGCCGGGCAGGCCGCCGAGGGTGGCGGCGGGGAGCAGCGGCAGCAGGTGGGCGGTGGCGGTGCGGAGGGCGGCGAGCGGGAGGGTGCGGAGGGGTGCGGCGGGCGGCAGGGGTTCGCGGGTGGGCGGGCGGCGGGGGACGCGGGCGTACAGCTCCTCGGCGAGGCCGAAGACGTCGGCGTGCCGGTAGCGGTCGGCGCCGTCGGTGGCCAGGCCGGAGTCCTCCAGGGCGGCGGCGATCTCCAGCGGGTCGACCGCCTGTTCGCACAGGGCCCGGTTGCTGTCGAGGAGTTCGCGGACGGGGTCGGCGGGGGCGCTGGTCACAGCGCCTCCGCGAGGGCGGGCCCCGCCGCGCGCGGCGCCTTCTCGGCGGGCGCCGACTGCGGCGGGGTGGTGCCGCCGGAGACCCAGTACTCGGCGGGGCGGGCGAAGGGGCGGGCCTGGGTGCCGGGGCGGGCCGGGAAGGCCGGGTAGCGGGAGACCAGGTCGAGGTAGATCTCGCGGAAGGCGCCGACCACGGGTTCCACGGCGAAGCGTTCCTGCGCCCGGAGCCGGCCGGCCAGGCCGAGCCGGGAGCGGCGTTCGTGGTCGGTGAGCAGGGCGAGGCAGGCGGCGGCGAGGGCGCGCGGGCTGCGCGGCGGCACCAGCAGGCCGGTGGGGCCGAGCGCTTCGCGGGCGACGCCGACCTCGGTGGAGACCACGGCCCGTCCGCTGAGCATGGCGTCGGCGAGCAGCCGGGGGCTGCGCTGGGCGAGCGCGCTGAACACCACGACGCTGCCGGACTCCCAGGCCGCGGCCGAGCTGCGGGGCCGTCCGGCGAACTCGACGGCGTCGGCGATGCCGAGCCGTCCGGCGATGGCGGTGCAGTGCGCGAGGTAGCCGGGGGCGCTCTCCTCGCCGTACAGCTTCAGTCTGGCGGCGGGCAGTTCGGCCCGGACCCGGGCGAAGGCGTGCAGCATCAGTTCGGGGTCGCGGCCGGGTTCGAGGGCGCCGGCCCAGACCAGGGTGGGCGCCTCGGGTTCCTTCCCGGCGGCGGGCCGTTCGGTGGCGGTGGTGCCCTCGTGGACGATCCGGGTGCGGGCGGCCTCGCCGCCGCAGCGCTGCTGCCACTGCCGGTCGTACTCGCTGCCGGGGGTGAGCACGGCGGCCTGCCGGTAGGTCTCCTCGGTGAGCTGCCGGAAGAAGGACAGCAGCAGGGCGCGCACCGGCCAGCGGTACGGGGCGCTGCGGTAGCCGCGGTACTGCTCGCGCAGGTGCAGGCCGTGCTCGGTGACCACGAACGGGACGCCGTGCAGTTCGCGCGCGACCAGCGCGGGCAGCGCGGCCGGTCCGCCGCCGACCACGTGGCACAGGTCGGCGCCGCCGAGCCCGGCCGGGCCGGTGCCGTACCAGGGCGCGGAGAGCGGCCGCAGGCACTGCTCCAGCAGGTCGGCGGCGACCAGCACGTCGCAGACCAGCGGCTGGCCCCCGGCGGTGTCGGCGCCGGGCATCCGCCAGATCCGCTCCAGGGCGCGGTGGGCGTGGCCGGAGGAGAGGAACGCGGGCAGCGCCTCGTCCTCCCGGCCGAGTTCGGCGAGCCGGTACAGCGCGGGCCCGAACCCGGCCCGCTCGCCGGGCGTCACCAGGGCGCGGACGAGCTCCTCGTACGCCTTGGCGTAGGCCCGGCGGCGCAGCGCGGTCGGCCCGCGCCCGCCGGGGCGGCGGCCCCACATCGGCAGTTCGTGGACGCCGTGCAGGCCGCGGACGCCGCTGGGCGGGGCGGGGCGGTCGGCGGGCAGCAGCCGGTAGAGCCGGAACTCGTGCTCGGGCAGGCCGTCGACCAGGCGGCCGCACCAGCCCCCTTCGCCACGCTGCGCGTTGGTGAGGGTGCCCTCGGTGAGCAGAGCGATGCGCACGACGCCTCCAGAGCAGAGCGTTTCCACTGGGTTCACGGCCCTACGACACAGGGGAGTGCGTCCGTTGCTCGACGGTCGCCCGGCCGGTGCCCGCTCCCCGCGGTCACCGCCCTCGCCGTCTCGCCCCCCACACCTGTTCGGTCCGACAACACGACGGTAGAGCGCCGGGCCGAGCCCCCTAGGAGCCCGGCCCGGCTTGCCACACCATCGAGTGAACGCCCGTGACCTCGCGCGTCCCCGTTCCGTTTTCTGCCTTCGCGCCCGGTGCGCCCCGCGTGCGCCCGGTTCCGGCCCGGTTCCGACCCCGGCTCCGGCCCGGTTCCGGCCCGGTTCCGACCCCGGCTCCGGCCCGGTTCCGGCCCGACTCCGGCCCCGGCTCAGCGGCGGCCGTCGGCCTCCGCGAGCAGTTCCCGCACCGCGCGGGCGACCGGCTCGGGGTGCTCCAGCATCGCCACGTGCCCGGAGTCGGGCAGCACCAGCAGCCGGGCGTCCCGGAACGCGGCGCAGGCCCGCCGGGCGGAGCGGTAGGAGACCAGCTTGTCCTTGAGCCCGTAGACCAGCAGCACCGGCGCGGCGACCTGCTCGGCCTGCCGCCACAGCGACTGCTCGCCGCGCTCGGTGTAGGCGCTGACGATCCCGCGCGCGGACCCGGCCAGCACGCCGAGGGCGTACGGGAGCGCGGCCCGGCGGCGGTACTCGGCGACGGCGCGGGCCCGGCGGTGGGCCGGGATGGCCGCGGGGTCGGCGTAGACCAGGCCGAGCAGGTCGGCGGTGGCGGCCTCCGGGTCGGCGGCGGGGCCGCGGCGGCGGACCAGTTCGGCGACGCCGGGCACGGCCAGCAGCCCGGTGGACCAGGCGGTGCGCTGCGGGGGCAGCTCGGGCAGCGCCGGGGAGATCAGGGTGAGGCTGCGCACCAGGTCGGGGCGGAGCGCGGCGAGCCGGACGGCGACCGCGCCGCCGAGCGAGTTGCCGAACAGGTGCACCGGCCCGCGGCCGCTCTCCTCCAGGTACCCGATGACGGCGCGGACGTGCCCGGAGACGGAGAGGTTGCCGTCCAGCGGCGGGGCGGAGTGGCCGAACCCGGGCAGGTCGACGGCCTCGCCGTCGACGTCCCCGGCGAGCAGGTCGAGGAGTTCGAGCCAGTTGTCGGCGGATCCGCCGAGGCCGTGCACGAACAGGGCGGGCGGCAGGTCCTCGCGGGGCGCGGAGTGCCGGCTGACGGCCAGGGCTGCGCCGGGCACCTCGACGGTGCGGTGCGGCTCCAGGGCGGCGAGGGGGTGCTGGGAGGCGCTCATGGGGCACGATCGTAGTGACGGACGGGTCGGCCGCCACGGCCGGTCACGGGCCCGTACTGCCCCCGTCACGAGCCCGTCTCGACCCGTGGACAGTCCAGGTCCGGGTCGTATTGTGGGCTCCCGACAAGGGCGGTTGTGCGCTTTACTCGGCTTCACCCGCGCACGAGCGGGTTACCGGAAAGTAGAATCAATCACCCCGCCAGTCCACCGCAGACCGTGAAGTGAGGAGCGCCGTGACGGCCATCCAGGAGGCGCAGGAGCGCCCGCGCGGTGCCCGCCTGCCGCGAAGCGCCCGCCGTGAACAACTGCTCGGAGCCGCCCAGGAGGTGTTCGTCGCCCAGGGCTACCACGCCGCCGCCATGGACGACATCGCCGAGCGGGCCGGCGTCAGCAAGCCGGTGCTGTACCAGCACTTCCCGGGCAAGCTCGAGCTCTACCTCGCGCTGCTCGACAAGCACTGCGACGCCCTGGTCGACGGCACCCGGGCCGCGCTGGAGGCGACCAGCGACAACAAGCAGCGGGTGGCCGCGACCATGGAGGCGTACTTCCACTACGTCTCCAGCGAGTCCGGCGCGTTCCGGCTGGTCTTCGAGTCGGACCTGACCAACGACCCGGCGGTGCGCGAGCGGGTCGACCGGGCCACCGACCTGAGCGCGACGCTGGTCTCCAAGGTGATCGCCGAGGACACCGACCTGCCCGAGGCCGAGGCCAAGCTGCTCGCGGTCGGCGTCTGCGGCCTGGCCCAGATCACCGCCCGGTACTGGCTCACCCAGGACGGCGAGATCCCGCGCGAGGAGGCCGTCCGGCTGGTCGCCAGCCTGGCCTGGCGCGGCCTGAAGGGCTTCCCGATGCACCCCGCCCAGGAGGGTTCCGCCGAGCAGGCGGACTGAACCGGGATTCGGCCCTGAGCGGACCGACCCCCGACCTTCGCCCCCCGGCCGGGTCACTGCCTTAAGGTGATGCCCGTACGGCGCTCCCACCGCGAACGGCGGTCGGGGGCGCGCGGCCAGCTACCGGAGGGACGGAAGCCGTGGAGGTCAAGATCGGCGTGCAGAACGCGAACCGGGAGATCGTCCTGGAGAGCGCGCAATCTGCCGAAGAGGTCGCGGACGCGGTCGCCAAGGCCCTGGACGGCACCTCGAAGCTGTTCACCCTGGTCGACGAGCACGGCCGCCGGGTGCTGGTGCCGTCCGAGCGGCTCGCGTACGTCGAGATCGGTGAGCCGTCCGTCCGCAAGGTCGGCTTCGGCACGCTCTGAGCCCGCGTCACCGGCGCCCCGTTCCCCCGCCGGGGGGACGGGGCGCCGTGCTGTGCGTACCGGCGGGCCCGGGCGGGTAGGCGGACTGCTGCCGCAGCGCCGTACGCCCCGGGAGGCAGCCGTGTGGGAGACGATCGCGTCCGTCCTGATCGGGCTGGCCGTCGGGGTGGGCGCCCTGCTGGTGCGACCCGACCTGTACCCCGGCCCGCGGGCGCTGCCCGTCGGCACGGCGCTGGTCTCCGCGGTGCTGGCCGCCCGGATCGCCCACTACGTGCTGGACGGGCACGCACCGCTGCTGGAGCTGGCGGTCGCCGCCGTGTCGGCGGTCCTGCTGGTGTCGGTGCCGGCCCGCCCCGACCTGCGGCCGGAGCGCCGCGGCCGGCACCGCCACGTCTGAGCGCCCGGCCGCCCAGGAGGCCGGGCCGGGCGCCCAGGAGGCCGGGCCGGGCGCCCAGGAGGCCGGGCCGGTCGCTCAGGAGGCCAGGCCCAGCGCCGCCATCCGCTTGGTGTGGGTCTCGGTGATCCGGTTGAACATCTTGCCGACCTCGACGAGGTCGAAGCCGCGCACCTGCGCCCCGCCGACCAGCAGGTTGGAGAGCGCGTCGCGCTCGGCGACCACCCGCTGCGCCTGGCTGAGCGCCTCGCCCATCAGCCGCCGCCCCCACAGCGCGAGCCGCCCGCCGACCCGCGGGTCCTCGGCGATCGCCTGCCGCACCCGCTCGACCGCGAACCCGGCGTGCCCGGTGTCGGACATCACCCGCAGCACCAGGTCCCGGGTGTCGTCGTCGAGCCGGACGGCGACCTCGCGGTAGAAGTCGGTGGCGATCGCGTCGCCGACGTACGCCTTGACCAGGCCCTCCAGCCAGTCGGCCGGGGCGGTCATCCGGTGGAAGTTCTCCAGTGGTTCGACGAAGGGCCCCATCACCGCGACCGGGTCGGCGCCGACCTCTTCCAGCCGGTCGTGCAGCAGCTGGTAGTGCTGGAACTCGGCGGAGGCCATCCGGGCCAGCGCGGCCTTTTCCTCGATGCCGGGCGCGAACTTGGCGTCCTCGGCCAGCCGCTCGAAGGCGCTCAGCTCGCCGTACGCGAGGGCGCCGAGCAGGTCCAGCACCGCCGCCCGGTACTGCGGGTCGGCGGCCCGGGCCGCCCAGGGGCCGATCGAGTCGGTGGGCCCGTCCGCGGGTTCCTGAGTCTCCATGGCAACGACCTTAGTGGTCCCGCCCGGCCCCCCGGATCCGCCCGGCGGCCGCCCCGCCAGCCGGGCTCGGCCGGTCGGAGTAGCGACCGTCACGTGTTCGAGTCGTCGCTTGACTGTATGGTAGGTGGTGAGGCCAGGTGTAGACCGGCGCGGCCCGTCCGTCCAACGGCAGGCCGCGCAGTCGTGCCCGGTGGCGTTCAGCCGCCCGGTGCAGCACCCGGCGCTCACGCACGCGGATGCCCGGTCGGAGACCCGATCGGCTCCGACCTGGCCCGAGCCTCGGGCCCAGGCACCGCATCAGGCCGAGCGAGGGCCGCCGCGGACCGCGCCGACAGCGCGCCGCACGACCCGGTTCAAAACGGGAAGCCCTCCCCCGCGCCGCCCGCCCGACGCGCCCCTCACGGGGCCGCCCGGGCACGGCAGGACGCGTTCGGACTCGGCCCTCCACATGGAAGAGGCAGCACCCTGTCCACCACCGCTGAACCCGTCAAGACGACCTTCCGCGACCTCGGCATCCTCGCGGAGACCGCCGAGGCCCTGGAGGCCGTCGGCATCGTCCACCCCTTCCCGATCCAGGAGATGACCCTGCCGGTCGCGCTGACCGGTCACGACGTCATCGGCCAGGCCAAGACCGGCACCGGCAAGACCCTCGGCTTCGGCCTCCCGCTGATCGAGCGCGTCGTGGTCAAGGCCGACGTCGCCGCCGGCCGGGCCACCGCCGAGCAGCTCTCCGACGGCCCGCAGGCGCTCATCGTCGTCCCCACCCGCGAGCTCTGCACCCAGGTCACCAACGACCTGCAGACCGCGGGCAAGGTCCGCGACGTCCGGGTGCTGGCCGTGTACGGCGGCCGCGCGTACGAGCCGCAGGTCGAGGCCCTGAAGAAGGGCGTCGACATCGTGGTCGGCACCCCCGGCCGCCTGCTCGACCTGGCCGGGCAGCGCAAGCTCGACCTGTCCAAGGTCCGCGCGCTGGTCCTGGACGAGGCCGACGAGATGCTCGACCTCGGCTTCCTGCCGGACGTCGAGAAGATCATCACCATGCTGCCCGCCAAGCGGCAGACCCTGCTCTTCTCGGCCACCATGCCCGGCCAGGTCATCTCGCTGGCCCGCCGGTACATGAGCCAGCCCACCCACATCCGCGCCGCCGCCCCGGACGACACCGGCACCACCGTCGCCAACATCGAGCAGCACATCTTCCGTGCGCACTCGCTCGACAAGGTCGAGATGGTCTCCCGGATCCTCCAGGCCGACGGCCGCGGCCTGGCGATGATCTTCTGCCGCACCAAGCGCACCACCGCCGACGTCGCCGAGCAGCTCACCAAGCGCGGCTTCGCGGCCGGCGCGGTGCACGGCGACCTCGGCCAGGGCGCCCGCGAGCAGGCGCTGCGCGCCTTCCGCAACGGCAAGGTCGACGTCCTGGTCTGCACCGACGTCGCCGCCCGCGGCATCGACGTCGAGGGCGTCACGCACGTCATCAACTACCAGTGCACCGACGACGAGAAGACCTACCTGCACCGGATCGGCCGCACCGGCCGGGCCGGCGCCTCGGGCACCGCCGTCACCCTGGTCGACTGGGACGACATCCCGCGCTGGCAGCTCATCAACAAGGCGCTGGACCTGCCGTTCAACGACCCGGAGGAGACCTACTCCAGCTCGCCGCACCTCTACGAGCTGCTGCGGATCGCCCCCGGCACCAAGGGCGTCCTCCCCCGCTCCGAGCGCACCCGGGCCGGCCTGGCCGCCGAAGAGGTCGAGGACCTCGGCGAGACCGGCGGCCGCGGCGGACGCGGCCGCAGCGGCCGCGACTCCTCCCGGGACGGCCGCGACTCGCGTGACTCCCGCGATTCGCGCGACTCCCGCGGCGGACGCGGTGGCGCCCCCGAGAGCCCGGCCCCCGCCGAGCGCCCGCACCGCTCCCGCGAGCGCCGCCGCACCCGCGGTGGCAGCACCGCGGCCGCCGTCGCCCCCGAGACCCAGACGGTCGAGCAGCCGCAGCCCGCCACCACCGGCACCGGCCCCGCCGCCGCCCCGGTCGAGGGCCGCAGCCCGCGCCGCCGCAACCGCAACCGCCGGGGCGGCAACGCCGCCGCCGTCGAGGCCGCCGCCGTCGTCGCGGAGCCGGTCGAGGCGCCCGCGACCGCCCCTGCGGCCGCGCCCGCGCCCGTCGTGGAGGCCCCCGTCGACGAGGCCGCCGCCGCCCGCACCCCGCGCAAGCGCACCCGCAAGGCCGCCGCCCCGGAGCTGGTCGCCGCCCTCGCGGAGCCGGTGTCCGCCCCGGAGCCGGTTGCCGCCGTCGCGGAGCCGGTCCGAGGAGACCCCGGCCCCGGCGCCGCGCAAGCGCACGACCAAGAAGGCCGTCACCACCGAGACCGCCCCGGTCGAGGCCGCCCCGGCCGCCGCCCCGGTCGAGGAGGCCCCGGCTCCCGAGGAGACCCCGGCCCCGGCGCCGCGCAAGCGCACGACCAAGAAGGCCGTCACCACCGAGACCGCCCCGGTCGAGGCCGCCCCGGCCGCCGCCCCGGCGCCCCGCAAGCGCGCTGCCAAGAAGGCCACGGCCACCGAGGCCGCCCCGGTCGAGGAGGCCGTCGCTCCGGCCCCGCGCAAGCGGGCCACCAAGAAGGCCGTCGCCACCGAAGCCGCCCCGGCCGAGGAGACCCCGGCCCCGGCGCCCCGCAAGCGCACGACCAAGAAGGCCGCCGCCACCGAAGCCGCCCCGGCCGAGGAGGCCGCCGCCCCGGCCCCGCGCAAGCGGGCCACCAAGAAGGCCACGGCCACCACGGCCGAGGAGATCCCGGCCCCGCGCCGGACCCGCAAGGCCGTCGAGCAGTAACCGGCACCACCCCGCCGCGGGGGAGGGAGCGACACCACGTCGCCCCTCCCCCGCGGCGTTTCCCGGCCCCGGCACCCCCGGCCCGCCCCGCGCCCCCGTCCGCGCCGGCCCTCCCCCGTCGGGGTCGTCCTCCACCGTAGGGTGAGCCCGAAGCGTCGGGGCCGGAGATGAGGGGTCGCAGCGGATGAGTACGCCGCCGTTCTTGAAGTTGCCGTCGTGCGTGCGGGCGACCCGGGTGGCGGGGTTGGCCGCGCTGTGGGGCGAGCCGGTGGGGGCGGTGCGGGGGACGGCGGTGCTGGTGCCGGGGTTCACCGGGAGCAAGGAGGACTTCATCGCGCTGCTGGAGCCGCTCGCGGAGGCGGGTTTCCGGACGGTCGCGGTGGACCAGCGGGGCCAGTACGAGTCCGGCGGCCCGGAGGACCCGGCGGCGTACGCCGTCCCGGCGCTGGGGGCGGACGTGCGGGCGGTGACGGCCGGGCTGGGGGTGACGGGGCCGGTGCACCTGCTGGGGCACTCGTTCGGGGGGCAGGTGGTGCGCGAGGCGGTGCTCGCGGCGCCGGAGGAGCTGCCGTGGTCGTCGTTGACGCTGATGTCGACGGGGGCGGGGGTGATCGACCCGGCGGAGGCGGCGCGGACGGCGATGCTGCTGGAGGCGCTGGACTCGATGGACCTGGAGTCGATCTGGCAGGTGATGCAGCAGTTGGAGGGCGAGCGGGTGCCGCCGCTGGACCCGGAGATCGCGGAGTTCCTGCACCGCCGCTGGCTGGCGAACCGCCCGCAGGGGCTGCGGGCGGCGGCCGCGCACCTGGTGTCGGCGCCGGACCGGGTGGACGAGCTGGCGGCGGTGCGCCTGCCGAAGCTGGTGCTGTCCGGGGAGCGGGACTACGCCTGGCCGGTCGCGGAGCAGTCGCTGATGGCGGAGCGGCTGGGCGCGGCCCGGCTGGTGGTGCCCGGTGCGGGCCACTCCCCGAACGCGGACCGGCCGGCCGAGACGGCGGCGGCGCTGGCCGCGTTCTGGTCCGCCTGAGCGCCTCCTCGCCGCTCGCGGGTTTCCGGCCGGATCCGGGCCACGAGTGGGTTTCCTGACAGCCGTTCAGAAGTCGGCTGCGGTTTTCGCGCGACAAGAATCGTTAGCTCGGGTAATATTTGATTTCGTCCGGGATCAACACCCTCCGACGGCCGCACCCTCCTCCGGCCGCCGAAACCACGGATTTACCGGCGGGCAACCGCCGGGAAGCAGCGTCGCGGCACAGTGAGACACCGGGGCACCACGACCCCCCTCCAGTGCCGCAAGGAAAGTGCCGCTGAAGAAGTCCTGCCTGAGAGTGGGGGGAACGACGGGTGACTGCACCTGCCGGACGTCCGACCCAGCCAACGCCGACGAGCCACCGTCTGGTGGCCGACCGTCGGCCGAGTCCGCCTCGGACCCCGAGGACGGGAAGGGAGAGGCCCATGCGTTTCGAGATCCTTCGCCTGGATCACGCGGGAACGGAGACCGACCGGCTGATCGCCGACGCGGAGACCGTCTCCGAGTACCTGAAGGCCGCCGCACAGACCGGCGAGCGCCTGTACATCCGGCCGTGCAAGGCCGTGTGAGCGGACGCGGACGGACCTCCGAGTCCTCCGACGTTCCGATACCCGGCTGACGCCCCGTCATCGCAGGAGACCCCTGGGACGGCGGGGCGTCAGTGCGTTCGGGGGCCGCCACCTGCGGGGGTTTGACGGTGCTCCGGCCGGGACATCACCTCTGCCGGACCCGGGTCGTCGCCGGGGCGGCTCGTGGCGCACTCCTTACGGGTGATCGTCCTTGACGCAGCACTCCGGAGGGAGGACCGTTGTCGGTTATGAGGGGCGAGCCAAGCTGCCCGAGGTGCGCCGGTCGGGTCCGCGCCCCCGGCCTCTTCTCCGACACCTGGCAGTGCGACCTGCACGGCGCCGTGCATCCGATGCAGCCGGTGCTGCCCCCGAGCATCGAGGCCCTGAACGTGGCGGTGAACCGCTCGCAGGTGCCGGTCTGGCTGCCCTGGCCGCTGCCGGTGGGCTGGCTGTTCACCGGGATCGCGCACGCGGGTGACGACCTGTCCGGTGCCCGGGCCACCGCCGTCGCCTGCTCCGGCCCGGCCCCGCTGGGCGGGTTCGGCGAGCTGGTGCTGGTCGCCGAGGAGCTGGGCATCGGCCTGGGCGCCCGCTACGCGGGGCTGGACGGGCCGGACCCGGGCGATTCGGTGGGGCTGTACAAGCCGGCCGACGCGAAGCTGATGGCGGCGGGCCGTCCGACGCCGATGTTCCACGTGCCGGGGGCGCCGGACGACCGGGCGGTGTACGTCGGCGAGGCGCGCGGCCTGTGGCTGTGGGCGATCGCCTGGCCCGAGCAGTCGGCGCTGCTGATGCACGACGAGCTGGTGCTGACCGACCTGCGGGACGCGGGGGCCGAGCTCGGCCTGCTGCCCTGCGGGGCGCTCACCCCGCGCCTGCTGGGCTGAGGCCCTCCCGGCGCGGACCGCCGGGGCGCCGGGAGCGGGGGCGGGCCACCGCCCTGACGGTCCGTCCGCTGCCCCCGGCCCGGGCGGGCTCCCTATCCTGGGCGGCATGCGCATCGATCTGCACGCCCACAGCAACGCCTCCGACGGCACCGACTCCCCGGCCGAACTGGTCGCCAACGCGGTCGCGGCCGGACTGGACGTGGTGGCGCTGACCGACCACGACACGGTGGCCGGGTACGGGGCGGCGGCGGCCGCGGTGGCCGGGACGGGGCTGGTGCTGGTGCCGGGGGCGGAGCTGTCCTGCCAGGTGGACGGCATCAGCATGCACCTGCTGGCGTACCTGTTCGACCCGGCGGAGCCGGCCTTCGCGGCCGAGCGGGAGCTGGTGCGCACCGACCGGTTCCGGCGCGGGCGGGCGGTCGTGGAGCGCTGCCGGGAGCTGGGGGCGCCGATCAGCTGGGAGCAGGTGGAGCGGATCGCGGGCGACGGCTCGGTGGGGCGTCCGCACATCGCCTCGGCGCTGGTGGAGGCGGGCGTGGTGGCGAGCGTCTCGGACGCGTTCACGCCCGAGTGGCTGGCCAACGGCGGGCGGGCGGACGTCCGCAAGCACGAGACCGACCCGGTGGCGGCGGTCCGGCTGGTGCGGGCGGCGGGCGGGGTGCCGGTGTTCGCGCACCCGGGCGCGGTGAAGCGCGGGCGGACGGTGTCGGACGCGGTGATCGCCGAGCTGGCGGCGGCCGGGCTGGGCGGGCTGGAGGTCGACCACGTCGACCACGACGAGGAGACCCGGGCCCGACTGCGCGGCCTGGCGGCCGGGTTGGGGCTGTTCACCACCGGTTCCAGCGACTACCACGGCAGCCGCAAGACCGTCCGGCTGGGCGAGCACACCACCGACCCGGCCGCGTACGAGGAACTGCTGGCGCAGGCGACGGGGGCGGCGCCGATCACCGGCTGACGCCCCGCCGCCGCACGGTCTCAGTCGAGCGGGACGCCGCGGCGGCCGGGGTCGCGCAGGTCGGTGCCGTGCTGCAGCCAGCGCTCCTGGAGCGCCTCGGCGCCCTGGACGCGCTTGAACGCGGCCTCGTTGGGGGTCATCGGCAGCAGCGGCAGGAAGAGCACCGGGTCGGCCGGTGCGGGCAGTTCGAGGTCCGCGACCAGGCCGCCGGGCTCGGCGGCCAGCACCGAGGTGAACGGGGCGCCGGTCCACAGCGGGGAGCCGAGGTCGAGCGAGCCGCCGGGGGCCACCACCAGGCCCTCGACCTGCGGGCTGGCGGCGAACACCGCGAGCGCCTTGTGCACCTCGTCGCGGCCGCCGCGGACGGTCAGCACCAGTTCGGCGCGCGGGCCGCGCACCGGGTCGGCGACCGCGGAGGTCGGGTCAGCCATCGGGGCGGCGGCCATGCCGAGCGTCGCGTACCGGACCAGGCCGTCGGCGTCGGGGCCGAAGCGCAGCACCTCGATCCGGTCCGCGCCGACGAAGGTGACCGCGGCCCGGCCGGTGGGTTCGCCGAAGGTGCTGGTCAGCCGGGCCTCGACCAGGGTGAGGACGGTCTGCCGGGCCGGGCCCGCGGGGCCGTCCGGTTGCGAGAAGTCGCCGAAGTGAGGGAAGTCGTGCGCCATGCCGCGACCTTAGCGCGGGCGTGCCGGGCCGAACCTTGGCGCGACCTTTACCCGGCGGACGCCGAATGCCGGGCGCGGCCCCGGGAAGAACTGTTAATGTGAGCGGTCGGCCTTGTGAACACGAACCAGGGCCGCGACGGCCCCAGCGCGGGCCCCGGCGTGGAGGAGGTGGTCACGGTGGACAGCAGTCGACCATGCAGTACCGGCAGCTCTCTCCGGCCCACCCCGGCCCGCCGCCCGCGCGGCTGACCGGGCCCACCCCGCAGCGTCGCGCGCGGCCGAGAGAGCACCTTCCCCGGGGCTGATCCGACGAAACCCGCCCAGCGAACGGCTTTCTGACAGTTCTTCGGCCCTGGCGTGTCCACCGGTGTTTTCCGCCGTCGCGTCACCCCGGCACGGCCCGGGGCGCGCCGGTCCGGCCCTAGGGAGCCCGCGCCATGTCGATGATGCACAACCTGCGCGCCGCCGTCGTCCGTCCAGCCCGCCGCCGGGTCGGCGACGCGTTCGAGTCGAAGCCCGGTGACACCCCGTCCGCGGTGGTGGACTGCGCCGTCTACCAGCAGGGCAAGCGGGCCACCGAGACCTGCAGCCCGCGCGAGGCCGCCCGGCAGGTGAAGGCGGCGCACCAGTTGGCGCCCGGCTCGTTCAGCTGGATCGGCCTGCACGAGCCGACCGAGGCCGAGTTCGAGGGCATCGCGCAGCGCTTCGGCCTGCACCCGCTGGCCGTGGAGGACGCGGTGCACGCGCACCAGCGCCCCAAGGTCGAGCGGTACGACGGGATGCTGTTCGCGGTGTTCAAGACCGTCCGCTACGTCGAGCACGAGCAGCTCACCCCGACCAGCGAGGTGATCGAGACCGGCGAGCTGATGGTCTTCGCCGGGCCGGACTTCGTGATCACCGTCCGGCACGGCGCGCACTCCTCGCTGCGCGCCCTGCGGCACCGCCTGGAGGCCGACGACGAGGGCACCGGCCTGCTCGCCAAGGGCCCGGCCGCCGTGCTGCACGCCATCGCCGACCACGTGGTGGACAACTACCTGCTGGTCGCCGAGCGCCTGCAGAACGACGTCGACGAGATCGAGTACGACGTGTTCGCCAACAAGGGCGGCCGCGGCGCCGACGTCGGCCGGGTCTACCAGCTCAAGCGCGAGGTGCTGGAGTTCAAGCGCGCCGTCACCCCGCTGCTGCGCCCGATGCTGCAGCTCTCCGAGCCCACCGCACGGCTGGTCGACCTCGACATGCAGAAGTACTTCCGCGACGTCGCCGACCACCTGGCCCGGGTCAGCGAGCAGGTGCAGGGCTTCGACGAACTGCTGAACTCGCTGCTGCAGGCCAACCTGGCGCAGGTCTCGGTCGCCCAGAACGAGGACATGCGCAAGATCACCGCCTGGGCCGCGATCTTCGCCGTCCCCACCATGATCACCGGCGTGTACGGGATGAACTTCGAGCACATGCCCGAGCTGAAGTCGACGTACGGCTACCCGACGGTGCTCGGCGCGATCGTGGTGATCTGCTTCGGCATGTACCGGGGCTTCCGCCGCAACGGCTGGCTGTGACGGCGGCCGGGGGCCGGGCGGGGCGTCAGCGGCGCTCCGCCCGGGCCACCAGCACCAGGCCCAGCAGGATCAGCCCCACCGCCGGGTAGGACGCCGCGGGCGGCCACTGGCCCAGCCACACCGCGGCGATCAGCGCCGCGCCCGGGGTCTCCAGCAGGATCGCCGTCGAGGTGACCGACGGGCCCAGGGTGCGCACCACCCGGTTGCTCAGCGAGTGCCCGAGCAGCTGCGCCGCCACCATCAGCAGGAAGATCTGCCACCACGCGCCCGCCGACCAGCCGCCCAGCCGGACGCCCGTCAGCAGGCAGGCCGCCAGCAGCACGACCGCGCAGGTCGCGTAGCAGACCAGGGTGTACGCGGTGGTCGACACGGTGCGCCGCACCTCCGCGCCCAGCAGCATGTACCCGGCCGCCGCCGCGCCCGCGGCCAGCGCCAGGCCGTCGCCCAGCAGGGCGTGCGGGGAGACCGACAGGTCGACGCCGGTCAGCACCAGCACCCCGGCGAACGCCAGGCCCGTCCCCAGCCACACCAGCCGCGGCGCCCGCACCCCGAACGCCCGCATCAGCAGGATCGTCCACAGCGGGGTGGTGGTCACCAGCGCCGTCGCCGAGGCCACCGAGGTCATCCGCAGGCTCGGCATCCACAGCGCGAAGTGCAGCGCCAGCAGCACCCCCGCCGCCACCGCCAGCAGCAGCGCCCGCCGCGGGATGCCGCGCAGCTCGGCCCGGTGCCGCCACAGCGCGTACGGGCCCAGCACCGCCACCGACATGCCGTTGCGCCAGAACGCGATCGCCAGCGCGGGCGCGGCCGTCGCGCTGATCAGCGGCGCGGACAGCGAGATGCCCGCGATCGACACCGCCAGCAGCAGCAGGTCGGTGCGCGGCAGTTGCCGCCGTTCCCCGGGCACCGGGGGTGCGGCGGGGGCGGTGGTGCTGGCGGCGGTCACGGCGCTCCTTCGGGCAGTGTGCGGTGCCGGGGGCCCCGGGGGTCCGGGATCGGGGCCCGGGACGGGGATCCGGGATTATGGACGGCATACACCGTAAGGTCTGTCGGCACGCTACGGCACTGTCGTCCGGGGGATGGGACCGGCCCCGGACCGCCCAGGCCGTACGCTGTGCGGCATGGAGCGCACGACGACCCCGGGGCCGACCGACTTCCTCGACCGGGCCCTGGTGGAGGAAGCCGCCAAGAAGTCCGGCCTGCTCTGGGTCCAGCCCGCCGGGCAGCCGCACGCCCGCCCGCTCTGGCACGCCTGGCACGACGGCGCGATCGTCGTCGTCGGCGACGGCGCCGAGCAGCCCCTGCACGGCCTCGCCGCGAGCGGCTCCGCCGCGGTCACCCTGCGCAGCAAGGACAAGTGGGGCCGCCTGGTCGCCCTGACCGCCTCCGTCACCCGCCTCGAACCCGGCACCCCCGCCTGGGACGGCGCCGTCGAGGAGCTCAAGGGCAAGCGCCTCAACGCCCCCGACACCGACACCATCGGCGACCGCTGGGCCCGCGAGTGCCACGTCCTGCGCCTCGCCCCCGCCGACGCCCCGCTCGCCCCGCTCCCCGACGGCGCCCTCGCCGCGGCGCCGCTGCCCACCCCGGCCACCACCCGCGAGCCGGCCCCGGCGGGGCTGCCCAGGATCCTCTTCAAGAAGCGCTGACGCGCAGCCGGGGGCGCGGGGAACTGCCGCGCCGGACCCCGGCACCCGCTGCGAGGTCGCGGGCCGACGTCAACTCACCCCCGCCTCGCGACCTCGCCGACGCTCACCTCCGCTGCGCGCAGTTCCCCGCGCCCCCGGTCGGTTCCCCGCGCCCCGGGTTGCACGCTTCGCTCGTGCCGACGCGTCTCCTCCGCCCTCCGCCGCTAGATTTGGGGGGTTGTGTCCGTTTCCGCCGGAGGGAGTCTCGCATGGCGGGGCCAGGCAGCCGGGTCTTCATCTCCCACCTCTCCGGGGTCGCGGTGTTCGACCCTAACGGCGACCAGGTCGGCCGGGTCCGGGACGTGGTCGTCTCGTTGCGCCTGAACAAGCAGCCGCCGCGGGTGCTGGGGCTGGTGGTGGAGGTGATCGGGCGGCGGCGGATCTTCCTGCCGATGACCAGGGTGACCAGCCTGGAGTCCGGCCAGGTGCTCTCCACCGGGCTGCTGAACATGCGCCGCTTCGAGCAGCGCCCGTCCGAGACGCTGGTGCTGGCCGAGCTGCTGGACCGCACCGTGACCCGGACCAAGACCGCCGACGAGGTGACCGTCCTGGACGTGGCGATGGTGCAGACCCGGCTGCGCGAGTGGGAGATCGACAGGGTGTTCGTGCAGGCGGGGCGGCCGGCCGGGCGGCTGCGGAAGGCGAGGGGCGAGCAGCTGCTGCTGGACTGGTCGGCGGTGACCGGTTTCTCGCTCGCCGAGGAGGGCCAGGGCGCGGCCAACCTGCTGGCCACCTTCGAGCAGCTCCGCCCGGCCGACCTGGCCAACGTCATGCACCACCTGTCGGCGAAGCGCCGGGCCGAGGTCGCCGCGGCCCTCGACGACGACCGGCTGGCCGACGTGCTGGAGGAACTGCCCGAGGACGACCAGGTGGAGATCATCGGCAAGCTGCAGGAGGAACGGGCCGCGGACATCCTGGAGACCATGGACCCGGACGACGCCGCCGACCTGCTCTCCGAACTGCCGGAGGCCGACGCGGAGCGCCTGCTGCGGCTGATGGAACCCGCCGAGGCCGAGGAGATGCGCCGCCTGCTCTCGTACGAGGAGGACACCGCGGGCGGGCTGATGACCACCGAGCCGATCGTGCTGGAGCCGGACGCCTCGGTCGCCGAGGCCCTCGCCCGGGTGCGGGTCGCCGACACCAAGCCCGCGCTGGCCGCGCAGGTGTACGTGTGCCGCCCGCCGAACGAGACCCCGACCGGGACGTACCTGGGCACCGTGCACTTCCAGCGGCTGCTGCGCGAGCCCCCGTACACGCTGGTCGGCTCGCTGGTGGACGACGACCTGGACCCGCTGCCGCCCAACACCCCGCTGCCGCTGATCACCTCCTACCTGGCCACGTACAACCTGGTCGCGGCGCCCGTGGTGGACGAGGACGACCACCTGCTGGGCACCGTCACCGTCGACGACGTGCTGGACCACCTGCTGCCGGACGACTGGCGCGAGGGCGCGGCGCACGGCATCGGCGCGAGCACCGGCGGGGTGCGCGGTGGACGCTGACCGCAAGCGGCCGGGCGACGGCGGCCCGGGCCAGCGGATCCAGGGCGAGCTGCGCGAACTGCGGCAGCTGCGCGAACTGCGGGCCCGGGAGCAGCGCGGCCGCCGCGAGGAGCGCCCCTCCCCCTCCGGCGGCTCCCGCACCCGGCTCGACCAGCCGCGCACCGGCCGGCCCGGGCTGGTCCGGCTGCCCGCCTGGGACCCGGAGGCGTTCGGCAAGCTCTCCGAGCGGATCGCGCGCTTCCTCGGCACCGGGCGGTTCATCGTCTGGATGACGGTGGTGATCATCGCCTGGGTGGTCTGGAACACCCTGCTGCCGGAGTCCGTCCGCTTCGACGACTACCCCTTCATCTTCCTCACCCTGATGCTGTCCCTGCAGGCCTCGTACGCGGCCCCGCTGATCCTGCTCGCGCAGAACCGCCAGGACGACCGGGACCGGGTCAACATGGAGCAGGACCGGGCCCGCAGCGACCGCAACATCGCCGACACCGAGTACCTGACCCGCGAGGTCGCGGCCCTCCGGCAGGGCCTCGGCGAGGTCGCCACCCGCGACTTCGTGCGCTCCGAGCTGCAGTCCCTGCTGAAGGAGCTGGACGAGCGCCGGGAGTCCGCCGACACGCTGTGACCGGCGGCACGCTACCGGCGAGTCGGGGGTGGGGCGCCGCGCCGTACCATCAACACATGGCGAACGAGACAGAGGTGGCGGCCGGGGCGACGGAGCAGTCCGTCCGGGAAGCCCTGGCGACCGTGCACGACCCGGAGATCAACCGCCCGATCACCGAGATCGGCATGGTGAAGTCCGTCGAGATCGGCGACGGCGGCTCGGTGAAGGTCGCGGTGTACCTCACCGTCTCCGGCTGTCCGATGCGCGAGACGATCACCCAGCGGGTCACCGACGCGGTGTCCGCCGTTCCCGGCGTCTCCGGCGTCTCCGTCGAGCTCGACGTGATGAGCGAGGAGCAGCGCCGCGAACTCTCCACCCTGCTGCGCGGCGGCGCCCCCGAGCGGGAGATCCCGTTCGCCAAGCCCGGCACCCTGACCCGGGTCTACGCGGTGGCCTCCGGCAAGGGCGGCGTCGGCAAGTCCTCGGTGACGGTCAACCTGGCGGCGGCGCTCGCCGCGGACGGCCTGAAGGTCGCCGTGGTGGACGCCGACATCTACGGCCACAGCGTGCCCCGGATGCTGGGCGTCGAGGGCCGGCCGACCCAGGTGCAGGACATGATCATGCCGCCGTCGGCGAACGGCGTGAAGGTCATCTCGATCGGCATGTTCACCCCCGGCAACGCCCCGGTCGTCTGGCGCGGCCCGATGCTGCACCGCGCCCTCCAGCAGTTCCTCGCCGACGTCTACTGGGGCGACCTCGACGTCCTCCTGCTCGACCTGCCGCCCGGCACCGGCGACATCGCCATCTCGGTCGCGCAGCTCGTCCCCAACGCCGAGATCCTGATCGTCACCACCCCGCAGATGGCCGCCGCCGAGGTCGCCGAGCGGGCCGGCACCATCGCCCTGCAGACCCACCAGAAGATCGTCGGCGTCATCGAGAACATGTCGGGCATGCCCTGCCCGCACTGCGACGAGATGATCGACGTCTTCGGCACCGGCGGCGGCCAGACCGTCGCCGACGCCCTCACCCGCACCGTCGGCGCCACCGTCCCCGTCCTCGGCTCCATCCCGATCGACGTCCGCCTCCGCGAGGGCGGCGACGACGGCCGCCCGGTCGTCCTCTCCAACCCCGACTCCCCGGCCGGCGCCGCCCTCCGCACCATCGCCGGCAAGCTCTCCGGCCGCCAGCGCGGCCTCTCGGGCCTCTCGCTGGGCCTGACCCCGAAGAACAAGTTCTGACGGACCCCGACACGACGGACGGCCCCGGGCACCACGCCCGGGGCCGTTCGCGTGCGCGGTCACTCCGGGCTGCGGGCGGGCGGTCCGGCGGTGATCGCGGCGGCCTGGGCGGCGGCGTGGTGGGGTGCGGGGCAGCCGGGGTGGGTGCGGATCGCGGCGGCGAGCGCGAGCAGGGCCTCGACCTGGGCGAAGGAGGCGGCCTGTTCGGCGGTGAACCTGCCGTTGTAGCGACGGTGGGCCTCGGTCAGCAGTTGCCTGGCCGCGCCGACGTGGATGTCGTAGTTGTCCATCGTCCGTCCCCCTCAGGTCGTGTGGGGCCCACCGTAGCGGCTGCCGGGGCGGCGGAGGTCCGCGCGGCGGGTGGCGGAACCGGGAGGGCCGACGGGGTGTCCACAGGGTGTGGACGGACGACGGAACACGGGGTGCCTGGCGGCGGTGCTGCTGGTGCCGGGGGCGCTGCTGGTGCTGCTCAGCGCGGGTTTCACCATGGAGCTGGAGGACCCGCTGTTCGTGGGCCTGCGCGACAACACCTCCGGGATCGCGGCGGCGGTGCTGGCCCTGGGCCTGCTGCTGGTGGTGACCGGGGCCGTGGTCGGCCTGCTCGGCCGCGGCCGCGGGAGCCGGATCGCGGTGGTGGCCGTGGCGGTGCCGCTACTGGCCTTCGGGGCCTGGCGGGCGACGGTGCTGGCCCCGATGCTGGACTGCAGCGGCAGCCTGATCGCCCGGCAGGACGACGGCTCGTACGAGTGCTACGGGTGAGGCGCGGCAAGCGCTACCGGCCGTCGTACGCCCCGAGGTCGGCGACGGTGGTGAAGCCGACGCCGTACGCGGACACCGAGCGGCCGTAGGCGCCGATCAGGACGCCGGGGGCCTCGCCGGCCAGCACCCAGCCGTGCTCGGACTCGCGGTAGCGGAAGGGCTGCGGGAGGCCGTTGACGGGCAGGGTGAGGGCGGACCAGGCGGGGCCGTCGAGGTCGTCGGCCAGGTCCCACGCGAGGGCGGACTGCTGGTCGAGCCAGTTCTGCCGCAGGGTGCGGTCGAGGTTGCCGGGCCAGGTCGCGGCCAGCAGGCCGGAGCCGGCCAGCCAGGCGGCGGAGGAGGCGGAGGTGGCCTCCAGGGTGCCGGTGTTGTCGGCGCTGCGGCGGACGTCGCGGCGGGCGACGGTGACGACCACGGCGAAGCGGCGGGCGTCGCGCGGCTCGGGGCCGCGGGCGGGCTCGTCGCCGTGGCCGAGGGTGCCGTAGTCCGGGGTCCGGTCGCCGTCGGCGGCGGTGCGCTGGCCGGTGCCGACCTGGCCGAGCCAGCGGCGCCCGGTCCAGCCCTCGTCGAGGCCGTACCAGGGGAAGTCGGCCGCGTGGTAGCCGGCCAGCGGGTCGGCGGCGCGGCGGGCGGCGGGGGCGCTTCCCGTACGGTGCGTGACGTCCACTGCGGGCCTCTCCTCTGCTGTGCTCCCCGGGCGCTCCATGGTCGCGCACCCGGGCCCCCGCGTCCGGTAGACCGGGCCGGACGCGGCCGGTCGTGACGGAGCCCGCAGGGCCCGCCGTCCGGAGGGGCAGTGGACACGATAGCGGCGCGGACGGCGATGCCCCGCCTTGCCGGAGCAGGGCGGGGCGTCGGGGGTGCCTGGCGGGGCGGGAGGGCCCCGGGGATCAGGTCGCGTCGGGGTCGAACGGGGGGCGTTCGCCCGCGGCCAGGGCCGGGCCCGCGCTCGCGGCGGTCGCGGCCTTGGAGAAGTCCACCGAGGCGGTGGGCGTCGGGGTGCGGTCGCCGTTCAGCGCGGACTTGATGTCGACGCTGTCCTTGAGGTCCTTGAGCCCGAGCGGGTCGTCGCCGTCGCCGATCAGCTGCTTGCGGACGAAGGTCTTCGGGTTGAGGTCCTCGAAGTCGAAGTTCTGGAACTCCGGACCGAGTTCGCTCCGGATGTCCTCCTTCGCGTTGTCCGCGAAGGAGCGGACCTTGCGGATGAAGCCCATCGTGTCCTGGATCAGCTTGGGGAGCTTGTCCGGGCCGAAGATCACGATGGCCATGACGATGATCGCCACGACCTCCAGTCCGCCTATGTCTCCGAACACCTGAACTCCCAGCACCCGACAACGCTGAACCAAGGGTAAACGCGGGCTGCCGCTCCCCCGGCCCCCGGAGGATGAAACCGTGGTAAAGACCACCCGGGTGACCGGCGTCGACGGCGTGCCGGTGAAGGCAGGCTAGCGCAGGAGCTGCCGCGGGTCACCGGTGGGCGTGGGCGTCGTGTCCAGTTGGTAGCGGGCGCGCAGCGGGTACTCCTGCACGTCCACCGGCTGCTGGGCGTTGACCGGGACGATCGCCCCGCCGACCGGGGTGACGCTGGTGGGCTGCCGGGTGGTGCCCTGGCCCGCGGTGACGCCGCCGACCCCGCCGAGGGTGACGGCCGCGACCGAGAACGCCCCGGCGGCGGCGAACACCAGGCGGCGGCCGCGCGCGGCGGCCGGCCGGACGGTGGGCAGCTCGCCCAGCGCGGCGGCCAGCGGGCGCGGCAGTGCGTCCGCCCCGGGGCGCGGCAGCGCGGCGGGACGGGTGCCGAACAGGCCGGCCCGCGGGTCGATGCCGGGTATCGGCGCGTCCGCGCCGAGCGCGCCCCCGCCGAAGCCCGCGCCCCGGCCGAAGGTGCCGCCGGTGAGCCGGCTGCCGCCGAACACTCCGCCGGACCCCGACGGTCCGTCAGGGCCCGGCTCCTCCTCGGGCAGCGCGGCGACCGCCATGAGTCTCGCCATCAGGGCCGCCGACGGGCCGGGCGCGGCGGCCTCGCTGAGCGCGCGCTTGACCGACCGGGCCTGCTCGGCCTCGGCCAGGCAGTCCGGGCAGGTCGCCAGGTGGGCCTGGACCCGCTCGCGGGCGTCGTGGCCCAGCTCGCCGTCCAGGTAGGCGGAGAGCCGGTCTCCCAGGTGGTGCTCCTCGGCCTGCGGCTCGACCGGACGGACCGCCAGCGGGCGCAGCTCGGCGCTCGCCGGGGCCTGTTCGGCCCGGCGCAGCGGCGCCCAGCGCGGACGGCCGGCGGCCGTGTCCGCGCGCTCGGGGGCGCGATCGCTCATGACCCCCTCCGGTCGCTGACGGCCTGCTCGGCGCCGACCGGCACGGGCTCGGCGGAGCCGCCCCGGCGCGAACGGCCCGCGGCGGCGTTCGGCGCCCGGTGCTTGAGGGCTGCACGCAGGTGCGAGCGGCCGCGGTGGATCCGGCTGCGGACGGTGCCGAGCTTCACGCCGAGCGTCGCGGCGATCTCCTCGTACGAGAGGCCCTCGATGTCGCAGAGCACCACGGCGGCCCGGAACTCCGGCGCGAGGGTGTCCAGCGCCTGCTGGACGTCCGCGTCGAAGTGGGTGTCGCTGAAGTGCTGGGCGGGGCTGGGCTCGCGGCTGGCCAGGCGCTCCGCCGCGTCCTCGGCGAGGGCGTCGAAGCGGATCCGCTGGCGGCGGCGCACCATGTCCAGGAACAGGTTGGTGGTGATCCGGTGCAGCCAGCCCTCGAAGGTGCCGGGGGTGTACGTGGACAGCGAGCGGAACACCCGGACGAAGACCTCCTGGGTGAGGTCCTCCGCGTCGTGCTGGTTGCCCGTCAGCCGGTACGCCAGGCGGTAGACGCGGACGCTGTGCGCCTCGACGATCTCCTCCCAGCTGGGCGGCGTCCAGCTCTGCGCGTCGGGCCCCTCCGCGAAGGACGCGAGCGTGCCGGCGGCCCCGGCCACCGAGTCGTCGGCTGCGGTCGACTTGTCCAGGGGGGAGTGCACAGACTGGTTCATCACGGGCTTCGGCGTACGGATCGACGTGAGGCCGCGGGGGTGCCGCTGCACAGGGACGTCGCCCTCGGCCACACCTCCTCGGTCGGCTCTTCTGCCCAGCAGAGCCACCACCATATCCACCTCACCCGTCAAGCCAGGATAAGAGCCGTCGAACAGCGACCGCCCCGGACGGCCCGGCCGCCCGTAGCAGTTCAACGGCCAGCCGTCGAACGCGGTTCCCGGGCGGCCAGTAGTCTGTCGCTGGAATTTGTCGACTTGGGTCGGCAACGGCGCTCCGGAAGAGGCAGCCATCACCGAGTTCGGGCCCCAGCGAGCGGCCCTCGCCGACACCTACGTCGGCGAGGACGCGGTGCTGACCTACGCCCGGGCCCAGTCGGCCCGCACCGGCATACGCGCGATCGGCCCCAGCGGCGGCGCCGCCCTGCGGCTGCTCGCCGCCGCCCTCGACGCCAAGGCCGTGGTCGAGGTCGGCACCGGCACCGGCGTCTCCGGCGTCTACCTGCTGCGCGGCATGCGCGCCGACGGGGTGCTCACCACCGTCGACTCCGAGCCGGTCCGCCAGCAGTACGCCCGCGAGGCGTACCGGGCCGCCGGGTTCACCGGCAACCGGGCCCGCTGCATCCCCGGCCGCGCCCGGGACGTGCTGCCCCGGCTCGCCGACGGCCAGTACGACCTGGTGTTCTGCGACGGCGACCCGGCCGACTCCCGGTTCCACCTCACCGAGGCGCTGCGCCTGCTGCGGCCGCGCGGCGTGGTCTGCTTCGAGGGCGTCTTCCAGGAGGGCCGGCTCGCCGAGCCCGAGCTCGACGACCCGCAGACCCGCGCGGTGCGCGACCTGGTCGCCGACATCCGGGAGAGCGACACCCTGCTGCCCGCGCTGCTGCCGGTCTCCGACGGGCTGCTCTGCGCCGTCAAGCGCTGAGCCCTCCGGCTCCCGCGGCTCCCGGCCGGGCGGACGCGGAACGGGCCCGGCCCCCGAGGTGGGGGGCCGGGCCCGTCGAGCACCTCGCGGATGAGACCGGGAGGTGCGGGGTCACTACCTGCAGATCAGCCGCAGGCCTTCTTGAGGGCCTCGCCCAGAGCGTCCGCCTCGTCCGGCGTCAGCTCCACCACCAGGCGCCCGCCCCCTTCGAGCGGAACTCGCATGATGATGCCCCGCCCCTCTTTGGTGACCTCCAGCGGGCCGTCACCCGTCCGCGGCTTCATGGCCGCCATGCTCGTTCCCCTTCCTGCAACCGTTCAGGTACGCACCGGACGGTCCGTCCACCGCCGGTATCGAACGCATTGATCGGAAGCCATTATCCCGCATGCGACCGCTGGATGACCAACATCACTCTCTGCGCCAACCCGCCCCAACCAGCCGCAAGGCGCCGATTACCTGCCGAAAGCCGCATCCCGCCGCACTCCGACACGCCCGCCGGAGGTGCGGCACCTCACACTCCCCCGCCCGGCCGCGAACCGGCATGCTGGCCCACGACAGCCACCGCGACCCGGGGAGCCCTCACCCATGTCCGACACCGTGCGCTACGAGCGCGACGGCGCCCTCGCCGTCCTCACCATCGACCGCGCCGACGCCATGAACGCCCTCGACGTCCCCACCAAGGTCGCCCTCCGGGACGCCGTCGCCACCGCCGCGGCCGACCCCGCGGTCCGGGCCGTGCTGCTCACCGGCGCGGGCGGCAAGGCGTTCTGCGTCGGGCAGGACCTCAAGGAGCACGTCGGCCTGCTCCAGCAGCAGCGCGAGACCGGCGAGGGCGCCCTGCGCACCGTCGCCGAGCACTACAACCCGCTGGTCCGCGCCCTGGCCGGGATGCGCAAGCCCACCGTCGCCGCCGTCAACGGCGTCGCCGCGGGCGCCGGGGCCTCGCTCGCCTTCGCCTGCGACTTCCGGATCCTCGCCGACACCGCGGGCTTCAACACCTCCTTCGCGGGCGTCGCCCTCACCGCCGACTCCGGCGCCTCCTGGACGCTCCCCCGGCTGGTCGGCCACGCCCGCGCCACCGAGCTCCTGATGCTCCCCCGCACCGTCCGCGCCGACGAGGCCCTCACCCTCGGCCTCGCCACCCGCGTCGTCCCCGCCGCCGAACTCGCCGCCACTGCCCGCGAGTTCGCCCTCACCCTGGCCAACGGTCCGACCGTCGCCTACGGCGCGATCAAGGAGTCCCTCGCCTACGCCGCCTCGCACTCCCTGGACGAACTCCTCGACAAGGAGGACGAACTCCAGACCCTGGCCGGCGAGAGCGAGGACCACCGCATCGCCGTCGACGCCTTCCTCACCAAGCAGAAGCCCGACTTCGTCGGCCGCTAGCCGCTCCCGCGGGGGCCCCTCCCCGGCGGACCCCCACGCCCCGGCGATGCCAAGGGCCGCGCTCGCCTCCCCCGCCCCGCCGGGGGCGCGGGGAACTGCGCGCAGGGGGACGGCACGCGGCCGGGTCCGCGGACGGCGGGCGGGGGGTGCCCCGGCGGGGCTCCCGGCGCTACCTCGCGTGGCAGTCCGCCAGGTGGTCGTTCACCAGCCCGCACGCCTGCATCAGTGCGTACGCGGTCGTCGGCCCGACGAAGCGGAAGCCCGCGCGCTTGAGGGACTTGGCGAGGGCGGTCGACTCCGGGGTGACCGCCGGGACGTCCGCCAGGGTGAGCGGGGCGGGACGGGCGGCCGGGTCGGGGGCGTGGCTCCAGACCAGGGCGTCGAGTTCGCCGTCGGCGAGCGTGCGGGCGGCCTTCGCGTTGGCGATGGTGGCGAGGACCTTGGCGCGGTTGCGGATGATGCCGGTGTCGTTCAGCAGCCGTTCGACGTCGGTGTCGTCGAACTGCGCGACCGCCGCGGTGTCGAAGCCCCGGAAGGCCGCCCGGAAGCCCTCCCGGCGGCGCAGGATGGTGATCCAGGACAGGCCGGACTGGAAGGCCTCCAGGGTGATCCGCTCGAACAGGGCCCGGTCGCCGTGGACCGGGCGCCCCCATTCGGTGTCGTGGTAGGCCCGGTAGTCCTCGGCCGAGTCGCCCCAGCCGCAGCGCCGCAGTCCGTCGGCCCCGAGGACCGCCCCCGTCACGCGCGGTCGCTCTTCTCGTGCCGCCCGGTCTCCGCGTCCGCCTTCGCGTCCTCGTCCTCGTTCTCGTCCTCGTCCGCGCCGGAGGAGACGACGTCGGTGACCTCGGTGACCACGGGCCCCTGCGGCTCCTTCTCCAGGACGGCGGTGAAGGACTCCAGGCCGGGCAGCGGTTCGCCGCCGGCGGTGGCGGTGCTCTCCACCGAGCCGCGGACCACGCCGACGGCCTCCAGTTCGGCGATCCGGGCGTCGCGGAGGGCGAGTTCCGCGCCGAGGCGGTCGAGCACGTCGTCGACCTCGTCCATCCGGTAGCCGCGCAGCGCCATCGGGAGGCGGAGGTCGTCCACGTCGGTGCGGCTGAGGGCGCGGTCCTGCGGGAGGCGCACGGCGAGCCGGTCGTGCTCGGCCTCCGGCAGCGTCCCGCCGCCGCCCAGGGCCACCACTGCGGCGCCACCGACCACCAGGGCCATCGCGATCACGATCACCACGAACACGAGCTGTCCTCCGTCAGTTCCCGGCAGTTCCCGGTCGGCTTCGGCCCGCCCGCGGGAGCTACGGTGGGATCATGGTCCCCGTACAGGCCGGGGCCCATCATTGCACCCGGGAGCGCTGAGGAGGAGACACCGGTGGCACTACGCCTCGGCACGCGGGAGTTCGGCCCGGACGAGCTGGTCGTCATGGCGATCGTCAACCGCACCCCGGACTCGTTCTTCGACCGGGGGGCGACCTTCGCGGACGAGGCGGCGTTCGCGGCCGCGGACCGGGCGGTGGCGGAGGGCGCGGCGATCCTGGACATCGGCGGGGTGAAGGCCGGTCCGGGCGAAGAGGTCACCGTGGAGGAGGAGTTGCGCCGCACGGTGCCGTTCGTGGCGGAGCTGCGCAAGCGCCACCCGGACGCGGTGATCAGCGTGGACACCTGGCGGCACGAGGTCGGCGAGGCGGTCTGCGAGGTCGGCGCGGACCTGCTGAACGACGCCTGGGGCGGCTTCGACCCGAAGCTCGCGGAGGTCGCGGCCCGGCACGGCGCGGGCCTGGTGTGCACGCACGCGGGCGGCGCGGAGCCGCGCACCCGCCCGCACCGGGTGGGGTACGAGGACGTGATGGCGGACATCCTGGCGGTGACCGTCGGCCTGGCCGAGCGGGCGCTCGAACTGGGCGTGCGCCGCGACGGGTTGATCATCGACCCGGGGCACGACTTCGGGAAGAACACCCGGCACTCGCTGGAGGCGACCCGGCGGCTGCCGGAGATGACCGCGACCGGTTTCCCGGTGCTGGTCTCGCTCTCCAACAAGGACTTCGTCGGCGAGACCCTGGACAAGCCGGTGGACGAGCGGCTGCTCGGCACCCTGGCCACCACGGCGGTCTCGGCCTGGCTGGGCGCGCAGGTCTACCGGGTGCACCAGGTCGCCGAGACCCGCCAGGTGCTGGACATGGTGGCCTCGATCCGCGGCACCCGTCCCCCGGCGGTGGCCCGCCGGGGACTGGCCTGAGCCGGAGCCGGAGCCCGGGCTCCGGCCGCGGCGCTACGCGGGGGTGCCCTTCGGCCCCCGCGCGGCGTCCAGCACCTTCAGGACCTCTGCCACGTCGTCGGTGACGTGGAACAGTTCGAGGTCGGCGGGGTTGGCCTTGCCCTGGGCGACCAGGGTCGACTTGAGCCACTCCACCAGCCCGCCCCAGTAGGCGCTGCCGAACAGGACCACCGGGAAGCGGGTGACCTTCTTCGTCTGCACCAGGGTGAGCGCCTCGAACAGCTCGTCCAGGGTGCCGAGGCCGCCGGGCAGCACCACGAAGCCCTGGGCGTACTTCACGAACATCGTCTTGCGGACGAAGAAGTACCGGAAGTTGAGGCCCAGGTCGACGTACTCGTTGAGGCCCTGCTCGAAGGGCAGCTCGATGCCCAGGCCGACGCTCAGCCCGCCCGCCTCGGTGGCGCCCTTGTTGGCGGCCTCCATCGCGCCGGGGCCGCCGCCGGTGATCACCGCGTAGCCGGCCTCGGCGAGGGCCCGGCCGATCTCCACCCCGGCCTCGTACTCGGGCGAGCCGACCGGCGTCCGGGCGGAGCCGAACACGCTGATGGCGGTGGGGAGTTCGGCCAGGGCGCCGAAGCCCTCGACGAACTCCGAGGTGATCCGCAGCACCCGCCACGGGTCGGTGTGCAACCAGTCGGTGGGCCCGGTGGTGTCCAGCAGCCGCTGGTCGGTCGTACTCGTCTCGACCTGGTCGCGCCGCAGCAGGACGGGGCCCTTGCGCTTCTCGGGCCACGGCTTCTTCGGCCGGCGGACGGGGTCATCTCCGTTGGCTGTCATGACGAAACCCTACGCCTGACGAGGCACGATCCGGGGTAAATAACGGCCGTCGCACAGACGGGAGTCGGGCGAACCGCACCCGACTCCCGGCCCCTCCCCCGCTACCGGGTGAGCCAGTCCCGCAGCCGCTGCTCGACCTCGGCGATCGCGCTCAGCGAGCAGTGCTCCTCGCGCTTGTGCGCCAGGTTCGGGTCGCCGGGGCCGTAGTTGACGGCGGGGACGCCGTGGGCGGAGAACCGGGCCACGTCCGTCCAGCCGAACTTGGCCCGGGGCTCGCCGCCGATCGCGGCCAGGAAGTCCCGGGCGGCGGGCAGGCCGAGGCCGGGCAGGGCGGCGGGCGAGGCGTCGGCGACGTCGACCTGGTAGCCCTCGAAGACCTCGCGCAGGTGCTCCTCGGCCTGCTCCAGGGTGCGGTCGGGGGCGAACCGGAAGGCGACGTGGATCTTGCACTCGTCGGGGATGACGTTCCCGGCGACGCCGCCGTCGATCCGGGTCGCGTTCAGGCCCTCGCGGTACTCCAGGCCGTCGATCTCCACCCGGCGCGGCCGGTACTCGGCCAGCCGCCGCAGCACCTCCGCGGCCTTGTGGATGGCGTTCTCGCCGAGCCAGCTGCGGGCCGCGTGGGCGCGGACGCCGGTGAGCGTGACGTCGACGCGCAGGCTGCCCTGGCAGCCGCCCTCGACGACGGCGCCGCTGGGCTCCATCAGGACCGCGAAGTCGCCCGCCAGCCAGTCGGGGTGGAGCGCGAACAGGTGGCCGAGGCCGTTGCGGTGGGCCTCCACCTCCTCGCAGTCGTAGAAGACGTAGGTGACGTCCCGGTTGGCCTCGGTGAGGGTGGCGGCGAGGCGCAGCTGCACGGCGACGCCGGACTTCATGTCGGAGGTGCCGCAGCCGTAGAGCAGGTCGCCCTCGACGTGCGAGGGCACGTTGTCGGCGATCGGCACGGTGTCCAGGTGCCCGGCGAGCACCACCCGCTCGTCCCGGCCGAAGTGGGTGCGGGCGACCACGTTGTTGCCGTACCGGTCGACGGTGAGGTGCGGCAGGGCCCGGAGCGCGGCCTCGACGGCGTCCGCGAGGGCGGTCTCCTCGCCGCTGACGGACGGGAAGTCGACGAGGCGGGCGGTCAGCGTTCCGCCGTCGAGGAAGAGGTCGAGGGGCGCGTTCGGGCTGCTCATGGCGGCCACCCTATCGATAAGGTGCGGCTCCGCCGGTAAGGTCGGCGGCCCGCCGGACCCCCTCCGCGGACGGCCGCGCAACCGGGCGGACCCGTACGGCCGTCCGAGCGGTTACGGTGTCCGCGAACAGCGCGCGCCGGGCCGGGACCGATGCGACGCGATCAGCCACAGAGAGGGGCCACCCGTGACCGAGGACGCCGAGTACGACGCGCAGCGCCGGCGGCGGCCGTGGCGGCGGGTGCTGGTCGGGGTGGTCGCGCTGTCGGTGGTGGGCGGCCTGGTGGTCTGGCTGAACCGGGACAAGATCACGCCCCCCGACGAGGGCTGCACGGTCACCACCGCGGCGGGCAGCGGCACCCTGGAGCTCCCGGCGGCGGCCAACGCGGCCACCATCACGGCGGTCGCGATGTCGCGCGGCCTGCCGGAACGGGCGGTGACCATCTCGCTGGCGACGGCCATCCAGGAGTCGAAGCTGCGCAACCTGGAGGGCGGCGACCGGGACTCGGTCGGCTTGTTCCAGCAGCGCCCCTCGCAGGGCTGGGGCACGATCGAGCAGATCATGGACCCGGTGTACGCGACCAACAAGTTCCTGGACGCGCTGGTGAAGGTCAACGGGTACGCGCAGATGCCGCTGACCGACGCCGCCCAGCAGGTGCAGCGCAGCGGCTACCCGCAGGCGTACGCCAAGCACGAGAACAACGCGACGCTGCTGGCCACGGTGCTGACCGGCCGCGAGCCCGCCTCGCTGGACTGCGTGGTGCACCAGCTGCCGGACCCGCACCCGACCGACCGGGCCGAGCCCGTTCCGGACGCGGCGAACCTCTCGGATCGGGTGCGCCGGGAGTTCGGCAAGGCGGTGACGGCGGCGGGCGCCGAGAAGCCGGCCAAGGACCCGCGCGAGGTGCTGGCGCTCACCCCGCAGCCGACCGCGAGCACCGCGGGCGCGGGCGGGCCGGGCCAGACCGGCTGGGCGCTGGCGCACTGGTCGGTGGCGCAGGCGGCGGAGCTGGGCATCGGGCAGGTCGCGTACGACGGCAAGGTGTGGCGGGTGGACAAGCCCGGCGAGGGGTGGAAGCCGCTGGCGGGCGCGCCGTCCGACCGGGTGCTGGTGACGCTGGGCGCGCCGGTCAAGAAGTGACGCCGGGGCGCGGGGCGCGGGGCGCGGGGCGCGGGCCGCGGGGACGGCTGAGCGGCTACGGGGCTGCGGGGCTGCGGGGCTGCGGGGCCCGACGGTGCGTTGACGCACTGGTGCGCGGGTGACCGTCCACCGGGTGAATCGCGTCAACTCCCGCTGACGGCGGGCCCGTCGGCGGGCGCGCCCGGAGCGGTGTGCCGACGGGCGCCCGAAGGCGCGGCCCACAAGGGAAGTGACGGTTCTCCGGGAACCGCCGTCCGGCCGATACTTCCGCAATGCCCGAAAAAGGATCGTCCGATCTTTACCAACCCTTGACCTTGACCGGCCGAAACCTTCCCGGTGCTCTTGCGGTCATACACGTCGCCCGCCGGGCGGAGCGCCCCGCGCCCCGGCCCCGGCGGACCGTCGACCTCACCTCTTAGGAGCACCATGTCCTTCCCCCTCACGCGCCGGATCGCCCAGGCCGCGCTGCTCGTCGCCGCCACCGCGGCGCCGCTCGCAGCCGCGGCGGGCGCCGCCTCCGCCACCGAGGTGGTGCCGCAGACCGACCTGGGCGCCGGCGTGACCAAGCTGGCCGACGTCCCCAACTCGGGCGACGCGGTGCAGGGGGCCACCCACGAGCTGGGCCACGTGGTCGGCACCACCGGCGCCGCGACCCTCGCGGCGGGCGGCCCGGCGGCCGCCGACGCGGCCGGCAACACCGTCGCGCACAACCTGCCGTCCACCGACGACGCGCTCGGCAAGCTCGGCCCGGTCGGCAAGGCCGGCCAGCTGACCGGCTCGCTGGGGACGCTCAGCGACAAGGTCGCCCCCGCGGTCGAGGAGAAGGTCGCCCCGGCGGTCACCGAGAAGGTCCTCCCCGCCACCGACCGGGCCACCGCCACCCCGCTGGCCACCGTCGCCCGCGGCCTGCCCACCGACAAGCTCACCCAGGGCCTGCCCGCCGCCGACAAGCTCGGCCCGGTCACCGGCGCCCTCCACTCCCTCCCGGTCGCGGGCACCGTGGAGGGCCTGACCGAGCACGAGTCCGCCAACCGCCTCGGCGGCATGCCCGGCCTCGGCGGCGACAGCCCGCTCGGCGGCCTGACCGGCGCCCTCGGCCCGGTCGGCGGCCTGCTCGGCGGCATCCAGGGCGGCGGCCTGCCGATCGGCTGACGCGTCACGCATGACGACTCACGCATGACGACTCACGCATGACGACTCACGCATGACGACTCACGCATGACGACTCACGCATGACGGAGGGGGCGAGCCTTTCGGCCCGCCCCCTCCGTCGTGTCCGCGCGTCTCGTACCGCGCGGCACCAGCACCGGCCGGCGCTACCGCTTGAGCCGCTCCACCGCCGAGGCCACCCGCTCGTCGGTGGCGGTGAACGCCACCCGCACGAAGCGTTCGCCCGCCGGGCCGTAGAAGTCGCCGGGCGCCACCAGGATGCCCAGCTCGGCGAGTTCGGCCACGGTCTCCCAGCACGGCTTGTCCTGGGTCGCCCACAGGTACAGGCTCGCCTCGGAGTGCTCGATCCGGAACCCGTACGCCTCCAGCGCGGCCCGCAGGGCGCTGCGCCGCTGGGCGTACCGGGCCCGCTGCTCGGCGACGTGCGCGTCGTCGGCGAGCGCGGCCGCGGTGGCCGCCTGCACCGGCGCGGGCACGATCATGCCGCCGTGCTTGCGGATCTCCAGCAGCTCGCGGACCACCACCGGGTCACCGGCCACGAAGGAGGCCCGGTAGCCCGCCAGGTTGGAGCGCTTGGACAGCGAGTGCACGGCCAGCAGGCCCTCGTGCGAGCCGCCGCAGACCGAGGGGTGCAGCACCGACACGGGCTCGGCCTCCCAGCCGAGCTCCAGGTAGCACTCGTCGCTGACCAGCAGCACCCGGTGCTCCCGGGCCCAGGCGACGGCGCGGCGCAGCTCGGCCGCGTCCAGCACCCGCCCGGTGGGGTTGGACGGCGAGTTCAGCCACAGCAGCCGGACCTTCGAGCCGTCCAGCTCCGCGACGTCCTCGTACGCGACCGGTTCGGCGCCGCAGAGCAGCGCGCCGACCTCGTACGTGGGGTAGGCCAGCTTCGGGTAGGCGACCTGGTCGCCGGGGCCGAGGCCGAGCTGGCCGGGCAGCCAGGCAACCAGTTCCTTGGAGCCGACGGTCGGCAGGACGGCCTCGGGGCCGATCTCGGCGCCGCAGCGGCGGCCCAGCCAGCCGGCGATCGCGTCGCGCAGCGACAGCGGGCCCCACACGGTGGGGTAGCCGGGCGTGTCGGTGTGCGCGGCCAGCGCCTGCCGGATCAGCTCGGGCACCGGGTCCACCGGGGTGCCGACGGAGAAGTCGCAGAGCCCGTCCGGGTGCGCCTGGGCGGTGCGCTTGTACGGTTCGAGCTTGTCCCACGGGAAGACCGGCAGGCGGTCGGAGACGCGGCGCGCCGCCCCCGGGTGTCCCGGGAGCGGCGCGTGCGTGCTGTCGTTGGTGCTCACAGCGTGGATGCCACCGATCGGCTCAGTGTTCGGCGTTCTGCGGCGGCAGCGCGGCGATGAACGGGTGGTCACGCTCGATCAGGCCGAGCTTGGAGGCGCCGCCGGGCGAGCCCAGGTCGTCGAAGAACTCGACGTTCGCCTTGTAGTAGTCCTTCCACTCCTCCGGGGTGTCGTCCTCGTAGAAGATCGCCTCGACCGGGCAGACCGGTTCGCAGGCACCACAGTCCACGCACTCGTCCGGGTGGATGTAGAGGGAGCGCTCGCCCTCGTAGATGCAGTCCACGGGGCACTCTTCGATGCACGCCTTGTCCTTGACGTCGACACAAGGCTGCGCGATGACGTAGGTCACGCTGTCGTTCCTCCTCGGAAGGGCTGCCGCCCTACTGTTTACTCGGTCGCGCTTTGCGCGCGGCGTCGTCGATGCCCGCCCCTAGTATCGCGGGTCGGGGGGCGCAAATGCACAGGAGGTGCGGTTGATGGTCGGCCCGGAGCCGTGGAAGGCCCGTCCGGAGGTCCGGATGGACCCGTCTGACGTGGGACGACGCGTGTCGGTCCGGCGTGTCGACGGTGTGGCGGACGGCCGTCCGGTGTTCCGCGATGTGGTCGGCGTGCTCACCTCGTGGGACGGCGACGGGTTGACGGTCGCGCCGCGCACCGGTGCGCCGGTGCGCTTCGCGGCCGAACTGCTGGTGGCGGGCAAGCCCGTTCCGGCGTTCCCGGCCCGCCGCGCCGCCGCGCCCGCCGTCGCCCCGCTCGACCTCCAGCGGACCGCCGCCCGTTCCTGGCCCGCCGTCGAGCAGGAGCAGTTGGGCGAGTGGACGCTGCGCGCCTCGTCCGGGTTCACCCGCCGGGCCAACTCGGTGCAGGCGCTGGGCGATCCGGGCCTGCCGCTGCCCGCGGCGCTGGAGCGGGTGCGCGAGTGGTACGCGGCCCGTTCGCTGCCCGCGTACGTCGAGGTGGTCTCCCCCGGTTCGCCGCCCGCGCTGGCCGCCGAACTGGACCGGCTCGGCGCGGCCCTCGCCCCGACCCTGGTGCGCACCGCCCCGCTCGGTGGGCTGGCCCGTGCCGGGCGCCCCGCGGACGTCCGGCTGGCCCGCAGCGCCGGGCCCGAGTGGCTGGCGCTGTACCGCCGGGTGGGCGGCGACCCCGCTCTGGAGGCGGCCGCGACCGCGGTGCTGCACGGCGGCCCCTCGGTCTGGTTCGCCCGGGTCGAGGGCCCGGGCGGCGCCCCGCTGGCCATCGGCCGGCTCGCCGTCGACGGCCCGTGGGCCTGCTTCGGCGCCGTGGAGGTCGCCCCGGCCGCCCGCCGCCGCGGCCTGGCCACCGCCGTGATGGCCGCGCTCGCCGCCCGCGCCGCCGAGGAGGGCGCCACCGGCGCCTACCTGCAGGTGGAGGCCGAGAACGGGGGCGCGATCGCCCTGTACGACGGGCTGGGCTTCACGACCAGTCACACTTACCACTACGCCCGCCTTCCCCAGCGGTAGCGTGCACCACCTGAAGTGAGCCACGACCGCTGCTGAACCGAAGGCCGCAGTGACCGAGCAGAGCAGAACCCGCTTCCGCACCGAAGCCCGGGGCGAGCACCCCGACCCGGTGCTGCTGTGCCTGCTCGCCGCCGCCGAGCACACCCTCGGCGATCCCGGCGACAGTGCCGAACAGCCGTCCCTGGAGGAACTCCTGACGGCCTGCCAGGCCGCCCTGGACCGGCACGCCGCGGCCATCCGCCAGGCGGTCGCCGAACGCCGCCCGAACGGCCCGGAGGAGACCGCCGCGCTGCTCGCGGCGGTGCTCGGCGGCCGCGAGCGCTTCCACGGCCGCCAGTCCGACTACCTCCGGCTGGAGTCCTCGCTGCTGCCGGAGGTGCTGCGCCGCCGCCGCGGGCTGCCGATCATGCTCTCGCTGGTCTGGCAGGCGGTGGCCGCCCGGGCCGGCCTGACCGTGCACGGCATCGCGCTGCCCGGCCACTTCATCGTCGCGGTCGGCGACCCGGCGGGCGGCGACGAGTACGTCCTCGCGGACCCGTTCCACGGCGGCCGGCTCCTCGACGTCCCCGACGTCGAGCGCCTGGTCGCCGCCTCCGGCCACCGCTTCTCCGCCGAACTCCTCACCCCTGCGCAGCCCTTGGACACCGTGCTGCGCGTCCTCGGCAACATCCGCCGCTGGGCCGCCGACCGCCCCGAACACGCCCGCACCCAGCTCTGGGCCGCCGAGCTCGCCCTGCTGCTGCCCCGCCACCCCGCCCAACTCCGGCTGGAGCGCGCTGAGTTGCTCGTCAAGACCGGCGACTTCCTGGCCGGTGCGGCCGAGATGGACGCCTACGCGACCATCCTCGACGCCTTCGACCCGGAGAGCGCGGCGAAGGTCCGCCTGGAGGCGAGGTCGGCCCGCCACCGCCTCAACTAGATGATTGATGCGAAGGGCTTGCTGGCACGCATGAGATGAAGCGAGGGAGTCCAAAGGTCGGTTGTGACGCCTGACCTGGACTCCCTCGCGACCGC
>NZ_JNYE01000011.1 GCF_000717185.1 Kitasatospora phosalacinea | reverse complement strand
CCGCAATCCCCACCGCCCCCGCCACCACCCGCTGGCACACCGGCGACCTCACCACCGGCACCGGCCTGGACGAGGCGCTGACCGGCATCGACGCAGTGATCCACTGCGCGAGCGACCCGCGCCACCCGGGGAACGACCTGCCCGCCTTCCGCCACCTGCTGGACGCCGCCCGGCGGGCCGGCGTCCGGCACCTCGTCAACATCTCGATCGTCGGCGTCGACCGGATCCCGATGCGCTACTACCGGATCAAGCTCCGGGGCGAGGAGCTCCTCGCCGCGTCCGGTCTCGGCTGGAGCAACCTGCGCGCCACCCAGTTCCCCCAGCTCCTCGACGGCATGCTCGGCCCGCTCGCCAAGCTCCCCCTCCTCCCCATGGTCTCCCGCACCCCCGTCCAGCCCGTCCACCCGGCCGAGGTCGCCGCCCGCCTGGTCGGCCTCGCCCTCGGCGACCCGGTCGGCCACGCCCCCGACTTCGCCGGACCCGAGACCCGCCTCGCCACCGACCTCGCCGCCGACTGGCTCCGCGCCGACGGCCGCCACCGCCGGGTCCTGCCCGTCCACCTCCCCGGCCGCGCCGGCCGGGCCCTGCGCGCGGGCGCCCTCACCGCACCGCAGAACGCGTACGGCAGCCGCACCTGGGCGGAGTACCTCGCGGAGCGGTGAGCCACGGGCAGCCTCCGCCCACCGGGCGCCCCGCCCGCCGGAGCGCCGCCCACCTGAGCCCCCGCCCGCCTGGGCGCCGCCTACCGGAACGCCCCTCGCGCGTCCCGCGCCCAGTCCGCGAAGCTCCGGGCCGGGCGGCCGAGGACGCGCTCGACGTCCGGGGCGGGCTGCTGCTCCTCGGGGAGCGGCGTGCCGAGGATGTCGAGGGTGCCGTCGATGACCTCCTCGGGCATGAAGCGGGCCAGGTGGGCGCGGGCCTGCTCGCGGCTGATCTCCACGAACTCGACCGTCTCGCCGAGGACTTCACCGAGCACGGCCGCCTGCCGACGGGGCGTGATCCCCTCGGGCCCGGTGAGGACGTACACCTGCCCGTGGTGCCCGTCCTCGCGCAGCGCGGCCGCGGCGACCGCCGCCAGGTCCGCCGGGTCGACGACCGGGAGGGCGACGTCCGCGAACGGCGCGTGCACCGTGCGCCGCGCCCGGACGCCCTCCGCCCAGGCGTACGCGTTGGAGGCGAACCCCCCGGCCCGCAGCACGGTGTGCTCCAGCCCGCTCTCCCGGAGCGCCCGTTCGAACTCGCGGAGCCGGGCGTGCGAGGACGCGTCCGGCCTGGTCCCGTTGATCTGCGAGGAGAGCAGGACGACCCGCCGCACACCGGCCTCCCGAACGAGGTCGAACAGCTCCGCCGCGGGGGCGCCGGGCCCGTTGAGCTCCCCGCCCAGCAGCAGGAACAGCGCGTCCGCCCCCTTCAGCACGGGGCCGAGGCTCGCGAAGTCCGCAAGGTCGGCGACCGCGTGGACGACCCCCTCCGGCAAGCCCTCGGACGGCACCCGGCGGGAGACGGCGGTGACCCGCTCCCCCGCCCCGGCGAGCAGCGAGACCAGCGGACGGCCGACGTTCCCGGTGGCACCAGTGACGACGATCATGAACGTGCTCCTCAATCCAGCGGGACTCAAGTCCCGTTCTGCGGAAGCCCTTTCGGCTACGTCCACGACGCTAGCATCACAAAGATATTAGGTACCTACAGGAAACCGACCCCGCCCTCCGCCCCGCCCGCACCCCGCCCCGACAGCTCCGTCACCCGTCCCCGGCCAGGCGCCATCCTGGATAAAGTGGGTACCCGGAGGAAAGCGACCCGCGAGAGGGCGGACCCATGGCCACGCAGCACCCACCCGCGCCGCACGACAGCACCGCCGACGACGCCCCCGCACAGGCCTGCCCGGTCACACCGGTGCTCGACATCGTGTTCAGCCGCTGGACGACGCCGATCCTGTGGACCCTCCACCACTACGGTCGGCAGCGCTTCGTCGAACTGAACCGGAACGTCGGCACCATCACCGCGAAGGTCCTCACCCAACGCCTGCGCCAACTGGAGCGCGACGGCCTGGTCGTCCGCACCTACCACCCGGAGGTACCGCCCCGGGTCGAGTACGAGATCAGCGAACTGGGCCTCAGCCTGGCCCCCCTGTTCGCCGCCCTCACCAACTGGTCCGAAGAACACCTGCCCGAAGTCGAACGCGCCCGCACCGCCTTCGACGCAGCCAACACCTGACCCGCCCCGCACCGTCCCCGCAAGCCAGGGAAAGCAAAAGGCCCAAGCCGCGAACCACGCGACCTGGGCCTTCTCTGAGCCGCCTATGGGATTCGAACCCATGACCTACGCATTACGAGTGCGTTGCTCTGGCCAACTGAGCTAAGGCGGCACCGCTGCCGGTCACCCGGCCCGTGAGGGCAAGGGTCGCATCGGCAACGCGCGCCAGTCTACACAGTTTCCGGAGGTGATCCGTACGCGGCGGCCAGGCGGGTGCGGGCGGGGCCGGGAGGTCAGGCGGAGGAGACGGCGAGCTTGGCGGCGAAGCCGGCGAAGAGGACGGCGACGGAGGAGGTGAGGCCGGCGGAGAGGCGCTTGCGGCGGCGGAAGGCGTTGGCGAGCGTGGTGCCGGTGAAGATCAGCAGGGAGAGGTAGAGGAAGGAGAAGGCCTGCAGGACGCCGCCGAGGAGGGCGAAGGAGATGACGGGGGCGCCGTAGGAGGGGTCGACGAACTGGGTGAAGAAGGTATCCCCGAGTTAGACATAATCGTCTGACACGAAGGGGGCTGGCATGAGCCTGGAGACGTTCGCGGGCACGCGCGACCCGCACCGGCCGTACGCAGGACTGCGGGGTGGCCTGTACGCCCGCAAGAGCGAGTACCGCGGCAAGAAGAACAGCCGTAAGCGGTCGGTCGCGGAGCAGCTCACTGCCGGACGAGGGGACGCTGACCGGCTGGGCGTCCAGATCGGGGAGCAGGGAGAGTACGTCGACGACGGCGTCTCGGCTTCGCGTCACGCGGCGAACCGGGAGCGCGGCGACTTCGAGCGGCTGCTCGACGATATCGAGCACAAGCGGCTCGACATCGTGTTCGCGTGGGCGTCGACGCGACTGCAGCGAGACCTTGCGGTCTACGTCCGACTTCGTGATGCGTGTGCTGCCGCTGGGGTGCTGTGGTGCTACGGCGGCAAGGTCTACGACCTGTCGAACAAGGACGACCGGTTCCGGACCGGCCTCGATGCGCTGGTCGGCGAGCGCGAGGTCGACGAGCTGCGCGACAACGTGATGCGTGCGCTGCGGTCGAACGCCCTGGCCGGCCGGCCGCAGGGGCGGGCGCCGTACGGGTACCGGCGGGTGTACGACGAGAAGACGGGCGCGTACCTCCGGACGGAGCTTGAGCCTGCTAAGGCGGAGATCGTCAAGGAGATCTGCGAGAGGGTCGCGGCGGGTCAGGCTTACGTCACGATCGCCGGTGACCTGAACGCCCGGGGGGTGACTCCGCCTACCGAGTTCTGGTCGTCGAAGCAGGTTGAGCGGGTCGCGTGGATGCCGGTTGGCGAGCACCCCGAGCACGCGGAGATCAGGGCCGAGGTGGTCCGGCGGTTCGCCGAGTCGGAGCTGCCGACCACGGAGATTGCCAAGGAGATTGCCCGGGACTTCAACGAGCGTGAGGTGCCTTTGATCATGGCGCGCTGGTATCCCGCGACGATCACCCAATTCGCCAGCGACCCGCGCTACTTGGGCGTCCGCACCCACCACGGCGTAGCCACGAACACGGAGGCTTGGCCGCGGATCACCGATCCGTCGACTCACGCCCAGTGCCTTGCCGTGATCGACAAGCGCCGCAAGGGAAAGACGTACAACACCCGACCCGGGCGCGCGAAGTACCTCCTGCCCGGCAACGCGGTGTGCGACGACTGCAGCGCCCCCCTGTTCTCCGGGGTGAACGGATCGAAGAAGACCGCCACGCGCCAGGGTACGAGGAAGCGGCGCCTGAACTGCATGACCCCTGGCGTCGACGGCAAGAAGGGGTATCACGTCAGCTTCGACATGGAGCTCGCCGACGACCACGTGAAAAACGAACTGTTCGACTGGCTCGCGTCGCCTGGGTTCATAGAGGCGTACGTGAAGAACGATGACGAGCGGGCCGGCAAGGTTGCCGACGCTGAGGGCGAGATCAAGGTTCTGACTACGCGGTTGGAGTCGTTCAAGCAGAGCGCGATCAACGGCGCGATCAGCGCTGAGTCATTCGCGGCGATCGAGGCCGGCATCCTGCCCAAGATCGCGGAGGCTGAGAAGACCGTCCGGAGCCTGAGCGTCCCGTCGGTGGTTCGCGGGATAGCTGGCGCGACGCGCGAGGAGATCGAAGCGGCCTGGGAGGAGATCGACCTTCCGCAGCAGCGGCTCATCGTAGAGACCCTGCTCGACGTTCGGATCAAGCCCGTCGGTCGCGGGGTCAAGCCGGAGTCTGCAGCACCCTACGTGTCGGTCCGCCCGCGGAGACTGGTTGCGGCGAGCTAGGGAAAAGGTTGGGCCGCACAGCGTTTGCTGTGCGGCCCGTTGCCTACCCAGGAACATCTCACCGGCTATCTCCGTCCGATGCGCTCTCCGGGCCTTGGCCGGCAAGCCCGTTCAGCGCCGTTTCGATGGCGGCGGCGCCGGTCGGCGTGATGTGGCGGTCGTCGACCGCGAGCACGAGGTGCTCAGCGGTGGCGCGGACGACGGCCGGCGCGCCGGTGTCGAGTCGGACGCGAGTGACGGTGATCATGCAGGTTCCCCTCCTTGCGGGCAGGTCGCAGCCCTCGATTCGCAACTGTGTACGAATCGAGGGCCACACAGTACCCCCGGGGAACAGCGCAGGTCACGCCTGTTCCTCTACCGCTTCGTCACTGTCCGGATACAGAACCGGATGCCCAGCCACGCAGCAGTTCCTCGACCTTCGGCATGTCCGATCGGCGCAGTCCGGGCACGTGCGCGACCACGACGGCGGCCTGCTCGTCACTGGCCCCGAACGGGTCGTCGGCGACGAGGCCGATGTACTGCTCAGCCGCCGCGAGCTGCACCTCGCGCTCGCTCTTGCCGACCGCCGCGGCGACCGCTCTGACGATCCAGGGCGAGATTTTGACCGCCTCACCATGGGCGATCTTCCACAGAGTGTTGTGGGTCAGTGCCTGTTGGGTCTGCGGGTCGATGGCCTTCTCGGCGAGCAGCCGGTACGTCATGCCCTCGCCTGCGACAGCGTCGCGCACCAGGTCGGCGAACGGTGTTGACTCCCACATTGTTTCTCATCCCCGTTCTTGTCTCGTTACGCGAACATGCTCATTGAAGCGCACATGCACCCCGTTTCACCACCCGGGATATGCGTTGACGGTCACTCTCGGCCGACCTAGCGTTGCTCCTGTCTCGAAACAGAGACAGGTTCGACGCGCTGAACTGTGGGTTCCTCCGCTCCTCCTGTCTCTGTTCTGAAACAGAACCAGCAGGGGGAGCGATGTCCAACACCACTACGGCCGACCTGTCCGCACCGCCCCAGGCGTGGCCTGATCCCAGCACTGATCAGGTGTCCCTGATCGCCCGCATTCTCGCGCCGCACATCCATCGAGCCCGGGCGGAGCAGCGTGCCGTCGAACAGACTCCCGCCGCATCGGCCCGCCGGTCCCGTACCGAACGGATCGCGGCATGAGCGCCGCACCGGTCGAGTTCCTCGGCCCGCCGCCTCCTGCTGAGACCAAGCACGGCCGCATCGCCAGCGCACTGCAGAACCGTCCGGGCGAGTGGGCGGTTGTCCAGCGTGCGACCAGCATCAGCCGAGCGTCCTCCGCTGCACAGGCAATCCGCTCGGCAAAGCTGGCTGCCTACGGGCCGGCGGGCGCCTTTCAGGCCGTCGCCCGCACCGTGCAGACCGGCCGGACCGCCGAGCACCGGGTCTACGCCCGGTTCGTCGGCCGGCGCTCGCCGGTGGTCGGGGGTGGCTCGTGATCCGGGCCCACCTTCACCCGGACCGGCACACGGTGCGGCTCGACGTCACCGACGCTGCCGAGCGGCTGCTCGACGAGGTCGCGGTCGCGTTCGTCGAGGACGAGCAGCACGTCGCGGCGCTGCTGCGCGAGCTCGCCGCGGCGGCCGGCCACGCCCGATCCCGGGCGGCCGACCCGGACGCCCCCGATCACGTGGTCGACCACGCCCGGGGCGCCCGGGACGCTGTCCGGGAGCGCATCCGCCGCTCGCTGCGGGCCTCCCTGCACCGGGCCCGGTCCGGGGTGGCCGGCCTGCTGCCGGCCCTCGACGAGCTGCTCGCCGTTGATCTCACCTACCGCCGCGCGCTGGACCTTGGCGAGCAGCTTGGCGAGCTGGCCCTCGAAACCGTGGCCGGGCGCCGGGCGGCCGAGCGGCAGGTGCGGCCGTGAACACCCACCAGCAGGCACCCGGGCGCGGGCTGCACCTGGCCGCCGCGGTCGCGGCCGTGGACGTCGAGGACGTCCGGCGGGCGTGGCGGGCGGCGCAGGCTGCCGGCGAACCGCGGTGGTACCTCGACCTGATCGCCCGTGTCGGGCGGCGGCGGGCCGGCGGCGAGTTGTCGAGGGCGGTCGCGTGAGGAGCCCGACCGCCGTCGAGGACGTCGTCGAGGTGCCGCTGCAGCTCACCATCGACGGCAGCGCGCACCCGTACCCGACCCGCACCGTCCCGGTTCGCCGGCGGCGCCGCCGGCCGCGGCCGGTCGTCGAGGACCGGCCGGCCCCCGGGCCCGGTCAGCTCGACGGACTCGGCACCGACGGGTGAGCCCGCTGCGCGCCGCCGGCCGCATGCCGTGCGGCCGACCCGCCCGCCCGTACCCGTGCGGCCCCCGCTGCGACCGGCACTCCCCCGCCACCGTCGCCGGCCACCCCGAACCACCCAGCACCCCACTAAGGACAGACGAGCCGTGACGTGGTTCAAGATCGACGACACCGCCTACTCACACCCGAAGGTGATCACCGCGGGCAACGCCGCGTTGGGCCTGTGGCTGCGCTGCGGCGCCTACGCCGCCCAACACCTGACCGAGGGCCGTATCCCCGGCGTGATCGCCGGCATGTTCGGCACGGCTCCACAGGCCGCGCGGCTCGTGCGGGCCGGCCTGTGGCACGCGGCCGAACACACCTGCCCGCGCTGCCCGGTCGTGCCCGCGGGCGACTTCCTGATGCACGACTTCCTGCGCTACAACCCGTCCCGGGCGAGCGTCGAGGGCACCCGGCAGCGGGAAGCCGACCGCAAGCGAACCGGACGCAAAACGCAGCGGACGCGCCGCGAACAGCCGGCCGATCCACCGCCGTTCGGCGCCGATCCGGCCACGGACAGAGACGATTCCGGCCCGGATTCCTCCCCGAATTCTGGCGAAAGCGCAGGCCAGGGGCCCGCGTCCGGCCCGGACGGGGCGGGGGCGTCCGGGTGGTCCCGGCCCGACCCGACCCGACCCGGTGAGGGTGGCGGGGGCAGTAGTGAGAGTGCAGACCGTAGGGGGCTGCGCTCGACGAGCTCTCTCTGCGCTCTGCCCGCCGACTGGGAGCCCGACGACGCGCTGCTCGCCTGGGCCGCGGCGTCCGGGAACCTGCAGCGGCTCGGCCTCGACGGCATGGACGCCGCCACCGCGAAGTGGCGCACCTACCGGGGTGCGGGACCTGCTCGGACCGTGCAGCAGTGGCGGCTCGACTGGCAGCAGTGGATCACCAGGGAGAGGCCCGAGCAGCCTCCCGCCGGCCGCCGCCTGCAGGCCGTGCCCACCGGCGGCCCCACCCGCGCCGAGCAGCACGCCGCCGCCCTGCAGGCCGCCCTCGACCAGATGAACACCACCAGCAACCAGGAGGGCACCGCATGACCCCCGACGAGTGCGCCGCGCTGCTCGCCTACGTGGGCCGCCTTGACCCGCGCGCCGCCCAGCTCGACCCCGCGGAAGCGGCCGGCCAACTGTCCACCTGGTGTGAGCTGTTGCGTGACGTCCCCGCGACCGCCCCGGGCGGGTGGGATGCCGCGGCGACCGCCCGAACCCACATCACCACCTCGCCGTTCCCGATCCTTCCCGTCGATGTCGCCCGCCCCTGGGCCGCGCACCGCCGCGCCCTGATGGAGCGGCACACCGACCCGGCGCCGGCCATCGACCCGGACGACGTCGACGGCTACCGGGCCGCGATCTTGGCGCAGCGCACCGCGGTTGCCACCGGGCAGACCGCGCCGTCGACGTCGCGTCAGTTGACCGGCGGGCCGCACCCGAGCGTCGCCGGCCTGCTCGCCGGTCGAATGCTGCCGCCGGCCGCTGCGGACGCGCTCGCCCCGTACCGGCCGGTGCGGGCCGCCCGGGAGGCCGCCGCCGCGGCGGGCCGGCCGGACGCGCTCACCGTGGCGTGTGAGTGGTGCCGCGCGCGGGCGGGCGAACCCTGCCGGCGGCGCACCTACTCGCGCACCAACCGCGCCGGAACTTGGCACCGGCGCACCACCGCCCACCCGTGCCGGATCGAGGCGGCCGAGCGCGCCGCGGGTGCGGAGCGTGCCGCATGAGCGCCTACCGCCGCAGCAACCGCCCCCGCGACACCGGCAACCAGCGGGACCACCGGATCACCGCGACGTGGCCGGCCGGCCCCCGGCCGGTGCTGTTCAGCTCGCCCGACCGGCGCCGCTGCCTGCGCGTCGCCCGGCAGCTCGCCGACGCTGGCGCGGTCGTCCTGATCGAGGAACACCGCGGCGGGGGCGCGTGGCGCCTGCTGCAGCGCCTCGACGGGCCCGCGATCCTCCGGGGGCGCCGCGCCGCCGAGCAGTCCCTCGTTGAGACCGCCCGGCAGGTCGAGGCCGAGCGGCTCGCCGAGCAGGCCGACCGCCGGCAGGCCGCCGAGCGCGAGCGCCAGCTCGACGCCGTCGCGGCCGTCATGGTGCAGCCTCCCGTGCCCCGCGACGGGGGCAACCCGCGAGCCCGAACTGTCGCTCGCGGTAAGGGAATTCGTTGATTTCCACGCCGCGACCGGTCGATGCGCCCCCCATGCGCGCGGGTGTCCGCGCCCACCCTTCCGAAAGGTCACACCCCGTGTCCCTCCCCCCTCGCGTGCTCGTGCACGAGACCCGCGCCGCGCGGGTCCTGCCCGCACCGTCCCCCCTTCACGTCGTGGCCGAGACGCTCGACACCGTGCGCGCCGAGCTGCGCGCCGCGAGCCGCCCGGCCGCCGACGCCGCCGTGACGGTCGACGCCGCGGGCGCGCTCGTCGTCGAGTACGTCCTCGACCCGCGGGACGCCCAGTGAGCGCCCCCACCCCCGGCACCCGGCCGGACGTCGAGGCCCTGCTGTTCCTGGTCGCACAGGCCGAGCGCGGCCCGCTGCTGCCCATCGAGGCCGACCTGCTGCGCGAGGCCGTCCGCGACATGGACCGCTACCGCCGGTGGTGCGAGCAGTGGAGCGACCTACACATGCGGCTCAGGCGCACTGCCGCCCAGCGACTTCGGGCGCTACGGCGGGCGCTGGTGCGGGCGCAGCACGGGCGCGCCGTCGAGGCCGAGCTCGCCCGCGTGCGCGCCGAGCAGGTCCCGACCGACCCGCAGCAGTACGAGCAGCTGCTCGCCGCGCAGCTGCTCGACGGCTGGACCGTCGCCCGCGCCGCCGCCCGCCTCGACCCCGTCACCCGCCGACACCTGGCGGACGTGGTGGTGAACACCGCCAACACCACATCGGTTCCGGCCCCCTGAGACCGGCCCGGGCGCCCCCGTACCTCGACAGAGGGGCGCTCGGGCCACCAACTCACCATCCGCACAAGGACTTTGGAGAGCAACCGTGCACCCTTCCGCCCGCGTCCGCCGAGCGGTCGAGCAGCTGCGCACCGTGCGCAATTCCTGGGGCGCGCTGCTCGTCGCCATCGAGACCCCGCCCACCCCGGAGTGGCCACCCGCCCAGCTGTCCACCCACCTCGCCCGGCAGGCCGCCGACGAGGTCGAGCTGCTCGTCGCCGACCGGGTGCCGCTCACCCTGCGCCAGCACCCCGCGCCGGCGAACCTCGACGCGCTCGACGCCGCCGTGCGCGTCGAGACGCTGCTGTTCGACCTGGCGGACACGCTCGCTGCCGCCGTGCAGCGCCCCATCGGGGCCCGCCGCACCGCCGCCCCGGGCCGGCCCGCCGGCCGCACCCTCGACGAGGTCGACGCCGACGACCCGCGCCGCTGGACCTTCCGCAGCCTCACCGACCCGGGCAGCCGCCGGCACGGCCTGCACTGGGCCGCGGTGTGGGTCGAGGGCCGGCTGCTCGACGAGGACACCGACCCGGAGCAGCACGCCGGCGCCTACAGCCGCGGGCCCGCTCTGTTCGGCGTGCTGCCTGAGCACCTGCGGCACGAGGCCGTGCGGGTGGCCGGGCAGTGCGAGCGCTTCCTGCTCGCCGCCCTGCAGCTCGACGCCCGCTCGACCGCCATCGGCCGGCCGTGCCCGTGGTGCGCGGGCGAGCTCACCCTGCACACCGACCCCGACCACACCCCACAGGTCACCTGCGCCACCGGACCGACCTGCCCCGCCCCCACCGACACCAACGAGAACAAGCGACGCACGTGGCAAGGCGCCGAACTCGTCGCGCTGCTCGCGGACCTCGACAACCCGCCCGCCGCAGGCCGTGCGGCGTGAGCGAGCCGAAAGTGGCCACCAACCGGGGCCCAGGCGCATTGCTTGGGCCCGGCTGCCGGCCGGGGAAGTCGCCACGTCGCGCCGGACTACTTCCCGACCTCGGGCGAGGACTGCTCTGTTCCGAGAATGTGCCTCAGCTTCGCCACTCGGTCTCGTTCTTCACCAGTGAGGTCGTCCCGCTCAGGCTCCTCTGGACCATCTTCGAAGCCACGCCTGATGTCGTCCGCGAGCAGCGCTGCTGCCTGGTCAAGCTGTTCTGGACATGCCCCGGGAAACGAACGCGCAAGAAGCCTACGCGTCGTCTGTGCCAGCGTGGGCGGATCGCCCCTCTTGCCACGCCTCACTTTGCTCACGCTCCAAACGCTATGTTGCATCTTCCCCTACGCCTAGGGACAAAACAGGCAGCACTTGCCGCCTGCCTTGTGGACTCTGTGCATGTACTTAAGGGATGCCTTCAGTGCTTCCCACTCAGGCCTAGGCAGGGACGGAACTGGCGAACTACAGCGGAAGTTCTGGAAGAGCTTTTCAAAGTGATCTTGACTCCGGTCGCGAGCAAAGGTGCGGTGACATGCGCGGAAGCGCTGCACGATCTTTCTCTGGCGCTGCGCACCTTGGTTCTCAAGATCAGAAAGCAGGGGGATGATCGCTCGTCGGCGGGTCATCTAGAGATCCACCTTGTCCTGGTTGTACAGATTGGAGAGCTTCTGAGTGGCCGCGATTCCAGCCACGGCGCCGATGAAAGCAGGAATGATCCCCCAGCCGATCACCGCTGCGGCGCAGAGGAAGATGACACGCCACCCACAGGCCGCAAACGGTGTGGCGAAGCCGAGAGCCGACTCGAACGTTTGAACGAAAGATGTCAGCTTCCACGTGACGCCGAGCACGACCAAACACACACCGAGGGAGACGAGGGGCCCCTTGGTTGTGAGCCAGTACAACATCGGATAGTTGACCCTCGACCGCCAACGTCGCCTCGCGCCGGCACAGAGACCTTCTCCCATGCCAGAAATGTCCAACATGCCCCACTGCGTGACCAGCGCGACGTCCAAAGCAAGCCAAAGTTCACACGAACGGCTCAGGCCCCGAGGGTTGTCTCGTTACCACTTCGTGACCTATAGTTGGAGGTGCTTCCGGCGTGCCCGGAACTCCCTCCAGACCTACGGCCCATCACCTTCCTCCGGTGACGGGCCGATTCGCGTTGCAGCTATGCGGTCCTGTCGCCAGGAAGGTCCAGGCCATTGAGTTGCTGCAGAATGATCTCGCAGGATTCGATGTACCCCAACGCTGTCGCCGGCGTGAGACTGGTCGCCTCGTGTGCCACCTTCGCCCGGACACTCGCGAGTTGGGGAAGGAGAGCTGCGGCGTCAGCGCTCATTCCAAGTGGCACCAAGTCATCTAGTGCCTTGCGCGGGTTCACGTAGCGCACGTCAGAGCCATGAATCTCACGCATCAGCTGCTGGAATCGCTGGTCTACCGCTCGCCACGCGATCAGCACGGCCGCATCGGGTGAGGGTCCTACCAAGTCCCTTGCCTCTGTCAGCAGTTGCTCGGCAGTAATCGGCGCCGGCTCAGGAAGTGGCTCCGGCACCACTAGTGACTGTTGAGCGACTGCCTCAGCCGCCTCGTTCACCTTTCGCGCTTCTAGTTCCACCGTGCCAACAGGTGTCTCCAGCCGCGTCACGCGTGACGCTATCTCAGGAATCTGCCTCCTGACGATCCAGACCCCAAGCAAGACCACCAGAGGCCACAGAAGCACCCGCAGGTAGTCGAGAACCAGCCTTGCTATCTCCATGCGCACCATGCTGGACCAAGCAGCGGCCACAAGGCCCGACTTCTGCGATGGAGGTGGCAACCCGTTGAACAAGCTCATCGGCGACGATGACCGCGACGAGGTCCGCCGCCTGCATGCGGCGGGCCGGAGCCGGAACCAGATCGCCGCCGCGATCGGCCGGAGCAGCTCGACCGTGTCGAAGATCGCAGCTGATCTGGGCCTGCCGTTCACCGGCGGCGCACGGGTGGCGTCGGCGACCGCGGCGCGGCAGGAAGACCTCGCCGCGCTCCGCCGTGACCTGACGGCCCGTCTGTACCGGCGGGCCGCGGCGAACCTCGACCGGGTCGAGGCGACCGAGTACGTGCGGGTCGAGCTGCTGCCGACCGGCGACACGGTCGAGGTGATCAGCGATCACCCGCCGGCGCAGGACGAGCGGCACCACTCGCAGGCCATCGGCGGGTACCTGACCAGCGCGGCCCGGCTCGCCGAGATCGACGCCGGAACGTCGGGGCACGAGGTGCGCAGCATGCTGACCGACCTTGCGAAGGGGCTGCGCGCGGCGTTTGCCGACGAGCCCGAGGGGGCGGTCGACGGGGGGTGAGCCTTGCTCAACTCCCTTCCTCTGTCGCGCAAGCAGCTCCGGTCGGTGGCGCAGGCGCAGGCCCGGATCAACCTGTGGCACGGCGCGGTGCGCAGCGGAAAGACGGTGGCCTCGTTGCTGGCCTTCCTGCTGGCCGTGGCGGAGGCGCCGTCGTCCGGGCTGATCGTCATCGTCGGGCGCAGCCTGCAGACGATCGAGCGCAACGTGCTCGAACCCCTCACCGACCCCGCTCTGTTCGGACCGGTAGTGGCGCAGGTCCGGCACACCCGCGGTGCCACCACCGCGGTGGTGCTGGGCCGCACCGTGCACCTGATCGGCGCCGCGGACGCCCGGGCTGAGGGCCGCCTGCGCGGCCTGACCGCGTGCCTGGCCTACGTCGACGAGGCGACCCTGCTCCCCGAAGCGTTCTGGGTGCAGTTGCTCGCCCGCCTGTCCGTCCCCGGGGCGAAGCTGCTGGGGACGACGAACCCGGACAGCCCGCGCCACTGGCTCAAGGTCGGTTACCTCGACCGTGAGGACCAACTCGACCTGAAATCCTGGCACTTCGCGCTCGCCGACAACCCGTCCTTGGCGCCAGCGTACGTCGCTTCGCTGCGTGCCGAGTACGTCGGCCTGTGGCGGCGCCGGATGGTCGACGGTGCGTGGGTCGTCGCTGAGGGCGCGATCTACGACATGTGGGACGAGCAGCAGCACGTCGTTGACGACCTGCCGCCCATCGTGCGGCACTGGCTCGCCGTGGACTACGGCACCACGAACCCGTTCGCCGCCGTCCTGCTGGGGCTCGGCGACGACGACCGGCTCTACGCCTGCGCGGAGTGGCGCTACGACTCCCGCACCCGGCGTCGGCAGATGACCGATGCGCAGTACAGCGCCGCCCTGCGCGGCTGGCTGGACGCACTCGACGTCGAACCGGAGTGGACGTTCGTCGACCCGAGCGCCGCCTCGTTCCTCGCCCAGCTCTGGGAGGACGGGCACCCCGGCACGGCGCGGGCCCGGAACGACGTCCTCGACGGCATCCGCTCGACGTCGACCGTCCTCGACTGCGGCCTGCTGCGCGTTCACCGCTCGTGCGAGGGGCTGCTCGGCGAACTCCCCGGCTACTCCTGGGATGCGAGCGCCGCCGCGGCCGGCGAGGACAAGCCGATCAAGCGGGACGACCACTCGGCCGACGCGCTGCGGTACGTCGTCCACTCCACCGCCGCCGAGTGGCGGCACCTGGTGCCCGACCTGCTGCAGGAGGTGAACAGTGCCCCTGCCTGACAACAGCGCACCGTGGCCGCCCCGGCAGTGGGCGCCCGAGCTCGCCGACATGGCCATCGACGCCGCGTGGTACTCCGGCGACCGGCGCAAGCTCGCCGCCGTCCACCAGGGCGCCGCCGAGCACCGCGCCGACGGCCAGCGCCGCCTGTGGGGCCGCGGGCGCGCCCCCGCTCCGGGCCTGCGCGAGCAGCGGCTGCACATCCCGATGCCGGCCGACGTCGCCCGGAAGTCCGCCGCGCTGCTGTTCTCCGAACCGCCGCGGCTGACGGTGTCCGACACTGCGCTGCAGGACCGACTCGACGAGCTCACCGGCGACCGGGCCGCGCGCCTGCTGCTGGAGGCTGCCGAAGTGTCCGCCGCGCTCGGCGGGGTGTACCTGGTCACCGCGTGGGACGCCGAAATCGGCCCCCGCCCACTGCTCACCCACGTGCACGCCGACTGCGCGCTGCCGGAGTTCAGGTACGGCCACATGACCGCCGTGACGTTCTGGCAGGAACTCGACCGCTCCGGCGCAACCGTGCTGCGCCGCTTGGAGCGGCACGAGCGCGGCCGGATCGAGCACGGCCTGTACCTGGGCACCGGCGACAACTTGGGCCGGACGGTGCCGCTCACCGAGCACCCGAGCACGGCCGCCGTGGTCGACTCCCTCGGGCCGTCCGGCGCGATCGAGACCGGCATTCCGCTGCTGACCGCCGCCTACATGCCCAACATCGGGCCGAACCGGACCTTCCGCGGCTCGCCCCTGGGCCGCTCGGACCTGCAGGGCCCGGCCCGGGACCTGTGCGACGCCCTCGACGAGACGTGGTCGAGCTGGATGCGCGACATCAGGCTCGCCCGCGCCCGGCTGATCGTGCCCAAGGGCTACCTACGCGACCGCGGCCCCGGGATGGGCGCCGGATTCGACGAGGACCAAGAAGTCTGGTCGAGCCTCGACATCCCGCCGACCGAGGCCGGCGCGGGCATCACCATGAACCAGTTCGCCATCCGCGTCGAGGAGCACAAGTCGACCGCCGACGCGCTCGTGCGGCAAATCGTCGAGGCCGGCGGGTACAGCCCGCAGACCTTCGGACTCGACGGCGGGCCGGCCGCGACCGCAACGGAAGTCGAGGCCCGCGAGCACGACAGCATGGTGACCCGGCGAGCCAAGACCCGTTACGCCGCACCGGCGTTGGCGGACATCGTCGAGGCCATGCTGCAGCTCGACCGGGCGCTCGGCTTCTCCACCCTCACCCCGGAGCGGCCGACAGTCCTGTTCGGGCCGGCCGTCGCAGAAGACCCCGCCTCGACCGCGCAGACGCTGTCGCTGCTGGCGCAGGCTCAGGCGATCTCGACCGAGACCAAGGTGCGCCGCGTCCATCCGGACTGGGACGACGACGCCGTCGCGACCGAGGTCCAGCGCATCCACGCCGAGACCGGGCAGACCGTCCCCGATCTCAGCCCAATTCCTCATCTAATATAGAAGGACTTCCTCCCCTTGAGCGTCGAATCCGAATTCATCAACTGAGCAAAGAATTCAGAGAATACGGGAAGCTCATCGACGCCAGCCGCACACCCCTTCCAAAATAGAGCCAAAAGAACGTCTGCAACATAGCGCGCGATGGCGGCACAGAGAAAGGTGCCATGCTTTGCAATATACTCGGAATCCCTAGATTTCAGATATGCACCCCCTATCGTCTCCACCACCGATCCATCCTCACCAACCCCCCGCATAATCGCAGCACTTCCGATGGCCACATTAAGAAATTCCACCCTTGCAGAGTCGACTTCCAAGTATCGCACTGGACGCCCTTGCAGGATCGGCCCACCGACCTCCTTGTACCATCTGGCGATAGGGTCGATGTCTTTAACCTTTGGAGCTGCGGTGAGAGTATCGAGCCCGTGGTACCGGTCGAACTTGGCGAAATCGGCAAGGTTATCAATGGCTATGCCAGCAAGAGGGCCCGCCGGATATTCCCACCTCAAATCCACCGGGTCGACATCCTGTCGAACGCGATGAATCGCCAACAGCAGCTTGGCCAGGTCATGCCCGTAGGCTTTCTTGAAATCCGTCGACTCGGGAAACTTTCCCTCCCGAATCCTCTCGTCAACCAGAAGCGTCAGCTTCATTAGACGCTCAAGACCGATCGAATAGTTGAAGAATCCACCATAATAAAGGCCGGGATGGTCGCTATTTGCCTTCCTGAGGTAAGAGAGGCCGATTCCAATGGACTGCGCCGAAAGGCTGGCCTCTTGCGTCAAGAGCTGCCACTTCCGCCCCTGCCATGCCGGCATGCTCGCTTCTGCTGTCATGTAATCACTCCCTGATCGTCTGGCTCGGCGCGAGCCACACTTCTGCATCTTGCATGAAGTCGGTCACATGGTCGCAAGTGATTAGCGACGCAAGCAGTCGACGTGGTATCAGGAGGTGCGGCCTGTGCCCGTCTCCCCATGGATGGCCGAAGACCTGTCCGAGCGCGTCCGGGCCCTGTACGAGGACGCCGAACAGCGGCTGCTCGGCATCGTCGCCCGGCAGCTCACCGCCGGGTACGAGGCCCCGGGGTGGGCGGTGGCCAAGTTGGCGGACGTGCAGCCGCTGCGCCGCGCGGCGCAGGCGGTCGTCGACGCGCTCGGTACCGCCATGACCACCGAGGTACACGACGTGGTCGCGGAGGCGTACAACCGCGGCGCCCGCATGGGGCTCGCCGAGCTCGGCGCCTTGGCGGACGTCGACGCCGCCCGCATCGCGGAGTCGACCCCAGCCGGCCGCGCCGTCGACCGGCTCGCCGCCGAGACAGTCGAGTTGGTGACCGCCGCCCACCGCGGCATTCTGCGCGGCGTCGAGGACGGATACCGACAGGTCATCTCCGAGATCAGCGCGACCCCGCTACTGGGCATCGACACCCGCAGGCAGGCCAGCCAACGGGCCATGGAGCGGTTCGCCGACCGCGGCGTGCGCTCGTTCGTCGACCGCTCCGGCCGGCCCTGGCGCGTGACGTCGTACGTCGAGATGGCGGTACGAACCTCCGTCGGCCGTGCGGCAGTTGAAGCTCAGGGCGACCGGCTGCGCGCGGCCGGCGTCGACCTGGTCATCGTCTCCAACGCCCCGCGCGAGTGCCCGCTGTGCAAGCCCTGGGAGGGCAAACTCCTCTCCCTCGACGGGCCGGACGGGCGCCGCGAGGTCGAGGTCGAGCACGCCACCGTCGACGGCCGCATGCTGCGCGTGTGGGTCGCGGGCAGCGTCGACGAGGCCCGCCGCAGCGGCCTGCAGCACCCCAACTGCCGTCACTCGCTGAGTGCTTACACCCCGGGCGTGACGTCCATCGTCCCGCCGATGCGCTCGGACGGCACGGAGTACGAGGCCGGCCAGCGGCAGCGCGCGATCGAACGGCAGATCCGCAAGTACAAGGCGAGGGCCGCCGCGTCCCCCACCCCCGAAGGCAAGAAGGTGGCCGAGCAGCGGGTGCGGGAGTGGCAGGGCCGGATGCGCGACCACCTCGCCCAGCACCCGAACTTGAAGCGGCTGCGCTACCGGGAGCAGCCCGGGGCCGGCAACCTGCCGGAGGCCCGCGGGCCGATGGCGCCGGATGCGGTCGAGGCCGCGAAGGTGCGGGCCGGCGACCACCTCGCCCCGCGCGAGATGAGCGACGAGCAGCTCGGCGCCGCGATCCGGCACGGCAGTCTCGACGCACGCGACCGCGCCCGGATCGAGGCGGAGGCGAACCGGCGCGACGAGCAGCAGCTGCTCGACCGCGTCCGCCCCGGCGGCGGTCGGGTCGTTGCGGACCTGACCGGGTTCGGCGACGACGAGCTCGCCCGCGCTCTCCCGCTGCTCGACGACGAGGGGGTGTTGCGCGTGGCGGCCGAGATGGACCGCCGCGACGTCGACGCCGCGCTGCCCGGCGCCCGCCGCGACCTGATCGGCATGTCCGAGCAGCAGCTCGCCGAGCGGGCCCGGCACGCCGCCGGCGACGAGCTCGCCCAGCTCGCCGCCGAAGCGGACCGCCGGCAGCTGCTCGCCGCCACGTTCCCTGGCGGGCGGCTGCTGGCGGACCTGTCGGCGGTCGGCGACGAGGTACTCGGCTGGGCCGTGCGCTACGCCCGTCCCGACGAGGCCGTGCGGCTCGCCGCCGAGCTCGACCGCCGCTACCCCGTCGAGGCACCGGCCGCGCACGCCGGCCGCGGCATCGAGGCGCAGCTCGCCGACGAGGCGGCCCTCGACGAGGCGCTGCGCCCGGTGCCCGGCCCGGACGACTGGTCGCACCTGTACGCGGACACCCCGGAAGACCCGTACGCAGGGCTGAGCGCCGCCGAGCGGTGGCTCGCCGAACGTGAGGCGTTCGAGCAGGTCAACCGGGCCGCGTACACCCGCGAGCAGATCCGGGAGCAGTACGCCGACCACGTCTACCGGCAGTGGCTCGACGCCGAGGAGTGGTGCCGCGGCTACCTGCTCACCCGCAAGGCCGAGCACGACGGCGTCGACGCCCGATCGCTGTTCTCCGGGCCAGCGCACATCGCGTACGCACGGGCGTCCGAGGAACTCAAACGCTACTGGTCAGAAGTGGCACCGCGGTTGACGCTCGCCGAGTACAGTGAACAGCTGACCGGCATTCGCAGCGCCGCGGCGGACACCGCCCGCAAGGCCAAGAGCGACCGGCACAACAAGTTCTGAGGGGGACGCCGTGGGCTTCCGTGAGGACGCCGTCAACGCCACGCAGGCAGGCCAGCAGGCCGCCCGCGGTGGCCAGAGCGTCACCGCCTGCCCGTACGGCCGCGACGACCTGCTGCGTACCGCGTGGCTGCGCGGCTACCGGCAGGGCAGCGACCCCGCACTGATCAGCGACGAGAGCTGACAGCCGCAGGGGCCCGGCAACCGCTGGGCCCCTGCGCAACTACTTCTTATCCTCGCGGGCCTCCGTCCCCGACTGTGATCGCTTCGAGGTCAGCTTGAGCGTCCGATAGCGCATGCACTCGAACGCCAGACGCACGAGGTAGTAAATGACCTGGACGGCGTCGAGGTCATCAACCATGAGTATCAACTCCAGCTCAGCTTGCCCCTTCCCCCCTGTGAAGGGAGAAAGGGCGAACTTCGCCACCGCTGAGCGACACAGCGGTCCGCCGGGGACGCTTCGGCGGGAAGGGGTGTTCTGGTCCCGAGCCCATTTTAGCCAGGCACTTGACTGAGCGTCACTAGTTCATTGGGTCCGCTGGACGGGCCCCCTTTCGCATGCTCGCATCCCCGAAACGGAAGGGTTCAGCACCCATGCCCGCACTGCCCGTTCACCCCCGCACCGGCCTGCGCGCCGTCGGCCTGCGCCGCGACGGACGCCCGATCTGGCCCGTCCTGGGCGGCAGCGGCGACGGCGGGCCGCCCGCCCCGGCCGCCACCGACCCCACCTCCCCGGCGCCCGCCGCTCCCCCGTCTCCGCCCGCCGCTCCGCCGGCGCCCGCCCCGGCCGGCCCGACCGCCGAGCAGCTCGCCGACGCGCAGCGTCAGGCCACGGAGGCGACCGAGCAGCGCGACCAGCTGCAGGCCGCCCTCGACGCCATCCAACGGGCGATCAACCCGGACGCCGGCCCCGCCGCCGCCGACCCGGTGCAGCTCGCCGCCGCGGTGGCCGACCGCGACCGGCAGCTCGCCGACCAGGGCGAGCAGCTGCGCGCCGCGCGCGTCGAGCTCGCCGCCCACCAGGCCGCCACCGACGCCGGCGCCCGCCCCGACCGGCTGCTCAACAGCCGGGCGTTCGCCGCCACGCTCGCCAAGCTCGACCCGGACGGCGACCAGTTCGCCGACCAGCTGAGCGCCGCGATCACCGCCGCGGTCGACGCCGACCCCGACCTGTACCGCGCCGCCCTCGTTCGCCCGGCCCGCTCCGGTGGCGAGTTCCGCGGCTCCCCCCAGACCACCCCCCAGCCCGCCACGCTCGCGGACGCCATCGCCGCCCAGTTCAGCGGCTGACCACGAAGGAGGTACACCCCATGGCAATCACCCTGGCTGACGCGCAGCTGAACACCACGGACGCCGTCGACTTGAAGGTGATCGACGAGTTCCGGAAGTCCTCGTGGCTGCTGGACAATCTCAAGTTCGACACCGCCGTGAACCCGGCCGGTGGCGGCGCGACGCTGACCTACAACTACACCCGCGTCATCACCGAGCAGCCGGCGAGCTTCCGCAAGATCAATTTCGAGTACCCGAAGACCGCTGCCAAGCGTCAGCGGTACTCGGTCGACCTGGCCCCGCTGGGCGGTGCGTTCGAGATCGACCGCACGCTCGCCAACCTGGGCCCGGCCGCGTCCAACGAAGTCGCGTTCCAGATGACGCAGAAGGTCAAGAGCGCTTCGGCGTTCTTCTCCGACCAGGTCATCAACGGCCAGCGCGTCACCACCCCCGGCGACGAGGAAGGGTTCGACGGGCTCGACATCGCGCTCGCCGGTTCCTCTACCGAGATGGGCGCCGGCACCTCCGTCAACTGGACTGGCGCCGCGCTCGGCTCCGACAGCGGCAAGGCGAACGACGCCCTCGACCTGCTCGACGAGTTCCTGTCGCTGCTCGACGGCACCCCGAGCGCGCTGCTCGGAAACGCCCAGCTGATCGCGCGGATTCGCAGCCTGGCGCGCCGCGCTGGCTACTACACCCGCGCCGAGAACTCGTTCGGTCAGACGATCGAGTCGTACAACGGCATTGCCCTGGTCGACCTGGGCGCGAAGTCGGGCAGCGCCGACCCCGTGATCCCGATCGAGTCCCGCGACGTCGACGGCGCCGGCGCCGGTGGGCAGATCACCGGCCTGTCGGACCTGTACGCGGTGCGCCTGGACGTCGACGGCTTCCACGGGGTGTCGACCACCGGTAACGCCCTCGTGCGGCAGTGGCTGCCCAACTTCGACTCCGCGGGCGCCGTCAAGGTCGGCGAGGTCGAGCTCGGCCCGGTCGCGGTCGTGCTCAAGGCGACCCGGGCCGCGGCCGTCCTGCGCAACGTCAAGGTGCGCTGATGGCCTACGCGATCACGTCCCCGACCAGCGGGGAACACCGGTCCGTCGCCGGCGTCCACTTCGCCGACGGGCACGCCACCGTCGACGAGCTGTCCGCCGGCGCCCGGCTGTACTTCCAGCGGCACGGCTACACCGTCGAGCAGCTCGACGACCCGGCCGCCACTGCCCCGCCCGCCCCGGCCAAGGGGCGCGGCACCGGCACGAAGTAGAAGGGGGTGGCCGTGGGCACCTACGCCACCCCCGAGCAGCTCGCCGCCTACACCGGCAAGCCCGCCCCGGCCGACGCCGAGCGGCTGCTCGCCCGCGCGTCCGCCGACATCGACGACGCGCTGCTGACCGCCTGCTACCCCGTCACCTCCACCGGCGCCCCCGCCGACCCCGCGCACGCGCAGGCCCTCGCCGACGCCGCGTGCGCGCAGGTCGAGTACCTGCTCGCCGCGGGCGAGGACGGCACCGGCGCATCGGCCCGCTGGTTATCCGTCTCCGCCGGATCGGTCAGCCTGTCGGCGAACAGCTCGTTGCCGACCGCGCTCGACCTGGCGCCCCGCGCGCTGCGCGAGCTGCAGCGGGCCGGCCTGACCGGGCACGGGGTGCACGAGTGGTGACCCGCATACCGGCGTGGCTGCTGCGCCACCGGATCACCATCGAGCGGTACCGGGGTGACTCGGCGTACGGGCCGCTGTACGACCCGCCCGACGAGGACGTGCCCGCGCTGGTCTCGGAAACGATCCGCCTCGTACGGGCCCCGGACGGGCGGCAGGTCGTCAGCTCGGCGCAGCTGCTGCTCGACCTCGACACCGACGTGCCCGCCGGCTCCCGCATCACCCTGCCGTCGGGCCGCACAACGGTCCCGATCAGCATCGCCACCGTCGACGCCCCGGGCCTGCCCGTGCCCGCACACCGGGAGGTGAGCGCCGAGTGAGTCCGCAGCGATCCCGCGTCACCTGGACCGGCGACGTCGTCCTGCGCGCCGAACGGGCGGGCGCCGCCCGGGGGTTGCTCGCCGCGGCCGAGCACGTCCTGCAGCGTTCCCGGCAGCTGGTGCCGATCGAAGAGGGCACCCTCGAACGCTCGGGCGTCGCGTCCGTCGACGAGCAGCAGCTGACCGCCGCCGTTTCCTACGACACCCCCTACGCCGTGCGCGTCCACGAGGACATGACCGCCCGACACGACCCCGGCCGCAGCGCGAAGTACCTCGAACGCCCCTTGTCCGAAGAGTCCGGGACGGTCGAACAGATCATCGCTGCCGCAGTGCGGCGCGTCTTGCGGTAGCTACTTCTTGGGCGGGTTGCCCTCGTGACCCCATCGCGTAGCCCAGTAGCGATCCCGCACCGGAATGTACGCATTCCACGCCTGCTGGGCCTCACCTTCCGCAGCCCGCAGCGCAGCCGAGATCTCCGGGGGCTGGCCCACTCCAAGCGGTTCGACGCTCCCGCGCAACGCCTCGACGGCCGAGTGCGCCTTGCTGGTCCGATCCAGCGCCGCGCGGTAGTCGGCCTCCAACTGCTCAAAGCTCCCAGAGCTCATCTGTCCATCGCTTTCTACGGGTTGGGCCTCCGAAGATAGCCCGCAGCCAGCCGGTAGGCGACCTCGCTTGCCAGCACGCCACCGCGGAGGTGCCCCCATCACTGACCCTCTCGACGGACTCGCCCGATATCTGCACGCCGCCGGCCTGCTCGTCTACGACCCGACCGGCGCGGCCGGCGACTGCTTCGCCGAGACGATGCCGACCGCACCCGACCGCGCGGTGCAGCTCACCCTCTACGGTGCCGGCGAGCCGGACCCGCTGAACGGGTGGGACGAGCGGTCGCTGCAGGTGCGGGTGCGCGGCACTGCCGACCCCCGTATCTCCCGCACCCGCGCGGAAGCGATCTTCTCCGCCCTGCACGGGCTCGCCGGCGTCGAACTCCCCGGCGGGCTCTGGCTGGTGCTGTGCATCGCGCAGCAGACCCCGTACCCGCTCGGCGTCGACTCTGCCGGCCGGCACGAGCACGTCGTGAACCTCCGCCTCGACATCGAGGCCACCAACCCCCGACCTTTCTAGGAGGTGACCTATGCCCACCTCCACCGCACCCCGGCCGATCGACGCCCGCGGGTGGATCTTCGAGGTGCAGGACATCACAGCCGAACCCGAGACGTGGCTGCCGATCCGGCTGCTGAACTCGTTCACTCACAACCCCGGTGAGAACGAGGAAACCGAGGACATCACCGCGTTCGACGACGACGGCTACTACTCGCAGGACGTCATGCAGCGCGGCGCGACCATCGCCCTGGAGTCCAAGTTCGCGGCCGACAAGACCGGCCAGCAGGACGCCGGCCAGGCGTACATCGACGGCGAGTGGGCGAACCGGCTGGGTGCCGACTCCCACAACCCGGTGCGCTGGCGCCACAAGAGCCAGACCACGTGGGTGCTGTGGGACGCCACTGTGACCCCGGGCGAGCAGGGCGGCGGGACCAACGAGAAGACGAGTTGGTCGGCCACCATCACCCGGTGCGGCAAGCCCGGCACGGCGCCGGTCGCGGCGGGCGGGGGTGGCGCGTGAGCCTCGACGACGATCTCGACCTCGACCAGGTCGACCACTTCGCCGGCGTCTCCGTCGACGTCGCGGACTTCGATGCGTTCTTCGCCGAGCAGCGCCAGAGCGGGAGCGGCGGCGTGCCGCTGCGCCTGTACGGGCGTACCTACCGGCTGCCCAAGTCCATGCCGCTGCTGTTCTCTCTGCAGATGGAGCGGCTGCAGCACTCCGAGAACCCCGACGACGTCCGCATGATCCTGCGGACCCTGGTCGGCGAGGACGCCCTCGACCACTGGGCGGAGAACGGCATGGACGACCGTGAGTTCGGCATCGTGCTGATCTGGTCGGCCGCGAACGTCCGCTCCCCCGGCTCCGTCTCCATGCAGCGGGCAGCCGCCCTGTACGACGAGCAGTCCGCGGCGAAGGCCCGGGGAAAAGCCGCTCCGGCGCCGGCGCCGAACCGGGCGGCGCGCCGGAAGAAGCCGAAGAAGAAGGGCCGGGCGGCTTCTGGTCGGCCGTCCTGACGCACTGGGCGGCGGTCGAGTCCGACCTCGCCCGCACCTACCACCTGAGCGCCGAGCAGATCGCCGGCCTGACCGAGCGCCGGTTCGTGACGTTGCTCGGCGGGCTCGACGAGCACTCCCGGTTCCGCGACCTGTGGAGCCGCACTCCCCGCGTGGTCGATGACCCCGCGGACATCGCCGCGATCACCGGCCTACCTGCCGGAACGTAGCGAGCTGCATCAAGCCGAACACCACGGTTTCCCCGGTCCGAGTCATCCGGCGCAGGTTGCGCTCGGCAAGGGGGGTGAGCAGCCTTGGCGCTCACCGTCGGCGAGCTGCTCGCCGTCATCGACGTCGATGACTCCGGCGCCGAGCAGGGCCTGCGCCGCACCGAGCAGGGCGTGCGCCGCACGGCGCAGGTCGTCGAGGACGAGGCCCGCCGCGGCGGCCGGGCGGCCGGGCAGGAGCTCGGCGACGGCATCGCCGACGAGGCCGAGAAGGGCGCCGACAAGGCCGGCGGAGGCATCGCCGACGCGCTCGGCAAGGTCAAGGGCGCCCTGATCGGCGGCGCGATCGGCGCAGCGGTGATGGCCGGTCTGCACGAGGCCGTCGAGCAGGACAAGGGCACCGACCTCCTTGCGGCGAAGCTGGGCGCGAGCTCGGCCCAGTCCGCCGAACTCGGCAAGGCGGCAGGCGCGTTGTTCGCCGGCGCCTACACCGACAGCGTCGAGGCCGCGAACGAGGATCTTCAAGCCCTGTGGCAGCAGGGCCTCGTACCGGCGAACGCCACCTCCGCCGAGCTGACCAAGGTCGGCGGGCGGCTGCAGCAGGTCGCCGACATTCTCGGCGACGACGTCGGCCCGACCGCGACCGCGGTCGGGCAGATGCTCAAAACGGGAATGGCCAAAAGCGCCGACGAGGCGTTCGACATTCTCGTACGCGGCGAGCAGCTCGGCGCCAATAAAGCCGAGGATCTCCTCGACACATTCAACGAGTACCCCACGCAATTCCGGGATTTGGGAATTGGTGGGGCGCAGGCGATGGGCCTTATCCATCAGGGCCTGCAAGCGGGTGCCCGCGATGCGGATATCGTCGCGGACGCTTTCAAAGAACTGAATATCAGGGTCAAGGACGGGAGCGCGGCCGACGGGCTCAAGTCTCTTGGCCTGAATGCGGACAAGATGGCCGCTGCCTTCAACAAGGGCGGGCCGGCGGCCAATGCCGCGCTGGACCAGATCATGGACCGGCTGCGGCAGGTCAAGGACCCGACGGAGCGTTCGCGGCTGAGCTTCGCTCTGCTGGGCTCGCAGGCCGAGGACCTGTCCGGCGCATTGTTCTCGCTGGACCCGTCGGCCGCGGTCGCCTCCCTGGGCGCTGTCGACGGGGCCGCGGCGAAGGCCGGCGACACGATGCGCGACAACGCATCGACCAAGCTCAGCGTCTTCACGCGGTCGCTGCAGCAGGGGCTCGTCGAGGTGCTCGGCTCCGAAGTGGTGCCCGCACTGATGACGGGCGCCGCGTGGGTCGGCCGGGTCGGCGACACGCTCAAGAGCGGCGCCGGATTCGTCCGCGAGCACTCCCTCGCGTTCTCGATCGCGGCCGGCGTGATCACTGCGGTGATGCTGCCGACGCTGATCGTGCTTGCGGCGCAAGCCACCACGACCGGTGTCAGCGTCGTCGCCTCGTGGGTGGCGCAGAGCGCCGCGGCCGTCGCCAGCGGCGTCCGCTTCCTGGCCACCAACGCGGTGATCCTGGCCGGTTGGATCGCACAGGGCGCCGGCGCGGTCGGCGCGGCTGCGCGGGTCGTCGGCGCCTGGGTGCTGATGGGCGTGCAGAGCCTGCTGCAGGCCGCCCGGATGGCCGCGGCCTGGGTCATGGCCATGGGGCCGGTGGGCTGGATCATCGCGGCCGTCGTCGCCCTGGTCGCGCTGGTCGTCGCCAACTGGGACACCATCCGCTCCGCGACGGTCGCAGCCTGGGATTGGATTTGGACCAAGGTCAAGGAAGTCGCCGGATTTCTCGTCGACCTCTTCATGAATTTCACCTTGGTTGGCTTGCTGATCAAGCATTGGGATTCGATCAAGTCCGGTGCGGCAACCGCCTGGAATGCGGTAGTTGATTTTTTCTCCTCCATCCCCGGCCGGATCGTCCAATTCTTTTTGAACTGGACTCTCGCGGGATTGATCATCAAGCACTGGGATTCGATCCGTACCGGCGTGGCGGAGAAGGCGGGCGCCCTGCTCGCCTTCGTTCGCTCGCTGCCGGGCCTGATCGCGGACGGTGTCGGCAACCTGGGCTCGCTGCTGCTGGACAAGGGCCGCGACGTCGTGCGCGGCCTGTGGTCGGGCATCCAGTCCATGGGGTCGTGGCTGCGCGACACCCTGATGAGCTGGGCGAAGAACCTGATCCCCGGCCCGATCGCCAAGGCGCTGGGCATCCACTCGCCAAGTCGCGTCATGGCCAAAGCAGTTGGCCGCTGGATTCCCGCCGGCATCATCCGCGGGATCGAGAGCGGGCAGGGCGCGCTCACCCGCACCATGCGCAACCTGGTGGACGTCCCCACCCCGCCGGACATCACCGCTTCACTCGGCATCTCCCCAACCCCCTTGGCTGCGGCCCCGGTTGGCGCCGGTGTGTTCGGCGCGGGCGGTGGGCCGCTGGTGCAGATCGACAACTGGCACGCGGCGCCCGACCAGTCGCCCGACCAGACCGCCGCCGCGCTCGCGTGGCAGATGAAGGGCCGGGGGTGGTGAGCCATGCCTGCCGGCGACCGCGTCACCGCCCCCGGTCACATCCAGTTCGGCGAGCTGCTGCTCGGCCCCGGCACCCCGTACCGGTGGCGGGAGTTGCCCGGGTGGGAGGACTCGCCGGCCCTCGACTCCGGCACCACACCGCGGCCGTCCGCCCACGGTGCCTACCCGGGCGACCTGTGGGCGCAGCCGCGGACGATCACCGTCGACAAGCTCACCATCCGGGCGCCCGGCGGCCGGATCGGCGCCGCGATGCGGGAGTTGAAGGCGGGCACCGCGCTGAGCGAGGACGAGCAGCCGCTCGTCGTGATGCTCGACGAGCGCGGGCCGCTGCTGGTGTGGGCGCGCTGCCTGCGCCAGGCGATCCCGATCGGGAAGGGCTACCGCACCGGCACCGTGGCGGGGTGCGCGCTGCAGTTCGAGGCGAGCGACCCCCGCCGGTACTCCCTCGACGAGCAGTCCGCCGAGACAGCCCTGCCCCGGGACGAGGCCGGCCTCGACTGGCACGTCACCGCCGACCCGGCTACCGAGAGCCTGCTGTCGCTCGATCTCGGCTCCGCCGGATCGGCCGGCACCCTCACCGTCACCAACGCCGGCGACGCGCCCGCCCCCGCGGTGCTCGCCTTCCGCGGGCCCGTGTCGGGGCCGTCCCTCACCGACACCGCCACCGGCCGCACCTGGTCGTACGACATCGAGCTCGCCGCCGGCGACGAGCTGCTCGTCGACGGCGCCACCGGAGAGGTGACCCTCGCCGGCGCCTCCCGGCTCTACACCACCACCGGCGCCCCCGAGCAGCTGCTCGTCGTCCCGCCCGGGGTGAGCGAGTTCGCGTTCCGGGCCGCGCCCGACACCCCCATCGACCCCGCCGCCCGCGCCGTCCTGCGCTGGCGACACGCCTACTGGTAAGGAGGTGGTGTCGCCGTGACCGTGCGCGCCGTCTGGCTTCCCCCGGCCGGACAGACCCGGGCCGACACCCGCGCCGCCCCCACCGGCACCATGACCCCCGCCGGCCCGCTCACCACCGCCCCCGGCATCATCCCGGGCGGCAACCCCCTGAACCTCACCGGCACCGCCGCCATGCAGGCGCAGCTCGACGTCGGCCGCGCCGTCGTACAGGGCACCACCGCGCAGGGCGCGTACGCCGCGGTGGTCACCGCCCCGGAAGTCCTCACCTTCGACCCCGGCCACGCGCAGTACGACCGGTACGACCTGGTCGTGCTCAAGGTGTACGACACCCTCTACGACTCGACCGGCAAGAGCCTGGCGACGGTCGAAATCGTGCCCGGCCAGGCGACCGCGGCCCCGCAGCCGCCCGCCGCCCCGGCGTGCTCGCTGCCGCTGTGGCAGGTGAAAGTGCCCGCCGGCATCTCCGCCGGCAACGGCGGCATCACCTGGGCAAGCGCCGTCACCGACCTACGGGTGTTCACCGTCGCGGCCGGCGGCGTCCGCCCCGACGCCTCCACCGTCCCCGGCGCCTACGTCGGGCAACTGCGCGACACCGGCGCCCGGATCGAACGCTGGTCAGGAACGGCCTGGGTGCCCTACCCGGCCGCGCTCGGCGGCATCGCCCCGAGCTCCCTCGCCTCCGGCTCGTACAACGGGCAGTTGCGCGACTCCAGCTACGGCCCCGAACGCTGGAACGGGACCGCATGGTTGCCGTTCGGGAACTGGACCGGCTACACCCCGACCTGGGCAGGGCTGAGCGCGCTCGGCGCCTCGACCGTCGGCGGCCGGTACTGCCGGATCGGCAAGCGCGTGGAAGTCATCGCGTGGATCAACTGGGGCACCGGCAGCTCGCTGGGCACCGGCGGCATCACGGTCTCTCTGCCCTTCCCCTCCGCCGACCCGGGCTCGGCCGTCGTCGGCTGGCAGGGCGCCGGACGCCACGTCGACGGGTCGGGCCCGTGGCACGCCCTGCAGCCCACCGTCGACCGCGCCGCGAGCATCGCAACGATCTTCGCCACCCGTGGCAGCGACCTCGGGTGGTTCACCCCCGGCTCGCTCGGCTACGGGTGGGCTGCGAACGGCGCCAACATGCGCATTCAGATCACCTACGAGGCCGCGTGACCTAACACGCCTTTGGGGGTGGCCAGTTGAGCATCCGCACCCCGTACCGCGTCCTGATCTGCGACCTGCGCTCCGACCAGCTGCTCGACGTCCTGCCGCTGTGGGACGTCTCCCTAGACGAGTTCCTCGGCCGGACCGGCACCCTGTCGGGCGCCGTCCGGATCACCGACCGCCGCCTCGCCGCCCGCGCCCGCGACGCCCTCGTGCCCGGCCGCACCGCCCTGTGGGTGGAGCGCGGCGCCGACCTGTGGTGGGGCGGAATCCTGTGGACCACCAGCCTTGGCAGCGACAGCCGCGGATACCTCGCGCTGCAGCTCCAGGCCGCGACCTGGGACAGCTACCTTGCCCGCCGCATCCTGTACGACTCCCAACTCGCCAACGGGATAGATCAGTTCGACATCGTCCGCGACCTGATCGACTACGCCGCACAGCAGCCCGGCGGCGACATCGGCATCGAGTACGACACGGTGCTGTCCGGGGTCACCCGTGATCGGGAGTACTCCCGGTTTGACCTGCCGATCATCCGCGACCTGATCGAGCAACTCGCGCACACCGAGCGGGGGTTCGAGTGGCGGATCGCGTCCGTCCGCGACCCTGACTCCGGCCGGCGGGTCAAGCTGCTGCAGATGGGCAGCCCGGTCATCCGCGCCGGCGCCCACGAGGTGGTGCTCACCCACCCCGGACCGATCCTCTCCTACACCTGGCCCACCGACGCCACCGGCCAGGCCAACACCTGGCAGTCGCGCGGGAGCTCCGTCAACCGCAACCAGACCGCCGAGTCAACTCCCCTGCTGTCCGAGCTGATTGTCGACGAGGACGACGTCGCGGCCGGTTGGCCGCGCCTCGACGGCAGCTCCGACTACTCCACCGTCGAGCAGCAGGACACCCTCGACGAGCACGCACGGGCTGACGCCGCCGCCCGCCTGCACCCCCTCACCGTCCCCGAGCTGACCGTGCGACTCGACGGCCAGATCACCCCCGCGCTTCTCGGCGCGACCGCCCGCGTCCGGATCACCGACCTGTGGTGGCCGGACGGCATGACCGACCGATTCCGCATCGTCGGATGGTCGGTCACCCCACCCCAACGCGGCCGACCCGAGTCGGCCAAACTCCTATTGGAGGCAAGCTAGTTGGCAGCCATCCCGCAGGATCTCCTCGACCGAATCCGCACCCTCGAACGCACAGTGCGCGAGCTGACCGGCCGATCTCAGACCCGCCCCGCCCTCGACCAGATCCAGCACGGACAGGTCACCATCGGCGAAGGCGGCACCCTCACCGTCAAGGACGGCGACGGAACCGCCGTCCTGCACATCGGCGACGTCCTGCCCAACCACCCCGATGGCAGCCCGCAGTACGGCCTACTGCTGCGCCGCGAAGACGGATCGCTCGCCCTGTCGATGTGGACCGACGGCATCGTGCCGCAGGGCCTCGACATCTGGGACTCACGCGGGCACGTCATCTTCTCCGAGGACCGGAACACGGGCGGACTCGCCCGCCCCTACCTGCAGACCCCGCTCTACCCGTCCAACGACCTTGAGCGGTACACGTGGACCGACCAGGGGAGTCCCTGGGCCATGTGGTCCGGCGACCACGTCCGCCACCACCCGAAGTTGCTCACCGCCTTCTATCTGCAGGCCGACAGCGGGACCGTCGGCCGCGCGCAGATCTACATCGACGACGTCCCCTGGGGCTCCGTCCACGAGACCAACGGCGGTTGGGACTACGCCGCCGACGGCCCGCTGCTGTGCCCCGGCAACTACATGGACTACGTCACAGTCGAAATCCGGGCCTGGCGCGTCTCCGGCTCCGGCCGCGTCCGCGTCTGCCCGAGCTCGATCATCGGCGTCCAGTCCTGACCTGACCCGCCCCACCACTTCACGCCCCCGTGCCGCACCGGCCCGGGGGCTTTCGCATGCCCGGAGGAACATCACCTTGGCCCGCTTCGACCGCGCCACCTGGCGCCCCGTCATCAACCGCACCCCCAACGGCCGCACCGAGCAGCGCGGCCTCGTCCTGCACGTACAGGCCGACGACACCAGCCCGTTCGGATGGTTCAACCAGTCGTCCAGCCAGGCAAGTTCCGACTTCTGGGTGAGCAAGAGCGGCTCGATCGAGCAGTACGTCGACACCGGCTCCGACCGCGCGTGGGCGCAGGCCGCCGGCAACCGCGTGTACGCCAGCGTCGAGACCGAGGGGTACCCGTCCGAACCGCTCACCCCTGCGCAGATCGAGGGCGTCGCGCAGATCTACGCCTGGGGCGCCCGCCTGTGGGGCTGGCCGCTGCAGGTCGTCGACAACACCACCGACCGCGGCCTGACCTGGCACGGCGCCGGCGGCTCCGCGTGGGGCGGACACCCCGACTGCCCCGGCGAGATCCGCAAGGCGCAGCGCGGCGCGATCATCGCGCGGGCCGCCGAATTGCTCGGCGCCCCCACCGCCCCGACCGCGCCCGCCCCGCCCACCCGGCCGGCCCCGACCGCTCCCGCCTGGCCCGGCCGGTACATCTCCCTGCGCTCCCCCTACATGCGGGGCGACGACGTCCGCCGCTGGCAGGAACGGATGCGCGCCCGCGGCTGGCAGCTCGACGTCGACGGCGTCTACGGCCCGAAGTCCGCCGCCGCCGCCCGGGCCTTCCAGATCGAAAAGCGCCTCACCCCCGACTCGATCATCGGCCCCGCCACTTGGGCCGCCGCCTGGACCGCCCCCGTCACCTGATCACCCCACCCGAGAGGAAACGATCTGCCTTGACCGAGACCACCCGCCGCACCATCCGCACCGGCCTGCAGACCCTGTTCGGCCTGCTCGCCGCGCTCCCCCTGCTCGTCTCCACCGCCGGCATCCCGCAGACCGTGCCCAGCGTCGCCCTGGCGCTCACCGTCGCCACCGCCGTCACCCGCGTCATGGCCCTGCCCGTCGTCGAGCAGCTGCTGCCCGCGTGGCTGCGCACCCCGTCCAAGGAGGACACCGACCGTTGAGCAACGCGACGACCGGCGTCGACCACCTCGACGCCCTCGTGCTGTGGTGCGGCGCGGTCGTCGCCATCGCCGGTGCCGCCGGCCTGCTCTGGCGCGTCGCCCGCGGCGCGCACCGGCTCGCCCGTCGCGTCGAGGAAGTCGTCGACGACTGGGCCGGCACCGACGAGCAGCCCGGCGTCATGGCCCGACTCGACCGGATCGAGGGCAAGCTCGCCACCGTCGAGCACGAGCTGCACCCCAACAGCGGCAGCTCGCTGCGCGACGCCGTCGACCGCGTCGACCAGCGCACCGCCCGCCACCTCGACCCCCCGTAGGCACGACTGCGCCCCCTGTACCGGCCGCGTGCCGGCGCAGGGGGCGCTCTGTTTTTTTTCCGTTGGATGGGGCTCAACCTGCGCTTACGATGATTCGGCCTCCCTCACCCTCGCGCCGGAAGGAACCGCCGTGTTCGGCGTCACAGACCTCGGAACCTACATACTCGGGGCGCTCGTCATCGTCCTACTGCCGGGCCCGAACTCCCTCTACGTTCTGTCGGTCGCGGCCCGGAAGGGCATCCGTACGGGGTATAGCGCCGCAGCCGGCGTGTTCCTCGGCGACCTGACGCTGATCTCCCTGACGTCCCTCGGTGCCGCTTCCCTGCTGCGGGCGAACCCCGCTGTGTTCGCCGTGGTGAAGTTCGGCGGCGCGGCCTACCTGTTGTGGCTGGGCATCGGCATGTTCCGATCGGCTGTCCAGCTCTGGCGCGAGCAGAGGAACGGTGCCTCGTCCGACGAGGACGCGCCGAGCGTGGAGTCGGCGACGGAACGCCCCTTCCGCCGGGCGCTGATCGTCAGCCTGTTCAACCCCAAGGCGATCTTGTTCCTGCTGTCGTTTTTCACACAGTTTGTTGACCCATCGTATGGAATGCCAGCCCTGTCCTTCGTCGTGCTGGGCGGCATCCTGCAGACGTTCAGCATGCTCTACCTCTCCACCCTGATTTTCGCCGGCACTGCTCTGGCGACTGCCTTCCGCCGCCGTCGTCGGCTGTCCGCCGGCCTCACTTCCTCTGTCGCCGTCCTCTTCGCAGGCTTCGCCGCGAAGCTGGCCGTGTCATCGGCGACGTAGCAGCATGCTTCCCGGCAGCTGCCTTACAAGCACTGCGCCCCCTGCACTGGCTACGGCCGGTGCAGGGGGCGCCTTCGTCGTTGTGTGGGGTCAGACCTCGCCGAACGCCCCCGTGCCGACCTCGGTAGCGAATGTCTCCCAGACCGCCGGAGGAAAGGCCAGCAGTGGCCCGTCGGGGTCCTTGCTGTCGCGCACAAGCACTACCCCATGAGAGGCGATCAGGTTCAGTGCCGGTTGGATGCACTGCCCGCCGTTGCTGTCGCTGTAGCTGGAGCTCTTGAAAATAGCGACTGCCCGGAGCGCCTCGACGCCGGTCGGCTGTGACGACATGGGATTGACCAGTCCTTCCATGACACGACGGATCAGAGCGGCCGATTCCGCAACAGAGAGTGCACTGCCGCGAAGCTGATCATAGGCCCGAAAGAAGCGTTGGACTTCTCCCGGATCAGTGGTGAAGTGGCCACTGTTCAAGCTCTCTGAGTAGAGGTGTCGCTGACCGTTCGGCATGGTCAAGAGCGTGAACGAGGTACCTGCGGGTGTGCGCTCGCCCAACGCCAGCGGAGCAACTTGGATGACGATGTTCGGGCGCTTCATCAGCTCCAGCAGGTGGGCGAGTTGGCGCCGCATCACCTGCGGACCACCAACAACCCTCCGGATCGCGGCTTCATCCACAACCACGACAAGCCGCGGCCCATCGTCGGCGAGGAACCGCGCCTGCCGACTCAGTCGAGCTGCGACGCGCCGCTCTATCTCCTCCGGGTCGGGATCAACCTGGCCTCGTCCGAACAGTGCCGCTGCATAGTCAGGGTGCTGACACGGTCCTGCGATCAGGGTGATCGAGTAGTCGAGTACCTCGTCGGCCAGCTTCTCCCGGTCGGCAAAGACTCGGAACCACTCGGGGTGGGCGACCTCCCGGTACCACCCCACGCGGCCGTAGGCGTTCAACAGGAGCCCATCGGCTCTGAGGAGTTCATCAATCTGTCGCACCATCTCAACGGCCGGCACCCGCTCGCCCGATACGAACCGACTGACGAGGGAGGCATCGCAGTGAAGTTCGCGGGACAGGCCAGCAATGGTGAAACCAGCCTTCACCCGAAGCTCGCCTAGCAACCAGCCGAACGCAGCCGGTGTCATGTCTGTCGGATTCTGATCTCTATCGACAGTACGACGAGCCAACTCCCGCCCCCCAAGCGATCATGACAGATAGTCAGTGTCATGGTTCTTCGTCTGGTCACCGTACCGCCTCCTGCCGATGCTGGTTACGCACCGACGACAGAACGGAGCAGGCGGTGAGCAACGGCAGGGCCGATTACGCACCCAAGGTCGGCGACCCCATCAAGGACATGACCAACGGCGGCAAGGTCGGCGAGTGCGTCCACATCAACGGGGACACCATCCACTGGCGCCCGCCGGGCGGCGGCTGTGAGCGCTTCCTTCCGCGCTCGGAGGTACGGCCCGCTGATGCGGCCTAGGACGCTCGTTCGCGGTTCGTCGCGTGTCGCAGAGTTCTTCGACGGCGCCGGCCGAGCGAGAGGGAATCCACCTCGGCCGACCCCTCGGACAGCGCCGCAGCCGGAGCCCGAACCGACGACAGAAATGGAGAAGTTGTGAGCAGCGAAGGCACGTTCCCGGGGACCGATCTCAAGGCCGACCCGCCGCCGGCCCGCCTGGGAACGCACGTGGTGTTCACGGTCGACGCGAAGGCCGCGAACGGCCAGCAGGAGACGCTGGTGTGCCTCGTGTACAAGGACACCCTGCACACGCCGCGCTGGGGCCTGCCGGGCGGCACCTGGGGGGAGTTCGACCACGAGTCGCCCGTTCACGCCGCCGCCAGGCTCGTCCGGGTCCGGCTCGACAGCGACGCCGGCGTCTCACCGGTTGTGATCGGGGTGGACTGGGTTCCGCGGGACCGTTACGCCCCGGGGGTGAACGTGGTTCTCGACGGCGGCGAGCTCACGGACGTTGCGGCGAACCTGATGCGGCCGACGCCCGGTAGCGGGTACGGCGAGGTGCGGTTCGTGGCGGTCGACAAGCTTGACACGGTCGTGATCGACCAGCACTCCAAGCGGCGCATCGTCGCCGCCCTGGAGGCACGGAAGGCCGGCCGGGGGTTCCCGATGACCCAACTGGGCGTCCCTCTGCCGGACGTGGTCCGCTCGGCCTGACGCCTCACGCACACCGCCCGCCCCTGGGCAGGTCACGTTAGGCGACCAGCCTCCAATTCGCGCCGCGGGAAGGAGAGTTGTGCCGGTACAACAGCGCCCTTGGTCGGCGGACTTCCGGTTTCATGGCGCCGGCCACCCCATCGAGGGCAACGCAACCGGACTCAACTGCGACACCCTCGCTGACAAGTTGGCGAACTTCGCCGCTTCCGCCGGACTCGACCCGGATGTGCTGGCCCTGCTCTGTTTCCGCCTCGTCGATGACATGGGACCGGCGTGTCGGAAGTACGGCACTTGGGCCATGGTCGACGACCTCAACGGCGTCGACGTGATCGCGGTCTGCCGCGAGCCGGACGTACCGCACGTCCCCGACCCCACATCCATTCGCATCCGCTACGAGACCGGCACGCCGCTGCTGTGGCTGGCGCTGAACGAGCGGATCAGCCCGCTCCGAATCGCCCGGCTCATGACCACCTGGGGCATCCCCCTGCGCCGTCCCGGGTCGTCCAAGGCCGCCCGGCAGTTCCGCGCCGCGCTTGCGCGGTTCGCGGCCGAACACACCAACCCAAAGAGGAACGCAGGCATGGCGCTCGCCACCGGCACCAACACCCGCCCCGCCCCGTGGGGACTCCGCAGGATGAAGCCCTACCCCGCCACCGACCCCGTCCCGGGTCCGCCGCCGACGCCACTGATCGACAGCGGGACACAGGTCGCGGTCGTACAGCACCTCGACGGGCGCGGCCCGTTGATGGGATGGACCGCCACAGACCACCCGATGGTGACGAGCACGGGTTCGCCGGACAGCCAGAACCCCGGCGGTGATCACGACGTGGAGCACAACTACGACACAGACCAGGACGGCTACTGACACCGGCCGTCGCGCGTCCACAGTTGGCGACGCCACTTCCGCCGGCCGCACCGACTCCCGCCCGGTTGCTCTGACCATGGGCTAACCAGGACGGGCGCACTGAACCCTGTTTCTCAGCAGGGAAGTTGAACAGTCCAGCACCACCGACTTAGGAGGATGCATGGTTACCACCCCGTGGGGACTCACCCGGATGGGGTCCTATTCGGACACCGGCACGGGCACGGTTCCGCTGCTCGTGCCGGTGCTCGACCCCGAGACCCAGGTCGCGGTGCTCATCGACGAGCACGGCCGCACGGTCGAGCTCGGGGAGCACGGCACCAGCACCAACACCTCGACCACGACGCAGACCGGGTCGGCGGACGGCCAGAACCCGGGCGGCAGCGACCAGGACTCCGTGCCGGCCAACGACCAGGACTAGGAACAGCGCGATGCCCAACAGCAGGTCAGTGCTGGTGCTGACCAACCCGTTCGATGTGACGACCGACGTCGTGCTCAAGATCCTTGCCGAGCGTGCCGTGCCCGTCGTCCGCCTCGACCCCGGCACCGACCTGCAAGCGGGTGCCCTCCTGACCGCCCGGTTCGACGCCGGCGGCCAGGGGGGCACCCTGCGCACGTCCACCCGGGAACTCGACCTCCGACACGTCCGCTCGGTATGGGTTCGCCGCCCCTCCCCCTACCGGGGCCCGGACGACCTCGACCCGCGCGAACGGCGGTTCATCGCCGACCAGACCAATTGGGGCGCGGGCGGCATCCTCGCCTCACTCCGCGGCGCCCACTATGTCAACCACCCCTGGGCCAACCGCAACGCCGAGTCCAAGCCATCGCAGTTGGCGACGGCCCATCAAGTCGGCTTGCGGACTCCCTCTACGATCATCACCAACGACCCCGACGAGGCACGCGAGTTCGTCACCTTGCACTCCAGCGGCGCCGTCTACAAGCCGTTGTGGAACACCGCCTACACCACCGACGACGGCACCGCCCAGACCGTCTGGGTCCGCGAAGTCACGGCGTCCGAGATCACCGACGCGATCTCGGCGTGCCCGCACATGTTCCAAGCCAAGGTGCGCAAGGCATTCGACGCACGGGTGACCGTGGTCGGCGACGCGCTATTCGGCATCCGCATCGACAGCCCTGACCTCGACTGGCGCGAGCAGCAGAACCTCATGCACTGCGAGCCGGTCCCGGTACCCGACGACGTCACCCACGCGATCCGTCGCTACATGAAGGCCCGCGGCCTGGTCTTCGGCGCGTTCGACTTCGCCGTGACCGACCTGAACCACTGGTACTTCCTGGAGTGCAACCCCAACGGCCAATGGGCCTGGCAGCCCGAGGACACCACCAACCAGGTTGCCCACGCCCTTGCCGATCAGCTGGAGAAAGGCCCCACCGTATGACCACCTCCGACAGGCTGCGCACCGACCTGGTCGCACAGCTGATCGCCGACGGCGAGCTGACCGACCCGGAGTGGGTGAAGGCTGCCAGCGCGGTCCCCCGCGAGAAGTTCGCCCCGGCCTACTTCCTCGCCGTCGACGGCAGCACCCCCACCTCGTACATCCCCGTCGACGCGAACGACGACGGGTGGCTCGAAGGCGTCTACACCAATCAGACGCTGATCACCCAACTCGCCCAGCCTGACGGCACGATCACCGCCACGGACGCCGGCCGACTCCCCGTCGTTGGGGAACCCTCCTCGTCGTCGACCCTGCCCTCACTCGTCTTGAACATGTGGCAGTTGCTCGGCGTCGAGGACGGTCACCGCGTCCTGGAGATCGGCACCGGCACCGGCTACTCGACCGCACTCGGCGCTCACCGCCTGGGCGACGAGAACCTGACGAGCATCGAGTACGACCCCGTCGTAGCCGAACTCGCCGCCGCCGCCATCGAAGCGGCCGGATACTCCCCGCGGCTCGTCGTCGGCGACGGCCTGCTCGGTGACCCGGCCGGAGAGACGTACGACCGACTGATCGCCACCTGCGCCGTACGGTACGTGCCGCAGCCGTGGCTCTACCAGGTCCGCCCCGGCGGCAGAATCCTTGCCACCATCGGCGGGTGGGGACACGGGTTCGGACTCGCCGACCTGACCGTCACCGCCCCCGGTGAGGCTACCGGCCGGTTCCTGCCCGGGTTCGTGAACTTCATGATCGCCCGACCCCACGGCCGGCCGCCCCGCCCGTCCGTTGCCCTACTACCCGGAAACGAGCGGCAGAGCATCCTCGACCCCGCCCTGCTCGACACGTGGACTGGCCGATGGGTGGGACAGCTCGCCGCCCCCTCCGCCGAACGTCTCGGCGCCGGCACCGACCAGATCCTCTGGGACGTCGCCACCGGCTCCCAGGCCCGCACCACCGCCAACGCCAACGGCGGATGGACCGTCACCCAGCGCGGCCCGCTGCGCCTGTGGGACAAGGTCGAGGACGCCCTCTTCCTCTGGCGCACCGCCGGCGAACCGCATCAGGAGAAGTTCGGAATCACCATCACGCCGACGGCCCAGACGGTCTGGCTCGAAACCCCGGACGGACCGAACTGGAACCTGCCCATCTGAGCGCCCGCGACCACGGCCCCGCACCGGCTACTCGACGGGCGGGGCCGGCCGCGTTTCGGGGGGACGGACGGTCGAGCCCTTCCCCCAATCCGTTTCGATCAGACCCATTTCATCCCGGACAACCTCCAGCGCCCGGCGGATGGTCATCGGGGCGCGGCCGAACCTGTCCTTCAACGCGGACTCGGACGGGAAGGGCAGCCCCGAGTCGTACACCCCTGCGTGGATCTCGCGGGCGAGCTCAGCCGCAACCTTGCGGTACGGCGGGACAGCTGACTTACGCGGCTGCGGGGTGGCGGACATGGCAGAAGGGTACGGAGCGCCACGACCGCAAGCTACTTAGAGGAGATAGACCAGTAGAAGACTTAGAGGAGTTAGAGGTATCGTCGACGCCACAACAACAAGAAGCCCGGCGACGGTTGCAGCCGTCCCGGGCGTGGTCGAGCCACGGTTTAGGAGAACTCGACATGTACGACACTACCGCCTGGGCCTCCCTCGCGTTCATCCCCTTGCTACTGGCAGGACTGGCCGCGTGGATACTGTCCGGCGCCACCGACCTGCCGACAGGTCGCCACCGCGCTGGCGACCGCCCGCTCGACCCCTACGTGATCGAACTCGTCGGCCAACGCCGTGCACGATGGGACAGCGACGAGCGCGCCGTGCCGACCAGCGCCACCCCGCCCCCTCCCCGCCCAGCTACGTTCATCACCGAACCGAAAAGCACCCGGAGCGCCGAAGACGACCACACCCGCCGAGCAGTCGCTGCTCGGGTCGACCGCCTGGAAGGTCGGGCCGTCGGGGTTCCCGACACCCCGACCATGGAGCTTCGCCTACTCCCGTGCGCAACCACCCGCGTTGTTCCCCGCTGGGTAGCGCGCTTCGAAGCCCAGCAGCAGGCCCAACGGCGTAGGGCCCTGGAAGCTGCCGCCACCGGCCGCCCAGACACCGGGTACACCTACCCGGGGGCGCACACCCTCATGGGCGTGCCCGCCTGAGTCCGTAACAGCAGGAAGCCCCGACCGGCGCCCGGTCGGGGCTTCCTGCTGTTACGGACGTTCCTCTACTGGCCTCACTCGTAACCCAGTCGGGTAACCAAGCTCATCAACATGCATATGGCGCCGGTCGCGACACCAAGCAACATCCCTCCCGACGCGCAGACGGAACCGGCAGGCCGCCGCAGTCGAAGTTCTTGCGTTTCACATCCGCACTGTTGATGATGGCGCAGTGCTTACAAACCTACTTCCCGGCTTACGAGAGCTCCGCGCCCCGCTAGCGACTGGCTACATCTGGCTAGTCGCGCTGTGGTTCGCACTTAATGGCCACGTCCCCTCGCATAAAAATTCGTCAGGGGTCGCGCTCTCCGCCTACCAATTGGCTGACGCCGCAGGAAAGCCAGCATTGCTGGCCGCCCTGTCATTCCTGGCCTTCCTTATTGGTAGCCTTTTTCAGGTAAGGCCGGACACCATACGCAGCGGCGTAGTGAGGATTGTCGGCCACAATCGAGCCCAGAAGCTCTTGCGCGGAATTCCAACAGGCGGATGGGACGGCAAGCCACCAGCCGTCAGTCAAAGCTCGATCGCCTCATTGGACACTCTTATTTCAGAGATGGCACGCGAGGCCGACCCCTCGGGCTGGCAGGACTTCATGGCAGACCCAACACGCACCGATCAGGTACTGGCTGACGTTACAAGCGACCTGCGGGCGCTCGCCCTCCGGCTACAGGTTGATAAGCCAGACCTTTTTCAAGACTATGACCGAAAAGCATCAGAAGCCGATTTTCGCGTCAATGTCGGATTGGCGATTGGCGCCCTGGCCACCGCCCTAACAATCGCCGCAGGAAACGGCTGGCTTGCGGCAGGCTTTTTGATTACCTTGGCGATGCTGCGCAGCGGAATCTATCGACAGCAGATAGCCAATGACCTGCTGATCGAAACCCTCACATCGCGCGTTGTCACATGCCAAGCGCTGAATAAGCTTGACCAGAACCTGCGCATTCGAAACAATCCCCGAAGCCAGCTTCCCTAGCCTAAATATCTCCGTTGACACCGCCATCTCAACGACGACAGGGCTCAGGACGGCTCCCGCCAGAGCCGTCCTAGCAGGATTGCAACACGGCTGAAAACCCGCAGGGTTGACGACGGCTCATCATCCTAGGCATGATGAGCTGCCAATCCTGTCTTACTCGGGGTAACCAAGGAGAGCAGGAAGAGGATCGCCTTGGGGTTGAAGAGGCTGATCATCAGCGCGCGGCGGAACGGCCGCTCGCCGTCCGCCGCGGCGGGGCCGTCCTCGGCGGGGGCCTCGGCCAGGGCGCGTTCGCGCCACATCTGGCGGGCCGCCCGCAGCATGCCGTAGCCGATCCACAGCAGGTAGGCGGCGCCGCCGAACTTGACCACGGCGAAGACCGCGGGGTTGGCCCGGAGCAGGGAGGCCGCGCCGAGGGCGGTGAGGCTGATCAGGACGAGGTCGCCGAGGAAGACGCCGCAGGCCGCGCGGTAGCCGGTGCGGACGCCCCGGCGGGCGGCGACGGAGAGCACGTAGAGGGAGTTGGGTCCGGGCAGCAGGACGATGGCCAGTGCGCCGAGGACGTAGGTGGCCAGGTCGTGGACTCCGAGCACTTCGGTCTCCAGGGAGCGGGCAGGCGGCAGGGGGCGCCGTTGGGGCTGCGCCATGCTATCCGCCAGCCCCGTCGACCCGAAATGCTCCTGTCACCCCCGGAGGTGCGGGCACCGCCCACCCCCCGCCCGCCCGGGTTCAGTCCTTGCAGACCTTCCCGTTCGCGGGCGCCTGCCCGCCGAGCAGGTAGCCGTTGATCGCGTCGTCGATGCAGGCGTTCTGCCGCTGGTACGCGGTGTGCCCGTCGCCCTCGTAGGTGAGCAGCCGCCCGGCCTCCAGCTGCCCGGCCAGCGACTTCGCCCAGGCGTACGGGGTGGCCGGGTCCCGGGTGGTGCCGACGACCACGATCGGGTCGGACCCGGCGGCGCGGACGGTGTGCGGGACGCCGGTGGCCCCGTCCGGCCAGTACGCGCAGCCGAGCGCCATCCAGGCCATGTTGCGGCCGAAGTGCGGGGCGGCCTTCTCGAAGGCGGGAACGGCGGCGGCGACCGCGGCCGGGTCGGTGAACGGGGCTGGCAGGTCGAGGCAGTTGACCGACATGTTGGCGTACATCAGGTTGTCGTAGCTGCCGTCGCTGTTGCGCCCGTAGTAGCTGTCGGCGAGCTTGAGCAGCCCGCTGCCGTCCCCCGCCCGGGCGGTGGTCAGCGCCTCGCGCAGGTAGGACCAGAGCGACTCGGCGTACATCGCCTCGGCGACGCCGGTGAGCGCCTGGGGCTCGGTCAGCGGCCGGTTCTGCTCGGTGGGGAGCGGGTGCGCGTCGAGCTGCGCGAACAGCGCGGTGAGCTTCTTCCCGGCCTCCTCGACGCTGCGGCCGAGGGGGCAGTCGTCGCGCGCGGTGCAGTCCTCGGCGAACGCCGTCCAGGCGGTCTCGAAACCGCCCGCCTGGGTGAGGTTCCCGGTGGCGGCGTCCAGCGAGGGGTCCATCGCGCCGTCCAGGACGACCTTGCCGACCCGGCTCGGGAACAGGCCCGCGTACGTCGCGCCGAGGAAGGTGCCGTACGACTTGCCGACGTAGTTGAGCTTCCGGTCGCCGACCAGCTCCCGCAGCACGTCCATGTCGCGGGCCGCCTCCACGGTGGAGACGTGGCCCAGCAGGTCGCCCGCCTCGGCCCGGCAGCCGTCCGCGAACTCCCTGTCGGCCTTCACCACCGCGTCGACCTCGCCCTGGTCGTCGGGGGTGAGGTCGACGGCGGTGTACGCGTCCATCCGGCTGCCGGGCAGGCAGGTGATCGGCGCCGAGCGCCCGACCCCGCGCGGGTCGAAGCCGACCAGGTCGTAGTCGGAGCGCACCCCCGCGTCGTAGCGCGCCGCGACCCGCTCCAGGTAGTCGACCGCCGAACCGCCCGGCCCGCCCGGGTTGAGCAGCAGCGAACCGATCCGGTGCGCCGGGTCGCCCGCGGGCTTGCGGGCCACCGACAGCTCCACGTCCTGCCCGCCCGGGTGCGCGTAGTCCAGCGGCACCTTGAAGGTCGCGCACTCGAAACCGGAGTCGCACGCCCGCCAGCTCAACTCCTGCGCGTAGTACCGGTCCAGGTCGGCCGACCGCTCGACCGGCAGCGGCTCCAGCGGGGTGGCCCCGGGCGCGGGCGCGCCGGTCGCCACGCTGTCGGTGGAGCTGTCCGGGCTGCCGGACGGGGTGCCGGACGAGGCCGGGTGCCCGGAGGTGCAACCCGCCAGCAGCAGCGACAGGGCGGCGGCCAGCACGGCGGCGGACGCCGACCGACGGCTCCGGGCGACACTCATGAAGGTGGGTCCTCTCCCCTGGGGAACGGCGCGGCAGCCGGGGCCGACACCGGGAGGCCGAGCCTAGCGGGCAGCACCGCCACGCCCGGCGACCCGCCCGGGCACCACCCCGCCCGGCCGACCGGCACGCCGCCGATCGCACCACCGCCCCGCGCCGAACGGCCCAACCCCCGCACCACGTCGGCGCCACGTCGGCACCACACCGCACGACCCGGCCCTCCCCCAGCGCCCCACCGCGCGACGACCGCCCGCTACTTGGGCAGCCCCTCCGCCAGGTACTGCACCGCGACCCGCACCAGCCGCAGCCGCTCCCGCTCCGGCGTGTAGTCCTGCACCACCTCCGAGGTCCGCACCTGCGCCCGCGCCTTGGCGTCCCGCAGCGCCGCCTGCACGGCCCGCCCGGAGGCCAGCCCGTCCGTGTCCCGCTTCGCCGCGGCCAGCAGCAGCCGCGCCGTCACCGCGCCGGGCGCCTCCGCCGCCGCCCCGACCAGCGCCCGCGCGTCGTACCGGCCGGAGACCGCCGCGGCCGCCCCGTACAGGTCGGGCCGGGCCAGTCCGGCCGCGGCCGCGCAGGGGGCGCCGTCGTCCACGCCGAGCACGCTCCAGCCCGCGGGGCCGGCCGGCAGGGTGCGGAAGGCCGCGCCGACGGCGGAGCGCAGCGCCGCGTCGTCCGCGACCGCCTGCGGGGCGGCGGCCACCAGGTCGCAGGGGTGGCCGGTGCCGCCGGGCGCCTCGGGGGCGACCACCACGAACGGGCGCGCCTTGCCCTGCTGCACCGCCGACGCCACCCCGTCGAACACGTCCGGCAGGTCGGCGTCGGCGGTCCGCCCGGGCGTCCCGGAGTGCAGCACGATCACCGGGAACCGCTCCGCCGTGCTCTTCCCGTACTCGGCGGGCAGCCACACCCGCACCGTCCGGGCCCGCCCGTCCGGCCCGGGCACCGAACCCTGCATCAGCTCCCCGCCCGCCGCCCGGCCCACGCTCGCGAACGCCACCGCAGCGGCCGCCGAAGCCCCGGACGCCCCGGACGCCGCCGACCGCGACGGCACCGACTGCACCGACTGCACCGACAGCGGCGGAGGGGCCGCCGCCCGGTCCGCACCGCCCGCCTCCGCCGCGACCGCCCGCACCGCACCGCGCCCGCCCCGCTCCCCCAGCAGCACCGCCACCCCCAGCGCGCTCACGCACGTCAGGCACAGCGCCGCCGCGGACGCCCGCACCAGCACCGGCCGCACCTCCGCCGCCAGCTCGTACGTCTGCGCGGCCCGCAGGTCCCGCCAGCGCACCATCGCCGACCGGGCGAGCCAACTGCCCGCCACCACCGCCACCAGCAACGACAGGACGAGGAGCGAACGGGGCATGGGGACGCACCACCTCGGGGAAGGACCGGCCGCCGGACGCGGGCGCGTGGTCAGTGCACAGGGTGCAAGACCAGGTGCCCACTCGCCCGGGGGCGGTACGGGCGTCTCCGCACGTTCACTCGAACGAGCGACGGCCGGACGCCGCGGACGGACCGGGGCTCAGCCCGCCCGCAGCGCCACCGTCATCGCCTCCACCGCCAGCAGCGGGTCCACGTTCCGGTCCAGCGCCCGGCGGCAGGCCAGCACCGCCTCGATCCGGCGCAGCGTGTTCTCCGCCGCGCCCTGGCCCGCGACCCGCTGCAGCGCCGGGCGCTGGTCGTCGTTGGCCAGCGCCCCGCCCGCGCCCAACTGCAGGGCCAGCACGTCCCGGTAGAAGCCCAGCAGGTCGCCCAGCGCCACGTTCAGCGTCTCGCGGCGGGTCCGGGTGGCCCGGCTCTTCTGCCGCTTCTCCAGTTCCTTGACCGCACCGGCCATGCCGCGCGGCGCCCGGCTGCCCTCCGCGGCGCCGTACGCGGCCCGCAGGTCCTCGGTCTCCCGGGCGTCCTGGGTCTCGGCCAGCGCCTCGGCGTCCGCCTTCGCGGTGTCCACCAGCCGCTGGGCGGCCGCCAGGCAGCCGCCCAGGTCGGCGACCTCCAGCGGGATCCGCAGCACCTCGGCCCGGCGCGCCCGGGCCTGCTCGTCCACCGCGAGGCGCCGCGACCGGTCGATGTCGCCCTGCCCGGCCAGCGCCGCGATCCGGGCCGCCTCCGGCTCCACCCCGTCCCGCCGCACCAGCATGTCGGCGACCGCCTCCGCGGCGGGCGTGCGCAGCACCAGCAGGCGGCAGCGCGAGCGGATCGTCGGCAGCACGTCCTGCACCGACGGGGCGCACAGCAGCCACACCGTCCGCGGCGAGGGCTCCTCGACGCCCTTCAGCAGCGCGTTCGCCGCCGCCTCGGTCAGCCGGTGCGCGGCGTCCACCAGGATCACCGACCAGCGGCCGCCGGTCGGGTAGCTCGCGGCCCGCAGCACCAGGTCGCGCATGTCGCCGACGCCGATCGACAGGCCGTCCGTCCGCACCTGCTTCACGTCCGCGTGGCTGCCCGACAGCACGGTGTGGCAGCCGTCGCAGAACCCGCAGCCCGGCACCCCGCCCAGTTCCAAGTCCGGGCTGGTGCACTGCAGCGCCGCCGCGAACGCCCGCGCCGCCGTCACCTGCCCGGCCCCGGGCGGGCCGGTGAACAGCCAGGCGTGCGTCATCAGCGAGGCGTTCCCCGCCGGGGCCTCCCCCCGCCCCGCCAGCACGCTCGCCCGGGCCGCCCGCGCCGCCGCCTGCAACTGCTCGACCACCCGGTCCTGCCCCACCAGGTCGTCCCACACACTCACGCCGCGCTCCTCGTCACCGATGCCACCGCTACCGCCGTTCCCGCCGCTCCCGCTCCCGCTCCCGCCGCCCTGGCCCGCCCGCCGAGCCTAACCCCGCCCGGGGACAGCCCCGGCCCGGCAGGGGCCGCACGTGCAACGAGGCCGCGACGCGGGCAGTGACACCTGCCGTCCCGTCGCGACCTCGCCGCACCCACTGCGCCGTTCCGTTCCCGGCCGAGCAGCAGGGCCTAGTCCTTGCGGCGGCGCCAGCCACCCTTCTTCGGCTGCTCGTCCGTCCCGTCCTCGGGCTCGTCCGTCTCCCAGCGGGCCCACTCCTCGCGGGAGCCGAGCAGGCTGTCGGTCAGGCTGGGCAGGTCGTCGAGCGGCGTCTCCTCGGCCCACTCCGGCCGGGGCCGCAGCTCGCGGGTCTGCGTGGAGTCGGGCTCGTCCCGGAACAGGCCCTTGGGCACCCGCGCGGTCGGGTCGTCCGCCTTGGGCAGCACGGCCGTCTCCTCGACGTCCCCGGCCCGGTCCTCGTCCGCGACCACCGGCAGCACCGCGGTCTCGTCGACCCCCGGAGCAACCCCCGGAGCGGCCGCCGGAGAGGTCCCCGGAGCGACCGGCGCGGGCTTGGGCAGTTCCCGGGTGGTGTCCGCGTCCCCGCCCTCCGCTTCGACCTTCGGCAGCACCGCGGTCTCGTCGGCCCGCGCCGGAGCCGGAGCCGGAGCCTCCGCCGCGAGCGCCGCGGCCGCCCCCGCCTCCGCGGCCCGCCGCGCGGCCTCCGCCCGCTGCAGCGCCTCCTCGGCGCGCCGCCGCTGCTCCTCCCGCTGCAGCTCGCGCTGGCGGGCGAACTCGACCCGGGCGGCCTCCTCGGCCGCGGCCTTGCGGGCCGCCTCCGCCGCCGCCTCGGCCCGGGCGGCCTCCTCGGCGCGCCGCTTCGCGTCCTCCTCGGCGCGGCGCGCGGCCTCCGCCTCGGCGGCGAGCCGGGCGGTCTCGGCGGCCTTGCGGGCGGCCTCGGCCTCGGCGCGGGCGGCTTCCTCGGCGGCGAGCCGGTCCTTCTCGGCCTGCTCGGCGCGCAGCTGCTCCAGCAGTTCGAGGCGCTTGCGCTCGGCCTCCTCGGCGGCCTTGCGGGCGGCCTCGGCCTCGGCGGCGCGCCGGGCGGCCTCCTCGCGGGCCTTGCGCTCCTGCTCGGCCTTGGCGACCTTCTCCTGGCTGGAGAGCGGCAGTTCGCGGTCGAGCCGGTGCCGGATCGCGGTGGTGACGACGGCGGGGGCCTGGGTGCCGTCGACGACCAGGTAGCGGGCCGGGTCGGCGGCGGCGAGCGCCAGGAACCCGGAGCGGACCCGCTGGTGGAACTCGGTGGGCTCGGACTCCAGCCGGTCGAGCGCCTCGGTGAAGCGGTCGCGGGCGGCGGTCGGGTCGACGTCCAGGACGACCGTCAGGTCGGGGACGAGCCCGCCGGTGGCCCAGCGGGAGATCCGGGCGACCTCGGTGGCGGCGAGGTCGCGCCCGGCGCCCTGGTAGGCGATGGAGGAGTCCATGTACCGGTCGGTGATGACGACCGCGCCGCGCTCCAGGGCGGGGCGGATGACGTTCTCGACGTGCTCGGCCCGGTCGGCGGCGTAGATCAGCGCCTCGGCCCGGTGCGAGAGCCCGGTGTTGCCGACGTCCAGGACGAGGGCGCGCAGCCGCTGCCCGATCGGGGAGCCGCCGGGTTCGCGGGTGAGGACGACCTCGTGGCCCTTGGCGCGGATCCACTCGGCCAGCGCCTGCGCCTGGGTGGACTTGCCGGCGCCGTCGCCGCCCTCCAGGGCGATGAAGTAGCCCTGGCCGGCGGCCCGGTGCGGGGCGACCTCGGCCCGGCCGCGGACGGCCTGGGCCAGCTCGCGGCCGAACGGGACGACGCCGCGCTGGTCGTCGGTCTTGAGCAGCACGACGGCGGCCAGCACCAGGGTCAGCAGCCCGGCGGTGGAGACGGCGAGCGCGGCGCCGTCGTGGATGAAGGTGAAGTGGCCGCGGCCGACCTCGCCGAGGGAGACCTGCCCGTACGCGGCGGCCAGCAGCGGCATGCCGACCAGGGCGGCGCCGACGACGGTCCGCAGGACGGCGTACAGGTGCTCGGTGACCTTGCCGAGCCGGATCTCCTCGATCTCCTGGGCGAGCAGGCCGCGCCCGGTGGCGATGACCACGCCCGCGGCCAGCCCGGCCAGCACGGTGAACAGCAGCACCAGGACGAAGTCGAGGACGAGCCCGGCCAGGATCAGCGCCACGCCGGAGGTGACCAGGCCGAGGGCCAGCAGTCGGCGGCGGGACAGGCCGGGCAGGGTGGCCCGGCTGAGCCGGACGCCGATCGCGGGGGCGCCCGCGGCGGCCAGCACCAGCAGGCCGTAGCCGATCGGCCCGGCCAGGTGCTCGCCCGCGGTGAGCAGGCCGAGCGCGGCGACCCCGGCCATCGAGGCGTACGCGGCGGCGATCGAGAAGGTGAAGTACGGGGCGGAGCCGGTGCGGCCCTTCTTCAGGGACGGACCGGGCGTGGCGTCGGTGGGCGCGCGCAGGCCCTGCAGCGGGGAGCGCGGTGCGGCGCTCGCCCCGGCGGGCAGCTCCTGGAGGTACAGCAGCGCGGCGTTGGTGGCGAACAGCGCGGCGGCGCCGAGCCCGGCGACGGTGAGCTGGTGCGTGCGCAGCCAGTCCAGGCCGAGCGCGGCGAGCACGTTGTTGAGCAGGGTGAGGCCGACCAGCCCCGCGGCGGCCAGCGGCAGCGCGGCCCAGCCGGTGCGGGCGTCGAGGGTGCGGACGGCGTCCAGCGCGGCGGCGGACGGCGGCCCGGGCTGTTCGGGGACGGCCAGCAGGCCGGGGACGGCAGCGGCCTTGCCGATGGTCCAGACCCGTTCGGCGGCGCCGGCCAGGAAGGCGGTGCCGAGCAGCAGCCAGGTGGCCGAGCCGGGCGACCAGACGGCCCACCAGGGGGCCAGGCCGATCAGCAGGGCGCGGAACAGGTCGGCGCCGAGCAGGCTCCAGCGGCGGTCGAGCTTGCCGCCGACCAGCGCGTGGACGGGGCCGAGCAGGACCGCGCCGAGCAGCCCGGTGGCGAACAGCCGGGCCGCGAACAGCGCGGCGACGGCGAGCGCGAGCGCCCGGTAGCCGTGCCCGAACTGGCCGCCGAGCGCGGCGGCCACCACGGTGAGCGGCACCAGCACCAGGACGGTCAGCCGGTCGGCCGTCCCGCCGAGCAGCTGGGTGGTCCAGAGTTTCCGGTAGGGCCGCAGCCTCAGCAGCGCACGGGCCCGCTCGCCGGGCGTCCCGGCGGGGGCGGCCCCGGGGAGGCCGGGGGCGGCGGTGCGTGCGGTGGGGGGCAGCTCCTCGCTCGTCATACGGTCAGCGTAGCGAGTGCGGGTGCCCTCCCTTAACGGGCCTGCCCGGATTCGAACAGGCCCGTTACGGAGTGTCCGTCAACTCTCCTCGGAACCGCCGCCCGCGGCGCCGGTCTCCGGGGCCGCCGCGGCCTTGGCGGTGGTCTTCTTCGCCGCCGTCTCGGTGGCCGTCTTCTTGACCGCCGTGGTCTTCTTCGCGGCGGCCTTCTTGGCCGTGGTGGTCTTCTTGGCCGCCGTCTTGGTGGCCGCGGCCTTCTTCGCCGGGGCCTTCTTGGCGGTCTTCTTCACCGGCCCGCGGGCGCGCTTCTCGGCGAGCAGCTCGTAGGCCCGCTCGGGGGTGATGGTCTCGACCTCGTCGTCCTTGCGGAGCGTCGCGTTGGTCTCCCCGTCGGTGACGTACGGGCCGAACCGGCCGTCCTTGACCACCACGGGCCGCTCGCTGACCGGGTCGTTGCCGAGCTCCTTGAGCGGCGGCGCGGCGGCGGCCCGCCCGCGCGCCTTGGGCTGGGCGTAGATGGCCAGCGCCTCGTCCAGGGTGATGGACAGCAGCTGGTCCTCGCTGGTGAGCGAGCGCGAGTCGGTGCCGCGCTTGAGGTACGGGCCGTAGCGGCCGTTCTGCGCGGTGATCTCGTTGCCCTCGGCGTCGGCGCCGACGACCCGCGGCAGCGACAGCAGCTTCAGCGCGTCCTCCAGCGTGACGGTGTCCAGGTCCATCGACTTGAACAGCGACGCGGTGCGCGGCTTGACGGCGTTCTTGCCGGTCTTCGGCGTGCCCTCGGGCAGCACCTCGGTGACGTACGGGCCGTACCGGCCGGCCTTGGCGACCAGCGGGTTGCCGCTGACCGGGTCGGTGCCGAGCTCGCGCTCGCCGCTGGGCTTGGCGAACAGCTCCTCGGCGAGCCCGACGGTCAGCTCGTCCGGCGGCAGGTCCTCGGGGACGTCGGCGCGCTGGCCGGGCTCGCCCTCGACGGCGGCCGGGCGCTCCACGTACGGGCCGAAGCGGCCGACCCGGAGCACGATGCCGTCGCCGATCGGGAAGGAGCTGATCTCCCGGGCGTCGATCGCGCCGAGGTCGGTGACGAGCTCCTTGAGGCCGCCGAGGTGGTCGCCGTCGCCGTTGCCCGCGTCGGCGGCGCCGCCGACCGCGCCGCCGACCGCCGCACCGGCCTCGCCCACGCCGAAGTAGAAGCGCTTGAGCCACGGCACGGACTCGGCCTGGCCGGCCGCGATCCGGTCGAGGTCGTCCTCCATCTTCGCGGTGAAGTCGTAGTCGACCAGGCGGCCGAAGTGCTTCTCCAGCAGGTTGACCACCGCGAAGGACAAGAAGGACGGCACCAGGGCGGTGCCCTTCTTGAACACGTACTTGCGGTTGATGATCGTGTCGATGATCGAGGCGTAGGTGGACGGGCGGCCGATCTCCCGGTCCTCCAGCTCCTTGACCAGCGAGGCCTCGGTGTAGCGGGCCGGCGGCTTGGTGGCGTGGCCCTCGGGGGTGAGCTTCTCGGCGGCCAGCGGGTCGCCCTCGGCGACCTGCGGCAGGCGGCGCTCGCGGTCGTCCAGCTCGGCGTTCGGGTCGTCCGCGCCCTCGACGTAGGCCTTCAGGAAGCCGTGGAAGGTGATGATCTTGCCGGAGGCGGAGAACTCGGCGTCCCGCCCGTCGGCGGACCGGCCGCCGACCTTGACGGTCACCGACTGGCCGACCGCGTCCTTCATCTGGGAGGCGACGGTGCGCATCCAGATCAGCTCGTACAGCCGGAAGTCGTCGCCGCCCAGCCCGGTCTCGGCGGGCGTGCGGAAGCGGTCCCCGGACGGGCGGATCGCCTCGTGCGCCTCCTGCGCGTTCTTCACCTTGGAGGCGTAGGTGCGCGGCGCGGACGGCAGGTAGTCGGCCCCGTACAGCTGGGTGACCTGGACGCGGGCCGCGGTGACCGCGGTCTCCGACAGCGTGGTCGAGTCGGTGCGCATGTAGGTGATGAAGCCGTTCTCGTACAGCTTCTGCGCCACCTGCATGGTCCGCTTCGCGCCGAAGCCCAGCTTGCGGCTGGCCTCCTGCTGCAGCGTGGTGGTGCGGAACGGCGCGTACGGGGAGCGGCGGTACGGCTTGGACTCGACGCTGCGGACGCTGAACGAGGTCTGCTGCAGCCCGGCGGCCAGCGCGCGGGCGGCCTGCTCGTCCAGGTGCAGGGTGGTCGCGGCGCTCTTCAGGCGGCCGTCCGGGCCGAAGTCGCGGCCGGTGGCGACCCGCTTGCCGTCGACCGAGACCAGGCGGGCCCCGAAGGACTCCGGGTTCGCCGCGTCGGCGGAGGTGCGGCCGGTGCCGAAGGTGCCGAAGGTGCCGACCAGGTCCCAGTACGAGGCCGAGGTGAAGGCGATCCGCTCGCGCTCGCGCTCGACCACCAGGCGGGTGGCCACCGACTGGACGCGGCCCGCCGAGAGCTTCGGCATGACCTTCTTCCACAGCACCGGGGAGACCTCGTAGCCGTAGAGGCGGTCCAGGATGCGGCGGGTCTCCTGCGCGTCGACCAGGCGCTTGTTCAGGTGCCGCGGGTTGCGCACGGCCTCCTGGATCGCGTCCTTGGTGATCTCGTGGAAGACCATCCGGTGCACCGGCACCTTGGGCTTGAGCACTTCCTGCAGGTGCCACGCGATGGCCTCGCCCTCGCGGTCCTCATCGGTGGCGAGGAAGAGCTCGTCGGACTCCTTCAGCAGCGACTTCAACTTGGTGACCTGGGACTTCTTGTCCGGGTTCACCACGTAGATCGGAGCGAAGTCGTGGTCCACGTCGACGCCGAGGCGGCGCACCTCGCCGGTGTACTCGTCCGGGACCTCGGCGGCCGTGCCGGGCAGGTCGCGGATGTGACCGACACTGGCCTCGACGATGTAGCCGGGCCCGAGGTAGCCCTTGATCGTCTTGGCCTTGGCCGGCGACTCGACGATGACGAGTCGCTTGCCGTGCGCGGTCTCGCTGCTCGGGGACACCTTCGCTCTTCTCTCCCGGTCGTTTACCAAAGCTCCTGGGCTGCCGCAGCAGCTCCTGGGCTGCCGCAGCGCGACGGACCCACCAGCGGAGTGTGACCGTACCCCGGCCACCCTTGTCAAACGGACGGAACCTGCTTTTTCACCGGCAAGGCCGACCGACGCCACTCGAACGGTAACCCGATGGCAGGCCCCGGGGCATGTCTTTCCCCGGCACCACGCCCGTCACCGGGTCCCGTCCGGGCCGCCGCCGAACGGCCGGAACCCGACCCCGGGGCCGACGGACGCCCCCGCTCCGCAGAACCGGAGGAGCGCGTTCCGCGACCGGCCGACGCGCTCCGCGACCCCGGCCGGGGCCGCCTCAGCGCAGCGCCACGGCCAGCAGCGTCAGGCCTCCGGCCAGCGCGGACGTGGCGAGCAGCACCCAGAACAGGTCAGCGGGCAGCGAGGGCAGGTCCTCGTGCGCGGCCAGCACCACCCGGTCCGGCCGGCGCGGGTCGTAGGCGACCTGCACGGCCGCGCCCGGCGCCAACCCGGCCGGCCGCCGCAGCGGCGTGCCGCCCCGCGGCCGGGCCGACACCGACCGGTACGGCTCGGCCGACTCTCCCGGCCCGCCCGCCCCGGCGACCGGATGCAGTTCGTGGACGATCCCGCGGACGGTCCCGCGGGCCGCCCCGGGGCCGACGCCCGCGGCGCCGCCGGTGCGGGCGTCCGGCACCCCCACCGGGTAGGACAGCAGCGGGCTGCTGTCCATCGCGGCGCCCCGGTCCGGATCGGCCACCACCTGCGCGGTGGCGGGCACGCCGCGTCGGCGCAGGTGGTGGCGAAGGCGCAGTTCCACGGCGCACCACAGCAGCAGCGCGCTCCCGAAGACCGTCAGGACCGCCCCGCCCACCAGCGTCGTCGGCGTCTCCACCCCGGTCCTCCCCCGCGCTTCCACAGCCTGTGGACAGCACCCTGGCACCCGGTGGAAAACCGACGGCGGACACCCGGATTACGCCCGGCCACGCGCGGGGAACGACGAGGTGAACACGCCGCCGACGGCGGCCGACCGCCCTGCCCAACGAGACCGGGCCGCGCAGGTCACCGCCCGCGCGCGGCGGCGGCCCCGCACGGTGATCAACGTCACCGCGGCCGGGCGCGGCCGGGCGTGTCCCGGCGCGTCCCGGCGCGTCCCGGCGCGTCCCGGCGCGTCCCGGCGTCTCCTGGTGCGACGGTCGGGAGCGGACGGGAGCGGACGGGAGTAGGCGGGAGCGGGCGGGATCAGCGCACCGGTTCGACGAAGCCCTGCTCGGTGAGCAGCCGCAGCGACTCGGGCACCCGCTCGCGCAGCTGCGCCGCGTCCTCGCCGAGCAGTTGGGCGATCGCGTCGACGATCTCCCCGGCGGCGAGGGTGCCGTCGCAGACGCCGACGAAGCCCGCACCGACCGTGTCGACCTTGGTGGCCCGGCGCATGCCCCGGTTGTGCCGGAGGACCACGTGCTCCGGGTCCTCCGAGCCGGGGTCGCCGATCTGCTCCTGGACCACCTCGTCGGCGAGCAGGTAGCGGGCGGCGAGCAGCCCGGCGTCGTCGTGGGCGCGCAGGAAGTCCTGCCGGGCGAACCACTCCTCGATGTGCGGGCCGAGCGGCTGCTCGACGGGGTGCGGCCACTCCTCGATCCGCACCACGGGCTCGGCCGCGCCGGAGGCCCGCAGGGTGATCCAGCCGAAGCCGATGCCCTCGACGCCCGCCGCCTCGAAGCCGTCCAGCCACTCCTCGTAGCGGGCGGCGTACTCCTCGCCGCGGTGGTCGCCGCCGTCGCGCAGCCACAGCTCGGCGTACTGCGCGACGTCCTGCACCTCGCGCTGCACCACCCAGGCGTCCAGGCCGGTGCCGGCCACCCACCCGGCCAGCCGGTCGTGCCAGTCCTCGCCCTTGACGTGCTGCCAGTTCGCCAGCAGCTGGCAGTAGCCGCCGGGGGCCAGGTGGGCGGCCGCGCCGCGGACCACGCTGCGGCACAGCTCGTCGCCGGCCATCCCGCCGTCCCGGTAGGTGAACCGGCCCGCCGGGGAGATCACGAACGGCGGGTTGGAGACGATCAGGTCGAAGCGACGGTCGCCGACCGGCTCGTACAGGCTGCCCTCGGCGGTCTCCACCTGGTCGAAGCCGGAGAGCGCGGCGGTCAGCCGGGTGAAGTGCAGGGCGCGCGGGTTGAGGTCGGTGGCGGTGACCCGCTGGGCGTGCCGGGCCGCGTGCAGGGCCTGCACGCCGGAGCCGGAGCCCAGGTCCAGCACCTCGCGCACCGGTCGGCGCACCGTCAGGTTGGCCAGCGTGGTGGACGCCCCGCCCACCCCGAGCACCAGGTCGCGCCGCTCGACCCCGGCGGCCGTCCGGCCCGAGCCGATCCCGCCCGCCCCGCCGACCGCGCAGCCCAGGTCGGACACCACCCAGGCGTCGGCGCTGGGCAGCCCGGCCACCTCGTCGGCGTACGGCCGCACGTCCACGGTGGCGCGCAGCCCGTCCCCGTCGGCCGCCAGCCAGCCGTCGGCCAGCAGGCCGTCCAGCAGTCCGCCGCCCGGCAGCGCGGCGGCCGCCGCGGCCGCGGACACCGGCCGCTGCAGCAGGAACAGCCGCACCAGGGTCTCCAGCGGCGAGGCGCCGCGGGTCGCCCGCAGCGCGGGAACGGCCTCGCTCCGGGCCAGCGCCGCGTACGCGGTCGGGCCGAGCAGGTCCAGCAGTCCGTCGGCGGTGAAGGAGGCGCTCAGCAGCGCTTCGCGGAACTCCGCCATCCGGCCGGAATCAAGAACGGGGCTGTTCGTCACCCCGCCATTCTCCCCCGTCCGGCACCCCACCCGCCCCGCCGGACGGGTGGCGACTGGCCCCGCCCCGCCGGACGGGTGGCGACTGCCCTGACGGGGAGTCAACCCGGGCGGCCGGCCCTGCGCACCGGCGCTGCGCACCGGCTCCGAGTGTGGGTCTCGGACCCCGACGCCGGGCGCCGACGCCGGGTACCGGCCTCGGAGCGGAGCCTCAGCTCTTGACGGGCGAGGGCGGACCGGACTGCGCGGCGTCCCCGGACGGGGCGCCGGAGGCCGCCGGGTCGGCCGGAGAGGCGCCGTCGCCGGGGGTCGCGGCGCCGGGCGCGCCGGAGGACGGCTCGGCGGAGGCCGGATCCGTGGAGGCCGTGCCCGTCCCCGCGGCACCGGCCTTGCAGCCGGGCTGCTTCTTCATCGCGTCGCCGAGGTCGCCGCTCTGCAGGGTGGCCAGCGCGGAGGTGGACACCTGGGAGAGCTGCTGCACCTGGTCGCCGACGCTGTGCAGCCCGTCCGCGAACTTGGCCTGGTCGGTGCTGGCCAGCCCGTCGAGCTTCTTCTGCGCGTCCAGGTAGCCCTGCGCGACCTGCTTCAGCTCGTTGACGGCGTCCTGCTGGACCTTCGCCCCGTCGTCGATCTTCGGCGCACCGGCCTTCTGCACCGCGTCGGCCAACTGCTGGTTGGTGGTGGCGAGCGAGGCCAGGTCGGCGGAGAGCCGCTTCTGCAGGTCGGCGGGGGACTCGCCCTCCTTGACGTCCGCGGTGTCCGCGAGGGCCGCCCGGGACTGCGCGACCGGGTCCTTGGCCGCGTCGCAGACGCTCTTCGCCCAGCCGTCGAGTTTCGCCGCCGAATCGTCGGCGGAGCAGCCGACCGCAGCGAGCGCGAGCAGCGCGCCGAGCGCGGGGACGGTCACCAGTCGCTTCTTCACCGGGGCCCTTTCGGTCACTGACACCCGGCTCCGGGCATCGCCAGCGAACCTACACGCCCGCCCGCCCCCGCCCGCCGGGCAGGCCGCAGCACGGCACGACGGAACCCGGCCCCGGCCCCGGCCGCGCAGCAGCAATCGAAGCCGGTGACCGGGCCCGGTGGCGAGAAGCGGTGGCCGGAGGCGGTGCAGCGGTCCGAACGGCCCGAGGGCTCGGGGACTCGACGGCTCAGCCGCCCGCGGCAAGACCGCCCAGCATGTCCGGCGCGTCCGACGGGTCCGACGGATTCAGACCGCGACGGAGATCGGGGTGACCGGCCAGCTCATCCGGATCACGCCGCCGTCGGAGCCGTTGCCGACCTCGACGTCCTCGACCAGGCCGGTGATCACCGCGAGGCCGAGCGCGTCCTCGTCCTCCGGGTCACCGCCGTTCGCGGCGGCACCGGCGGCGTGCGCCGGTCCGGCCTCGTCGGCGACCTCGATGAGGAACCGCTTCTCCTGCTCGGTGAGCGCCACCCGGACCGCGCCGTCCACGCCGTTGCGCTGGTGCAGTGCCACGGCGCGCGAGCAGGCCTCGCCGACGGCGAGGCGCAACTCGTCGAGCACCGACTCGTCCACCCCGGCCCGTCTGGCCACCGCGGCGGCCACCAGCCGGGCGGTGCGCACGTGCTCGGGAAGCGCGCTGAATCGAAGTTCGACGGTTGCCATGTCTCCCCTCCGGGGTTGCTCCCCGCCGCCGGACGCACCGGCCCGCGCGACGGGAGCGGGGACACCGACCACGCCGGCCGGGCAGGGCACTGGGCCCGGCCGACCGGCGACGGTCGATCGAGGTGATTCGGTTGGAACGGCCGATCGACGACGAGTCGTCAGTCGGTCGCGGCGACGGCCTCGTCCACCGAGTTGTGGATCGGGAACACCTTGGTCAGACCGGTGATCCGGAAAATCTTGAGGATGCGCTCCTGGTTGCACACCAGGCGCAGCGAACCCTCGTGCGCACGCACCCGCTTCAGGCCGCCGACCAGCACACCGAGACCGGTGGAGTCGAGGAAGTCGACGCCCTCCATGTCCACGACCAAGTGGTAGTTGCCGTCGTTGACGAGCTCGACAAGCTGCTCGCGCAACTTGGGGGCGGTGTACACATCGATCTCGCCGCCAACCTCGACGACCGTGCGATCGCCGACAGTACGGGTCGACAGGGACAGGTCCACGGAACCTCCAGCACCTTGCCTTGCTACGTCATTGCGATCTTCAACCCGGCGGCTGCCACCGCAGGGTCGCAGGGCCGGGGCGCGGCAAACCGGCAGGTCGGAGCCTCAGCGTTGCGGCCCTCGGCCATGCGGCCGTCACGGGCTTCATTCAACCACCTGCGACCACGGGCGCACGATGGTTAACAGCGATTCTCCGTCACGCCGGTGACACACTGGGTCTTCATGCCGCCCCGTCACCACCAGCCCGAGGCCCTGCTCGCGACCCTTTCCACCGAGCGCGGCAGGTCGGACCGCCTCACCCATACGGAGCACCTGCCCGCCCGCGGGGCCCGGTATGCGCCTTGGCCGGAAGGAATCCGCCAGGAGGTGGTCGCCGCTGCCTCCGGACTGGGCGTGGTGCTGCCCTGGGCTCACCAGGCGGAGGCGATGGACCTGGCCGCCGCCGGGCGGACCACGGTGATCGCCACCGGCACCGCCTCGGGCAAGTCGCTGGGCTACCTGGCCCCGCTGCTGAGCGACCTGCTGACCGGCACCGAGGCCCGCAACGGCCGCGGCGCGACCGCCCTGTACCTGGCCCCGACCAAGGCGCTGGCCGCCGACCAGCGGCGGCGCGCCGCCGAACTCGTCCCCGACCGCGTCCGGGTCGCGCTGTACGACGGCGACACCCCGCCGCAGGAGCGCGAGTGGGTCCGCCAGTACGCGTCCTACGTGCTGACCAACCCGGACATGCTGCACCGCGGGATACTCCCGGCCCACCCGCGCTGGTCCTCCTTCCTGAAGGCGCTGCGGTACGTCGTGGTCGACGAGTGCCACACCTACCGCGGCGTGTTCGGCTCGCACGTCGCCCAGGTGCTGCGCCGGCTGCGGCGGTTGTGCGCCCGCTACGGCTCGGAGCCGACCTTCCTGCTGGCCTCGGCGACCACCGCCGAACCGGCCGTCACCGCCGAACGGCTCACCGGCCTGCCCGCCACCGCCGTGACCGAGGACTGCTCGCCGCGCGGCCCGATGGTGTTCGCGCTCTGGGAGCCGCCGCTGACCGAGAACACCGGCGAGCACGGCGCGCCCGTCCGCCGCAGCGCCACCGCCGAGGCGGGGTACCTGCTCACCGACCTGGTGCACGGCGGCACCCGGACGGTGGCCTTCGTCCGCTCCCGGCGGGCCGCCGAACTGGTCGCCCTGCAGGCCCAGGAGCAGCTCGGCCAGCCGCTCGCCGCCCGGGTCGCCGCCTACCGCGGCGGCTACCTGGCCGAGGAGCGCCGGGCCCTGGAACGCGACCTGCACACCGGCCGACTGCTCGGCCTCGCCTCCACCTCCGCCCTCGAACTCGGCGTGGACGTCTCCGGCCTGGACGCCGTCCTGCTGGCCGGCTACCCCGGCACCCGGGCCTCGCTGTGGCAGCAGGCCGGGCGGGCCGGACGGGAGGGCCAGGGCGCGCTGGCGGTGCTGATCGCCCGGGACGACCCGCTGGACACCTACCTGGTCCACCACCCCGAGGCGCTGTTCGCCACCCCGGTGGAGGCCACCGTCCTCGATCCGGACAACCCGCACGTGCTCGCCCCGCACCTGTGCGCCGCCGCGGCCGAACTCCCGCTCACCGAGGCCGACCTGGAGCTGTTCGGCCCGTCCACCGCACCGCTGCTGCCGGTGCTGGAACGGCGCGGCCTGCTGCGGCGGCGCTCGGACGGGTCCTGGTACTGGACCCGCCGCGAGCGCGCCGCCGACGGCGTCGACCTGCGCGGCAGCGGCGGCAGCCCCGTACAGGTCGTCGAGGCCGACACCGGGCGGCTGCTCGGCACCGTGGACGCCGACGCCGCGCACACCACCGTGCACACCGGCGCCGTCCACCTGCACCAGGGACGCACCTACCTGGTCCGCGAGTTCGACCTGGAGTCCTCGGTCGCCCTGGTCTCCCCCGCCAACCCGCCGTACACCACCTCCGCCCGGGACGTCACCTCCATCGCGGTCCTGTCCACCGACACCACCGAGGAGTGGGGCGAGGCCCGGCTCAGCTTCGGCTCGGTGGAGGTCACCAACCAGGTCGTCGGCTACCTCCGCAAGCGGATCTCCACCGGCGAGGTCCTCGGCGAGAGCAAGCTCGACCTGCCGCCCCGCACGCTGCGCACCCGGGCCGTCTGGTGGTCCGTCACCGAGGACCAGCTCCTCGACGCACTCGTCCCGTTCGACCAGCTCCCCGGCGCCGCCCACGCCGCCGAGCACGCCTCCATCGGCCTCCTCCCGCTGTTCGCCACCTGCGACCGCTGGGACATCGGCGGCGTCTCCGTCCCGCTGCACCCCGACACCGGGCTGCCCACCGTCTTCGTGTACGACGGCCACTCCGGCGGCGCGGGCTTCGCCGAACGCGGCTTCCGGCGCGCCGTCGAGTGGCTGACCGCGACCCGGGACGCCATCGCCGCCTGCGAGTGCGAGCGCGGCTGCCCGTCCTGCGTCCAGTCCCCGAAGTGCGGCAACGGCAACGAACCGCTCGACAAGGCCACCGCGATCCGCCTCCTCACCACCCTCCTCGCCGGAGCACCGACCCCGCCCGCCGCCGAGGAGGCCGCGGCCGACAGCAACTGACCCGGCCCGGCCCGTGCCCGCCCCGCGCCCGGGCACTTCCCGTCCGTCGGGCCCACCGAGCCGGTCGGGCCCACCGGGCCTGTCGGGTCCGCCGAGCCTGTCGGGCCCACCGGTGGACGCGGCCCCGCTCAACTCCCCGCTCAACTCCCCACCCAGTTCTCCTCCCAGCTCTCCGCCCCAGGCCCGGACCGGGCCCGCCCGGGCGCGGGCCAGGGCCGGGGCCAGCGGCACCGGGACGCCGCGGACCGGCGCCCGGACCACCACCTCCACCGCGTCCTGCCCGGGGAGCACCCGGCAGGAGACCAGCTCGGTCCCTTCCTGAGCCTTCGTCAACTCCACGGCCCTCCCGCAGCCGCCGTCCTCGTCGAGCAGCAACCGGTCCGCGGCGGCCAGGGCCGCGAGGTCGGCCGCCGACTCGGCCCGGTGGCGGGCGGTCACCACCGACCCCAGCATCAGGCAGGCCGAGAAGGCCACCACCCCGAGCGCCCCCAGGGCCACCAGCCACACCGTCGCCGACCCGCGGTCACCCGCCGCCCCCGGCGACACCCCGCGCCCCCGCGCCCTCGTCCGCACGGGCCCACCTCCTCCGGTCGTCCACGTCATCCGTCACCCACCGGCACGTCCTCCCGGGCACCCACCGCCGTGGCCGTGAGCCGGACCGAGAGCAGGGCGGCCAGCCGCCCCGGGCCCGGGCAGGGGGCCTCCACGGTGGCCCGGACGGTGGTGGTGTCCAGGTCGATGGCGACCTTCGCGCCGCGCGGCGCCGCGGCGGTGGCCCGGGCCAGCGCGTCGGTGTCGCCGCGGGCGGCGGCCCGGGCCCCGATCCGGGCCGCGTCCACGCAGCGGATCTGGGCTCCGGCCGCCACCACGCCCCAGGTCAGCATCGCCGCCAGCAGTACCAGGGCGGGCAGCCCGACCGCGGTCTCGGCCGTGACCATCCCGCTGTCCGCCGCGCCCCGGCCGCCGCCCGCGGGCCTCCGGTCAGACCGCATGCAGGGCCCGGTCGAGCATCTCGGACAGCGCCCCGGAGACCGTGTCGCTGGTCACCACCTTGTAGAGCACGGCCGCGAAGGCACAGGCCGCCACGGTGCCGATCGCGTACTCGGCCGTGCTCATCCCCGCGTCCGGCGGACCGGCCGCCGCCCTCCGGTAACGGTGCCGGAGCCAGCCACCGAGCCTGCGGGCGGCGAGCAGTACGGCGATCGGCCGGGCGGTCCGTACGAGCTTCTTCATGAGGAACCCCTTCTGGGAGAACGGACTTGAACGGATGTGGGTCGGCGTGGACCGTTGCGGACTGGCGTGGATCGATATGGACCGACGCAGGTGCAACTGGTCGGCCCCGGACGGGCCCGGCGCACGGACGGCGGAGCCTCACAGGCGTTGGGAGAAGGCCGCGGTCAGCCCCGTGACCACCGGCACCACGCCGATCAGCACGAAGGCGGGCAGGAAGCAGAGCCCGAGCGGTGCGGTCGCCAGCACACCCGCCCGGCGGACCCTCGCGTGCGCCGAACGGGCAGCGGCCGCCCGTTGGGACTGGGCCAGCCCGGCCAGGGCCGCAGCCGGCGGGGTGCCGCTGAGGCTGGTGCGGGCCAGGCAGCGGGCGAGCGGGGCCAGCGGCGGGCACTCCTCGGCCAGTTGCCCCCAGCAGTGCTCCGGCCCCGCGCCGAGGGCGAGCCGGGCGGCTGCTCCGGCGAGGCGCTCCCGCATCGGGGACGGCACGCTGTCCGCCACCGCGGCAGCCGCCTCGGCCGGAGAGCCGTTCGACTCCAGGCAGACCGCCAACAGCTCGGCGGTCAGCGGGAGCTGACGGACCAACCGGTCGTGCTCCGCGGCCCGCCGCCGCTCGCCCGGCGACCGCACCCGGGGCAACAGCCGCCAGGCCGCCGAACCGGCCAGCACCCCGGCCACCACCCCCGCCCCGCCGCCGACCAGCACCCCGACCGACACGCCCAGCAGCACCGCCCGCGGCCGGTCGCCCGCCAGCCGTCCGAACCACCGCCGTACGGTGGCCCCCGCCCGCCCGCGCCACCCGTCACGCCCCGCGGAGACCGACACCGCGGAGACCGACGCCCGGGAGGCCGACACCGCCGGAACGCACTGCTCGACCCGGCGGCGTGCCGCCCGTCGGCGCAGCCCCACCAGCACCTCCCCGGTCAGCCCGGCCACCGCCACCGGCGCCAGGACCGCCATCGTCTGCACCTCGTCTCCCTCGTTCGCCACTCGTCGGCACCGGCCCTGCTCGGCCGCGCCCGCTGGATCGCCACGTACCTGCACCACCCCTCGCCGCTGCCCGGCTCCGCTCACCCCCACCGGCCCGCCCACCCCTCCGCCGTCCCCGGCAGGGCCCCGGCCGGGAGCGCCCCGCGCCGCCGGGAGATCCCGCAGCGGGCGGCGGAGGGCCCGGCCGACCGGGGGCGGGCCGGGGCGTCTTCGGCGGCCCGGACGATCCGGGCCGTCCAGACGATCCCGGCCGCCTCCAGCACGGCCCCGGACAGCAGGCCGAGCAGCCCCGCGGGTGTGTGCAGCAGGACGTGGACGGGGTGCGCCCCGAGGGCCGCGCCCAGGCCGAGGCCGACGGCGGGCAGCGCCGCGAGCACCGCCACCGTGGTGCGCGGACCCGCGAGTTCACCCGCGATCTCCTCCGCGAGGGCCTGCTCGGCCCGCAGTGCGTCGGCGACCTGTTCCAGCCCGGCGGCCAGGCCGGTTCCGCTCTCGGTGCTGACCTGCCAGCAGGCCGCCATCGCCGCCGCGCCCGCTCCGCCCGGCAGTTCGGCCACCAGGCGGAGCGCCGCGGGCAGGTCCGCCCCGTAGCGGCCCGCCGCCAGCCGGGCCGCGGGTTCGGCACCGAGGCGGCGGCCCCAGTCGGGGGCGGCACGGCTGAGGACCGCGTGCATGGCCTGCCCCGGGGTGGCGCCGCTGCGCAGTTCGCCGACCAGGCCCGCGCACAGGTCGATCACCGCCGAGGCCCGCCGCCGCGCCGCCCGGGCCGCGCACCGCCCCGCCCGCCAGCGCCGGAGCGGGACCACTCCGCAGGCCGCCCCGAGCAGCGGGAGCACCGAGGAGGTGCCGTACCCGGCCGCCGCCCCGAACGGGAGCAGCACCAGTTCCGGCACCAGCCACACCGGTCGCCGACGCCGCCACAGCGCCCGCGCCCGGCCGAACCGGCCACCCGCCCCGGCTCGGCCCCGCTGCCCGTGCAGCACCCGCCGCGCCCGACCGCCGCCGCGCGCCCGGCGGCCCACCCCCAGCAGCCAGCCCGCCCCGCACAGCCCGCCGACCACCCCGGCGGCGACCCCCAGCAAGGTCGCCGCACCCGCCGCACCGTACGGGCCGAACGCTCCTGCGGGCACCCAGGAGTCCGTCATGACCGCCACCACCATCACGGCCTCCTGACCGCGGAACGCAGCAGGTGCCACGCCACCGCCCCGATCACGCACAGTGCGAGCACCCAGGCACACTCCAGTCGGCCCACCGTCATGTCGTCTCCTCAGCGGTCTCGGTGACATCCGTTCCGGGTTCCTCCGGCGCCCCGGGCGCCCCGGCTACTCCGTCCGCCCCGTCCGACCCGTCTGACCCGACGGCGTCCGGGCGCGGCGGCAGGTCGACGCCGCGTTCGGCGCACAGCTCCCGCAGCCGGGCCCAGCCGGGGCCCGGGTGGGCCCGGCCGTCGCGCTCGAAGTGGACGGCGGCAGCGGTGGAGGTCAGGCCCTCGGGGCCGCCGACGAGCAGGTGGAGCCCGGTGACCCGGCGGCGGCCGTCGGCGCGGTCCCGGCCGAGGTGGACGACCGCGTCGAGGCCTGCCCGGAGCTGGCTGTGCAGGGAGTGCCGGTCGAGGCCCGCGAGCGAGCCGAGCGCCTCCAGCCGGGCGGGCACGTCGGCCGCGGTGTTGGCGTGGACGGTGCCTTCTCTGAACTAAGCACGGAGGCTGGTTGTCCGACCGCTTACCGCCCACAGCCGCTGTCTGGCGGACAGGCACGTCGCTGGTAGTGGTACGCCGGTAGGGTGTCTGCATGGAGCAAGCGGCCGCGGGCGAGCAGCCCATCTCCGGCGAGGCCAGCGAACAGGAGGCCCTACCTGGTCTGCTCCTGCCTGCAGTACCGCCGCGGCCAAGCATGCTCGAGGCGCCGGTGGCAACGCAGGTGCCTTTCGAAGTGGCACTGCTTGCGCTGGGGTCTGTCCGAGGGATGGGGACCAAGGCTCTACGGTCGATCGTGCGGGATTTCGGAGAGCGGCTGGGCGTGCTGTTCGAGCTGGAGCCTGAGGTGCTGCGCGATGCGTTGGCACGGAGCCGAGTTCCCACTAACGCCGCACAGGAGGTGGCCAACAGCGGGGCTCGGCTTGTTGAAGATGCCGCAGCAGCGGCTGATCGCTTGGCGATCAGGGGCGTCCGCGTCGTGGGCCCGGCGCACGTGCCGAAGAGGCTGGCCAGTCTGCCGGACGGACCACTGTGGCTGTTCGTCGAGGGTGACCCAGACGCCTTGGCTGCTGGCCCGCACGTAGCAGTCGTCGGCACACGTAAAGCCAGTGCTGAGGGCGTGCGGGCGACGGAGGCTGCCGTGCGGACCATGGCTGCCTATCCCATGACCCTAGTGTCGGGCCTTGCCAACGGAATCGACGCGGCTGCCCACGACGCCGCCTTGCGCGACGGCGTACGCAACGTCGCGTTCCTCGGCCATGGCACCGACCTGGTTTTCCCTGCTGAAACAGCCCACCTGCGCGCCATGATCGTTCACTCGGGCGGGTGTGTGGCCAGCGAGTACCTGCCCGGTGAGCGCTACCGTAAGGCGCAGTTCGTGCAGCGCAACCGACTCCAGGCGGGTCTGGCCGATCTGGTCGTCGCGGCCGAAGGTGAGTACACCGGCGGTACCGCGCACACAGTGCGATTTGCCACCTCCTACAAGCGGCCGCTGATTGGATTCACCTGGCCGGGCGCGGGAGACCTGACCCGAGCGGTTGCCGAGCAGCCCACGGGGCAGCTGCTCGATATCTTCGACCCAGCTGGCCGCCGCGCGTTCGACGCCCGCTGCCGTGCCCTGGCCAATGCTTACGGTCACTCGGCGTTCGGCCTGCAGTTGGTCGAACGACAACTGCAGCGCGAGGCCCAGCTGCGACAGCTCACCCCCGAGGACTTCAAGCGACTGCGGGCACGTATCGATCAGCTCGAGCAGAGGGGTGCCACATGGCCGTCCGAGCAGTGATCTTCGACTACAAGACCCTGACCGACCTGGGCCACCAGGCGGCGATCGACGCGCGTGAGCTGGTGCACGGACTAGGGACCCGAGGCATCGACTGGGTGCTGTTCAGCACCGACCCGCTTACCGAGCACCAGCGCGGTGAGATGACGGGCTACCCAGAGCCGGCCGCGCACATCCGCCACGCGGATGTCCCCTCTGGTAAGCGTCGCGGCTCTCCCGACTGGATCGACGTCGTTACCGACAAGCTCGATATTGCCCGCAACGAACTGTTGTACGTCGGACAGAGCAACCTTGATTGGCGCACGGCGATCAACTCGGGCGTCCTGTATGTCCATGCCCTGTGGTCGGCTCGCATACCCGGCGGTGTCACCGCGCTGGCCGCGGAAAATCCTGGCGATATCGCCGAAATCCTCGATGACTACCTGAGCGATGCCCCAATCTGGTCTCACCAATTGGACCAAGCGTCCTGGTCACTGCGCTCCCTGCTTCCGGCTTCCGCAGTACTGCCGTCCACCCGCCCGAAAAGCCAGTTCGACCTGAAGGACGTGTTCACGTACGACAGGCGGATCGAAGTCGGCAGCGAGGAAGCGCGGGACCTCCTGATGTTTACTGTCCTGGCTTCCGCCTATCTTGAGGGTCTCATTCCAGCCAATCCTTATATCTGCGTCTACCCCAGCAGCAAGGTAGGTGTGGTCAGCGAGCGACTGGCTACCTACCTGGACAAGGCAACCCGGTTGTTCCATGGCTACTACCGCGAGGACCTGCTGGTGCGCGGTACCGCCGCAATGGACACCAGCCGGGAGCGGGCCGCAGCTCGCCGGGCGGGCCGGATGGCGAACGTGTCGATCGCCACCCAGGCCACGACTGTGCACATTGGCGCCAAGTACAAGGGGAAGCTGGCAGGCAAAACAGTGGTCGTGTTCGATGACTTCACCACTCATGGCCAGTCGTTGGAGTGGGCCCGGATCCTGCTGGAGGCCGCGGGTGTTAACAGGGTCGTGATGCTGACAGTGGGTAAGTACGGCTCCAGGCACACACGCTACGAATTGAACGCGCCGGGAAAGCTAGACCCATACACCCTTAACTCACTTACCCCAGCCGACTTCCGCGAGGTCATTCTGTCACCGCAACACGACGGGACCGCTGAAGAGCGGACCCGGAAAATCCTCCAGGCGGCCATCGACCGCTCCCGGCAGCAGCAACCCAGTTCCTGATCGCTCTGTCCGTGAAAAACCTCGGCGTTCTTCCGGAGCAACGCTGTTTCCATTAAGGAGTGGAGGTGTTCACGGCGGCAGAGTCGGGGAACGAGGGCATGCCCAGATGGATGGCCTGCTGCTTTCGGTCTGCCTCCGCGTCGAGTTGGGCGAGTTTCTGGGTGGCGCCAGCGAGGTGGATCTCCAGGCCCTCGACATCGCCGAGCCAGCCTTCGCGCTTGGCCTCCTCGATCCGTGCGATGAGGTTGTCGTGGATCTCGGCCAGGCGGGAGCGCTGGGCGGGGTCGGGGCGGAGCATGGAGCATCGGATGCAGGCGTGTTCGTGGATGCAGTCGGTCCCAAACGCTCGGCCGCAGGTCCCGATGGAGAGCTTGCGGCGTTCGAAGTGGCCCAGGAAGGCGTCCCATTCCTCGCTGGTCGGCGTACGGTATTCCTCGCTCGGCCGCAGTGACCGGCGGCGGGCGATGAACGCGCGGTGGGCTTCGATCGCCTCTTGCGGGTAGATCGCCTTGTAGCTGACCGTGGTGTTGATGTTGCCGTGCCCGCAGATGATTTGGGCGATGTGCGGAGGGAGTCCGCTCATGATCGCGTCGGTCACGAAGATCCTGCGGAAGTCGTGCGGCTGGTACTGCAGCGGCTGACCGGTGTTGTCCGTGAGCCCGGTCAGGGTGAGCAGGTGGTTGAGGAAGCGCCTGATCACGGCGGCGGCGATGGGCTGGTGGTGTCCCCCGTCGGGTGCCTGGAACAGGGCCGGCATGGGCGGGGTCCACTGCTTCTCGGCCTGGTCGTAGAGCTCGACCAGAGGGATCACTCCGCTGAGGCCGCGGACGCGGAAGACGACCGCGCTGAGCACGTCGGCGAGCTCCGGACTGACCAGGAGGACGCGTTCCTCGTCCGTCTTCGAAGGGGCGATCTGGAGGAGCGGCACCACCTCGCCGGTGGTGGGCAGGGTGTATTGGACCAGGCTGTGGTGGGTGACTTCGAGCATCTCCTCGATGCGGACCCCGGTGTGGCGCAGGAACTCGACCGCGACCCAGCTCCAGAAGCCTCGGTGCTCTTCCCAGCCGAGGTCACGCCGTCGCCCTTCGGCGTCGAAGACCCAGGTGCTTTCGAGCTGGCTCCTGGAGCCCTTCCGCCGGCTGGCGGCCCGTCTGAAGGTCTCTCCGAAGACGGTGAAGATTTCACCCGCCGGGACGGCCCTCATGGCGTCCAGGCGGTCTCTGGCGGCCTTGCGGGCCTCGTCGGCGGCCCGGACGAGGATGGGCAGAACGGGCAGCCGGGCGCGGGTCCGTTCATCCTTGCGGGCCTTCTGCTGGCGGACGAGCTTCTTGTAGTTGATCTCCGAGTCGCTGATGGGGCAGGGAGCGGCCCATCGGCTCCACTGGGCAGGGTCGTCGACGGCCCACTGGGCGATGTCCAGGTAGAACGCGCGGACGGAGGTGATCAACGGGATGTAGCTGACGCGCGGGCTCTCGACCTCGATCACGCGGCCGTCGGGCTGTCGTTCCCGACGGCGCTTGACGCGGATCCGGTCCTTCCAGGCCGCGGCGATCTGCGGGGGGAGGCGGAGGTTGTCGATGCCGGGGTGGTGCCTCTCCAGGTTCGCCCAGAAGTGGCAGGCCAGGACGCGAGACAGGTCGTCGAGGGAGGTGTGGTCCAGGGATGGCTGCCGCTCCATGAGGTAGGCGACGAGGAGGTCCCGGACCGGCCGGCACTGGATCTGGTAGCGGTCGACCATGTCGGCCGGGCTGAGCTGTCCGACGCGCCTGGAGTGGTAGCGCAGGCTCGCCGGGGCGTCGGGCGGGAAGATGTCCAGGCTGCGGAGCCAGCGGTAAAACAGGGCTCCGGTCGAAAAGGTGAAGGTGCTCTGGATCTCGCGGGTCTCGATGCAGTCGCCGACCGTGATGTCTCGGATGGTGCCGCCCTTGGCGGCGAGGAGCCGGGCGATCTGGCCTCGGGCCTCCAGGCCTGGGCTCGACGACCAGACCTCCGGTCCGGCGAGGGCTTCGAGTTCGGCGAAGCCCTCCGGGTCCCGCTGGTCCGCCATGATCTCCCGGAAGTGGCGCGACTGGCGGTGCAGCAGCCAGTCAAGTCCGGGCCGGACGACGTCCAGGGCGTAGAGGGTGAGCGCTCCGGCTGCCAGCGCGCTGCGGGCCCGGTCTCTCACGCCTGGTTGGTCCCGGGTCCACTGGCTGGCGGCATCGAGCCACTCGTAGCCGGCGGCCTGCGGGGCCGGGGACGCGTCCCAGCGCTGCTGCCAGTTGCTCCCGGGGAAGGCCTCCAGCCACTGGAGGAGAGCGTCGGCGCCGTGGCGGCGGGTCCAGCAGCGCTGGTGGCCCTGGGTGCCTTTGGCTGGCACTCGGATCTGGTCGACGATGCCCGTGCGGGACAGCTCTGTCGCCTGCCAGCCGGGCGGGTTGGTGCGTGCCGGGAACTGGGCGAGCTTGGCCTGCAGGGCGCGTCGGGCGACCGAGAGGTCCAACTCTCCTGGGGTGACGGCCACTTCGCGAGCGGCATCCGCCGCAGTCGTCGTCACTGCGGGCCTCCAAACAGGATGTTCATCGACTGGGGGTTGTAGCCGGGGCTGGGCGGGGCCGGCAGCGGGTTCTCCCGACGTTGCTCTTGGCGGGCGTGGTGGGCGAGAAGGTTCGCGATCATCTCGTCCTCGCTGGCAGGCAGGTAAATCTGCGTGGTGGACAACAGGCTGTGACCAAGGACCCACTGAACGTCCGTCAGCGGCAGATCCTTGTCGCGCGCCATGCGGTAGGACGCCGTGTGCCGGAGGTCGTGGAGGGTCCAGTTGGCCCCCAGGAGTTTGTTGGCCCGGATGAACATCGCTCGGGCGGCCGTGTACTGCAGCGGGCGCCAGGGCCGCCGCAGCGTCCACCACAGCGGCTGGCCCGGACCCCTGGGGACGCCGTCGCGGCGAAGCTCCTCCTGGTAGAGACGGAGCCAGACGAAGGCGTCCGGCGATGCAGGAAGCCGCTGGTAGTCGCGGCTTCCCTTCCGGATCACGCCGACGAGCTGTTCACCCGGCGAAGCGTCCTTCTGCCGGCTGGTGAGGAGTTCCTCGGAACGGGCTCCGGTCGAAACCCAGAAGGCCAGGAGGGCCCGGTCCCGGTTGTACTTGAGCTTGACGAAGAGCTCGTTGAACAGCTCGTCCGGAATCCGCTTGGGCTTCTGCTTGGGGATGCTCGGGCGGTAGCGGCCCCGCTTCTCGTTCCGGAACGGCTCCATCGGGTTGTGGTGGGCGTTCGAGCGGGCGGTCTGGTGCTGGCGCCGGCGGTCTTGGGGGAACGGGTTCAGGATCGGGCCGGTGCCCTCATCGCGGTGGAAGTCGTAGTAGGTCCGCAGCACGGTCTCGCTGTGCGCGATGGTCCTCGGCGCGTACTTCCTGCCCGGCGTGGGCTTTCCGGTGACCGCGTTCGGGGTGCCCGGGAGCGGGCGCTTCGGCGACTTGACCGGCGCTTCGGCGAGCCCTCGGCGCTCGTATCGCCAGTGCAACTTCTTTGGCTTGTCTACGACTTGGAACCACCGGGTGAAGTCGCGGGCTTCCGCTCGCGTGGCCTTGTTCCAGGAGATCCCGAGAGCCCACAGGAAGCGGTACCACCGCAACAGGTCCATGCCGTAGGACCGGATCGTCGTCGCCGGTTTGCAGCAGGCCATGAGCTCGGCGAAGAACAGGGCGACCTCGACGACCACCGCCCCGGCCGGGTCGACCAGTTGGTACGGCTCGCTCATCAGGCCCGTCTCCCGCAACTCTCCCGCCAAGGGGATAACCAGCCTCAGGGGATCACGGACGGCCCCTTCTTCATCTCTCATGCCCCGCGTAACGGCGAAGCAGCCATTAGGTCACTGACCTGCGAGAACATCGAAGTTAGTTCAGTCAACGTGCCGCAACCGCCCTCGTGGCCGGTGTTCAGGGCCGCCAGCAGGTCGACCACCTCGGCGCCGCGGACCTCGCCGACCACCAGCCGGTCCGGCCGCATCCGCAGCGCCTGCCGGACCAGGTCGCGCAGGGTCAGTTCGCCCAGCGACTCCTGGTTGGGCGGGCGGGACTGCAGCCGGACCACGTGCGGGTGGTCCGGACGCAGTTCCGCGGAGTCCTCGGCGAGCACGATGCGCTCGTTGCCGGGGACGAGGCCGAGCAGGGCGGCGAGCAGGGTGGTCTTGCCGGTGCCGGTGCCGCCGGAGACCAGCAGCGAGAGCCGGGCCCGCAGGACGGCGGCGAGCAGGTCCGCCCCGGCCGGGGGCAGTGACCCGGCGGCGACCAGTTCGGCGAGGGTGAAGGGCCGGTTGCGGCTGGTGCGCAGCGAGATGTGGGTGCAGTCGGCGGCGATCGGCGGGAGGACGGCGTGCAGCCGGGTGCCGTCGGGAAGCCTGGCGTCGACCCAGGGCCGGGCGTCGTCGAGGCGGCGCCCGGCCGCGGTGGCCAGCCGTTGGGCGAGCCGCCGGACGGCGTCGGCGTTCGGGAAGCGCACCTGGTGGACGCGCTCCAGGCCGTGGCCGCGGTCGACCCAGATCCGGTCGGGGCCGTTGACCAGGACGTCGGTGACGCCGTCCTCGGCCAGCAGCGGGTCGAGCGGGCCCGCGCCGACGATCTCGGCGCGCAGGCTGCGCACCGCGGTCAGCACGTCGGCCCCGCCGAGCGGGGGCCCGGCGGCGCGCAGGGCGGCGGCGACCGACCCGGCGGTGGGCGGCGCCCCGACCTCGGCGAGCCGGATCCGGACGGCGTCCACCAGTTCGGCGGCCTCCTCCGGGCTCGGCCCGGCGGCGGGGCCGGTGGGCGGCCCCTCGTCCGCCGGGGCGGCGGGCGGCTGCAGGTAGCGCACCGGAGGGACCTGCCGGGGCTCGGGGACGGGCAGCCCGTCCCCGACCGGCCGGGCGGCCCCCGCGGGCCCTGAGGGGGCGCTGGAGAGGCTCCGGCGGCGCGGTACGGCGACCCGCCGGTGGGTGCGGGCGATCGGTCGCCGAAGGGCCCGCTGCTCGCCCTGGTGGCCGTCCGTGCCGCGGAGGTCGCCGTGGGGGTCGCCGTGGGGGTCGGTGCGGGGCTCGGCGTGGACGGCGGCGCGGGAATCGATGTGGGAATCGGTGTGGGCGTCGACGGTGTGGGCGTCGACGGTGCGCAAGCGGTTGGTCATGGTCGCTCCTCAGGCCGCCGCGACGGGCGGCATCGCTTCGGTCAGGAATCGCCCGCAGAACCGGGCGAGCGGCCCGCGCTCCCGCAGGCCGGGCGGAGCGCCGCGTTCGACGTCCAGGGCGAGGCCGGGCTCGGGGGCGAGCTCTCCGGCGAGCCGCAGGCGCAGGCCGCGGGCGACGTCGGCGGCGGTGAGCCCGGACGGGCCGGGGGTGCGGACGACGGCCCGCAGGTCGGCGAGCCGCATCCGGACGGCCGCGGCGACCCGGTCGGCGGCCGCCAGGGCGCGCAGTTCGGCGGGCACCACGAGCAGCCCGGTGTCGGTCTGTTCGAGGGCCTGGGCGGCCGCCGCGTCGAGTTGTCTGGGCAGGTCGAGGACGACCAGCCCGCCGCGTCTGCGGGCGGCCGCCAGGACGCTGCGCATGGCTTCGGCGGGGATGGCCAGGGTGTCCGACCTGTCCCAGGACAGGGCGCTGAGCCGGTGCGGCTCTGGCAGCGCCCCGGCCAGTTCGGCCCCGCTGATCCGGCCGCGGGAGGCGGCCAGGTCGGGCCAGCGCAGCCCGTCGGCCTGTTCGGCGCCGAGCAGGACGTCGAGCCCGCCGCCGAGCGGGTCGCCGTCGATCAGCATGGTGCGGTGCCCGGCCCGGGCGGCGCAGACCGCGAGGGCGCAGGCCAGCGTGGAGGCCCCGGCGCCGCCGCGCCCGCCGAGCACGGCGACGGTGAGCGCGGGCGGGCCGACGCCCTCGGTGGCGTCGGCGATGCGGTCGAGCAGCCAGGGCTGTGCGTCGGGCAGGAAGAGCACGTGCTCGGCGCCGAGCCGGACGGCCCGGACCCAGATCTCCCCGTCGTCGAGGTCGAGGCCGAGCAGCAGGACGCCGGGCCGCCGGGCCAGGCCGGCGCACTGCTCGGCGAGGTCGTCGCCGACCAGGACCAGCGGGGCGTCCTCCCAGAGCCGGGCGGGCGGCGGGGCGCCGCTGAGCAGCCGGGGTTCGGCCCCGGCGGCGGCGCACAGGCGGATGAGCTGCTCGGCGAGCGCGTCGTCGGCGGTGAGGATCAGCGGCCCGGGCGGGGGTTCGGGAGCGGTGGCGTGCGGATCGGTGACGGAGGCGGACAAGGCGGTCCTCCCGTGGTGCGGGGACGGTCTGACGGCGCGTCGCCCGCGGTGCCCCGGACGGGGCCCTGCGGGGTGGCGCGGACACCACGGTGAAGGACGGCGGGGAATGCGTCAGTCGACTTCCGATTGCCTGTGGATAACTCGCCCCTGTGGATAACCGAGGTCACTCGGACGGGGGCTAAAGCGACTTGGAATTGACGCATCGGGTATACCGATATGACACTCACACCACTACGCAGAGTGACAAAAACTTGGCGTGCGAAGAACCCTCGACAACGGCTCCCGAGCCGCTGGAGCACCCCCTGCAACCACTGGCACCACCACTCCCTGGAAGCTCAACTACCAAGGAAAACGGGCCCGGACATGCGACGACCCCCGCCGGGGGGGGAGAGCGGGGGTCGTCTATCCACGGCCCGGCTCGGGGGGGAGGAGCCGGACCGGGTTAGCACGGTCGCGCGAACGATCCGTGACTTCCATGGTGTACCCGACCGGCCAGAAACACAAACCCGCACGCTCGCAGGTCCACCGAATGGCCCTCCCTTTTGGTCGCCCCTCTATCCTCGGTTCCCGTGGACACCACCGAGAACGCCGACGAGAACGCCGACTTCGCCGACCGGGGCGGCTACGGCGTGCCCCGCACCGCCGCCTTCTTCGACCTCGACAAGACGATCATCGCCAAGTCGAGCGCGCTCGCGTTCAGCCGGCCGTTCTACCAGGGCGGCCTGATCAACCGCCGCTCGGTGGTGAAGAGCGCGTACGCCCAGTTCGTCTTCCTGGTCGGCGGCGCGGACCACGACCAGATGGAGAAGATGCGGGCCTACCTGTCCGCACTGACCCGCGGGTGGAACGTCCAGCAGGTCCGGGAGATCGTCGCGGAGACCCTGCACGGCATGATCGACCCGATCATCTACGACGAGGCGGCCTCGCTGATCGAGCAGCACCACGCGGCCGGCCGCGACGTGGTGATCGTCAGCAGCTCGGGCTCCGAGGTGGTCGAGCCGATCGGCCAACTGCTGGGCGCGGACCACGTGATCGCCACCCGGCTGCACGTCGAGGAGGGCCGCTACACCGGCGAGATCGAGTACTACGCGTACGCCGAGAACAAGGCCGCGGCGATCCGCGAGCTGGCCGAACGGGAGGGCTACGACCTCGCCAACTGCTACGCGTACAGCGACTCGTCGACCGACCTGCCGATGCTGGAGGCGGTCGGCCACCCGGCGGCGGTGAACCCGGACCGGGCGCTGCGCAAGGAGGCGACGGCCCGCGAGTGGCCGGTGCTGGTGTTCAGTCGGCCGGTCGAACTGACCCGCAGGCTGCCGGAGTTCCACGCGCCGAGCCGTTCGGTGGTGGCCGCGGTGGCGGTCGGCGCGGCGGTGCTGACGGCCGGGGTGCTCTGGTACAGCGCGCGGCGGCGGCGCCCGGCGGCGGCCTGAGCGGCACGCCCCGGAGGCCCGGCGGGTTCGCCAAATCGGACAAACCTTGACCCAAACCGCCAAAGGCGCCGTTTTCGGGTTCCTCTTTCGGGCGATCTGAGGTAGAAATGGGTTACGGCCCGCGAGACCCGGTAAGGACCCCAAGAGGTCGAACCGACAACGCAGTTAAGGCCCCACGGACCGACGTACGGACAATCGGGCACCCACATGCAGCCGACCCGCTGACGGGCCGCCGCACCAGGTGAACGGGCACAGGACCCCGCCTGATGGGCACTGAACGGTGCATGCTCTGGTAACCCGGTCTCCGTACCAGCGGCGACGCCCGGAAGTCTCGGGCGCCGCCGCAACTGCGTTCCGGCACCGGCACCGGTCGGGGGCCAGACGGCCTCAGACCATGCCGCGCTGCATCGCCTCGCACACCGCGGTGCTCTCGCGCACGCCCAGGCCGAGCCCGGCGGCACAGTGCACCACCCAGCGGGAGACGCCCTCGGGAGTGCCCTCCAGGTAGCCGAGCAGGGCCCGGCGGTAGGCGGCGGTGCCGAGCTCGGCGAGGCCGACCTCGGCGGGGCAGATCGCCTTCGGGTCGAGCCCCTCTGCGGTCAGCACGATCCGCTGGGCGGCCCGGGCGACCAGGCCGTTGTAGCTGCCGAACGGGCGCAGCGCGAGCAGTTCGCCGTGCACCACGGCGGCGACCACCAGGGCGGGCGCGCCGCCGGTGAGGCGTTCGGCGCGGGCGGCGAGCAGCCCGGCGAGCTGGTCGAGGCGGGCGGCCGCCTCGGCGGGCGGGGGCGGCGGCGGGAGTTCGCCGACCGGGCCGTCGGGGGCCCCGGTGGCCACGGTCTCGGTGGCCGCAACCTCCAGCGGGAACAGCGGTGCGGCCTGCTCGCCGTCCCGGCGGGGGCGTCCGGCCGCGGGGTCGCCGTCGCCGGCGGCGAGCAGGTGGAGCCGGGCCAGCACCTGGAGCGGGGAGGTGCGCCAGACGCTGAGCAGCTGGCCCGCCTCGGCGGAGAGGCGCAGCGCGGCGCCGACCGTGCGGGCCTCGGGGTCGGCGCCGAAGTCGGTGCGGCGGCGGACCTCCTCGAGCGGCCAGTCGGCGCCTTCCAGGGCGGCCGAGGCGCGGGCGCCGCGCAGGGCCGATTCGGAGGTCACCTCGCCCGCCCGGCGCCGCATCACGCGGTGCCCGTAGAGGCGGTCGACGTTCTTGCGCACCTCGGCGACGGCCTCGGGGACGCCGTCGAGCTGGGCCAGCGGGGCGAGCGGGTCAGTTCCTGTGGTCACCTACCCGAGGGTAATGAGTCCGCGGGGCAGCCGGGAGGCAACCCCCGGGTCACCCTTTCGTGGCAATCCGCCCTTCCCTCATGTGCGGCACCGCAAACCACCGCTAGCATGACCACTAATCGGTGACGATAACGGTTTCCAACAAGCATCGGGTCGGCGAGGGCCGACGAGTGCCAGAGCCAGAGAGCCGGAGACTCAGAGATGAAGATCGCCTTCGTCGGCAAGGGCGGCAGCGGCAAGACCACGCTGTCCGCACTGTTCATCCGCCACCTGGCCGCCACCGGTCACCCGGTGGTCGCCGTCGACGCCGACATCAACCAACACCTCGGTCCGGCCCTCGGCCTGACGGACGCCCGGGCCGCCGCGCTCCCCTCGCTCGGCGCGCACCTGCCGGAGATCAAGGAGTACCTGCGCGGCGAGAACCCGCTGATCCGCTCCGCCGAGGAGATGATCAAGACCACCCCGCCCGGCCCCGGCTCCCGGCTGCTGCGGATCGTCGAGGAGAACCCGGTGTACGCGGCCTGCGCTCGCCCGATCGCCCTGGACGAGGGCTCGGTCCGGCTGATGGTGACCGGCGCGTTCACCGAGGAGGACCTCGGGGTGGCCTGCTACCACTCCAAGGTCGGCGCGGTGGAACTGCTGCTGAACCACCTGCTGGACGGCCCGGACGAGTACCTGGTCACCGACATGACGGCCGGTTCCGACTCCTTCGCCTCCGGCCTGTTCACCCGCTTCGACCTGACCTTCCTGGTCGCCGAGCCGACCCGCAAGGGCGTCTCGGTGTACCGCCAGTACAAGGAGTACGCCCAGGACTTCGACGTCCACCTGCGGGTGGTCGGCAACAAGGTGCAGGGCCCGGACGACCTGGAGTTCCTGCGCCGCGAGGTCGGCGAGGACCTGTACGCCTGCTTCGGGCAGTCCGGCTGGGTGCGCCGGCTGGAGCGCGGGGACGAGCCGCCGCTGCGCGAGCTGGAGCCCGCGAACCGGGAGGTGCTGGCCCGGCTGCAGACGGCCGCCGACACCGCCCACGAGCTGCGCGACCCGCGCCGGTACAGCGCCCAGGCGGTCCGCTTCCACCTGCGCAACGCGGAGAGCTGGGGCAACGCCAAGGTCGGCACCGACCTGGCCGACCAGGTCGACCCGGACTACGTGCTGGGCGCCGGGCAGCCCCGGACCGCCGGGGTCTGAGCCCGCCGCCCGACCCGCCGACCCCGAGGGGCCGGTCCGCCCGCCACGGCCGGACCGGCCCCTCAGGCGTCCCCACCAGGAAATTCCCGCCCGATCGGGGTGCCACACGATGTGGTGAACACCCCTTTTTGCGCTGGCACTCGTCGCACACGCTGTGCAAAGGTTCCATTACTCTCGGTTTACCAACTCTTGAACCACGGGTCGCCGCAGGCCGTCGCCGCCGCGCCCACCCGGCGCGGCCGCCAGCACGGCCGCCCCGCCACACACCCGCTGCACCCGCTGCACCCGCTGCACCCGCTGCACCCGCCACACCCGCTGTGACCCACGACAGCCGATCCGACCAGGCGCACCCGCCGGACCTGACTGCGTTCGTTCCCCCGGAAGAAGACGGGAAGACACCCATGACCCTCGACGTCTCCAGCGCACCCATCGCCTCCGACACCACCGACCACGCCCCGCCGCCGGCCGGCCCGGCCCCGGGCCGGGCCCGCGCCCTGCTGGCGCACGACCTGCCCGCCTCCCTGGCGGTGTTCCTCATCGCGGTGCCGTTCTCGCTCGGCATCGCCCTCGCCACCGGCGCCCCGCTGACGGCCGGTCTGGTCGCCGCCGCGGTCGGCGGCCTGGTGGCCGGCCTCCTCGGCGGCACCCACCTGCAGGTCAGCGGCCCGTCCGCGGCGCTGACGGTGGTCACCGCCGGGGTGATCGCCCAGTACGGCTGGCCGACCGCCTGCCTGGTCACCGTCGCCGCCGGCCTGCTGCAGCTGCTGCTCGGCTCGCTGCGGGTGGCCCGCGCCGCGCTCGCCGTCTCGCCCGCCGTGGTGCACGGCATGCTGGCAGGCGTCGGCCTGACCATCGCGATCGCCCAACTGCACGTCATCCTCGGCGGCACGCCGCACAGTTCGGCCCTGGCCGACCTGCTCTCGCTGCCCGGCGAGCTGGCCGGGCCGCACCTGCCCGCGCTGGTGGTCGGCCTGCTGGCGCTGGCGGTCCTGTACGGCTGGCCCCGGCTCGGCCTGCTGCCCGGCGCGGCCGGCCGGGTCGGCGCCCGGCTGGGCCGGCTGCCCGCCGCGCTGGTCGCGGTGGCCGCCGCCACCACGCTGTCGCTGATCGCCGGGCTGCGGCTGGCCCGGGTCGAGCTCCCGGTCTGGGAGCACCACCAGTTCTTCTCGATGCCCTCGGCCGACCTGCTCTCCGGCCACTGGGCGGCGCTGCTCGGCCTGGTGCTGACGGTCACCGTGGTGGCGGGCGTGGAGTCCCTGCTGTCCTCCGTCGCGGTCGACCGGATGACCCGCCGCAGCAGCGACCTGGACCGCGAGCTGCGCGCCCAGGGCGCGTCCAACCTGGCTTCGGGGCTGCTCGGCGGCCTCCCGGTGGCCGGTGGCGCCGTCCGCTCCACCGCCAACGTGCAGGCCGGTGCGGCCACCCGGGCGTCCGCGGTGCTGCACGGCTGCTGGGTGCTGGTCGCCGCGCTGGTGCTGACCGCCGGGCTGCGGCGGATCCCGCTGGCCGCGCTGGCCGCGCTGGTGCTGGTGGTCGGCGTGCAGATGGTCAGCTTCGCGCACATCCGCCAGGTGCACCGGCACCGCGAGTTCCCGGTGTACCTGGCCACCGTGCTCGGGGTGGTGCTGCTCGGCGTCCCGCTCGGGGTGCTGCTCGGCGGTTCGGTCGCCGTGCTGCTCGCCCTCTACCGGCTGACCCGCGCCCACGTCGACGTGCTGGCCGAGGAGGACGGCTCGTACACCGTCCGCACCCACGGCCCGCTGACGTTCGCGGCCGTCCCCAAGCTGAGCCGGGCGCTGGGCGGGATCCCGGCCGGGGCGCGGGTGACGGTCCACCACGACGGCTCGTTCCTGGACCACGCCGCGTACGAGGCGCTGCACGCCTGGCGCACCGGGCAGCAGGCCGCCGGTGCCCAGGTCACGATGCTGACCGAGCGCCGCCCGCAGGACGTGCTGGATCCGGACGGCACCGTCCGGGCGGGCAGCTCCCCCGGCCCGCACCGCTGCCGCGCCTGGACGCCCTGGGTCGGCCACCACTGCATCGAGCAGCGCGAGGACGACCCGCACGTCCGCCTGCTCGACGGCGTCCGCGGCTTCCAGCAGCACACCGCCCCGCTGGTCCGCCAGGAGCTCGCCCGCCTCGCCCGGGACGGCCAGACGCCCTCGCAGCTCTTCCTCGCCTGCGCGGACTCCCGGATGGTCACCAGCATGATCACCAGCTCCGGCCCGGGAGACCTCTTCACCGTCCGCAACGTCGGCAACCTGGTCCCCGCCCCGTACGAACCGGGCGCCGCGGACGACTCGGTGGCCGCCGCCGTGCAGTACGCGGTGGAGGTCCTGGAGGTCGCCTCGATCACGGTCTGCGGGCACTCCGGCTGCGGGGCGATGAAGGCCCTGCTGGACGGCGTCACCGAGGCGGCCGGTCCACCCACCGCGCTGGCCCGCTGGCTGCGCAACGGCCGCAGCTCGCTCGACCGGCTGCGGCGCGCCCCCGCCGAGTTCGAGGGCCGCCCCGCGGCGGACGTGGTGGAGCAGCTGTGCATCACCAACGTGGTGCAGCAGCTCGACCAGCTGATGGCCAACCCGGCGGTGGAGCGCCGGGTCGCGGACGGGTCGCTGCGGTTGGTCGGGATGTACTTCGACTTCGCGACCGCGCAGGCCTACGTGATGGACGCGCGGACCGGTCGCTTCGCTCCGGTGCACGCGCGCGTCGAGCCGGAGCAGGACCTCGCGGCCTGACCGGCCCCGGGTTCCGTCACAGCAGCAGCCGGGCCAGGTCGGCCGGGGTCACGTAGCCGGGCCAGCGGTGGTCGGCGAAGAGGTGGACCCCGGCGTCCTGGTAGCACTGGTCGACGAGCTGGGAGCAGATCATGTGCTTGGTGCTGGCGACGTAGTGCCGCAGCGGGGGCCCCATCGGGAGGTGGAGGCGGACGGCGGCGAGGGCGAGGTAGTCGGCGAAGCTGTAGGGGGTGCCGACGTAGGAGCGGGCGGCCGCGGCGATCGCGGAGCGCTGCCCGTCGGTGAGCGGGACCCGGCCGGTGGACCAGAGCGCGGGGCGGTCGTCGTAGGAGGAGAGCGGGCGGAGCACCGCGCCGCCGGGCTGGGCCTCGACGAGTTCGCCGTCGCCGACGTGCACGAAGGCGTGCTCGTAGTCGGCGAAGCCGTCGCCGTTGAGGAACTGGCCGATCCGGATCAGGCGGCCGGTGCGGCCGCCCATCCGGACGACCGCGAAGTCGCCGGGGAGGGGTGGGGTGGCGGTCATGGCGGTACCCCCGTTTCTGTTGCGCACAGTAGTGAGTCGCGCACTGTCAGTGGAGTACCGGCGGGCGGGAGCGTCAAGGCGTTGCGCGGGATTGACCGGCGCGGGGGGCGGGAAGGGGTCGGGAGGACCGGCGGGCGCGCCGGGGCGGCGCCCACCTGGGGCGGAGCCCTCGATCGATCAAAGGTCTACACCAATTTCCCGGCAGCTCTTGTCAACGGAGCTGTTGGCCTGGTGAGCTGTGCGCTGGGACACACGGGACAATCCCTCCGCACGGGGTTCCCCGGTATTTGAGACTCGATGAGGAGTGCGCGTTGAGCAACGAGAGCCTGGCCAATCTGCTCAAGGAGGAGCGGCGTTTCGCCCCGCCCGCGGAGCTCGCCGCCTCCGCCAACGTCACCGCCGACGCCTACGCGCAGGCCTCCGAGGACCGGCTGGCCTTCTGGGCCGAGCAGGCCCGCCGACTGAGCTGGGCGGTCGAGCCCACCGAGACCCTGGACTGGTCGAACCCGCCGTTCGCCAAGTGGTTCGCCGACGGCAAGCTGAACGTGGCGTACAACTGCGTGGACCGCCACGTCGAGGCCGGCCACGGCGACCGGGTCGCCATCCACTTCGAGGGCGAGCCCGGCGACAGCCGCGCCATCACCTACGCCGAGCTCAAGGACGAGGTCTCCAGGGCCGCCAACGCCCTGCAGCAGCTCGGCGTGGCCAAGGGCGACCGGGTCGCCGTCTACCTGCCGATGATCCCCGAGGCGGTCGTCGCGATGCTCGCCTGCGCCCGGATCGGCGCGGCGCACTCGGTGGTCTTCGGCGGCTTCTCCGCCGACGCCGTGGCCTCCCGGATCAAGGACGCCGACGCCAAGCTGGTCATCACCGCCGACGGCGGCTACCGCCGCGGCAAGCCCTCCGCGCTCAAGCCCGCCATCGACGAGGCGCTGACCAAGGTCGACGGCGTGCAGAACGTCCTGGTCGTGCGCCGCACCGGCGAGGAGGTGGCCTGGACCGAGGGCCGCGACGTGTGGTGGCACGAGCTGGTCGACGCCCAGTCGGCCGAGCACGCCCCCGAGGCGCACGACGCCGAGCAGCCGCTGTTCATCCTGTACACCTCGGGCACCACCGGGAAGCCCAAGGGCATCCTGCACACCTCGGGCGGCTACCTCACCCAGGCCAGCTTCACCCACAACGCGGTCTTCGACCTCAAGCCGGAGACCGACGTCTACTGGTGCACCGCCGACATCGGCTGGGTCACCGGCCACTCGTACATCGTCTACGGCCCGCTCTCCAACGGCGCCACCCAGGTGATCTACGAGGGCACCCCGGACACCCCGCACCAGGGCCGGATGTTCGAGATCGTGCAGAAGTACGGCGTGACCATCCTCTACACCGCGCCCACCCTGATCCGCACCTGGATGAAGTGGGGCGACGACATCCCCGCGCAGTTCGACCTGACCAGCCTGCGGGTGCTGGGCTCGGTCGGCGAGCCGATCAACCCCGAGGCCTGGGTCTGGTACCGCGAGCACATCGGCGCCGGCAAGACCCCAATCGTCGACACCTGGTGGCAGACCGAGACCGGCGCGATCATGATCAGCCCGCTGCCGGGCGTCACCGAGACCAAGCCGGGCTCCGCCCAGCGCGCCCTGCCCGGCATCGCCGCCACCGTGGTGGACGACGAGGCCCGCGAGGTGCCCGACGGCTCTGGCGGCTACCTGGTGCTGACCGAGCCGTGGCCGTCCATGCTGCGCACCATCTGGGGCGACGACCAGCGCTACGTCGACACCTACTGGTCGCGCTTCGAGGGCCGCTACTTCGCCGGTGACGGCGCCAAGAAGGACGAGGACGGCGACATCTGGCTGCTCGGCCGCGTCGACGACGTGATGCTGGTCTCCGGCCACAACATCTCCACCACCGAGGTCGAGTCGGCGCTGGTCGGCCACCCGGCGGTCGCCGAGTCCGCGGTGGTCGGCGCGACCGACGCCACCACCGGCCAGGCGATCGTGGCCTTCGTGATCCTGCGCGGCACCGCCGCGGACAGCGCGGAGCTGATCGCGGACCTGCGCAACCACGTCGGCAAGACGCTCGGCCCGATCGCCAAGCCGAAGCAGATCAAGGTGGTCTCCGAGCTGCCGAAGACCCGCTCCGGCAAGATCATGCGCCGCCTGCTGCGCGACATCGCCGAGGGCCGCGAGGTGGGCGACACCACCACGCTGGCCGACTCCTCGGTGATGAACCTGATCCAGTCCCAGCTGCCGGCCGCCGGCACCGAGGGCTGATCCGCCGCACCACCCGGCCCGGGCCCCGTTCCGCACGAAGCGGAACGGGGCCCGGCCCGTCGGTGCCGTCGGCCGACCGGTCAGCCGGCCAGCGCCCGCAGCGCCTCGTGCGCGCTCTGGGCGAAGCGGCGCCGCCCGGTGGCGAGCGGCCCGGCCAGCACGACCAGGCCGGTCTGCGCGGCCCGGTCGAAGCCCACGAAGGCGGTGCAGCGGCCGGTCGAGCCGCTGTGGAAGACCACCTCGCGGTCCGCGGCGCCCTCGGCGGGGCGGTGGTGCCAGCTCAGGCCGATCCGCTGCCCGAACCCGCGCCGGGCGACCCGGGGCAGCGACACCTCGCGCAGCGCGGTCCGCAGGCTGGCCGCCGCGCCGGTCCGCTCGGGGATCGGCACCGCGTCCACCGCGAGGTGGGCCTGCAGGTAGCGCAGCATGTCGTCGGCGGTGGAGCGCAGCGCCGCCGCGCCGGGCAGCGCCGGGACCTTGAACGAGGGGATCCAGCGGCCGCGCCGGTAGCCGGTGGTCTCGTCCCGGCCGGTGCCGCAGGAGGTGTCGACCAGGCCGAGCGGCTCGCAGACCCGCCCGCCGAGCAGTTCCTGGTAGCGCTGCCCGGCGGCCCGCTCCAGCACCAGGCCGAGCAGTCCGGCGCCGAGGCTGGAGTACCGCACCCGGGTGCCCGGGGTGCCGCGCACGGGGGTGCGGGGCAGCGCCCGCAGCAGGTGCGCGGCGCTGAACGTGGCGTACGGGCTGGTGAACCAGCGGGGCACCGCGGCGGGGGCGAGGCCGACCGGCAGCCGGGGCAGCCCGGAGGTGTGGGTGGCCAGGTGCAGCAGGGTGATCGGGCGCTCGTGCGGGTAGCCGGGCAGCACCTCGGCGGGCAGGTAGCGGTCGATCGGGTCGTCGTAGCCGACCTCGCCGCGGGCGACCATGTCGGCGAGCAGCAGGGCGGTGAAGGTCTTGGTGACCGAGCCGAGCTCGAACCGGGTGTCGGCCCGCACCGGGCGCTCCCCGGCCCGGTCGGCGTAGCCGCGGCAGGCGACGGTGCGCTCGGTGCCGCGGATCGCCGCGACGGCGATGCCGCCCTCGGGCGCGGCGGCGGCGAACAGCGGGCGCAGCAGGTGTTCGAGGTCCGGGTCGCTTAACGGGGGCTGGGCGGTGTCGGCGCCCACGTCTCCTCTCCCCTGGGGACCCACGGCCTGCACCGGTATGGGTTCGGTCTCCTGACTGGGCATCGATTCCTCCTGGTCGGGGCGGGCGGCCGGGGCGGCGGCCCGCTTCTGCGGCCGACCCTAGGAACGCGGCGGGTCGTCCGCATCCGGCCGAACCCATCCGGGTCAGTGCGCCGGGGGCCCGCCCGTCGCACCCCCGAAAATCCTCATAAAGTGGGACGAACCGATTGACCGCTTGTCACGCGCCCTAGGATGTCAAGGAAGTACCAAGAACCTGAGGCGCGCCGGGAAGTCTGGTCGGCACTGCACCACCCGTGTGTCCGCATGCCGCCCGCCCAGGAGGTCCCCCGCCGTGACCAGCCCGTCCGACGACCGCCGCAGCTCCGACGACCGCGACAGCTCCAGCGACCGCGGCGGCTCCGACGACCGCCGCCAGTTCCTCGGCCTGCTGTCGCTGCCCGAACGCCGCTACCTGACCGACGCGCTGCGCACCGAGACGGTCGGCGGCGTGCTGCTGCTGGCGGCCGCGGCGGTCGCGCTGCTCTGGGCGAACCTGTGGCCGCACGCGTACGAGGCGGTGCTGGAGTACACGGTCGGGCCGAGCGGGCCGCTGCACCTGGACCTGCCGCTGGAGGCCTGGGCGCAGGACGGGCTGCTGACGGTCTTCTTCTTCGTGGCGGGCATCGAGCTGAAGCGCGAGTTCGTGGCCGGGGAGCTGCGCACGCCGAGCGCGGCGGCGCTGCCGGTGGTGGCGGCGGTGTGCGGGGTGCTGCTGCCCGCGGTGCTGTTCACGGTGATCAACGTGGCCGCGCCGAACGGGCACCCGGCGGGCTGGGCGATCCCGACCGCGACCGACATCGCCTTCGCGCTGGGCGTGCTGGCGGTGGTGGGCAGTCACCTGCCGTCCGCGCTGCGGGCGTTCCTGCTGACCCTGGCGGTGGTGGACGACCTGATCGCGATCCTGGTCATCGCGGTCTTCTACTCGTCCGGGATCGAGTTCTGGACGCTGGGGGCGGCGCTGGCGGGGCTGGTGCTGTTCTGGTTCCTGCACCGGCGCGGGGTGCACGGCTGGTGGCTGTACGTGCCGCTGGCGGTGGTGATCTGGGCGCTGATGCACGAGAGCGGGGTGCACGCGACGGTGGCGGGCGTGGCGATGGGACTGCTGCTGCGCTGCCACCGCGAGGAGGGCGAGGAGCAGTCCCCCGGCGAGCACATCGAGCACCTGGTGCGGCCGCTGTCGGCGGGCCTGGCGGTGCCGGTGTTCGCGCTGTTCGCGGCGGGCGTGCCGGTGTCGGCGGAGATCCTGGGCGAGGTGTTCACCCAGCCGGCGCCGCTGGGCATCGTGATCGGGCTGCTGGTCGGCAAGTCGGTGGGCATCTTCGGCGGCACCTGGCTGGCCGCCCGCTACACCCGGGCCACCCTGAACCCGCAGCTGACCTGGTCCGACCTGGTGGCGCTGGCCACCGTCGCGGGCATCGGCTTCACGGTGTCGCTGCTGATCAGCGACCTGGCGTTCCCGGACGACCACCACCTGGCCCAGCTGTGCAAGGAGGCCGTGCTGGTCGGCTCGCTGACCTGCGCGGTGGTCGGCTCGCTGCTGCTGAAGCGGCGTAACCGGCACTACCGGGAGCTGTACGACGAGGAGAACCTGGACGAGGACGGCGACGGCATCCCCGATGTGTACCAACGGCAGGGGTGACACGCCGTCGGCCGGGTACCCGGAGTGGTGCCCGACTCGCCGGTAGGGGCATGATGCTGAGCTGACACCCACTCGCGTGACGGCCGCTCAGGACGCCTCACCCAGCCCTTCGAACGGAGACCTCCCGATGGCCGCAGGAGCCGCACCCCCGAACGGCCGCACCCCGCACGAGGGTGAGCGGACCGTCGGCGAACTGTTCGCCGACGCCACCGCCGAGCTGTCCAGCCTGGTGCACGACGAGATCGCGCTGGCCAAGGCCGAGATCAAGGCCGACGTGGTGCGCGGCGGCGTCGGCACCGCCGCGGGCGTGGTGGCGGGCGTGGTGGCGCTGGCCTCGATCCCGATGTTCTCCTTCGCCTTCGCCTGGGGCCTGCAGGCGCTGGGCATCACCACCGGCTGGTCGTTCGCCATCGTCGGCGGCGCGTACGTGCTGATCGCCGGACTGCTGGCGTTCCTGATGATCCGCTACTTCAAGAAGATCAAGAAGCCGGAGCGCACCATCGCGGGCGCCCAGGCCACCGCCGAGGTGCTGAGGAGCGCCAAGCCGCGGCCGGCCACCAAGGAGGAGATCGACCGGGCGCTCGGCCGGATCCAGTGAGCCGCGGCCCGGTCCGGTGAGCGGCGGCCGGTAACGGTTGCGTGCGTGCACGAGTGCCGGGCGGGTGCGGGGAGGGCGGGTATGACAGGCTGCGGGTATGTCGTTGGACCAGAAGCCCGTGGATGAGACCACTCCCGTTCCCGTCCCGCCGGTGCCCGCGGAGCCGTGGAGCGTCCGCTCGGCCGGGCCGTGGACGCACCGGGACCTGGCGGCGAACGGGGCGCGCTTCCACATCGCCGAGCTCGGCGAGGGGCCGCTGGTGCTGCTGGTGCACGGCTGGCCCGAGTACTGGTGGGCGTGGCGGCACCAGCTGACGGCGCTGGCCGGGGCGGGCTTCCGGGCGGTCGCGCTGGACCTGCGGGGCATGGGCGGCTCGGACCGCACCCCGCGCGGCTACGACCCGGGCAACCTGGCACTGGACGTCACCGGCGTGATCCGCTCGCTCGGCGAGCGGCGGGCGCACCTGGTCGGGCACGCCACCGGCGGCACGCTGGCCTGGGTGGCCGCGGTGATGCGCCCCTCGGTGATCCGCAGCCTGACGGTGGTGTCGGCGGCGCACCCGCGGCACCTGCGCCGGGCGCTGCTGACCGACCGCAAGCAGATCGCCGCGTTCGAGCACGTGCTGGGCTTCCAGCGGCCGTGGATCCCGGAGCGCCGGCTGGTCGCGGACGACGGCGCGCTGGTGGGCGAGTACCTGCGGGACTGGACCGGGCCGAACATGCTGCCCGCCGAGGCGGTGGCGGCGTACCGGAAGGCGATCCAGGTGCCGAGCACCGCGCACTGCTCGATCGAGCCGTACCGCTGGCTGATGCGGTCGATGGCGCGGCCGGACGGCATCCAGTTCGCGCGCCGGATGAAGAAGCAGATCACCGCGCCGGTGCTGCACGTGCAGGGCGCCTCGGACCCGGTGCTGCTGTCGCGGACGGCGCTGGGGGCGGGCGAGTTCGTGTCGGCGCCGTACCGGTGGCGGCTGCTGCCGGGGGTCGGGCACTTCCCGCACGAGGAGGTCCCGGAGGAGTTCACCGCGGAGCTGATCGAGTGGGTCCGGCAGCACGGGGAGGACTGAGCGGCGGGCCGGGCGGCAGGCTCCAACCGGCCCCCGCTCCCCCAGAGTTGACGCCGTTCATATGACAAGCGCATAGGCCAGTCGGCGGCCCCGGGCACGGTTACTCCGGGCGGCCCAGGGGAATCCCTCCGGTATGACCTGGATGCCCGATCGAGAAGCCCAGCCGCGCCGACGCAGCCGTGGCAGCAGCAGCTCGCAGCAGCACGTCCCGCAGCCGGAGTGGCCCTACGAGCCGACCGGGCGGACGCCACGCAGCGCGGGGTACCGGCTCGGAATTCCGAAGATCATCGGACGGCGCGCCCGCTGGGTCGGCGCCCGACTCCGCCGGGAGGGGTGAGACCCGCACTCGGCACGCGCAACGGCCGGGGCCCGTACGGAGGAGTCCTCCGCACGGGCCCCGGCCCCGTCAGCGGACGCTCAGCTCAGCACGGTCGGCGAGATCGCGGTGGACCACAGCAGCAGCGCGAACGTCGCCAGCGTCATCACCGGCACCAGGATCTTGGTCTCCACCTTGTTGCCGGTGCGCTTGATCAGCACGACCTCGTAGCGCTCCTTGTGGGGCCACAGCAGCGGCGAGCCCTGCTTGGTCAGGCAGTCGCCCAGCAGGTGCGCCAGCGTGCCCAGGGCCACCGCGTACGGCAGCCAGCCCGGGGCGCTCGGCAGCCAGTTGAGCATGCCGAAGGTGCCGAGCGCGGCCAGGCCCATCACGGTGATCCAGCCCTGCGGGCCGTCCCCCGGCGGGTGGAGGTGCAGCGCCTTGATCGCCATCGCGAGCAGGAAGAACGTCAGGCCGATGGTGAAGTTCCGGCCCAGGTAGGTGATCCCGGCCCAGCTGCCGCCGCCCATCAGCGCCACGAACAGCAGCGAGTGGGTGGCGTGCCGGTGGCCGCCGGAGACCCAGGCGACGAACTGGCACAGCACCTTGGAGATCGGGCCGAGGAAGTTGGCGATGGTGCCGTCGTGGTGGTCCAGGTCCGGCAGCAGGGCCGCGCCCGCGCACAGCACGGTGCCCATCAGCACGTCCGCCGGCTGCAGGTGCATGCCCATCAGCGGCGGGACGAACGGCGCGGTGGCCGCGAACAGCAGGGCGCCGCTGACCGCGTGCGAGTGACCCATCATGACGTGTGTCCGACCTCCCGGAGGGCTCCTGCCACGGCGGCCCGGTGCGGCCGTTCGGGTGAGCCCGGCCGACGCTACCAGGAGCGGCGGACGGCCCGTCAGAGTGGTTTCGGCGTCCGTGCGGTCACAGGGCGCAGCCCTCGGTGCTGACCTTCCCGCTCGCGGCGGCGCCCTGCACCACGTCCTCCCGCACCTCGGCGGCGGTCAGCACGTAGCCGGTGTCGGAGCTGTCCAGCGACTTGGCGAACACCACCCCGTACACCTGCCCGTCCGGGGTCAGCAGCGGGCCGCCGCTGTTGCCCTGGCGGACCAGCGAGCGCACCGAGTAGACGTCCCGGACGACCTGGCCGCGGTGGTAGATGTCCGGGCCGTTGGCCTGGATCCGGCCGCGGATGCGGGCGGGCTGGACGTTGAACGCGCCGTTCTCCGGGAAGCCCGCGACGATCGCCGAGTCGTTGGAGCGGGCCTCGCCCGCGAAGGCCAGCGGCGGGGCGTTCAGCTTCGGCACGTCCAGCACCGCGATGTCGCGCTGCCAGTCGTAGCGGACCACCGTCGCGTCGTACAGCTGCCCCGCCCCGGCGACCTGCACGGTCGGCTCGTCGACGCCGCCGACCACGTGGGCGTTGGTCATCACCCGGTGCGGGGCGAACACGAAGCCGGAGCCCTCCAGCGTCTTGCCGCAGGAGGCCGCGGTGCCCAGCACCTTCACCAGCGAGCCCTTCGCCCGCAGCACGCCCGGGCTGTTGGCCAGCGCCGGGTCGGGCGGCTCCACCTCGGTGATCGGCTCCTGCTCGAACGGGTTGAACACCTGCGGGAAGCCGTTGCGGGCCAGGTCCTGGCTGAGGTCGGAGAACCAGTTCGGCGCGTCGTCCGGCAGCGCCTCCTGCACCGTGCCGAGCACCTTCGAACTGCGGACCTGCTTGGAGACGGTCGGCAGCGAGGTGCCCGCCAGCGCCGACCCGATCAGCCAGGCCACCAGCAGCATCGACAGCACGTTCACCAGCGAGCCGCCGACCGCGTCCAGGGTCTTCACCTTGTTCCGGCCGATCCGCCCCCGCAGCTTCCACCCGAAGTGCGTGGTGACCGCCTGCCCGACCGCCGCCAGCACGATCACCACCACCACGGCCACCACCGAGGCGGTGGTCCCCGGCGAGAGGTGGTGCAGCAGCAGCGGCAGCAGCTGGACGGCGATCAGGCCGCCGCCCAGGAAGCCCAGCACCGAGAGCGCGCCGACCACGAACCCCTGCCGATAGCCGGACACGGCGAAGCCGAGCGCGGCGGCGATCAGCAGCAGATCCAGGACATTCACCCGAACACCCTCCCACGTCCCGCCGGGCGGGGGACACCGGTCCCCGGCCGTCGCCCGATCGGGTCAATCCGGCGGGCAGCGGTCCCGGAACGGTTGGGACGGTCTGACCATCCGGTCTCGTGAACGGCCGACCGGACGAGGACCGGACGAGGACCGGACGAGGACCGGACGAGGACCGGGGAACGCGCCCGGGGAGGCCGGAACCGACCGGGGACGACCGGAACCGACCGGGACCGACCGGAAACAACCGAGAGCGACCGTCCGGGAACGGACGGGAAACAGGGAGCCGAACCATGGAGCAGCCCAGGTGGGACGTGCCGGTGGTGGACCGCACCGAGTTCCAGCCGGCCCTGGACATCCCCCCGCCCGGCCCGCAGAACCGGCTCACCGTGCTGCTGCGCCTGCTGCTGCTGGTCCCGCAGTACGTGGTGCTGTGGCTGCTGTCGGTCGTCGCCTTCGTGGTCGTGGTGATCGGCTGGTTCGGCGCGCTGTTCGGCGGCCGCCTGCCGCGCTTCGCCGCCGACTGGCTCAGCGGCTACCTGGCGTACGACACCCGGGTCTACGCCTCCTCGCTGCTGGTCACCGACCGCTACCCGCCGTTCCGGTTCGCGGCCCCCGACCACCCCGTCCGGATCGAGCTGCGGCCCGGCGGGCCGCTGAACCGGCTCGCGGTGTTCTTCCGGCTGCTGCTGGCGGTCCCCGCCGCGATCGTCCAGGGGCTGCTGCAGACCGGCTGGTGGGCGCTGTCGTTCGTCAGCTGGCTGGTGGTGCTGGTGCTCGGCCGGATGCCGGAGGCCCTGTTCGGGGCCACCGCGGCGGTTCTGCGCTACCGGATGCGGTTCCAGGCGTACCTGATGATGCTGACCCCCGCCTACCCCAAGGCCGTGTTCGGCGACCCCGTCGACTCCGAGCCCGTCCGCTCCGCGACCCGGCCGCTGGTGCTGACCGGGGCCGCGAAGGCGCTGCTGGTGGTCTACCTGGTGCTCGGGGTGATCGGGTCGGCGGCGAGCTCGGTCACCACCGACTGGAACGCGTACGAGGACGGCGGGGACACCGTGTCGACCACGGCGCCACTGCCGCGCTGACCGGCGGGTCCCCAGGCCCCAGGACCCCTCAGGAGCCGTGGCGCCGGGACAGCGCCACGGCCTCCTCGGAGAGCTCCACGGTGCGGCGGGTGTCCCAGGGCCGCTCCAGGCCGCTGAAGTGCAGCACCCGGTCGATCACCCCCGCGGTGAACCCCCACACCAGGCGGCCCGCCACCTCGAACGCGGGCCCGGTGAACCCCGACGGGTGGCGCAGCTTCGCCCGGTTCGCCGGATCGGTCAGCTCCGCCAGCGGCACCCGGAACACCGCGCCGGTCTCCGCCGGGTCGACCACCGCGACCGGCGACTCCCGGCGCCACCACCCCAGCACCGGCGTCACCACGAACCCGCTGACCGGGATGTACAGCGCCGGGAGCCGGGCGAACAGCTGCACGCCCGACGCGTCCAGACCGGTCTCCTCCACCGCCTCGCGCAACGCCGCCGCGAGCGGGCCGCTGCCCGCCGGGTCACCGTCCTCCGGATCCAGCGCACCGCCGGGGAAGGACGGCTGGCCCGCGTGCGAGCGCAGGCTGCGGGCCCGCTCGATCAGCAGCAGGTCCGGCCCCGCCGGGCCCTCGCCGAACAGCACCAGCACCGCCGACGGACGACCGCCCTCCGCGGGCGGCAGGAACCGGCTCAGCTGCTCCGGCACCGCCCGCTCCGCCGCCTCCCGCACCGGCAGCAGCCACTCCGGCAGGCCGTCCCGGACCAGCGCGGGCGGCGTCGTCGTCATGAGGTCTCCTTCGCGGCCGCCTCGGCCTTCGCGGTCTTCGCGGGCGCCTCGGCCTTCGCGGCCTTCGCGGGCGGCAGGGCCTGCGGGTCGGTGTCCGGCAGCGGGTGCCCGGCGGCGAGCTCGGCGCGGGCCGCGGCCTCCCCCGGGAAGTCCGCCGGAGGGCGCAGGCGCTGGCCGGGCTGCCCCGCCAGCTCGTACTTCAGCAGCTTGCGGGCCTGCTCCGGGTCGGTCTCCCCCACCCCGTACGACGGGCACAGCGGCGCGATCGGGCACGCCCCGCAGGCGGGCTTGCGGGCGTGGCAGACCCGGCGGCCGTGGAAGACCACCCGGTGCGAGAGCATCGTCCACTCCGACTTCGGGAAGATCGCCATCACGTCGGCCTCGACCTTCTCCGGGTCCTCCTCGGCCGTCCAGCCGAAGCGGCGGGCCAGCCGCCCGAAGTGGGTGTCGACCGTGATGCCGGCCCCGCCGAACGCGTTGCCGATCACCACGTTGGCGGTCTTGCGGCCCACCCCCGGCAGCGTGACCAGGTCCTCCAGCCCGCGCGGCACCTCGCCGCCGAAGCGGTCGCGCAGCGCGATCGACAGGCCGATCAGCGACTTCGCCTTGGCCCGGAAGAACCCGGTGGGCCGGATGACCTGCTCCAGCTCCTCCGGGACGGCCGCCGCGAGGTCCTCCGGCGTCGGGTACTTCGCGAACAGCGCCGGGGTCGTCTGGTTCACCCGCAGGTCGGTGGTCTGCGCCGACAGCACGGTCGCCACCAGCAGTTGGAACGGCCCGTCGAAGTCCAACTCCGGGTGCGCGTACGGGTACAGCTCCGCCAGCTCACGGTTGATCCTCCGGGCCCGCCGCACCATCCCCAGGTGCGTCTCGGGCTTCTTCCGCCCGACCTTCGCGACCTTGCTCTCTGCCATGCACGAAGGCTACGCCGAAGCGGCCGGGCCACGGCCGGGAATCGGCCGCACCCGGCCGCCGCGGGCGGGCCCGGCCGACCGGTTCAGAGCAGCGCGGCGACCGCCTGCTGGGCGACACCCGCGATCGTGAACAGGCCCGGGACGCCGCCGCAGCGCCCGTAGAGCGAGCGCATGACCGCCCGCAAGGTGGTCCGGGACTCGGCCGCTCGGGGCAGGTGCTCCTCGACCACGGCCAGTTCGTCCAGGCACGCCTGCGGATCGGACAGCTCGTGCCGGTGCCGCACCAGGGCCTCCCGGAGCTCCTGCAGGCGTCGGCGGGCCTCGGCGAGGTCGGCCTCCGCCGGGCCGGTGGCCTGGTGCAACGTGCTGCCCCGGGCCGCCGGGGCGTTCTGGACGCTGCCGGTGAGGTCGCCCCCGACGATCACGCCGTAGTTGACGGGGGCGGAGGGGTGCCGGTCAGGGTTCACGGGTGCTCCTTCGGTCACTCGGAGCCCTCGGCTCCGGGCTGGTTGGTGACAGTGCCCGAGATGTCGCCCCCGGCGATCACCCCGAAGTTGTAGATCTGCGTGGCCTGCGCCCGGTAGGCGGTGAGGTCGATGTGGCGGTGGCCGAGGAACACCTCGACCGTCTCGAACACCCGGCGCTGCATCATCTGGACGTAGCGGCGGGCGTCCTCGTACATCTCCATGTCGTCGATGTGGCTGGTGGAGTACGCCTCGCGCAGGCTGACCGGGCCGCCGCCGTCGCGTTCGGGCTCGCGGGCCGCCGTCTCCGGGGCGAGCGGGCGGGTGACGGCGTCGACCAGGTCGAGCAGGGCGTTCAGCCAGGAGGTCCGCAGCCACCTCCAGGACCACGGCGGGGGCGGGTCGGTGGCGGCGTCGAGGTCCTGGTTGAGCGGGCCCGTGACGTGCGGCCGGGCGGTCACCCGCAGGAACCCGCTCTCGTAGGCGAAGTTGACGATCAGTGACACGGCCAGCTCGCCGTGCCAGGACAGGATGCGGGCCCACAGGTAGCGGCGGGCGACGAACTCCCCCGGCCCCGCGTCGGGTTTCCCGATCGCGAGACCCTCCAGTTCCAGCCAGTCCTGCTCGTCCAGGTCCTGCCAGCGCTTCGCCGACAGGGTGGCGACGCCCAGGACCTCGATGTCGGCCAGCGGGTGGTCCGCCGCGTGCGTCGGCGCCGGATCGAGCAGCCGGTCAGCGACGTAGTCGTGCAATTCGGGAACGGTGAACTGGCGGAATCCGGCGGGCGGCTCCGGCTCCTGCTCCGCCTCCGGGAGGGGGAAATTCTTCCGCATCCAGGAATCCGGACCGGAATTGCCTTCCCGCTCCGGCGCCTTTCCGTCCGGCCGCCGGGGCACCGGTTCGACGTCGATGCCGATGGAGCTCTCCGGCCAGACCGTCCAGCCCGCGCCGATGAAGTGGTCCCGGGCCCCGGCGGCACGCAGGCTCCGCTCGTGCGGGAGGGCGTACGGCGCCGGCCACACCTTCCGCAGGCGGCGCGCGGCAGCCGGTTCACGACTGCGGCCGGCACGGAACGCCTCGGGCCGCAGGGCGTACGTCGCGTACTGGGCGCGGGCCCGGTCGATCCAGAGCGCCAGCCAGGCCCCGCCCACCACCAGGCCGCCCGCCACCGGCCACGACGCGGCCCGCAGCGCGGCACAGACGACGCCCGGTGCAACCAGCAGCGCGAGGAAGGACCTGCGCCAGACCCGGAGCCGGACCGCCCGGAGGCAGTGCGCGACCACCAACGGCTGGTCGAACCCGAAGGACGGCACCGGCCGCTCGACCGCCACCCGGCGCAGCACCCAGTCCGCGTACCGCTCCCCCCGGAGGACTCCCGGCTCCTCCTTGCGCTTCTTCCCGGCCCTCAGCCAGCGCTCGATCCTGACCTGTAGGCCGTTCTTCCTGGAATAGGCATTGACCGCCAATCGCCGCGTCACCTCGGAAGGTTCGCCGCGGCCACGCCTGTCGCGCCATTCTGACAATTCTCCCCCACCCGTTTCCTGGAATTCCCCACCCGTTGGCGGACGACCGTACCAACCGGCCCGCGCGGCCACCTCCTCTTCGGACGAAGTGGCCCACGGTGGTGCGGAGTTGGCCGGAAACCGACGTCGTGCGGCGGCTCCGGAGGGAGCCGCCGCACGACCGGGGGCCGGGGCCACAGGGGGCCGGGCTCAGGAGGACCGGGTCAGGAAGGGCGGGGGCGGAGGGTGAGGAGGGAGGCGAGGGCGCCGAGGAGGGCGAGGGCGGCGGCGCCGAGGAAGGCGGCCGAGAAGCCCTGGGTGAGGGCGGCGGGGTCGGTGAGGTCGCGGGCGCCGTTGGCGGCGGCGACGGCGGTCATGGCGGCCAGGCCGAGGGCGGAGCCGACCTGGTAGGAGGTGTTGACGATGCCGGAGGCGAGGCCGCCCTCGGTGGGGTCGGGGACGGCGAGGGCGGTGCCCAGCGAGGGGATGAAGGCCAGCGCCATGCCGAGCGCGGCGAGCAGCGAGGCGGGCAGCACGTCGACCGCGAAGCTGCCGTCCGGGCGGGCCAGCGAGAGCCAGTACATGCCCGCCGCGAGCGCGGCGAGGCCCGTGACGACCAGCGGCTTGGGGCCGAAGCGGGCGATCAGCCGGGGCGCCAGGACGATCATCATCAGCATGATCGCGGCGGTCATCGGGAGCAGTGCCGCGCCCGAGGCGAACGCCTCCAGGCCGAGCACCTGCTGCAGGTAGAGGTTGAGGAAGAACCACATCGGGATCCAGGCCGCGGCCATCAGCAGCTGCGCCAGGTTGGCCCCGGCCAGGTTCGGGCTGCGCCAGATGCCGAGCCGCACCAGCGGTTCGCGGCGGCGGTGCTGGAGCAGCAGGAAGACGGCGATCAGCAGGAGCCCGGCGGCCAGCACCAGCCAGGTCTGCGCCGAGCCCCAGCCCGCCTGCGGGGCGCGGACGACCGCGAGGACGGTGACGGCGAGGCCGGTGGTGACGGTGGCCGCGCCGAGCCAGTCGATCGAGCCGCGCCGGCCCGCCGCGGCGGGCATCACGGACGGGGTCGCGGCGAGCACGGCCAGCGCCACCGGGACGTTGATCCAGAACACCCACTGCCAGCTGGCGTACTGGGTGATCAGCCCGCCGAGGAAGACGCCCGCGGTGCCGCCCGCCGGGGCGGCCGCCCCGTACAGCGCGATGGCCTTGGGGAGTTCGGTGGGGCGGGCGCCGAAGAGGGTCATCAGCAGGGTGAGCGCCGCCGGGGCGATCAGGGCCGAACCGGCGCCCTGGACGGCGCGGCCGACCAGTTCGACCCAGGCGGTGCCGGCCAGGCCCGCCAGCAGGGAGCCGACGGCGAGGACCGCCCAGCCGGTGGCGAAGACGCGCTTGGCGCCGAGCAGGTCGGAGAGGCGTCCGCCGAGCAGCAGCAGGCCGCCGAAGGCGATCACGTAGGCGTTGAACACCCAGGAGAGGTCCTCCTGCGAGAAGCCGAGCGCGGACTGCACCTCCGGCAGGGCCACGCCGATGATCGAGGTGTCCATGATGACCGTGAACTGGGCGAGGGCGATCAGGGTGAGCGCCGTCCAACGGCGCGGTGCGGGTGGTGCGCTGGGGTCGGACATGGCCGGGCTCCTCTGGTGATATACCGGGTGGGGGTATGTGGGGGACGGATGGGCGGGGCGGGAGGGGAAGGAGGGCGCGGGGTCAGTGCTGGTGGGGCTCGGTGGCGGGGGTTTCGGTGACGGGGATGCCGGTGGTGGGGGTTTCGGTGGCGGGGATGCCGGTGGCGGGGGTTTCGGCGGCGGTGAGGGTGAAGGCCGCGGTGCGGACGGTGCCCCGGTGCTGGAAGTCCAGGAAGAGGCGGTAGTCGCCGGGGGTGGGTGCGGTCGCGGTGAAGTCGACCTCGGGGCCGGGCGCGGTGGTGCCGTCGCCCGGTTCGCCGTCCGGGTGGACGTGCAGGTAGCCGAGGTCGCCGGCCCGGAGGACCACCAGGTGGCCGTACGCGGCGAGGTACGGGTCGAGGTCGGTGACCGGGCGGCCGTCGCGGCTCACGGTGAAGGCGAGGCGACCGGGGCGGCCCGGGGTGAGGTCGCCGGCGAGGGTGAGGGTGTACCCGTCGACGGTGACGGTGCGGCCGGTCTGCGGGAGGGCTGCGGGGCGGTAGTCGCCCGCGGCGTGCAGGTCGGCGCCGAGGGTGAGCGGGTCGGTCTCGGCGGCCGGGGTGAAGTCGGCGAAGACCCGGTAGTCCCCGGCCGCGGGGATGTTCGCCGGGGCGGTCCAGGTGCCGTCGGCGGTGCGGACGGGGTGCAGGTGCTGGAAGTCCGCCAGGTCGCGGCTGGCGACGATCAGGTGCAGCTCCTTCTCGTGCGCGGGCCGGTAGGCGGTGAGCGGGCTCCCGTCCGGGGCCAGCACCTGGAAGCTCAGCTCGGTCGGGCCGCCGGCCGGGACGACGGTGCGGTCCAGGCGGAGGGTGTAGCCGCGGTCGGCGACCTGTAGGCCGCCGACCTGGTGGTCGCCGTGGGCGGCGGGGGCCGTGGGGACGGCGGGGGCGGTGGGGTTCACGTGGGCTCCGTGGGCTCCGTGAGCTCCGTGGGCGGCGGGGTGCGGCTGGGCGGCGGGGGCCGGGGCGGGGCCGACCGCGTGGCCGACGCCGTACGCGGCGGTGAAGGCGGCGGCGAGGCCGGTGGCGAAGGCGGTGACCTTGAAGGCGGTGTTCATGGCGCGCTCCCGTGGGTGTGGCAAGGGGGTCGCTCCCGGGGGTCCGGGGTGTTCCGACGCAGCGAGTACATACCCCCTGGGGGTATGTGTCAATCGAGTCGAGGAGGCGGAGGCGGGGCAACCCCACCCGCAGGGGCCGCCATGTGCGCAGGTCAGAGCGGGTGCGGCAGGGGCTTGAAATTCGCCCGCGACGGACGGGGTGCGAGGGGCGGCGGAGTGAATGCTTGCGCTGCATACCCCCCAGGGGTATAACTGGAGACATCGAAGCCGATACCCCCACCCGGTATCGCAGGATCACTCCGGAGGTTCCCATGTCCTGCTGCTCCACCGACGGCACCTGCTCCACCACCACGACCGCGACCGCCCCGGCCGCCGTCACCACCGTGTACGCCGTCGCCGGGATGACCTGCGGCCACTGCGAGCAGGCCGTCGGCAAGGCGGTCGGCGCCCTGACGGGCGTGCAGGCCGTCCGGGTCGACGTGCAGGGCGGCCTGGTGAGCGTCGACTCGGCCGCCGAACCGGACGACGAGGCGGTGCGCGCCGCGATCGACGAGGCCGGCTACGAGCTGACCGGCCGGGCCTGAGCAAGCCCTCCACCCGTAGGAATCCGGCCCGCGGCCGGGAGAGACCACGAGGAGCCCTGATGACCACCCAGGCAGCACCCGCCTCCACCGAGGTGGAACTCCGCATCGGCGGCATGACCTGTGCGTCCTGCGCCGCGCGGATCGAGAAGAAGCTCAACCGGATGGACGGCGTCCGGGCCACCGTCAACTACGCCACCGAGAAGGCCAAGGTGGTCGTCGACGGGCCCGTGGAGGTCGCCGACCTGATCGCGACCGTCGAGGCCACCGGCTACACCGCCGCGCTCCCCGAGCCCCCGGCCGCGGCGGAGGCGGCGGCCGGGGCGGACGGCGCCGCGGCCACCGGCCCGGCCGACGAGCTGGCGCCGCTGCGGCAGCGCCTGGTCACCGCCGTCGCGCTGGCGGTGCCGGTGATCGCGATGGCGATGGTGCCCGCCCTGCAGTTCGACAACTGGCAGTGGCTGTCGCTGACCCTGGCCGCGCCGGTGGTGACGTACGCCGCCTGGCCGTTCCACCGGGCCGCCTGGACCAACGCCCGGCACGGCGCCGCCACCATGGACACCCTGGTCTCGGTCGGCACCGGCGCCGCGTTCCTGTGGTCGCTGTGGGCGCTGTTCTTCGGCGACGCGGGCATGACCGGGATGCGGCACGGCTTCGAGTTCACCATCGCCCGCTCCGACGGCGCGTCGAACATCTACCTGGAGGCGGCGGCCGGCGTCACCGCGTTCATCCTGGCCGGACGCTACTTCGAGGCCCGCTCGAAGCGGACCGCGGGCGCCGCGCTCAAGGCGCTGCTCGAACTGGGCGCCAAGGACGTGACGGTGCTGCGGGACGGGCGGGAGACCCGCGTTCCGGTGGGGCAGCTCGCGGTCGGTGACCGGTTCGTGGTGCGGCCCGGTGAGAAGGTCGCCACCGACGGCACCGTGGTCGAGGGC
>NZ_JNYE01000010.1 GCF_000717185.1 Kitasatospora phosalacinea | reverse complement strand
TCTCCAACCAACCGATACCGGCTGGCCGGGGATGTCAACATATCTGGCGTTGACTTTTGGCACGCTGTTGAGTTCTCAAGGAACGGACACTTCCTTCGACCGGCCTTCCGACCGCATCTCCGGGCGCTTCGTTCTTTCGTGTTTAGAGCTTACCAGACCGTTTACTCGGCGTTGACCGAAGCTTTACTCGTCCGACTTGCTCTGTTTGCCGCCGTTGCGCGGCGACTCGGGCAACCATAGCGGGTCGGCGGCCGGGCGCCTAATCGGGGCGGGGTGGAGTCACCCGGTCGGCCCCGTGTGGGGTGGGTGGGCGCGGCTGATGGGGGGTCACTCGGATGCCGTAGAGTGCGGCGGGGCGGCCAAGAGGACTAGACCACTTGAGGGTGGCGGGGCGGCGGGGATGGCGCGGGGCGGTCGGTTCGTGTGCGGTGCTAGTGAGGCGGGTGGCGATCTTCACCCGGGCGGCCTGTGGGTGCTATCGCATGAAATGTCCGAAGTTGACGTAATTTGGGGTCAGTCGATCAATGGGCCGCTGCCCCGCGGCCGCACGCGATGTACTCCGTACCTGGGAGGCTCCACCATGACCACTGTCACGTCGCCGCTCGCCGGTCGCGCTGTCGGCCTCGCCAACGTTCCCGACCCGGTGTTCGCCGGGGCCATGGTCGGGCCGGGTACGGCGATCGATCCGTTGCGGGAGCCGATCGAGGCGGTGGCTCCGGTGGACGGGCAGGTGGTGTCGATGCACCCGCACGCGTTCGTGGTGATGGACGAGAACGGGCACGGGGTGCTGACGCACCTGGGGATCGACACGGTGCAGCTCAATGGGGAGGGGTTCGAGCTGCTGGTGCACAAGGGGGACCGGGTGCAGCGGGGGCAGCCGGTGATCAAGTGGAACCCGGCGGCGGTGGAGGCGGCGGGGAAGTCGCCGATCTCTCCGATCGTGGCGCTGGAGGCTTCGGCGGAGCAGTTGAGCGGGGTGGCGGAGTCCGGTGAGGTCACGGCCGGTGGCGAGCTGTTCATCTGGAACTGACGGGACTGACAGGACTGACGGCGACTGACGGCGAAGGGGTTTCGGACCATGGAGCGGACGCTGCGGGGCGTGGGGGTCAGCCACGGGGTCGCCATCGGGCAGGTGCGGCACATGGGGACGGCGGTGCTGGAGCCGCCGGTGACCCAGGTGTCGGCCGAGGAGGTGCCGCGGGAGCAGGCCCGGGCGCAGGCGGCGGTGGACGCGGTGGCGGCGGACCTGGTCGCGCGCGGGAACCTGGCGGGTGGTGAGGCGCAGGCGGTGCTGGAGGCGCAGGCGCTGATGGCGCAGGACCCGGAGCTGCTGGCGGACGTGAACCGGCGGATCGAGGCGGGGAGCAGTGCGGAGCGCGGGGTGTACGACGCGTTCGCGGCGTACCGGGAGCTGCTGGCGGCGGCGGGTGAGTACCTGGCCGGGCGGGTGGCGGACCTGGACGACGTGCGGAACCGGATCGTGGCGCGGCTCCTGGGGGTGCCGATGCCGGGGGTGCCGGACAGTGACGAGCCGTACGTGCTGCTGGCGCGGGACCTGGCGCCCGCGGACACGGCGCTGCTGGATCCGTCGCTGGTGCTGGGGTTCGTGACGGAGGAGGGCGGGCCGACCTCGCACAGCGCGATCCTGGCGCGGGCGATGGGGGTGCCGGCGGTGGTGGCGCTGGCGGGGGCGACGGGGTTGGCGGAGGGGGTGGTGGTGGCGGTCGACGGGGCGTCGGGCGAGGTGCTGGTGGAGCCGGCGGCGGAGCGGCAGGAGGAGTTGCGCCGGCAGGCGGCGGAGCGGCAGGCGGCGTTGGCGGCCGCGACCGGGCCGGGGCGGACCTCGGACGGGTTCATGGTGCCGCTGCTGGCGAACGTGGGTGGCCCGGCGGACGTGGCCGCGGCGTTGGAGAACGGGGCGGAGGGCGTCGGGCTGTTCCGGACGGAGTTCCTGTTCCTGGACGATTCGGCGCAGGCGCCGAGCGAGGAGAAGCAGGTCGAGGCGTACCGGAAGGTGCTGGAGGCGTTCCCGGGGGGCCGGGTGGTGGTGCGGGTGCTGGACGCGGGGGCGGACAAGCCGTTGGACTTCCTGACGCCCGGGGACGAGCCGAACCCGGCGCTGGGGGTGCGGGGGCTGCGGACGCTGCTGGAGCACCCGGAGGTGCTGCGTTCGCAGCTGCGGGCGCTGGCGCGGGCGGCGGAGGGGTTGACGGTGCGCCTGGAGGTGATGGCGCCGATGGTGGCGGACGGGGTGGACGCGCGGGCGTTCGCGGCGGCCTGCCGGGAGGTGGGGCTGGACGCGAAGTACGGGGCGATGGTGGAGATCCCGTCGGCGGCGCTGCGGGCGGCGGCGGTCCTGCGGGAGGTCGAGTTCCTGTCGCTGGGGACGAACGACCTGGCGCAGTACGCGTTCGCGGCGGACCGGCAGGTGGGGTCGTTGGCGCGGTTGCAGGACCCGTGGCAGCCGGCGCTGCTGGACCTGATCGCGGCGGCGGCGGACGCGGCGAAGGCGGCCGGGAAGAGCTGCGGGGTGTGCGGGGAGGCGGCGGCGGACCCGCTGCTGGCGTGCGTGTTGACGGGGCTCGGGGTGACGAGCCTGTCGATGGGTGCGGCGGCGATCCCGTACGTGCGGGCGGCGCTGGGGCGGGCGACGTTGGCGCAGTGCCAGCGGGCGGCGGAGGCGGCGCGGGTGGCGGACACCGCCGGGGAGGCGCGGGAGGCGGCGCAGCGGGTGCTGTCCGGGGAGTAGGGGGTCGTGCTCCCGAGGGGCCGCTGCCGCCGTGGGGGTGGCGGCGGCCCCTCGGGGCTTCTCCGGCTGCGGGGTCAGGGCTGCTTGCGGGTGGTGGCGAGCTGTTCGAAGAAGCGCAGGTGGTCGAGGTTGTCGACGGAGCCGGGGTTGACGGCCCGGGTGAGGGGGGTGCCGCCGAGCAGGCGCTTGACGGGGACTTCGAGGCGCTTGCCGGTGAGGGTGTGCGGGAGGCCCGCGACGGTGATCACCTCGTCGGGGACGTGGCGCGGGGACAGTTCGGTGCGCAGCGAGGTGCGGATGCGGGCGGTGAGGTCCTCGTCGAGTTCGGCGCCGGGGGCGAGGACGACGAACAGCGGCATCCAGTAGCCGCCGTCGGGTTCTTCGAGGCCGATGACCAGGGACTCGGCGATCTCGGGGAGGCGTTCGACGACCTCGTAGATGTCGGCGGAGCCCATCCGGACGCCCTGGCGGTTGAGGGTGGAGTCGGAGCGGCCGTGGATGACGACGGTGCCGCGGCCGGTGGCGGTGATCCAGTCGCCGTGGCGCCAGGTGCCGGGGTAGGTGTCGAAGTAGCTGTCGTGGTAGCGGTGGCCGTCCGGGTCGTTCCAGAAGCCGGTGGGCATGGAGGGGAGGGGCTTGGTGACGACGAGTTCGCCGACGGTGTCGGTGTGCGGGTGGCCGTCGGCGTCCCAGGACTCGACGGCGGCGCCGAGGCAGGGGGCCTGGATCTCGCCGAGGTGGACGGGGAGGGTGGGGACGCCGCCGACGAAGCAGGAGCAGACGTCGGTGCCGCCGCTGACGGAGGCGAGCCAGAGGTCGGACTTGACCTCGTCGTAGATCCACTGGAAGCCGTCGGGCGGGAGCGGTGAGCCGGTGGTGCCGAGGCAGCGGACGGCGGAGAGGTCGAGGTCGCGGCCGGGGTGGAGGTCGGCCTTGCGGCTGGCGATGACGTAGGCGGCGGAGGTGCCGAGGACGGTGGCGCGGGTGCGGGCGGCGACGGACCAGAGGGCGCCGGTGTCGGGGTGGCCGGGGCTGCCGTCGTAGGTGACGACCGTGGTGCCGGTGAGCAGGCCGGCCAGCAGGAAGTTCCACATCATCCAGCCGGTGCTGGTGTACCAGAGGAAGCGGTCGTCGGGGCCGAGGTCGAGGTGGAGGGCGGCCTGCTTGAGGTGTTCGACCAGGACGCCGCCCTGGCTCTGCACGATGGCCTTGGGGAGGCCGGTGGTGCCGGAGGAGTAGAGGACCCAGAGGGGGTGGTCGAAGGGGACGGGTTCGAAGACGGGTGCGGTGTCGTCGGCGACCAGGTCGTCGTAGGACAGGGTGCCCCCGGGGGCGGGGGTGCCGAGCAGGGGGACGTGGACGACGGTGGTGAGGGTGGGGAGTTCGCGGCGGAGTTCGGCGACGACTCCGGTGCGGTCGTGGTCCTTGCCGCCGTAGTGGTAGCCGTCGACGGCGAACAGGACGGTGGGTTCGATCTGCTGGAGGCGGTCGAGGACGCTGCGGGCGCCGAAGTCGGGGGCGCAGCTCGTCCAGGTGGCGCCGACGGCGGCGGTGGCGAGGAGGGCGACGGCGGCCTGCGGGACGTTGGGCAGGTAGGCGCTGACGCGGTCGCCGGGGCGGACGCCCAGGGCGCGGAGGGCGGCGGCGAGGGAGCCGACCTGGCGGCGGAGCTCGGACCAGGTGGTGGCGGTCGGCTCGGTGGTGCGCTCGTCCAGGTGGAGGATGGCGGGGCGGTCGGCGTTGGCCGGGTCCTCGGCGGCGCGCAGGGCGTGTTCGGCGTAGTTGAGGGTGGCGCCGGGGAACCACTTCGCGCCGGGCATGGTGGCGGGTTCGGCGAGGACGGCGGTGGGCGGGGTGTGGAAGCGGACGTCGAAGTACTCGGTGACGGCCGTCCAGAAGCGGGTGAGGTCGTCGGTGGACCAGCGGTGGAGGTCCGCGTAGCGGGTGGCGGCCTCGGTGTCGGTGGCGGCCGGTGCGAGCGGGGCGGCGGGGGCGCCGTGGTGGTCGGCGGCCCAGCGCTGGAAGTCGACCAGGCGGCTGGCGGCGGCGCGGGCGGGGTCGGGGCGCCAGAGCGGTTCGGAGTGCGGGTGCTGCTGGTCCTGGGGGGTCGGAGGGGTGCTCACGTGGTGGTCTCCAGGCCGTGGTGGGGACGGCTGGGCTTGTGGCGGGCCGTCCGGGGGAGGCTGACGCTGCTGACCATGCCACGTGATCGTCCGGGGGTCCAGGGTCGCGCGGCAGGGGTGCTGGTGGGGGCGGGCGGGAGGTGGTAGACCGGCGGGATGACGGTGGCTCATGACGTGGTGATCGTGGGTGGCGGGCACAACGGGCTGGTGGCGGCCGGGTACCTGGGTCGGGCCGGGCTGCGGGTGCTGGTGCTGGAGCGGTTGGGGCACGTGGGCGGGGCGGCGGTGTCGGAGCGGGCGTTCGCGGGGGTGGACGCGCGGCTGTCGCGGTACTCGTACCTGGTGAGCCTGCTGCCGCGGCGGATCCTGGCGGAGCTGGGGGTGCGGGTGGAGTTGCGGCGGCGGCGGATCTCCTCGTACACGCCGTGGGAGCGGGACGGGCGGGTCGGGGGGTTGCTGGTGGACGGCGGGGACGAGCGGCGGACGGCCGGGTCGTTCCGTGAACTGACGGGTGGGGAGCGGGAGTTCGCGGCGTGGCGGGAGTTCTACGGGATGACCGGGCGGGTCGCGGAGCGGGTGTTCCCGTCGTTGACGGAGCCGTTGCCCTCGCGGGCGCAGCTGCGGGCGCGGGTGGACGATCCGGTGGCGTGGGCGGAGCTGTTCGAGGAGCCGCTGGGGGTGGCGCTGGAGCGGCGGTTCGCGGACGACGTGGTGCGCGGGGTGGTGCTGACGGACGCGCTGATCGGGACGTTCTCGCACGCGCACGACCCTTCGCTGCGGCAGAACCGGTGCTTCCTCTACCACGTGGTGGGCGGCGGGACGGGTGACTGGGACGTGCCGGTGGGCGGGATGGGGGCGGTGACCGGGGCGCTGGCGGAGGCCGCGCGGGCGGGCGGGGCGGAGCTGCGGACGGGGTGCGAGGTGGTGTCGGTCGACCCGGGGGGCGCGGCGGGGCCGGCCGAGGTCGGGTACCTGGACGCGGACGGGGTGGAGCGGCGGGTGGGGGCGCGCTGGGTGCTGTGCAACGCGGCACCGGCCGAGCTGGAGCGGCTGGTGGGCGGTGCGGGCGGTGGGGAGCCCGCGCCGGAGGGGGCGCAGCTGAAGGTGAACATGCTGTTGCGCCGGCTGCCGCGGCTGCGGGACGGGGCAGTGGACGCGCGGGACGCGTTCGGGGGGACGTTCCACGTCGCGGAGTCGTACCGGGAGCTGGAGGGGGCGTACCGGGAGGCGGTGGCGGGGCGGCTGCCCTCCCCCGCGCCGTCGGAGATCTACTGCCACTCGCTGGCGGACCGGTCGATCCTGGGGCCGGGGGTGCCGGAGGGGGCGCAGACGCTGACGCTGTTCGGGCTGCAGCTGCCCGCGCGGCTGTTCGCCGGGGATCCGGAGGGGGTGCGGGAGGCGGCGCTGGCGGGGGTGCTGGGGACGTTGGACGGGGTGCTGGCGGAGCCGTTGGCGGACTGCCTGGCGGTGGACGTCCGGGGGCGGCCGTGCCTGGAGGTGCGCGGGCCGCTGGACCTGGAGGCGGACCTGCGGCTGCCGGGCGGGAACATCTTCCACCGGGACCTGGCGTTCCCGTTCGCGGGCGAGGGGCCGGACGCGGGGCGGTGGGGGGTGGGGACCGGGTGGCCGCGGGTGCTGGTGTGCGGGGCGGGGGCGGTGCGCGGGGGCGGGGTGAGCGGGATCCCGGGGCACAACGCGGCGATGGCGGTGCTGGGGCGGTAGCGGGGGCCGGGCCGGCGGTGCGGGTGGCCGGGCCCGGCGGGCGGGTGGCCGGGCCCGGCGGGCGGGTTCGGGGGGTCAGACGGTGGGTTCGGCGGTGGGTTCGGCGGTGAGGTGGAGGTACTCGCCGTCGAACCAGGAGCGGGCGACCCGGGTGTGGAAGGGGAAGGCGAGCGGGGTGTCGGCGGTGGCGAGCTGCCAGCCCTCGGTCTCGTCGGTGGGGACGGAGGGGGGCAGGTCGGCCAGGTCGCGGGCCGGGAGGAGGCCGAACAGGCAGAGGAAGCCGCCGCGGGCGTCGGAGTCGGTGGCGACCAGGCGGACGTCTGCGGCGTCGGCCAGGATGCCGGTCTCCTCGCGCAGTTCGCGGACGGCGGCCTGCTGCCAGCTCTCGCCGTAGTCGACGTAGCCGCCGGGCAGGGCGAGCAGGCCGTAGCCGGGTTCGATGGTGCGGCGGATGACCGTCAGCCGGGCGTCGCCGTCGGGGAGGCGGACCGGGAGGAGGGCGACCGTGACCGGGAGCGGGTTGCGGTAGCTGATCTCGCCGCAGCGGGGGCAGGTGCGCGGCCAGCTCTCGGTGCCGACCGGGTAGGAGGCTCCGCACCAGTGGCAGTGGGTGTGCGGGCCGAAGGGTGCGGGGCGGGCGGACGGCGGGGTCGTCATGGGGGCGATGGTAGTCCGGGCGGGTGACGGGCGGGGCGGGATCGGACGGGGCCGGTGGAGGGGCGTGCGGCGGCGGCCCGGGTTTCGGCCGGTCGGGTGAATTCGGTGGGCGGGATTGGAGTTCAGATGTGTGCGCACGATAGCGATGGTGGCGGCCCGTGACGGACACGGGAGTGGAACGTCGTGAAGGATGACTGTGCGAGCGATTCTGGTTTCCCTGGTGGCGGTGGGTTCGGTGCTCGGGCTGGCGGCTCCGGCGCCCGCGGCGGCGCGCGCGGCGAGCGGTGACGTGGTGGTGTTCTCGACCGAGGCGCAGCCGCTGGACGTCTACCGGGACCCGGCCGGTTGCCAGCAACTCCCCGGTCTGGCCCATGTGTTGGCCAACCAGACGGACCGTCCGGTGAAGGTCTACGGGAACCCGTTCTGCCTGGGTCCGTCGGTGGTGGCGCAGCCGGGTTACGGGACGCACGTGCCGGGCGGGGCGGGGAGTTTCTCCGCGTAGTGCGCAATGGCGGAAAAGCGGTCGGATGATCGCACGGGCGGTCGGCGGAAAAGCCGATCGCCCGCTTTCTGTCTGATCACAGGAATGCGTCCGAACGGTCTCCCTATGCCATGATGGCGACCGCCGACTCCTCGTCCGTCGCGGCGATTTGGCGCACTGTCAGTGCGGTCGGCCCGTTGTCTCCGGCCCCCCGCGGCAGTCGCGTCCCGGGTTGCGGCCGCCGTCGAGAGGACTGCGTTTCCCGTGGAGCACGTCGCCCTTCCCGCCGCTCCCGAGGCGGCCCCGGTCCCCTGGCGGGCGTACGCCAGGCTGGCCAAGCTCGACATCTGGGACTACTACCTGAGCGTCCCGCTGGTGGCCGCGCTGGTGCTGGCCTCCGGGACCGGGGTGGGCGCGGGGACGGCGCTGCTGGTGCTGGTGCTGTTCCTGGGCGGGGAGGTCGCGATGAGCGCGGCCATGTGCACCTTCGACGACGTCACCGGGTACCGGGACGGCAGCGACGCGGTGAACTACGGGCCGGACGCGCCCGCCCGGCGGCTGGCCCGCAAGCCGCTGGTGGCCGGGACGCTGACGGAGCGCCAGGCGATCCGGTTCGGCTGGGCGACCGTCGCGGCGTGCGTGCTGTGCTGGGCGGCGGCGGTGGCCGCGGCGCCCGCCCGGCCCGGGTGGGCGGTGGCCGGGACGGCGGCGCTGGCCGTGTTCGGCTTCCAGTACACCTGGTGGCTACGGATCAGCTACAACGGCTTCCAGGAGCTCTTCCTCGCCGCGCTCGGCTGGTTCTTCGTGCTGCCGCTGTACGGGCTGCTGGCCGGGCGGTTCGACGGCTTCGCGGTGGTGCAGGCGCTGCTGTTCGGGCTCGGCCCGCTGCTGTTCGGCGTCTACTCCAACACCAACGACATCGCCGGGGACCGGGCGGTGGGGCGCAGGACCGCCGCGGTGCTGCTGTCGCCGCGCGGCAACGCGGCGTTCGTGGCCGGGTGCTCGGCGCTGGAGGCGGTGCTGCTGGTCGGCTCGGCGGTGGCCGGGTACGCGCCGTGGTGGTTCCCGCTGGTGATGGCGCCGGTGGTCGCGCTGCGGGCCCGGCAGTGGGTGCTCGGGTTCGTCCGGGGCGAGATCCTGCTCGCCCGCCGGCTCGGGATTCGCCTGCACCGGGTGTGCTGCGCGCTGCTGGTCGGCGTGGACCTGGCGCTCGCGGTGACCGGCGGTGGGCTGTGAGCGGGGGGCTGGGGGCGGTGTTCGGGCGGCTGCCGCTCGACCTGGGGCCGCTGTTCGACACGCTGGCCGATCGACGTCCTTCGGTGGACGTGCAGTTGGGCCGTCCGCTGGACCTGGCGCCGGAGCGCGGCACCGCGTACGACACCGCGCAGCTGGCCGAGCTGGTGCGGGAGACCGCGGCCTGGCTGGCGGCGGCCGGGGCCGGGCCCGGCTCCTCGGTGGCGGTGGTCAAGCGCAACCACTGGGACTACGTGCTGCTGGCCTGCGCGGCGGCCCGGATCGGGGCGGTGCCCGCGCTGCTCTCGGACCGGGTGCCGCCGGAGGGGCTGGGCGCGCTGCTGCGGCGGCTGCGGCCGGACGTGCTGGTCACCCAGCGGGACGTGCTGGGCGGGGCGCGGGCCGCCGGGGTGGAGCTGACCGCGCTGGCCGGGCGGACGGTGTGCCTGGACGGGCCCGCCGAGGGCGCGCTGCCGGTGGACGGGCTGCGCGGCGGGCCGGTGCCGGGCGTGCGCACCCGCGGGGAGGACGAGCCGCTCGCGGTCATCCACACCTCCGGCACCACCGGCGTCCCCAAGCTCGTGGTGCACTCCACCCGGACGCTGATCCGGCGGCTGTCCGCGTTCGAGGCCCGGCCCTGGCCGGTGCTGTCGGTGCGCCGCGAGGACACCGTGGCCAGCGCGATCTCCTTCGCCCACGGGCGGGCGCTAACCTGGACCGTCAGCGCGTTCTGGCGCGCCCCGCGGACCGTCGCGCTGCTGCCCGACGCGGACCCGTCGGCGGCCGCCGCGCTGCTGCGCAGCCACCCGCCGACCGTGCTGGAGGCGCTGCCGTCCAGCTACGTGCGCTGGCAGCCGCTGGCGGCCGGGGCGGGCAACCCGTTCCGGGACGTGCGGCTGTTCATCTCGACCTTCGACGCGGTGCACCCGCCGACGGTGCGGACCTTCCTGGACGCCACCCGGCGGCGGCGGCCGCTGTGGATGCAGGGCTGGGGGCAGAGCGAGACCGGGCCGCTGAGCTTCCGCTTCCTCACCCGGGGCGCGCTGGCCGCCGCCGGTGAACGGCACCCGACCACCCGAGACCTGGGGCGCCCGGTGCCCGGCTGGGTGCGGCTCAGGGTCACCGACCCGCAGCGGCCCGGCCGGACCGTGCGGCCCGGCGAGACCGGCATGCTGTACGCCCGCACCGGGGCGCTGTGCCTGGGCTACCTGGACGAGCCGGAACGCTGGCGGCGCAAGCTCGACCGCGGCTGGTTCAACACCGGGGACCTCGGGGTCCGGACCCGCGACGGCCGCGTCCTGGTGCTGGACCGGGAGGTCGACATGGTGCCCGGGATGAGCTGCGTCGAGGTCGAGGACGTGCTGCACGAGCGGCTGCCGGACGTCGAGGAGGCCGTGCTGCTGTCCGTCGCCGAGGGCCGCCCGCAGCCGGTGCTGGTCACCGCCGACGGCACCCTCGACCCGGCCCGCTGGCGGGACGCGGTGCGCGACCTGCCGCCGCTGGCCGAACCGCTGGTGGTCGGCTGGGACGCGGTGCCGCGGACGGCCACCGGGAAGGTGCGGCGGCACGAGCTGCGGGAGCGGGTGCTGGCCGGGAGCACCCGGATCGGTACCGGCCTGTGGACGTGAACTCCGGATCTGTGGAAGTGGGTTGAGGTGAGCGGAGAGCTGGGCATGGACGAGGTCGAGGTCGACGTCGCGGTGGTCGGGGCGGGGATCGCGGGGCTGTCCGCGGCGCACCACCTGGCCGCGGCCGGGCGTGCGGTGCGGGTCTTCGACGGCGCGGACCGGGTCGGCGGGCGGATGGCGTCCAGCCGGGTGGACGGCTGGCTGCTGGACGAGGGCGCGGAGACCATCGCGGGCGCCGGGTACGAGGCCACCTGGGAGCTGATCCGGGCGGTCGGCCTGCCGGAGGACGAGGTGCCGGTGGTCGAACCCGGCTTCGCCCTGTGGCGGGGCGGGCGCGCCCACCCCCACCTCGGGCACCCGAAGGGGCTGCTGACCGGCGCCGGGCTGTCCTGGCGCGGCCGCTGGGCCTGGCTCCGGTTCGCCGCCGAACTCGCCACCCGCTGGCGGGAGTTCGACCCCGACCGGCCGGAGACCGCACCCAGCGGGGACGCCACGCTGAGCGCGTACTGCGCCGGGTCGGCCGGGCGGGAGGAACTGCTGGCCGCGATGCTGCAACCGCTCTCCAGCCACTGCTTCGGCTGGCGGCCGGACAGCTCGGCGGTCGCCCCGATGGTCGCCACCCTGCTGTCGGTGGGCGGGGCCGGGGCGCGCTGGATGACCTACCGGGACGGGATGGACACCCTGGCCCGGCGGCTGGCCGAACGGCTGCCGGTGGAGCTCGGGCGGCAGGTGGTCTCGGTGCGGGACGGCTCGGCCCCCGGCGGGGCGGGCGGCGTGCTGCTGGAGTTCGCCGACGGGGCGCGGGTGCGGGCCCGGCAGGCGGTGCTGGCGGTGCCCGCGCCGCTCGCCCTGGAACTGCGCGGGGACGACCTCCCGGACCGGGAGCGGCCGTACCTGGCGGCGAGCACGTACGCGCCGATGCTCAAGGTCGCCTGTCTGCTGGACCGGCCGCTGCCGAGCCCGACCCGGGCGCCCAGCTACGCGCTGTCGGTGCCGGAGGAGGAGAGCCGGGTCTGCACCGGGCTGGTCCTCGACCACCTCAAGGCCGACGGGCGGGCGCCGGAGGGGAAGGGGCTGGTCACCGCGTTCGCCTCGCCGTGGGCCTCCCCCGGGCTGCTGGGCGAACCGGACGGGCGGGTGGCGGAGGTGGTCTGCGCGGAGGCCGAGCGGTTCCTGCCCGGCCTGCGGGCGGCCACCGTCCGGACGCTGGTGCACCGCTTCCCGCTCGGGCTGCCGCAGGGCGCGCCGGCCGCCGTCCGGGAGCGGGCCGCGTTCCTGGAGCGGCCGACCGGGCCGGTCGAGTACGCCGGGGACTGGGTGATGCTGCGGCCGAGCAGCGAGGGGGCGGTGCGGTCGGGGAAGCTGGCGGCGCGGCGGGTGCTCGCGCACGCGGGTGCGGGGGCCGTTCCCACCGTGGCGGGGCGGGTCTGATGGCGGGCGCGGTGCGGGAGACGGGGTCGTACCTGTTCGACAACGGGAGCGCGCACGCGGCCGGGCAGCACCGCTGCCTGGCGGCGTGGCTCGACCCGGTCAGCTTCGGCGCGCTGCGGGCGGGCGGGGTCGGGCCCGGGATGCGCTGCCTGGACGTGGGCACCGGGGCGGGGAGCGTCGCGCTCTGGCTGGCCGAGCGGGTCGCGCCCGGGGGCTCGGTGCTGGCGACGGACCTGGCGCCGCTGCCGGTGCCGGTGCGACCCGGGCTGACGGTGCTCCGGCACGACGTGGTGCGCGACGAACTGCCCCCGGGCGCCTTCGACCTGGTGCACGCCCGGCTGGTGCTCTCCCACCTGCCGGAACGGGAGGCCGTGCTGGCCCGGCTGTTCGCGGCGCTGCGGCCCGGCGGGGTGCTGCACCTGCTGGAGTTCGACGCCGAGTACGCGCCGGTGCTGACCGTCCCCGACGAGCGGGCCCGGGAGCTGTACGAGCGTTACCAGCGGGCGAAGTTGCGGGCCTTCCGGGCGCGCGGCTCGCACCAGGGCTGGGGGCGGGAGTGCGCCGGTGCGCTGGTGCGGGCCGGGTTCACCGGGGTGGAGGCGGAGGTGCGGATCGGCACCCTCGCGCCCGGCACGCCGCAGTTGGAGATGCAGCTGCACAACACCTGGCACCTGCGGGAGCCGCTGCTGCGGGAGGGGCTGGGCGAGGACGAACTCGCCGAGCTGCGGGGGCTGTTCGCCGATCCGCGGTTCCGGGCCTGCTCGAACGTGGTGTACGCGGTGCGCGGGCGGCGGCCGTGACGGGGGCCGTCGGGTCGGCGGCCGTCGGTGTGCGGCCGCGGGTGGCAGCCGTGACGGCGGCCGCGACGGGGGCCGTCGGTGTGCGGCCGCGGGTGGCGCGGGAGGTGGCGGCGGGGCTGCTGCGGGCTTCCGGGGTGGCGGTCGGCGAGGGTGAACTGCTGGAGGTCGGCGGCGAGTTGGCGTGCCGGATGTCCTGGTCCGGGCCGCTGGGGCTGCGGCTCGACAGCGAGGCGGACGTCCAGGCGGCCTGCGGGGTGATGCACGTGCACGGGCGGCGCTACGGGGCGCCGACGCCGCTGCGGGTGGACTTCGCCTCGGTGGCGGCCGGGGTGCTGGCCACCACCGGCACGCTGGCGGCGCTGCGCGCCCGGCGGCTGGGCGCGGCGTACCGCGAGGTGGGGGTGTCGGTGGCGCAGGGCGCGCTGCTCGGGCTGTCGCAGTACCTGGCGGCGGCCTCGGTGGGGGGCGACGGCGCGGGCGGCGACGGCGCGGAGCCGTCCGGGGCGGGCGGGCCGCCGTTCGGGTCGGCGGACGGGGTGTGGTTCGAGCTGGAGGCGCTGGAGGCGGACGGCTGGCTGCGGTTCTGGTGCGAACTGGACGTCGAGCGGCGGGTGGTGGGGCGCGGTTGGCTGCCGTTCCAGGCCCGGTACGGGACGGCGGCCTGCCCGCTGCCGGAGCAGCTGTTCGCGGCGGCCCGGGCGGTCGAGTACCGGCGGCTGCTGCGGGTCGCGGCGGAGTGCGGGGTGGAGCTGACGGAGGTGGCGGGGCGGCCCGCGGTGCTGGGCGGGATGCCGTGGCAGCTGCGGGCGGGGGCGCCGGGAACCGTGCGACGGGGTGAACCCTTCGACGGGCCGGGCCCGTTGAGCGGCGTGACGGTGGTGGAGATCACCCGGCGGGTCCAGGGGCCGATGGCCGGGCGGGTGTTGGCGCTGCTCGGGGCCGCCGTGCTGCGGGTCGAGCCCCCGGGCGGGGACCCGCTGCGCGGCGTGCCACCGATGACGGCGGAGCCGGGCGGGGAGGGGGCGGCGGTGTCGGCCCGGTTCGCGGCGCTCAACCGTGGCAAGGGGGTGCTGGAGGCGGACCTGCGGAGCCCGGAAGGGCGCTCTGCCGTACGGGAGTTGGTGAGCGGGGCGGACGTGCTGCTGCACAGCCTCGCGCCCGCGAAGGTCGCCGGGCTGGGGCTGGACGCCGGGACGGCCGCCGCGCTGCGCCCCGGCCTGGTGTACGCGCAGGCCAGCGGCGGCGGGCCCGGGCTGAGCACCGACTACCCGGTGCAGGCGCACTCCGGCCTGGCCGCGCTGCTGGCGCCGGACGGGCTGCCGCCGCGCCCCACCCTGCTGACGGTCTGCGACGTGCTGGGCGGCCTGGTCTGCGCCGCGGGGGCGGTCGCCGCGCTGGAGGCCCGGGAGCGGACCGGGCGGGCGCAGCGGGTCGAGTCCTCGCTGCTGTCGGCGGCCCGGCTGCTGTGCGGGGCGGCGGGCGGCGGCGGCTTCCCCGGGGACGGGGTGGAGGTGTGCACGGACCTGGCCGCGCTGGTGCGCGACCCGCGGGTGGCGGCGGCGTTCGAGTTCGGGGCGGACGGGTGCGCGTTCGTCCGCGGGCCGTGGGAGTTCGGGGCGTGAGCGGGCGGGACGTGAGCGGGCGGGGCAAGGGTTCTGATCGGTGGATCGGCGGACGGGAGTGGTGGCTGTGACGTGGGTTTCGGTGGCCGGGGTGGAGTTCCCCGACCGGGTGGACCGGGAGTTGCGGGAGCGCTGGGTGGCCCGGGGGTGGTGCCCGGGGCGGGGGTTGTACGAGCTGTTCGCGGAGCGGGTCGCGGCGCACGGGGAGCGGGCCGCGGTGGTGGACGGGGCGGGCGCGCTCTCGTACGCGGAACTGGGCCGGTGGGTCCGGGGGTTGGCGGCCGGGCTGGCGGCGCGGGGAGTGGGGCCGGGGTCGGTGGTGGGCGTGAAGGTGCCCGCGGACCGGCGGGCGCCGGTGGTGGACCTGGCGGTGGCGGCACTGGGTGCGGTGGTGCTGCCGTGCACGGCCGGGCACGGGCGGCGGGACCTGCTGTCGGTGTGGGGCACGGCGCGGGTGGACGCGGTGGTGACGGTGCCGGAGTGGAAGGGCCTGGTGGACGGGCTGCGGCCCGAACTCCCGGACCTGCACGAGGTGGTGGTGCTCGGCGAGGACGCCTGGCCGGAGCGGGCGGAGTGGGTGCCCGCCGTGGTGGACGCGGAGGCGCCCGCCCGGATCCTGCTGTCCTCGGGTTCGGAGGCCGCCCCGAAGCTGATCGCGTACTCGCACAACGCCCTGGCTGGCGGCCGCGGGCGGTACGTGGAGCGGGTGCTGGCGACCGCGGACGGTGCGCCGCCGCGGGTGCTGCTGCTGGTGAGCCCGGCGACGGCGTACGGTTCGCTGGCGGTGGTGGCGCTGGTGCGGTGCGGGGCCACGGTGCTGCTGCCGCCGGTCGGGGAGCGGTTCGACCCGGCGGGGGCGCTGGCCGCGGTGGGGCGGTGGCGGCCGACGCACCTGGCGGCGGTGCCGACCATGCTGCGCCGGATGGCGGAGCGGGTGCCCGCGCCGGGCGAGGACCTGTCCTCGTTGCAGGCGGTGGTGTCGAGCGCGGCGGCGCTGTCCCCGGCGGTGCTGGGTGCGGCGCTGCGGCGGTTCGGGTGCCCGGTGGTGAACGTGTACGGGGCCAGTGACGGGCTGAACTGCCATGCGCGGTGGGCGGATCCGGAAGGCGACGTGCTGCGGGTGGGCCTGCCGGACCCGCAGGTCGCGGAGTTCCGGGTGTGCGGGCCGGACGGGCGCCCGGTGCCCGCGGGGGTGCCGGGCGAGTTGCAGGCGCGGGGTCCGATGACGCCGCTGTGCCACGTCGGGGAGCCGGAGTTGGACGCCCGGCTGCGGGTGGACGGGGGCTGGGTGCGCTCCGGCGACCGGGGGGTGCTGGAGGCGGACGGTTCGCTGCGGGTGCTGGCGCGGATCAAGCAGACGGTGAACCGGGGCGGAGTGTCGATCTCCGTCGCGGAGGTGGAGCGGCTGCTGGAGGGGCACCCGGAGGTCGCGGAGGCGGTGTGCGTGCCGGTGCCGGATCCGGATCTCGGCGAGCGGATGTGCGTCTGCGCGGTGCCACGGGGGGAGGCGCTGACGCTCGATGAACTGACGTTCTTCCTACGCGAGTTGTGCGGTCTGGAGCGGTACAAGCTGCCGGAGCGGCTGCTGCTGCTGGAGCGGATGCCGCTGGGCGGGTCGGGGAAGCCGGACCGGCGGGTGGTCGCGGAGCTGGCGGCGGCGGCCGTGCGGGCGGACGGGGTGGCGGTGGGTTGAACCGCCACCGGTGGGCGCCCCGTCCGTGCGGAGGGGGCGCCCACCGGCGTTCTCAGGCCTGGCCGGCGTTCTCAGGCCGGGAAGGCGAGGACGGCTTCGGTGATCCGCTCGACCTGGGCGTCCGTCAGGTGCGGGTAGACCGGCAGGGAGAGGCACTGGCGGGCCGCCCGTTCGGCGTGCGGCCAGTGACCGTCGGGGGCGGCCGCGTGGGCGAAGGCGGGCTGATGGGGCAGGGGTTGGGGGTAGTAGACGTGACTGTCGACGCCGTGGGCGGCGAGGTGGCGCCGGAGGTCGTCGCGGCGTTCGGCGAGCAGGGTGTAGACGTAGTAGCAGCGGCCGTTGGTGCCGGGCGGGGGCGGGAGGACGCCCCGGGCGGCGAGCGGGGCGAAGCTCTCCGTGTAGTGGGCGGCGATCTCGGCGCGGCGGGCCAGGCGGCGGGCCAGGCCGGGGTGGCGGCGGATCTGGAAGGCGGCAAGGACTTCGTCGAAGCGGCTGTTCAGGCCGATCAGGTGGTGGCGGAAGCGGTGCACGCCGTCCTGGCCGTGGTTGCGCAGCATCCGTACGGTGCGGGCGAGTTCGGGGTCCCCGGTGACGACGACGCCGCCTTCGCCGGGGCCGCCGAAGGACTTGACCTGGACGAAGGAGAACACGCCCGCGTCGCCCCAGGTGCCGGCCGGGCGGCCGTCGAGGACGGCGCCCTGGGCGACCGCGGAGTCCTCGACCAGGCGCAGGCCGTGCCGGGTCGCGAGGGCGCGCAGGCGGGGCATGTCGGCCATCACGGAGAACATGTGGGCGGGCATGAGGGCCTTGGTGCGGGGGGTGACGAGGGCCTCGGCCGCGTCCGGGTCGATGACCAGGGTGTGCGGGTCGACGTCGGCGAAGACGGGGGTGGCGCCGACGCCGAGGACGGTGTTGGCGAGCGGGGCGCAGCCGAAGGCGGGGACGATCACCTCGTCGCCGGTGGTGACGCCCGTGGCGCGCAGCACCAGGGTGAGGGCGGTGGTGCCGCTGCCGCAGGCGATGACGTCCTCGGCGCCGAGGTCGGTGCGCAGCAACTCCTCGAAGCGGGCGGTGCGTTCGCCGAGGATGAAGCGCTGGGCGGGGTCGGTGGCGACGTCGCGGACCACGTCGAGCAGCAGGTCGCGGTCGTCCTCGAAGAGGTCGGGCGGGAAGAACGGGATGGTGGTGGCGGTGTCCGCGGGGAGGGTGGTCATCGGTGGGTCACCGCTGCTTTCCGTGCTGGAAGTCGCGGACCAGGTCACTGACCAGGTCCAGTTCGTGGTCGGCGAGGTCGGGGTAGAGCGGGAGCGCGAGGGCGCGGCCGCAGGCGGCTTCGGCGTGCGGGAACTCGCCGGTGCGGTGGCCGAGTTCGGCGAAGCAGGGCTGGAGGTGGAGCGGCGTCGGGTAGTACGTCTCGGTCTGGACGCCGTGCCGGGCGAGGTGGGCGGCGAGTTCGTCCCGGTGGTCGGACTCGATCAGGTAGACGTACCAGACCGGGTCGGTGGCGGCGTTCCGCCGGACGACGGTGGGCAGGGTGAGGCCGGGGGTGCCGGTCAGGCGTTCGGTGTAGGCGGCGGCGAGGTGGGCGCGGCGGGCGATGTCCCGGTCGGCGCGGCCGAGTTTGGCGAGCAGGACGGCGGCCTGGACGTCGTCCATCTTGCTGTTGGTGCCGAGGAGTTCGGTGGGGCGGTTGATGGTGGGGAAGTCGTCCAGGGTGCGGCCGGTGCGGCCGTGGTGGCGCATCGCGGAGACGGCTTCGGCGAGGGCCGGGTCGTCGGTGAGGACGGCGCCCGCGTCGCCGATCGCGCCGAGCGTCTTGGTGGGGAAGAAGGAGAGCACGCCGCCCGCGCCGTGCAGGCCCGCGTGGACGCCGTCCCAGCGCATGCCGAAGGCCTCGGCGCTGTCCTCTACGACGGTCAGGCCGTGCCGGTCGGCGAGGGCCAGCAGGGCCTCCAGGTCGGCGAGTTGGTGGAAGAGGTGGACGGGCATGACCATCCGGGTGCGGTCGGTGCGGACGGCTTCGACGCTCGCCGGGTCGAGGCTGTACGTGACCGGGTCGATGTCCGCGAAGACCGGGCGGCCGCCCGCCAGCACCACCGAGGTCGCGGAGGCGACGAAGGTGTAGGCGGGGACGATCACCTCGTCGCCGGGGCGCAGGCCGGCCGCGCGCAGCAGCAGGACCAGGGCGTCGGTGCCGCTGTTGACGCCGATCACGTGCCGGGCGCCCGTCCAGGCGGCGAGGGCGGCTTCGAGTTCCGCGACCTTGGGGCCGTGCGAGTACTTGCCGCGGTCCATCAGTTCGTCGAGGTGGCGCCGGGTGGTGGGCCAGAGGGATTCGAAGGTCGCGGCCTGGGTGAAGAAGGGAACACCCGGAGAGGTAGTGACACCCATGAAACTCTCATCGGATTGTATGGATTGGACGGGCGGAGCAGCCCTTCCCACGAATCTATGCCCCCGGCACCCCGTCCACCTCGGCCGCGGAACTGTTTCACCCCTTCGAATGGACTGCCGTAAAAGGGATTTGACGCCCGGACGGACCGTCGGCGAATTACTGCTTGAATACCGGGTGAAGCAATACCGCGACGCGGAAGGAATGACGTCTCGCCATGTCGAACGGACTCGGGACCTTACTCGTCGGAATGGGACGGGCCGGGCGCGGACTCCACCTCCCGGTGCTGCGCCGGCTGCGCGCCGACCCCGGCACGGCGCACCTGTTCGCGCCCGGGCCGGTGCTCGCCGTCGACCCGCACCACCGGCCCGGGGCCGCCGCCGACCTGCGCCCGACCACCCTCGCCGAGGCGCCCCGGCTGCTCGACCCGGACCGCACCGTCGTCCACCTGTGCACCCCGCCCACCGCGCGGGCCGCCGCCCTGGACGCGCTCGGCCGGCTCGGCTACCGGCGGGTGCTGCTGGAGAAGCCGGTGGCCGCCGACAGCCGCGGCCTGGACGAGTTGCTCGCGCTGCGCGACCGGTACGGGACCGACCTGGTGGTGGTCGCCCAGTGGCTGGGCAGCCGCCTCACCGATCGGCTGCGCGCGCTGCTCGCCCAGGACGCGTACGGGCCGCTGCGCACCATCCACGTCGTCCAGCGCAAGCCGCGGTTCTCCCGCTCGCTGGCCGGGGACGGGCACCCCACCGCGTTCGACGTCGAACTGCCGCACTCGCTGGGCCTGTGCCTCGCCCTCGCCGGGCCCGGCGAGGTGACCGGCGCGGGCGGCACCGACATGGTGGTCGGCGGGCGGGTGCTGCCCCGGCTCGGCACCGCCTGGCTCAACCTCCAGCACGACAGCGGGGCGTGGACCAGGATCCGCTCCGACCTCACCTCGCCGGTGCGCGAGCGCCGGGTCACCCTGGAGCTCGCGCACGGCACCCTGATCGGGCACTTCCCCGGCAGCGAGGCCGACGCGTACGCCCGGCTGACCGTCATCGACCGCGACGGCGAGAGCACCGAACTGCTGCACGACGACGCGCTCGGCGGCTTCCTGGAGCACACCTACCGGTACTACGCGGCGGACGGCACCCGGCGCGGGCCGCACCCCGACCTGGCGGTCAACACCCAGGTGGTGCGGCTGCTCGACCGCGCCAAGGCGATCGCCGCGGGCGGCACGGTGCGGGACGGGTCCCGCACCGGTGCGGTGCGCGCGGCGGTGGGCCGGTGAGCGCCGTCCGGTTCGGCGGCATCGGCGACGAGGCCGCGCCCGATCTGGCCGGGCAGATTGACGCGCTGCAGCAACTCGGCTGGGACGAGCTGGAGTTGCGGACGGTGGACGGCGTCTGGATCGCCGACCTGCCGCTCCCCCGGGTCGAGGAGGTCGCCGCCGCCCTGCGGCAGCACGGGATCCGGACCTGCGGCATCGCCGCCCGGATCGGCAACTGGGCCTCCGACGTCACCGACGACCCCGCGGCGGACGACCGGGAGCTCGACGCGCTCGGCACCCGCGCCGCCCTGCTCGGCACCCGCCGGGTCCGGGTGATGTCCTACCCCAACCGCACCGGCCTGCCCGAGGCCGAGTGGCGCCTGCGGGTGCTGCGGCGGATGCGCCGCCTCGCGGACCGGGCGCACCGCGGCGGCCTGCTCCTGCTGCACGAGAACTGCCAGGGCTGGGCCGGGAGTTCGGCCGACAACACGCTCGACCTGATGGCCTCGGCGGGCGGCCCCGGGCTACGGCTGCTGCACGACACCGGCAACGGGATCCCCTACGGCTACGACGGGTTCGAACTGCTGCGCCGCACCGTCGACCACGTCGACCACCTGCACGTCAAGGACGCGGTCGGCGGCGGCGAGGACACCCGGTACGTGCTGCCCGGCGCCGGGAACGCTCGACTCGCCGACACCCTGCGGCTGTTGACCGCCCGCGGCTGGCACGGCGTGTGGTCGCTGGAACCGCACCTGGTCACCCGGCCGCACGAGGGCCTGGCCGCCGACGGCCGCACCGAGAGCGGATTCGTCGCCGCCGGACGGGCGTTGACCGCCCTGGTCGAGCGCGAGGTGCTGCCGCACTCCCCCGGCTGGCGGCTCGTCCCGGGCGGCCTGGTGCTGGACGCGCCGGTGCCCCGGCCGGCGGACGGGCGGGAAGGCGTGGTGTCCGATGCCGGGTGAGCCGTCGGCGGACGTCCTGGGAACCGGTCCGCTGACGGCCGGACTGCGGCCGGACGAGCGGGAAAGCAGCCTGCTGACGGCCGAACTGCGGCCGGACGAGCGGGAGTTGCTGCTCGACCTGCTGCGGCTGCCCACCGCCGGCCCGCTGGAGACCGGCCCGGGCGCACCGCTGCCGCTGCTGCCCGAGGCGCTGGAGCGGTACGCGCGGGCGGCGGCGGGCCTCGGGCTGGCCGAGCTGTACCGCGGTGCGCCCGCGGAGGCCGAACTCGACCGCCCGGACGTGCCGTTGACGGTGCGCGACGCGGTGGCGGGGACGCCCGGGTTCCTGGCCTGCCAGCCCAGCCTGGTGCTGCGGCTGGGGCCGGAACTCCCGCGGGCGGCGACGGTGATGTTCAACGTGCACCTGGACACCGTGGCCGGGGCGGAGCCGGTGGGCTTCGACGGGCGGCGGTTCACCGGGCGGGGCGCGATCGACGCCAAGGGCCCGGCGGTGGCGCTGCTGGCCGGGGTGCGGGCCGCGGCGGCGGCGGAGCCCCGGGTGGGGCGGGAGGTCGCGGTGCTGGTGCAGGCGGTGTCCGGCGAGGAGGGCGGCGCGATGGGCGTGTTCGGCACCCGTCCGCTGGTCGGGGCCGGGTACGCGGGCGCGCTGAACGTGTTCTGCGAGCCGACCGGCCTGCGCTACCTGCCGCGGGCCACCGCCGCCGCCACCGCCCGGCTGCGGGTGCGCGGCGAGGACGCGATCGACGACTGCCCGGGCGCGGGCCACAACGCGACGGTACTGCTCGGCTTCCTCGCCCAGCACCTGGCCCGGGAGCTGGGCTCCGCGCCCGGACCGCGCGACCCGGTCTGCGTGGCCGGGTCGGTCACCGGCCCGCTGCACAACCGGGTCTACGGGAGCGGCGAGCTGCTGCTCAACCTCCCCTACCGGGACGCGGGTTCGGGCCGCCGCGCGGAGGCCGCGGTGGAGGCCGCGGTCCGCTCCGGGCTGGACGCGTTCCGCCAGGCCTTCGCCGGGCTGCCGGAGTTCGCCCGGACCGCCGCCGACTGCGCGCGGATCACCCGGCTCGACTGGCCCAAGCGCGGCCTGCCGGTCCTCGACAACCGGCACCCGGAGCTGGAGGACCTACTCACCCGGCGGGCCGGGATCGCCCGGATGCCGGACACGGAACCGGCGTTCACCTGCGACGCGATCTGGGCGGCCGACCTGCCGGACGACGCGTTCACCGTGGTGCTCGGCCCGGGCGACCTCGGCGCCAACCGGGCGCACGCGGCGGGCGAGTTCGCCGAGGCCGAGCAGCTCGACGGCTTCGCCTCGGCGGTGGCCCGGCTGCTGGTGGCCTTCGCCCGCCACCGCCGCCCCTGACCTGTCCGTTCGTCTCCCCCTGAAGTCCCCCGTCCCGACTGGAGGTTGTTCTCCGTGACCACCGTGGCGTCCGCGCCCCGTGCCACCGGCACCGTCCGCGTCCCGTACGCCGACCTGATCCGTTTCGCCACCGACGTGTTCGCGGCCTGCGCGTTGCCGCCCGAGCGGGCCCGGGCCGCGGCGGAGGCGCTGTGCTACGGCGACGCCGCCGGGATGGACTCGCACGGGCTGGCCAACCTGACCCGGCTCTACCTGCCGCTGCTGGCCGAGGGCCGGGCCGATCCGCGGGCGGAGCCGGTGGTGCTGGCCGACCGGGGGGCGGCGGTGCTGGTGGACGCGGCCGGGGCGCTCGGACTGTGGCAGGCCGGGGCCGCGATGGAGCTGGCCGCGGAGCGGGCCGAGCAGTACGGGATCGGACTGGTGTCGGTGCGCCGGGCCACCCACTTCGGGTGCGCGGGCCACCACGCGGCGCGGGTCACCGGGCGCGGGATGATCGGGCTGCTGGCCTCGAACTGCGGCCGCCAGCGGATCGCCCGGCCGCCGGGCGGCGCGGTGGCGCTGCTGGGGACGAACCCGTGGAGCGTGGCCGCACCGGCGGGTGAACTGCCGCCCTACGTGCTGGACATGAGCACCACGGCGGTGCCGACCGGCCGGGTCCGGGCGGCGGAGCGGGCCGGGCGGGCGATCCCGGAGGGGTGGCTGGCCGGGCCGGACGGGCGGCCGGTCACCGACCCGGGCGCGTTCGACCGCGGCGAGGCGCACCTGCTGTGGCTCGGGTCGGGTGCGGGCGGCGAGTTCAAGGGCTTCGGGCTGGGACTGATGGTGGAGGTGCTGGCGGCGCTGCTGCCGGGCGCGGGCCTCGGGCCGGACCCGGCCGCGCTGGAGGGCGACGGCCGCCCGTCCGGGCGGGACGACGACATCGGCGTGTTCGCGCTGGCGATCGCCCCGGCCGCCCTGCGGGACGCCGAGCAGGTCGCCCTGGACGCCCGGACCTTGTTCGGCACGGTACTGGACTGCCCGCCCGCGGAGGGGAGTTCGGGCCCGGTCGCGTACCCGGGCTGGCACGAGGCCCGGCGCACCGCCGAGGCGCGGCGCGACGGGGTGCCGGTGGCTGCGCCGCTGCTGGCCGAACTGGCGGCCGTCGCCGAGCAGTTCGGCGTCCGTCCGGTTTCGGTTCCGGCGTCGGTTTCGGTTCCGGCGTCGGCCGCGGGTGCGGGCACGGGTGCGGGCACGGGTGCGGGCACGGTCGCCGGGACGGAGGGCGGGCGGTGAGCGGGCTGCGGTTCGGGGTGGTCGGGCTCGGGGTGATCTCGCGGTTCTACCTGGCCGCGCTGGAGCGGCTGCCGGGGGTGCGGTTGGCGGCGGTCTGCGACCGGGACGGTTCGCTGCTGGAGCCGTTCGACAACGGGGTCGCACGCTTCACGGACCACCGGGAGCTGCTGGCCGCGGGCGGGCTGGACGCCGTGGTGGTGACCGTCCCGAACGACCTGCACCTGGCGATCTGCCGGGACGCGCTGCGGGCCGGCCTGCCGGTGTGCGTGGAGAAGCCGCTGGCGCTGCGGGCCGCCGAGGGCGCCGAACTCGCGGCGCTGGCGGCCGAACGGCGGGTGCCGCTGTTCACGGCCTTCCACCGGCGCTACAACACGGCGGTGCGGGAGCTGTGCACCGCGCTCGCCGGGCAGCCGCTGCCGGTGCGGTCGGTGACGGTCCGCTACTTCGAGCTGATCGAGGAGCACGTCGGCCGGGACCGCTGGTACCTAGACCCGGAGCGGTGCGGCGGCGGCTGCGTCGCCGACAACGGCCCGAACGCGTACGACCTGGTGCGGCTGCTGGCGGGCCCGATGGAGCTGACCGACGCGCACGTGGTGCGCGACGGCACCGGGGTGGACCGGTACGCGGCGCTGGAGCTGGCGGGCCGGAGCGGGGTGCACGGCGACGGGGCGCGCGGCCGGATCGAGCTGGACTGGTCGTACCCGGGCGAACTCAAGGACGTGGCCGTGGAGTTGGCGGACGGGACGGTGCTGCGGGCGGACCTGCTGGCAGGGCACGAGGGCTTCAAGCAGTCGCTGTGGCACGAGTACGAGGGCATCCTCGGCGAGTTCGCCGGGCTGCTGCGCGACGGGAGCGGGAGCGGGGGCGGGGGCGCAGGCGGCTCGGAGCGGGGCCCGGACGGGGTGGACGCACTGCGGGTGGTCGAGGCGGCGTACCGCGCCGAGGCCGGGGCCGGGGCGGGGGCGCTGGGATGAACCCCGTACGGGAGAACGGACCGAAGCGGACGGTCACCGGCACGCTGGTGAAGGTGCTGCTGCACAGCCGGACCGAGCGCGGGATGAGCCTGGAGCCGTTCGCCAGCCGGTGCGTACGGGCGGGCGAGGTGCACGAGTTGGTGACCACGGACCAGCGGGACACCGCCGCGGGAGCGCGGATCGACCGGGTGGGGTTCCTCGGCTTCGCGGAGATCGCGGCGGCCGGGGTGCTGGACCGGGGCGACGAGGTGTTCGTCGGCGAGCACCGGGTCGGCACCGTGCTGGGCTTCGACGCCTGCCACTTCCCGAACCACTACAACGTGCTGATCGCGGCCGACCACCTGCTGACCGGGGAGAAGCTGGACCTGCGGCCGGAGCTGCCGGTGCGGTTCGTCCCGGCCGGGGACTGACCGGGGACTGACCGGGGACCGGCTGGGGATCGGCTGGGGATCGGCAGGGCGCGCGCGGGGGACGCCGAAGGGCCCGGAGCGGGGGGCGCCTCCCCGTTCCGGGCCCTTCGGCCGTCAGCGGTGCCGAGCAGCGCTCAGCGGTGCCGGGCGGTGCTCAGCGGCCGAGCAGCGGGACGTCGATGTCGCCGAGGTGGTAGGCGCGCACGGCCTGGACCAGCTCCTCGACGGACAGCTGGCCGTCGCCGTTGGCGTCGATCTGGCGGAACGCCTCGGCGGGCTCGACGCTGGAGACGCCGATCGCGTCCAGCCAGGTCTTGAACTCGGCCGGGTTGACCTGGCCGTCGCCGTCCACGTCGACCAGCTCGACCATGGCCTGGATGGTCGGCTTGACGACGCGGCCGAAGCCGGCGCCGCCGTTCTCCAGGATGTGCTCCTCGGCGATGTGGTTGAACTGCTCGGGGGTGAGCGCGCCGTCCTGCTCGTCGATGCCCGCCTTGTCGGCGAAGAAGCTCCACATGCCGAGGTAGGCCTCGGTCAGCTGGCGGCCGGCCGGGGAGACCGGGGCCTCGCCGAAGGCCTGCAGGATGCGCTGGGCCTCGGCCTGCCAGTCGGAGCGGTCGATCTGGCCGTCGCCGTTCACGTCCCAGAGGTCGAAGCGCTTCTGGGCACGGTCGAGCTGCACGGAAGTGGTCATTGCGGAGTTCTCCAGTGTGGTCTGGCGCGGGCGGCGGCCGCCCCGGGGACCGGAGTCGGCGGGAGTCGCCCTGCGGTGCTTTCAGTGGGCCGTCACACGATCGGCGCGGCAACGGAACGTCACACTACCGGCACTCTGAGCGACGGATCGCACACGTGCGGCCAAGCGGGTGACGTTCGCGGTTCGTTGACGCTCCGCCGACTCGACGGCCCTTGAACCGGACGTACCCCGCCACGATTTGGGGACACCGTCAACGGTTTCGGAAGCGGCCTCCCGAGTGGGTGACCCGGCCCCGTTCCGCCCCGTCCGGGCCCCGGCCCGCTCCTACGCTCGAAGGATGACCGAGACGCTTCCGCCGCCCGCGGCCCTTCCCCCGCTGCCGCCGCTGCCGCCGCTGCCGATGACCGAGTTGGGCCCGCAGGCCTTCGCCGCCGTGCACGCCCTGCACGCGGCGGTGGAGGAGGCCGCGACGGCGGCCGGGCTGGAGCCGCTGCTGCTGGAACTGGTGCGGCTGCGCTGCTCGCAGCTGAACGGCTGCACGTACTGCGTCGGCCTGCACACGGCGAGCGCCCGGAAGGCGGGCGAACAGGACGAGCGGCTGGCCCAGTTGGTGGTGTGGCGGGAGTCCGGGCTGTTCACGCCCCGGGAGCGGGCCGCGCTCGCCCTGGCCGAGGCGGTCACCCGGCTCACCGACCGGACCGAGGGCGTCCGGGCCCGGCGGGCCGCCCTCGGCGTGCTGTCCGAGCCGGAGACGGCGTTCGTGGCCTGGGCGGCGACCGTGGTGAACACCTACAACCGGATCGCGGTCACCTCGCACCCGGTGGCGGCCGAGGCGCTCTGACGCGACCCCGGGCCGCCCCGGCCGCCCCCGCAGCGGCCGGTTCGCCGCGGGCCGCCCCGCAGCGGCCGGTTCGCCGCGGGCCGACGGCGGGTGCAGGCTGGAGGGATGGTGACGCACTTCGGCAGTTCCCCTTCCGGTGCGGCGCTGGTGGCGGCGATGGCGGCCGGGCCGGTGCTGCTCGACGGCGGACTGTCGAACCAACTGGCCGACCAGGGCTGCGACTTGTCGGACGCGCTGTGGTCGGCCCGGCTGCTGCTGGACGAGCCGCGGCAGCTGGTGGCGGCCCACCGGGCGTACTTCGCGGCGGGCGCCCGGGTGGCGACCACGGCGAGTTACCAGGCGAGCCGGGCGGGTTTCGCCGCCCGCGGGGTGGACGCCGCGAAGACGGACCGGCTGCTGGCGCTGAGCGTGGAGGTGGCGCGGCTGGCGGCCGAGGAGGCGTCGGCGGAGCTGGGGGACGGCCGTCCGCGCTGGGTGGCGGCGTCGGTGGGCCCGTACGGGGCGGTGCTGGCGGACGGTTCCGAGTACCGGGGCCACTACGGCGTGTCGGCCTCGGAGTTGGCGGAGTTCCACCGTCCGCGGCTGGAGGTGCTGGCGGCCGCGGGGCCGGACGTGCTGGCGGTGGAGACCGTGCCGGACCTGCTGGAGGCGGCCGTACTGGCGGACTGCGTACGGGGGTTGGGGGTGCCGGTGTGGTTCTCGTTCGGCGCGGCGGACGGGCTGACCAGGGGCGGGGAGCCGCTGTCGGAGGTGTTCGCGCTGGTCGCGGAGGTGCCGGAGGTGGTGGCGGTGGGCGTCAACTGCTGCGCGCCCCGGGAGGTGGCGGCGGCGGTGGCGCTGGCCGCGGAGGTGACGGGCCTGCCCGCGGTGGCGTACCCGAACAGCGGGGAGGACTGGGACGCGTCGGCCCGGGACTGGACCGGCCCGGCGGCGTTCGACCCCGGGTCGGCGGCGGACTGGACGGCGGCCGGGGCCCGGCTGGTGGGCGGCTGCTGCCGGGTCGGCCCGGCCGCGATCGCGGAACTCGCGGCGGCGCTCGGCGGGTAGCCCGGCGGGGCGCCGTCCGGCCGCTCTGGTAGGGATGGTGGGGACGGGACGGGCCGGGGAGGAGACGGGAGCATGACGGACGCGGGTACGGGCGCTGGTACGGGCGCAGGCGCAGGCGCGGGTACGGGCGCGGTCGAGCAGGTGAACGCCCTGGGGGCGCGCTGGGGGCGGGAGTTGGACTTCGCCGCCGGGCAGGTGTGGACGGCGCTGGGGGTGTGGCCGCTGCTGGCCGTGCTGGCGGCGGGCGCGGGCGGCCCGGCCCGGGCGGAGCTGGCCGGGGCGCTGGGCGTCCCGGCCGAGCGGGCGCCGTCGCTGGCCCGGGAGCTGCTGGCGCGGCTGCGGGAGGTGCCGGGCTGCGCGGCGGCGCTCGGGCTGTGGACGGCCGACGGGGTCGTGGTGGAGCCCGGCTGGCTGGAGCAGTTAGACGCCTCGCTGTGGGGGAGGTTGACCGGCGACGAGGCGAAGGACCGGGCGGCGCTGGACGCCTGGGCGCGGGAGCGGACCGGCGGCCTGGTCGAGCGGATGCCGGTGGAGCTGTCCGGGGCGCTGCTGGTGCTGGCCTCGGCGCTGACGGTGCGCACCGCGTGGGCGAAGCCGTTCCGGCCGTCCCGCTCCAGGACCGACCAGGGGCCGTGGGCCTGGCGGGAGCTGCCCCGGCTCACGGTGTCGGGCCCGGAGCTGTACGAGCGGATCGCGGTGGCGGAGACCTCGGCGGGCCCGGTGACGGAGGTCCGGGTGGTGGGCGACGGCGAGGTGGACGTGCACCTGGTGCTCGGCGCGGAGGCGGCCGAGCCGGGCGCGGTGGTGGCGGCCGGGTTCGAGCTGCTGTCGGGCGCGGCCTGGCGGATGCCGGTGGAGGGCCTGTCGGACGGGGAGGCGTGGCCGGGGCTGGTGCTGGAGTCGGTGCAGTCCTCGGCGCTGCGGAACTCCGGGACGCTGCAGACCGTGGCCTTCCGGGTGCAGGCGGAGCACGACCTGCTGGCGCGGGCCGGGGTGTTCGGCCTGGGCGCGGCCGCCGGGCCGGGCAGCCACTTCCCGGGGATCAGCCGGAGCGTCCCGCTGCGGGTCAGCGGGGCCAAGCAGGCCGCGGTGGCGGAGTTCACCGCGAAGGGCTTCGAGGCGAGCGCGGTCACCGTGGTGGAGATGACCCGGGGCATGGCGGGCGGCCGGCTCCTCCGTTTCCGCTCGCGCCAGGCGACGGCCCGTTTCGACCGCCCGTTCGCCTTCCTCGCGGTGCACCGGCCGACCGGCCTGGCCCTGGTCGCGGGCTGGGTGGCGGAGCCCGCCGCGGCCTGACCGGGCGGGCCGACGGGGCCGACGGGCCGAGGGGGCCGACGGGGCCGGGCGGGCCGAAGGGGCCGCGCGTGAGCGGCCGGGTGCCGTGGGGCGGGACGGGGCGGCCGGGTAGTACGGTCTTCGAGGGCACGTCGTCCCGTTCTCGGCATCGCGGTCGGCATCGTCGACCGGTGTTCAGTGGAGGTGGGCGGGTGCCCGGTGCGATCCAGTCGCTGTCGCGGGCGGCCGCGATCCTGCGCCTGCTGGCGGGCGGGGAGCGCCGGCTAGGCCTGTCGGAGGTGGCGGCGGGGCTGGGGCTGGCGAAGGGCACGGCGCACGGGATCCTGCGGACGCTCCAGCAGGAGGGCTTCGTCGAGCAGGACCCGGAGAGCGGCAAGTACCAGTTGGGCGCGGAGCTGCTGCGGCTGGGCCAGAGCTACCTGGACGTGCACGAGCTGCGGGCCCGGGCGCTGGTGTGGGCGGACGACCTGGCGCGGGCGGCCGGGGAGACGGTGTACCTGGGGGTGCTGCACCAGCGGGGGGTGCTGGTGGTGCACCACGTGTTCCGGCCGGACGACTCGCGGCAGGTGCTGGAGGTCGGTTCGATGCAGCCGCTGCACGCGACCGCGCTGGGCAAGGTGCTGCTGGCGTACGACCCGGTGGCGCGCGGCGAGTTGGGCGACGGGCCGTGGGAGGCGTTCACGGCCCGGACGGTGACGGAGCCGGCGGCGCTGGACGCGCAGTGCGCGCTGGTGCGCGAGCGGGGCTGGGCGGACGCGGTGGAGGAGACCTGGGAGGGCGTGGCCTCGGTGGCGGCGCTGATCCGGGACCGGCGGCGCAACCCGGTGGGCGCGGTGTGCGCGTCGGGCGCGGTGGAGACGGTGTGCGGTCCGGACGGCGCGGTGCGGCCGTCGCTGGTGGCCTCGGTGCGGACGGCGGCCCGGGCGATCTCCCGGGACCTGGGCGCGCACCGGTTCTGAGCCCCGCAGGGGTGAGCGGGTTGCGTCACACCGCCTTGACGGCGGGCGTCCGGCTGCGATTGGCTTCCGAAGACCGTTCGACATTGTCGAACGGCGTCCGGCCGGCCCGGGTGAACCGCCCCGCCTGGTTTGCCGGACCTGCGCGGACGGGGACTGACGAATGGTCACCCCGCCCCGCTGCCGCCCACGAGCCGAGGAACCGCATGACTGCCAGTCACATCGCCGCGATCGACCAGGGCACCACGTCCAGCCGGTGCATCCTGTTCGACGCGGACGGCCGGATCGTCGCCGTCGAGCAGCAGGAGCACTCGCAGGTCTTCCCGCAGCCCGGCTGGGTGGAGCACGACGCGGCGGAGATCTGGACCAGGGTGCGCTCGGTGGTGCGCGGCGCGCTGGAGCGGGCCGGGCTGACCGCGGCGGACGTCCGGGCGGTGGGCATCACCAACCAGCGCGAGACCACGGTGCTGTGGGACCGGCACACCGGCGTCCCGGTGCACCACGCGATCGTCTGGCAGGACACCCGCACCGAGGCGCTCTGCCGCGAGCTGGGCCGCAACGTCGGGCAGGACCGGTTCCGCCGGGAGACCGGCCTGCCGCTGGCCAGCTACTTCGCCGGCCCGAAGATCCGCTGGCTGCTGGACCACGTCGAGGGCCTGCGCGAGCGCGCCGAGGCCGGGGACGTGTTGTTCGGGACGATGGACAGCTGGCTGATCTGGAACCTGACCGGCGGCGTGGACGGCGGCCGGCACGTCACCGACGTCACCAACGCCTCCCGCACCCTGCTGATGAACCTGCACACCCTGCAGTGGGACGAGCGGATCGCCGAGTCGATCGGCGTCCCGCTCGCGATGCTGCCGGAGATCCGCTCCTCCGCCGAGGTGTACGGCGAGGCGGTCGGCGACCTGGCGGGCGTGCCGGTCGCGGCGGCGCTGGGCGACCAGCAGGCGGCGCTGTTCGGCCAGACCTGCTTCGCCGCGGGCGAGGCCAAGTCGACGTACGGCACCGGCACCTTCCTGCTGCTGAACACCGGCGAGAAGATCGTCCACTCGTACCACGGCCTGCTCACCACGGTCGGCTTCCGGATCGGCGACCAGCCGCCGGTGTACGCCCTGGAGGGGTCGATCGCGGTGACCGGCTCGCTGGTGCAGTGGCTGCGCGACCAGTTGGGGATCATCTCGACCGCGGCCGAGGTCGAGACCCTGGCGGGCACCGTCGAGGACAACGGCGGCGCGTACGTGGTGCCCGCGTTCTCCGGCCTGTTCGCCCCGTACTGGCGCTCCGACGCGCGCGGCGTGATCACCGGGCTGACCAGGTACGTCACCAAGGGGCACCTGGCCCGGGCGGTGCTGGAGGCGACGGCCTGGCAGACCCGCGAGGTGGTGGACGCGATGGAGAAGGACTCCGGCGTGACGCTGACCGCGCTGAAGGTCGACGGCGGCATGACGTCCAACAACCTGCTGATGCAGAACATCGCCGACGTGCTGGACGTCCCGGTGGAGCGGCCCTACGTCGCCGAGACGACCGCGCTGGGCGCGGCCTACGCGGCGGGCCTGGCGGTCGGCTTCTGGGACGGCCCGGAGACGCTGCGGGCGAACTGGCACCGGGCCGCCGAGTGGACGCCGAAGATGGCCGCCGACACGCGCGAGCGCGAGCACCGCAACTGGTTGAAGGCCGTGGAGCGCACCATGGGCTGGATCGACCAGGACGAGCAGCCGGAAGCCTGACCCCGGACCGCCCGGCAGGACCCACCGATCGGAAGGAGCAGCGGACCGGCCCAGGGCCGCGTCCGGCACACGCCATGGCAACCATCCCGCCCCCCGCGGCCACCGTCCCGACCCTGGGCGCCGAGCGCAGCACGGGCCGCCTCGCCCCCCGCGCCGCCACCCGCGAGCTGCTCGGCCGGGCCCGCTACGACCTGCTGGTGATCGGCGGCGGCATCCTCGGCACCGCCACCGCGTGGACCGCCGCCCAGGCCGGGCTGAAGGTCGCCATGGTGGACGCCGGGGACTTCGCCAACGCGACCTCCTCGGCCTCCTCCAAGCTGGTCCACGGCGGGCTGCGCTACCTGCAGACCGGCGCGGTGCGGCTGGTCGCCGAGAACCACAAGGAGCGCCGGGCGCTGGCCACCGACGTGGCCCCGCACCTGGTCAACCCGCTGACCTTCTTCGTGCCGGTGTACGAGGGCGGGCCGCACTCGGCGCCGAAGCTCGGCGCGGGCGTGTTCCTGTACTCGGCGCTGTCGGCGTTCCGCGACGGCCTGGGCCGGGTGGTCTCCCCGGCGGCGGCGGCGCGCGCGGTGCCGGGGCTGCGCACCGAGGGGCTGCGGCGGGTCGCGGTGTACGGCGACCACCAGATGAACGACGCCCGGATGGCCGTGATGACGGTGCGGGCGGCGGTGGACGCGGGCGCGGTGGTGCTCAACCACGCCGAGGTGACGGGGCTGCGCTTCACCCGCGGCCGGGTCACCGGCGCGGAGGTGCGCGACGCCCTGGACGGCACCGAGTTCGGCGTGGACGCCCGGCTGGTGCTGAACGCCACCGGCCCGTGGGTGGACCACCTGCGGCGGATGGAGCACGCGGGCGCGGCGCCGTCGATCCGGCTGTCCAAGGGCGCGCACGTGGTGCTGCGGCGGCAGGCGCCGTGGCGGGCGGCGCTGACCATCCCGATCGACCACTACCGGGTGTCGTTCGCCATCCCGTGGGAGGACCACGTCCTGCTCGGCACCACCGACGAGGAGTACGCCGGGGACCCGCTGGAGGTGCGGGCCACCGACGCGGACGTCGAGCAGATCCTCGCCGAGGCCGGGCACGCGGTGCGCGGCGAGCACCTGCGCCGCCAGGACATCACGTACGCCTTCGCGGGCCTGCGGGTGCTGCCGGGCGGGCCCGGGGGGACCGCGGCGGCCAAGCGGGAGACGGTGGTGACCGAGGGCCGGGCCGGGATGCTGTCGGTGGCGGGCGGCAAGTGGACCACGTACCGGCACATCGGCCGGGTGATCCTGGAGAAGCTCAAGCACGCCCCGGGCGTGGGCCTGGCCGAGGACGTCTCGCCGATCCCGCCGACCGTGCCGCTGCCGGGCATCGGCGCCCCGCAGGCGGTGGCGCGCCGCCTGCTGACCGACCGCGAGCCGGGCGGCCGGATGGACCCGCTGGTGGCCCGCAACCTGGCCACCCACTACGGCACGCTGTCCTTCGGGATCGCCCGGCTGATCGCCGAGCGCCCGGAGCTGGGCGAGCGGATCCACCCGGACGGGCCGGACGTGTGGGCGCAGGTGGTGTACGCGGCCGAGCAGGAGTGGGCGTACACGGTGGACGACGTGCTGCGGCGGCGCACCACGCTGACGGTGCGCGGGCTGGACGGGCCGGAGGTGCGCAGGCGCACCGCGGAGCTGCTGGGGGGCTGAGCGCAGGGCGACGCCCTCCGGGAGAAGCGGGAGGTCCGGAGGGCGTCGCGGCTTGGGGGTGGCGTCGGTCAGATGATCAGGCTGAGCGGCAGGATCAGCGCGATGGCGACCACCGAGATGACCGTCTCCATCACCGACCAGGACTTCAGCGTCTGGCCGACGCTCATCCCGAAGTACTCCTTCACCAGCCAGAACCCGGCGTCGTTGACGTGCGACAGGAACAGCGACCCGGCGCCGATCGCCAGCACCAGCAGCGCGGCGTGACTGGTCGACATCTCGGCGGCCAGCGGGGCGACGATGCCCGCGGCGGTGATGGTGGCGACCGTCGCCGAACCGGTGGCCAGCCGGATCAGCACCGCGATCAGCCAGCCCAGCAGCAGCGCGGAGACGTGCCACTTGCCGGACCACTCGCTGACGGCCTGGCCGACGCCGACGTCGATCAGGGTCTGCTTGAAGCCGCCGCCCGCGCCGACGATGAACACGATGCCCGCGATCGGACCGAGCGCCGAGCCGACCGTCTCGGAGATCCGGCCCTTGTCGAACCCGGCCGCCCGGCCCAGGGTGAGCATGCCGAGCAGGGTCGCGGCGAGCAGCGCGATCAGCGGGGAGCCGATGAAGTCGAAGGTCCGCTGGACGGTGGCCTTCGGGTCGTCGACCACCACGTCGGCGAGCGCCTTGCCGAGCATCAGCACCACCGGCAGCAGGATGGTGGCCAGCACGGCGCCGAACTTCGGGGTCCGCTCGCGCTTCTCCATCTCGACGGGCGCGGTCTCGGCGGGCGCGGTCTCGGCGGGCAGTTCGAGCGGGCCGACCCAGCGCTGGGCGACGCGGCCGAACAGCGGGCCCGCCACGATCAGGGTGGGGACGGCGATCAGCAGGCCGAGCGCCAGGGTCACGCCGAGGTCGGCGTGCAGGGCGTCGACGGCGACCAGCGGGCCGGGGTGCGGCGGGACGAGGCCGTGCAGCACCGAGAGGCCGGCCAGCGCGGGGATGCCGATCCCGATCAGCGGGGCGTTGCCGCGCCGGGCCACCAGCAGCACGATCGGCACCAGCAGCACCACGCCGACCTCGAAGAACAGCGGCAGGCCGAGCACGGCGGCGATCAGCGCCATCGCCCAGGGCAGCAGCTTGGGGCCGGTGCGGGCCAGCACGGTGTCCGCGATGGTGTTGGCGCCGCCGGAGTCGGCGAGCAGCTTGCCGAGCATCGCGCCGAGGCCGATCAGCAGGCCCACCGAAGCGACGGTGGCGCCGAAACCGGTGGAGAAGCTGGCCAGCAGCTTGTCGAAGGGCGCCCCGGCGACGGCGGCGAGCAGCCCGGATCCGAGCGTGAGGGCCAGGAACGGGTGCAGCTTGAACCGGGTGATCAGCAGCACGATCGCGCCGATGCTGAGCAGCACCGCGAGCAGCAGCTGACCGTTGCTCGCGGTGTGCGGCAGCGCCGGTGCGCCGGCAGCCAGCAGGGTGGGGGTCACGGGGGTCTCCATTGACGGGCCGGCACCACCCGGCTGTCGGGCGGGCGGTGGCGGGGTGTGACGTGGGGGGTGTGTGACGTGGGGGGGTGTGACGTGGGGGTCAGGCGTTCCGCTGTGCCAGGGCGGTGACGGCGCGGCCGACGAGCGTGTCGGGGTCGGCGCCGACGTCCAGCACGGTGCCGTTCTCGTCCGCCTGGAGCGGTTCGAGGGCGGCGTACTGGGAGTCCAGCAGCGAGGTCGGCATGAAGTGGCCGGTGCGGTGCGCCATCCGGTCACCGACCAGGTCGTGGCTGCCGGACAGGTGCAGGAAGAACGCGTCCGGGCAGGCGGTGCGCAGCACGTCGCGGTAGCGGCGCTTGAGCGCGGAGCAGGTGACCACCCCCCCGCTGCCCGCCGCGGACCGCTCGCCCAGCCAGCCGCCGAGGGCCTGCAGCCAGGGCAGGCGGTCGCGGTCGTCGAGCGGGGTCCCGGCGCTCATCTTGGCGATGTTGGCGGCGGGGTGGAAGTCGTCGGCCTCGGCGTACGGGAGGTCGAGGCGGTCGGCGAGCAGCCGGGCGACGGTGGTCTTCCCGACTCCGGAGACGCCCATCACCACGACGACGGGCGGCTGCTGGTTCTCGGCGCTGAGAGCCATGGGTGGTGCTCCTGTCCTTGCCTGCTTGCGTGGGCAACCTTGGCGCAAAGGTATGACTTATTCAAGCGACCGAAACCTAATCGTCATACTTTTCCGTGTTCGCGCTGGTGAAGGGCGGTGGGACGGGGGCCGCCTTCCCCGGGAGGGCGCCGATAAGCTGGCCGGATGGAGATCCAGGGCCTGCCCGGCCGCCTGCTCGCCGCCCTCGGCCCGGCGATCGCCTCCGGTGAGCTGCCGGAGGGCACGGTGCTGCGCGCCGAGGAGCTGGAGCAGCAGCACGGGGTGTCCCGCACGGTGGTCCGCGAGGCGGTGCGCATCCTGGAGTCGATGCGGATGGTCGAGCCGCGCCGCCGGGTCGGCACCACCGTCCGCCCGAAGGCCGACTGGGACGTGTTCGACCCGCTGGTGATCCGCTGGCGGCTGGCCGGGGCGGACCGCTCCGCCCAGCTGCGCTCGCTGGGCTCGCTGCGGGTCGCGGTGGAGCCCGCCGCGGCGGCGCTGGCGGCGCGCTGCGCGGACGACGACGACCGCCGCGAACTGAGCGCGCTGGCCGTCGAGTTGACGGTCACCGCCCGGGCGGCCGACCTGGAGGCCTTCCTCGCGCACGACATCGCCTTCCACGCGGTGGTGCTGCGGGCCTCCGGCAACGAGATGTTCGCCCACCTGAAGGACACCGTCGGCGCGGTCCTCACCGGCCGCACCGAGCACCGGCTGATGCCGCACCGGCCGCGCGAGTACGCGGTGCAGCTGCACCGGGAGGTCGCCGAGGCGATCTGCGCGGGCGACCCGGAGCGGGCGGAACGGGCGATGCGGACCATCGTGCTCGGGGCCCTGGAGGAGCTCGACGCCACCCTGCCGGACTGAACTCCCGTACCCGGACCGGCCGGGGAGGCGCCCTTGCGGCCCCGGTTACGATCCTGACGGGGGCCCGGCGGGGCGCCGTCGCGACACGCCCACGGTCGGCTGGATCGACCGGGGCGGCGGCATGGCTCCGCCCGGGCGGGGCAAGGCTGGTCCTGACGGGGCAAGGCTGGTCCTGGCGCGTCCGACCGGGGCGCGCGGCCGAACAGGGGGTTGGCGATGGCCGTTCGTCGGCGCGGTCGGCTGCCGGACGAGGTGCGGGCGGCCGCCGTCCGGGCGGGCCTGTCGTTCGCCTTCGCCCTGGTGGCCTTCGTGGTGGCGCTGTTCGCCTCCTGGGCCCACACCGACCTGCTGACACCGGCGTTGGCGCTGATGGCGCTGGGCGTCTTCGTGCTCGCCTGGTGCCTGATCGACGTGGTGGTCTCCCGGCAGGTCGCCGCCTCCCGCCGCCGCTCCCCCAACTCGGCCGGTCCGCTGGAGGGTTCGCGCGAGCGCGGCGGCCGCCCGCGGCACCGCTGACGGCCGCCCGCGGGTGCCGACGGGTGGTCAGTCCTGCTGGTAGCGCCCCGGGGTGGTGCCGAAGGCGTGCCGGAACGCCTCGATGAACGCGCTGGGCGAGCGGAAGCCGCAGGCGGCGGCGGTGGCGGTGACCGAGCGGCCCTCGGCCAGCAGCACCAGGGCGTGCTGCAGGCGCAGTTGGGTGCGCCACTGCGGGAAGCCGAGGCCGAGTTCGGCCCGGAACAGCCGGCTGAGGGTGCGTTCGGCGGCGCCGACGGCCCGGCCGAGCGCGGCCAGCGAGCGGTCGTCTGCGGGGTCGGCGGTGAGCAGCTCGGCCAGGTCGCGCAGCCGCGGGTCGGTGGGCCGCGGGAGGCCGAGCGGGAGTTCGGGGGCGTGCGCGAGCTGGTCCAGGGCGGCCTGTTCGAGCGTCCGGGCGGGGCGTCCGGTGGGGGCGTCGGGGCCGGTCAGGTGGGCGATGATCTCGCGCAGCAGCGGGGTGACGGCGAGCACGGCGGGCGCGGCGAGCCGCAGCGGGTTCGTCCCGGCCGGGTAGATCAGGCAGCGCAACTCGCTCGGGCCGTACGCTTGTTGGGCGTGCGGCACACCGGCGGGCAGCCACACCGCGCGGTGCGGCGGGACGACCCAGCGGCCGTGCGGGGTGCTCACCTCCAGCACGCCGAGGCCGGGGGTGATCAGCTGGTTGACGTCGTGCCAGTGCCAGTCGATCCGCTGCCGGTGGGACAGCGGGTGGCGGCTCGGGCCGGTCTCCTTCAGGTGCGCGGCGCGCGACGGGCCGTCCTCGGACGGTTGGCGGGTTGACGACACGGGTTGGCAGAATACCGGAAGCCCGCACGCCGCGGGGGCCGCCAGGCTGGTCCGCATGACGAGCATGACGGTCCCGACGAGCGGGACGAGCGGGGCGGACGGGACGGGCAGCGCGGACGGGGCGGGGAGCGCGGGCGGGACGGGCAGCGCGGGCGGGACGGGCGGCGCGGGCGAACCGGCCGGGGTGTGGCGCCGGATGCGGATGTGGGGCGCGGCGCACGCCGTGGACGACCTCTACCAGGGCCTGGTGCCCGCGGTGGTGCCGTACTTCGTGCTGGAGCGCGGCTACGGGTACGTGGCGGCGGGCGGGCTGACCCTGGCGGCGACGCTGGGCAGCGCGGTCCCGCAGCCGCTGGTCGGCCTGCTGGTGGACCGGCGCCCGCTGCCCTGGCTGTCGGCGGCCGGGCTGGCGCTGGCCGGGCTGGGCGCGGGGCTGAGCGGGCTGGCCGACGGGTACGCGCTGGTGTGGCTGCTGGTGCTGCTCTCCGGCCTCGGGGTGGCGGCCTTCCACCCGGCGGCGGGGCGGGCGGCCCGGGAGGCGGCGGGCGACTCCACCAGTGCGATGAGCGTCTTCGCGGCGGGCGGCAGCGTCGGGTTCTTCCTGGCGCCGGTGCTGGCCACCCCGCTGCTGTCGGCGTGGGGCGTGCGGGCGACGGCGGTGTTCGTGCTGCCCGCGCTGCTGATGGCGGCGGTGCTGTTCCGGGCCCGGCACCGGACGTACCCGCACGCGGGCGGCGGGGCGAAGCGCTCCGGCCGGGACCGCTGGCGGCCGTTCCTGGTGCTGACCGGGGTGGAGGTCGTCCGCTCGGTGGTGTTCTTCGGCGTCAGCACCTTCATCGAGCTGTACTGGCTGCGGCAGTTGCACGCCTCCCACCTGCTGGCCGGGGCCGCGCTGACCTGCTTCCTGCTCGGCGGCGTCGCGGGCACCCTGGGCGGCGGGCGGCTGGCCGACCGGATCGGCATGGTGCGCACCGCGCAGTGGGGCACGGCGCTGACCGTCCCGATGCTGGTGCTGCTGCGGGTGACGCCGGGCGCGTGGGCGCCGCTGCTGTTCGCCGTGCTGGCGGGCGCGGCGCTGAACCTGCCGTTCGCCGTGCTGGTCAAGCTCGGCCAGGACTACCTGCCCAACCGCCCGGGCACCGCGGCCGGGGTCACCCTGGGCCTGGCCGTCAGCGTCGGCGGCCTGGTCGCCCCGCTGTTCGGCCTGCTGGCCCAGCACCACGGCCCGCAGGGCGTGCTGGCCCTGCTGCCCGCGATCCCGCTGCTGGGCGTCGCGCTGGGCGCGTTCATGGTCGAACCGGGCCGCTGGAAGGACGCGGACGACGCGGACGACGCGGAGCCGGGACGCGAACCGGCCGGGAGCGCCGCCGCCTCCTAGGCTGGGCGGCATGAGTCCTTCGATCGCCACCAACACCCGGGTCGGGCTGGCCGAACTGCTGGAGTTCGTCCGCCCCCGCCACCGCGCCCTGCTGATCACCCGCCGCACCGACGGCACCCCGCAGGCCTCCCCGCTGACCTGCGGGGTGGACAATGACGGCCGGATCGTCGTCTCCACCTACCCGGAGCGGGCCAAGACCCGCAACGCCAAGCGGGACGCCGCGGTGAGCGTGCTGGTGCTCTCCGACGACTGGGACGGCCCCTGGGTGCAGGTGGACGGCGAGGCCGAGGTGCTGGACATGCCGGAGGCGCTGGAGCCGCTGGTGGAGTACTTCCGCACCATCGCGGGCGAGCACCCGGACTGGGACGAGTACCGCGAGGCGATGCGCCGCCAGGGCAAGTCGCTGATCCGGATCACCCCGCGCCGCTGGGGCCCGATCGCCACCGGCGGCTTCCCGGCCCGGCTGGCGCCCGGGCAGTAGCCGCCCTGCCGGAAAACCGTGCCGCTCGGGGCGGCCGGGCGCGCCGGGGTCACCGGTCGTGGACGCCGCGGAGACCTGGGTGGACGCCGCGGCGACCTGGGGCGGACCGTCCGTCGCCGAGCGGGTGCCGGTCCGCCGAGCCCCGGGAAGGGCCTCGACGCGACGGTGCCGCGGGCCCCGGGCGGGTTCGCCCGGGGTACCCCGCGGGTACGGGTTCAGCCGCGCGAACCGACCGCGTAGCCGTACTGGGCGGGCCAGTTGCGGGGGACGTCGAGTTCGCGGGCGGCGTGCAGCGGCCAGTAGGGGTCGCGCAGCAGCTCGCGGCCGAGCATCACCGCGTCGGCCCGGCCCTCGGCGACGATCTCCTCGGCCTGGGCGGCGTCGGTGATCAGGCCGACCGCGTTGACCGGGAGGCCGGACTCGCGGCGGACGGTCTCGGCGAACGGGACCTGGTAGCCGGGCTCGACGGGGATCTTCGCGTGCGGGACGTTGCCGCCGGTGGAGACGTCGATCAGGTCGACGCCGACGGCCTGCAGCTCCTTGGCGAGCAGGACGGACTCCTCGACCGTCCAGCTGGGCTCCCCGGGGAGCCAGTCGGTGGCGGAGACCCGGAAGAAGACCGGGAGGTCGGCGGGCCAGACGGCCCGCACCGCGGCGGCGACCTCGCGGGCGAAGCGGCTGCGCCCGGCGAAGTCGCCGCCGTAGCCGTCGGTGCGGTGGTTGGAGACCGGGGAGAGGAACTGGTGGGTGAGGTAGCCGTGCGCGCCGTGCACCTCGACGACCTTGAACCCGGCGGCCAGCGCGCGGCGGGCCGAGGCGGCGAAGTCCTCGACGAGTTCGGCGATCTGCGCCTCGGACAGCTCGGCCGGGACGGGGTAGCCCTCGTTGAACGGGATCGGGGACGGCCCGACCACCTGCCAGCCGCCCTCCTCGACCGGGAGCGGGCCGCCGCCCTTGCCGGGCCGGTTGGTGGACGCCTTGCGCCCGGCGTGGGCCAGCTGGATCGCCGGGACGGAGCCGTGCTGGGTGATCAGCGCGGCGACCCGGGCCAGCTGCTCCTGCTGGCGGTCGTTCCACAGGCCGAGGTCCCACGGGGAGATCCGGCCGTCGGGGCGGACGCCGGTGGCCTCGACCATCACCAGTCCGGCGCCGCCCGCGGCGCGGGAGCCGAGGTGGGCGAGGTGGAAGTCGGTGGCGGCACCGGTGTCGGGCCCCTCGGGGGCGGCCGAGTACATGCACATCGGGCTGACCCAGACCCGGTTGGGAACGGTCAGCGAGCGGAGGGTGATGGGCTCGAACAGGGCGCTCACGGCGGCCCGTCCTTCCTGTGGTCCGGACACGGCTTCTTCGCCTCGTACGATACTCACCGTACTACGGTGGCTGTCAAACTACGAGAGGTGTCGTACCATGACCCCGTGACCCTCGACCACGACCAGGACTGCCCCGGCCTGCTCCCCGAACCCCCCGCCGCGGAGCTGGAACTGGCCTGCGTGCTGCACGCCCTGGCGGACCCGATGCGGCTGCGGATCGTCTCCGAGCTCGCGGGCGCGGGCGGCGACGAGCTGAACTGCCTGGCCTTCGAACTGCCGGTCACCAAGTCGACGATGACCCACCACTTCCGGGTGCTGCGCGAGGCCGGGCTGATCCGGCAGCACCGGCGCGGCACCTCGAAGATGAACACCCTGCGCGCGGACGACCTGGCCGCCCGCTTCCCGGGCCTGCTGGACGCGGTGCTGGCCGCCGCCCCGCCGTGCCCGAAGGCCGTCGCCGCCCCCTGACCGGCTGCCCCGAAGGGCGCCACCGGATGCCCCTTCGGTCACCGAGCGCCACCTGACGCCCCGTCAACTCGCGGCGCGAACCCGCCGCCCCGCCCGGCGGACGTCCGCCACCCGCGCCCCGGAACCACTGGGCCACTCCGCACGTCAACCGTCCCACCGGCCCCTCGCGCGCCACCGCGTCGATCTTGCCTGACGCGGTCATTCCTGGTCACACCGCCTTCACCGGAGTTGTTCCGGCGTTCATCCCTCGTGGTCATTTGGTCTATACCAATCAGGTAATCTGACCGGCGACAGGTGTCAATGTCTGGCCGTGGGGGGCCCAATGACTGCCAATCACCTTCCGTCACCACCTTCCGATCAGGAGCTCTATTGGTACTTCGGGCCTCAGCGCCGCTGGGTCCCGCTGCTGTCCGCGCTCGCCTTCACCGCCAGCGCCGCCACAATGCTCAGCTTCTCCCTCCGCACCCCGGCCCTGTGGCCGTTCCTCGCCGTCCTCGGCATCAACGCCGTCGCGCTCGCGCTGACCTGCCTGAACGGCCTGCGCCGCCGCCGCTTCACCCGGGCCGGCCACGAACTGCTGGTCTCCGCCTGGCAGCCCGCGCAGCCGCCGTCCGTCGACCTGTACCTGCCGACCTGCGGCGAACCGCTCGACATCCTGGCGAACGCCTACCGCGCGGTCGCCCGCAACGACTACCCGGGCCGTCTCGACGTGTGGGTGCTCGACGACGCCGACCGGCCCGAAGTCGCCGCCCTGGCAACGGAGTTCGGCTACCACTACGTGGTGCGTCCGAACCGCGGCGAGTTCAAGAAGGCCGGCAACCTCAACCACGCGCTGACCCTCAGCACCGGCGAGTACGTCGCCATCCTGGACGCCGACTTCGCGCCGCGCGCCGACCTGCTGCAGCACCTGCTGCCGTACTTCGGCGACCCGCAGGTCGGCATCGTGCAGAGCCCGCAGTGCTTCGACACCGACGCCTCGATGGGCTGGGTGCAGCGCGCCGCCGGATCCGCCCAGGAGTGGTTCTTCCGCTGGGTGCAGCCCAGCCGGGACGCCTCCGACGCCGCCATCTGCTGCGGCTCCAACGCCGTCTACCGGCGCGCCGCGATCGACGCCGCGGGCGGCTTCGCCCGGCTCGACCACAGCGAGGACATGTACACCGGCCTCGCCCTGCACCAGCAGGGCTACACCACCCGGTACGTGCCGGTGCTGGTCGCCAAGGGCACCTCGCCGGACTCCACCACCAGCTTCGTCAACCAGCAGTACCGCTGGACGATGGGCAACCTGCACCTGATCGGCGACCGGGCCACCCGCCGGGCGATGACCTGGCGGATGCGCCGCTGCTTCGACGAGGGCATCGTCGGCTACCTGGCCGCCGCCGTGAACGTGCTCACCGCCCCGCTGCCGCCGCTGGTCATGCTGTTCGCCTTCCCCGGCGAGGTCCGCGCCTGGTACGTGCTGCCGATGCTCTCCCTGCTGTGGCTGTGGCACGTCCTGCTGCCCCGGGTCAGCCGCACCCGCTGGCGCTCCGAAGTGCTGCGCGCCAACGTGCTGATGAGCTTCGCCGCCGCCACCGCCTACTGGCACACCGCCCGCGGCCGCAGCGCCGCCTGGGTGCCCACCGGCGTCGCCAAGCCCGGCCGCTCCGGCGGCATGGCCCGCAGGGTGCTGCTGGTCTCGCTGCTGTGGACGGCCGGGACGCTGCTCGCCACCGCCGTCGGCGTGGCCGCCGCGACCTACCTGCACGGGTGGAACACCACCTGGGGCCTGGCCCTGTACCTGGCCGTGCAGCTGCACCTCGGCGTGCCGCTGATCCGCGACCTGTACGCCGAACTCCGGCCGCGCGCCGTCGAATCCGCCGACTCCGCAGAATCCGCCGACTCCGGGGCCCACCCGGCGATGCGTCCGCGGCGCTGGCCCGAGGCCCTCGCCGTCACCAGCACGCTCGCCCTGGTCGCCCTGCTCGCCTCCGGCTGGGCGGCCCCGATGCTGCCCTGGCTGGGCTGAAAGGTCCACGCTCCCGTGTCCACCCGTACCGCCCCGAGCACCGCCCCGCTCACCGTCGTGCTGCACCGGCCACCGGCCGAGCGGCCGAAGTTCCGACCCGACATCGAGGGCCTGCGGGCCGTCGCCGTCCTCGCCGTGCTCGCCTTCCACGCCGCCGTTCCCGGCTTCGCGGGCGGCTTCGTCGGCGTCGACGTCTTCTTCGTCATCTCCGGCTACCTGATCACCGGCCTGCTCCGCACCGAGACCGCGCACAGCGGACGCGTCCGGCTCGCCGAGTTCTACTCCCGCCGGGCCCGCCGACTGCTGCCCTCCGCCGCCGTCGTGCTGGCCGTCACCGCCGTCCTCGGCGCCCTGCTCACCGCGCCGCTGCGCCGCGCCGACCTGGAGCGCGACGTCCTCGCCTCCGCGCTGTCCGTCGCCAACTGGCGCTTCATCGCCGAACAGACCGACTACCTGGCCGCCGGACGCGACCCGAGCGCCCTGCTGCACTTCTGGTCGCTCGCCGTCGAGGAGCAGTTCTACCTGCTGTGGGCCCCGCTGCTGGCCCTCGCCGCCCGCTGGGCCTGGCGCCGCCGCACCCTGCTCGGCCTGACCCTGCTGTTCGGCGCCGCCTCCTTCTGGCTCTCCCTGCACTGGAGCGCCGGGGCCTACCTCTCCACGCCCACCCGGGCCTGGCAGTTCGCCGCCGGAGCCGTCATCGCCCTGCTGCCGGTATGCCAACTACCGAGGATCGCCAGGGAGTTGCTGGGCCTCGGCGGCCTGGCCGGGGTGCTCGCCGCGCTGCTGCTGTTCGACGAGCACACCCCCTACCCCGGGTACGCCGCGCTGCTGCCGACCGCCGCCACCGCCGCGATCGTGCTGGCCGGCTCCGGCGGCACCCACCTGGTCGGCCGGGCGCTGTCGCTCGGCGCGCCGCGCGCGATCGGCCGGCTCTCCTACAACCTGTACCTGTGGCACTGGCCGGTGCTGGTCCTCGCCGAGGCCCACTGGGGCACCCTGCCCTGGGGCGCCAAGGCCGCCCTGACCGCCGCCGCCGCACTGCCCGCGTACGCCGCGCTGCGCTGGCTGGAGCAGCCGCTGCGCCGCAGCCGGGTGCTGGGCGAGATCCCGCGCCGCGGCCTGTCGCTGGGCCTGACCGCGGTGGTCTTCCCGGTGCTGCTGGCCCTGGTCGTCGGCTCCGGCACCATCCGCAACCTGGGCCCGGCCACTCCGCCGGACCCGTCCGGCCTGCCCCCGGGCGCCCGCACCGGCAGCAGCCTGCTGGCCGCCGCGCCGCCCCCGCACGCGCCGACCGTGCCCAACCCCGTCCAGGCCCGGCAGGACTTCCCGCCGGACGGCGCCTGCGAGGTGGACCCGGCCGACACCACCAGCCCGCCGTGCCGCTTCGGCACCGGCGACGACCGGATCGTGCTGCTCGGCGACTCGCACGCCGGACAGTGGTTCTCCGCGCTGCTCGGCGTCGCCGCCGAACACCACCTGTCCGTCGAGGAGTTGGTCAAGCAGGGCTGCCCGCTGCCCGAACTGACGGTCACCAACCCGCAGTTGGGCCGCACCTACCACGAGTGCGACACCTGGCGGGCCAACACCCTGGCCCGGCTCAAGGACGGCCCCAGGCCCAAGCTGATCGTGCTGTCCACCCTCAACCGCTACACCGCCGACCGGGCCGCACTGCTGCACGGCTGGGAGCAGACCCTGTCCCCGCTGCGGGAGTTGGGCGTCCCGATCGTCTACCTGCAGGACACCCCGATCCCCGGCCGGGACGTCCCGGCCTGCGTCTCCGGCCACCCCGACACCACCTCCGCCTGCGACTTCCCGCGCGCCGAGGGCCTGTACGCCGACCCGCTGGCCGAGGAGATCGCCGCCGGGAAGTTCCCCGGCGTGCGGACCGTCGAGGTCAACTCGGTGCTCTGCCCGGCCAGTGGCCGCAGCTGCCCGGCCGTCCTGGAGCACGTCCTGCTGTACCGCGACGACTCCCACCTGACCAACGCCGCGGCCGTGGTCCTCACCCCGCGACTCGACCAACTGCTGATCGACGCGGGCGTGTTCGGTAGCGAGGGCGGCTGGACGACGCTGCTGCACGACGAGTTCGACGGCACGGCCGGCGCGAAGCCCGACCCCGCCACCTGGCAGTACGACCTGGGCACCTGCTACCCGGGCTGCCCGGCCGCCCAGTGGGGCACCGGCGAGATCGAGACCATGACCGACTCCGCCGAGAACGTCCACCTGGACGGCAAGGGCGCCCTGGAGATCACCCCGACCCGGGACGCGGCGGGCCGCTGGTCCTCCGGCCGGATCGAGTCCAGGCGCGCCGACCTCGCCGCCCCCGCGGGCGGAATCCTGCGGCTGGAGGCCGAGTTGGCCCTCCCCGACGTCCACGGCAAGGCCGCGGCCGGGTACTGGCCCGCGTTCTGGGCGCTCGGCGGGAAGCTCCGCGACGGCTACACCGGCTGGCCCGGCGTCGGCGAGCTGGACGTGCTCGAATCCGTCGGCGGGCGCGGCGTGTTCGGCACCGTGCACTGCGGCACCACCCCCGGCGGGCCCTGCAAGGAGCCGAACGGGCTCGGCTCCGGCGAGCGGCCGTGCGCCGACTGCTGGGGCACCTTCCACACCTACGCCGTCGAGATCGACCGCTCCACCAGCCCCGAACGGGTCCGCTGGCTGCGCGACGGCGAGGAGTACTTCCAGGTCACCGCCGACCAGGTCGGCCCGGCCGCCTGGGACCAGGCCGTCCACCACGGCGTCTTCCTGATCCTGAACGTCGCCATCGGCGGCAACCTCCCCGCCGCCTACGGCAGTTCGCCCACCCCGGCGACGGAACCGGGCCACCCGATGAAGGTCGCCTCCGTCACGGTTTCGGCAAAGGGGTAAGGACCGACGGGGGCGCGGGGAACTGCGCGGCCCACCATGCACCACCCGCAGGATCGCGGCACAGTGAGCCGGTTGCACTGTGCCGCGATCTTCGCGTTGCGCCTACTCCGGCTTGCGGAACATCCGCGTCGCGGTGATCTCGCCGTGGACGGTCGGCCCGTCCGGGTCCTGCGCGGCCGGGAGGCCGGGGCGCAGGTGCTCCTCCACCGAGATGTACTTCAGGCCCGCCCGCAGGTCGGCGTCGTTGCGCAGCCGGATGACGAGCGGGAACTCGGCGAGCGCGGTGGTGTCGAACAGGCCGGTGGTGTAGATGAGTTGGACGCCGAGCGCGTCGGCGACGGCGCGCTGCAGCTCCAGCAGGTAGGTCGCGTTGGCGCGGCCGATCGGGTTGTCGAGGAAGAGCGTCCCGGCGTGCCGCAGCTGGGACTGGCCGCGGTCGTTGGCGCGCAGCGCGGCCATCGTGCAGTAGAGCGCGATCGCGGCGGTGAGCAGCTGGCCGCCGGAGAAGACGTCCGACATCTGGCCGACCGAGACGCGTTCGGCGCGCAGCACCGCGTCCGGCTTGAGGATCTCGACCGAGACGCCCCGGGGGCCGATCGCGGCGGCGACGCCGCGCAGCAGCAGGGACATGCCGTCGCGGCGCAGGTCGGAGTTCTTCTTGACGGCGGAGCGGGTGGCCTCGTCGATGACCTCGCCGAGGCGTTCGACCAGGACGGCGTGGTCGGGGTCGTCGAAGCGGATCCGCAGGAACTCCTGGCCCGACCACTCGCCGAGGCCCTCGGGGAGGCGGGAGAGCCGCTGGGCGGCGCGCAGGGTGCCGAGCGAGGTCTCGACCAGGCCGCGCAGCCGGTCGACGATGGAGGAGCGGTTGCGCTCCAGCTGGGCGAGTTCGTCGGTGAGGACGCGCAGCCGGGGCGCGAACGCGGCGGCCCAGGCGGCGGCGTGGTCGGGCAGCGCGGCGGCGGGCAGTTCGCGGATCTGCTGGCGGGCGGGGGTGCGGACGGCCTCGTAGCGGGCGGCGTTGGCGTGCCGGACGAGGGCGTCGGCGGCGTCCCGGACGGCGAGTTCGGCGCCGGTGAGCTCGGTGGCGGCGGTGCGCATGGCGCGCCGGGTGTCGGTGACGGCGGAGCGGGCGGCGGCGAGCGAGCCGAGGTAGGCGTCGGCGTCGGCGTCGGCCTCCTCGCCGTTGTCGCGCAGGGCGTCGCGGAGCTGCCCGGCGAGTTCCTCGAAGTCGGTGGCGGCGGCCTGCGCCTGGTCCAGCGTCCGCTGCAGGTCGTCGTGCTCGGTGCGGGCGAAGTCGACGCGTTCGCGGCGTTCGGCGAGCAGGGCGGTGGCGGTGCGCAGCAGGGCCTGGGCGTGCTCGGGGTCGGCGGGGAGCAGGTCCTCGGGGAGTTCGGTGTGCGCGTCCCCGTGGACCGGCGCGGAGCGTTCGGCGTCGCCGCGCAGGCGGCCGACCTCCTCGGAGGCGGCGCCGGAGCGGGCCTCGATGAGGGCGACGAGTTCCTCGGCGCGGGCGGCGGCGGCCTGCCGGGCGGGGCCGTCGGCGCCGTCGGGGCTGGCGAGGAGTTCCTCGGCGCGGGCCTTGACCTTGTTGCTGAGCCGGTCGAGTTCGGCGGCGGCGGCGGTCTCGTCGCTCTCGGCGCGGGCCTGTTCGGCGCGCAGGTCGGCGCCGACGCCCACCTTCTCGTAGAGCTGGGCGGCGGCCCGGTAGGCCTCGCGGAGGGCGGGCAGCGAGGCGGGGGCGAGGCCCTCCGGCTCGGCGGCGGTGCCGACAGCGGCGATCTCGGCGCGTTCGCCGCGCAGGGTGCGGGCGGTGCGGCGGGCGTCGTCGGCGGCGCGCTGGGCGGCGCGGCGGTCCTCGTCGCAGGTGCGGGCGCGTTCGGCGCACTGGGCCTGGCGGCGTTCGCACTCGGCGGCGTCGTCGGCGAGTTCGCGCAGTCGGCGGGTCCAGTTGGCGCGTTCGCGCAGCCGGAAGGCGAGTCCTTCGAGGGCGTCGGCGCGGCGGCGGGCGCGCTGGGCGGCGTCCCGGCACTCCTCGTGGCGGGCGGCGGCGGCCTGGTGCTCGGCGTCGGCGTCGGCGCGGTCGGCGCGCAGGGTGGCGAGTTCGGCGGCGGTGGTCTCGGCGTGCAGGGCGGCCGCGGCGGCGCTCTCGGCGAGTTCGGCGAGGGTGCCGGGCGGGCAGCTGGCGTGCCAGGAGGCGAGCCGGGCGGCGAGGGCGCGGTCGCCGCCGAGGCGGGCGGCGAGCTCGCGGATGTGCTCCTCGCGGGCGGTGGCGCGGGTGCGCAGTTCGCGGCGCTCGTCGTCGGCGGCGGTCTCGTTGTGCATGGCCGGGTTCGGCGGCACCAGGAAGTACGCGGGCTCGCCCTGGACGGGGGCGATCAGCGCGGCGGCGGTGCCGACGGCGACGGTGGAGCGCGGCAGCAGGGCCGCGGCGGACAGCGCCTCGCGGGCCCGCTCCAGCGAGGCGGGGTCGGTGACGACGACGCCGTCGACGAGTTCGGGGCGGGCCGCGAGGATGGCGTCGTGGTCGGCGGGGTCGACGGACTGGGCGAGGTAGCGCCAGCCGGGGAGGGCGGGGATGCCCTGTTCGCCGAGGTGCTCGACGGTGGCGAGGACGTCGGGGCCGGGCGGCAGCAGGCCGCCGTCGCCGAGGGCGGCGAGGATGCGGGAGTCGTCGGCGGCGGCGGTGCGCAGGTCGAACAGGGTGCGTTCGGCGGTGGCCACGGACTGGTCGAGCAGTTCGCGCAGGTCCTCGGCGGAGGCGTCCAGGAGGCGCGGGGTGAGGAAGCCCTCGGACTCCTCGGCGCCGTCCTGGTAGGGCGTCAGGGAGAGCAGTTCGGCGAGCCGGGGTTCGGCGGCGAGCTGGGCGGCGGTGCGCTGTTCGGCGGCGAGGGCGCGGTCGGCGGCGGCGCGGGCGTCGGCGGCGCGGGCGGCGGCGAGTTCGGCGCGGGCCTCGGCGGCGGCGCTCTCGCGGGCCAGGGCGGCGCTCTGCTCGGCGGCGGTGCGGGCCTGGTCGAGGGCTTCGGTGGCGGCCTGCTCGGCGTCGGCGGCGTGCAGGGCGGCGCGGGCCGGGTCGGGTTCGGCGCCGGAGTCGTCGATCCAGCCCGCTTCGACGGCGGCGGCGGTCTCCTGCTCGACCTCGGTGAGGCGCTGGCGCAGGTGCTCGGCCTCGGAGCGGGCCTTCTGCGCGGCGGTGGCGGCGGCGGTGGCCTCGGACTGGGCGGTGGCGCCGTCCTCCTGGAGCTCTCCGGCGCGCAGCTCCTCCTGGTCGGCGCGGGCCTCGGCGTTCGCGGCGGCGGCTTCGAGGGCGCGGGCGAGGGCTCCGGCGGCGCGGTCGCGGGCGGCGAGGGCGGGGGCGGCGTCGAGTTCGGCCTCGCGGATGGCGGCGGCGACGCGTCCGGCCCGGTCGGCGGCGGCGCGGTGCCGCAGGACGGCCTCGGCGGCCTGCCAGGCGGCGGACTGGGCGCGGGCGTCGGTGAGTTCGCGGCGCAGCCGGGCGGCTCCGGCGGTGGCCGCCTCCAGACCGAGGGTGGCGTGCCGGTAGGTGAGTTCGGAGACGATCAGGGAGTGCCGGGTGCGGTCGGTCTCGGCGGCGGTGACGGCGCCCGCGGCGGCGGCGACCTCGACGGCCAGGTCGTGGACGCGGTCGCGTTCGACGGCGGAGCGGGCGGCGAGCGACAGGGCGAGCCTGCGGGTGCGGCGCTCGGCGGCGCGGTGGCCCTCGCGGACGGTCTCGCGGGCGGCGGTGGCGTCGACGATGCGCTGCAGCAGGTCGACCGAGCCGGCGGTGAAGTCGCGTTCGGCGGTGAGTTCGGCGCGGCGGCCGAGTTTGGCGGCGAAGCCGTGGACGAGGTCGGCGAGGCCGTCGGTGTCGCGGGTGTCGGTGACGGCGCGCAGCAGCAGGTCGGTGAAGTCGGCGTCGTTGCGGACGGCGAACAGGCCGGCCGCCTCGCCCTCGTCGGCGTTCATCTCGCGCTGGTAGCGGAAGAGTTCGGGGTCGAGGCCGAGGGCGCCGAGGTGCTCGATCCAGCGGTCGTGGATCTCCTCGAAGGTGACGTCGAGGTGGGGCTGGGCCTTGGCGGCCTCGGTGAGGGCGTCGCGGAAGCCCTTCATGGTGCGGCGGCGGCCGCGGACCTTCTGGTCGCCGGTGAGGGCGGGGCGCTCGGCGACCGGCAGGCCGTCCAGGGTGAGGCCGGGGCCGGGGCGGAAGGAGTACCAGAGTTCGGCGAACTTCCGCGGGTCGGAGGAGACCTGGCGGCCGCGCCACTCGCTGACCTTGCCGACCACGATGAGTTCGCCGGTGACGGTGTGCTGCCACTCCAGGGCGACGTGGCCGCAGTCGTCGGCGAGCAGGAACTTGCGCAGCACGCCGGAGGAGGCGCCGCCCAGGGTGTTGCGGTGGCCGGGCAGCATCACCGAGAAGATCAGCTTGAGCAGCACGGACTTGCCGCCGCCGTTCTCCAGGAACAGCACGCCCGCGGGCGCGGGGCGGCGCTGCGGGCCCTCGGGCTCCTCGCCGAACAGGCCGATCTGCTGGGGCTGCGGCTCGGGGACGGGCTCGCCGACTCCGCGCAGGTCGAGCACCGTGTCGGCGTAGCGGGCGCCCGCCGGTCCGATCGAGTAGAGGCGGACCCGGTTCAGCTCGTACATGTGCGGTGGTTCTCCTGGAGCGGTTGCGGGGCGGGTCAGAGGGCGTGGAACGGCAGGCCGGCGTCGGCCACCAGGTCGTCGCTCTCGTCGGGCGGGGCCAGGGTGGGGGTGCCGTCGCTGACCGGGACGACGCCCAGGTCGAGGAGCTCGGCCATCGCGGCGCCCCCGGCCAGGTCGCGGACCTGGAGCTGGTAGCGGGCGGTGGTGCGGTAGGTGCCGCCGGAGTCGTCGGAGGTCTTCTGCAGGAAGCCGGAGTCGACCAGGAAGGACACCGCCTTGGAGACGATGCCGGTGGTGGAGCCGGACAGGCGGCGGGCGTCCTTGGTGGCGCCGGTGGCGGAGCGGCGGGCCCAGACCCGCCAGGCGGCCTCCAGGCCGGGGGCGTCGCTGGCCGGGTCGGTGTTGGTGCCCTCGGCCTCGGCGCGCTCCTCCAGGCGGCGGCAGGCCTGCCGGACGAAGGCGTCCACGCCGTTGACGGTGACCCGGCCGAGGTAGCCGTCGTCGGCGAGGTCCTCGGGGCGGGGGAAGGCGAGCGCGGCGACGGCGAGGTGCGCGAGGCCGTGCAGGAAGCGGTCGGCGGACTCGGAGGCGGCGCGCCGCGAGTAGTCGCCCATCCGGACGGCGAACACCGAGTCCTCGGCGGCGGCGACGGCCATCCCGGCCCGGGCGGAGACCTCCAGCACGACCAGGCCCATGCCGGTGGCGACGGCGTCGGCGAGCCGCCCGAACGGCGGGTCCTCCCGGTAGCGGCGCACCAGTTCGCCGTACTCGGCGTCCCGGGCGGGCAGCAGCTTGGCCTGCAGGCCGAAGGAGACCAGCCGGGCGGCCTCGGCGACGTCCGCCGGGCTGATCGGCGCGGGCGCGGCGGAGGCGGCGGCCGGTTCGCCCTCGGGCGGTGTCCACGCCTCGCTGGTGGTGGTCATCCGAGCGCTCCTTCGGTGCGAGTGGTGCGGGCGGTGCGGGCGGTGCGGGTCGTACGGACGGTGCGGGCGGTGCAGGTGGTGCGGGTCGTACGGGCGGTGCGGGCGGTACGGGTCGTACGGGCGGTGCGGGTCACGCGGCCGTCCCGGTGCCCTTGGCGTCCTTGCGGTCGGCGGCCATGCCCGCCGCGTCCAGCAGCGCGCTGCCGACGATCAGGTCGGCGCCGCCGAAGCCGGGGTCGTCCAGCCGGGTGCCGTCGTCGACGGCGAACAGCAGCCGCTCCTCGCCCTGCCGGTAGGCGGTGCCGACCGGCGGGCTGGCGGCGTGCACGGCCAGCAGGGCGACCAGGTAGGCGAGTTCGTCGCCGTCCCGGTCGTCCTCGTCGTCGAGGTCGCGGGCCCGGCGGCGGGCGTCGGCGAGCAGGCCGGAGAGGCGGCGGGGGGCGTCGGCGGGCAGGTCGAGCAGGTCGAGGGCGGCTTCGAGCTGGGCCTCGGAGAAGCGGCTGTCGTCGGGGGTGGCGACCAGGTCGGGTTCGGGGAGCTCGGCGCCGAGGTGCTCGCGCTCGACGGGCGGGGTGAGCAGCAGGTCGACCAGGTCGGCGACCCGGACGGCGACGGGGGTGCGCAGGCCGGTGGCGCGGGCGAAGAACGCGTCGGTGGGCCGGGTGGCGTCGCCGAGCGGGAGGGTGAGGACGGGGGCCAGCAGCTGGCCGTACAGGTCGATGCCGCTGCGGGCGGTGGGGGCGGCGAAGGCCTGGCGGTCCTGTTCGGCGCGGAACAGCGGGCCGGCCTCCAGCAGGCGGGTCTGCAGCTGGGTGTGGCGGCGGATGCAGTCCTTGACGATGTCGACGAGTTCGGCGGCGCGGCGCTTGTGCTCGCCGTCGACGCTCTCGTCGCGGGCCCTGCGGATGTTGGTGAGGATCGCGTTCTCGTGCCGGTAGCGGTCGGCGATGTGGTCGAGCGCCTCGTCGATCAGGTCCGGGACGGTCTCCATCCAGTCGACCGCGCGGACGTTGCGCCGGGTGGCCTCCAGGGCGCGGCGCAGCGTCTCGGCGTACTGGACGGTGCGGTAGCGGGCCTGTTCGGCGGCGAGCTGGGCGTCGGCGAGGCGGCCGCGCCGGATCAGCACCTCCAGCTTGACCTCGGCGGCGATCTGGGCGCTGGTGACGTCGGTGTCGAGGGCGCCGACCAGGACGTTGACGGCCTCGTCGGTGGTGCGCAGGTAGACCCCGCCGTCCTGGCCGGGGACCTCCTCGATCAGCTTGAAGTCGTAGTCGCGGCGGGTGTACGCGCCGTCCGGGCCGAAGGTGCCGTAGACGGCGCGGAAGCCGCGGTCCACGCTGCCGACGTTGATCAGCGACTCCAGCACCCAGCGGGCGACCCGCTCGTGCTCGGCGACGGCGCGGCCCGGGTTCTGGGCGGCGATCCGGGGGAGCAGGCGGCCCAGCACTATGTCCCGGTCGGCGCCGGTGTCGAAGTCCATGTTGAGGGTGACCAGGTCGATCGCGGCGAGGCCGACCTCGGCCATGGTGTACGAGGCGTACTCGCCGGCCAGGTTGACCTTGCGGCTGTCCAGGTCGTGCAGCGGGGCGGTGCACGCCAGCGCCTTGAGCCGGCGGGCGAGCCCCTCGTCGGCGGCCGGGCCGGGGGCGGGCCGGGTGGGCTGGTCTGCGATGGCGGTCACGGGGGACAAGATTAGGGCTTTCCCCTGACAGGTCCGAAAAGCCCCTTATGGGAGCCCTGTCCCCGCATGTTGAACGTGTTCAAATTCAGGTCTAGAGTCCTTCTCGCGACACCGCGTGCCGTCTCCCGGCACCCGCGCCATGAGGGGGGTTCCCCATGTCCGACATCGCCACCGTCCCGGCCGGTTCCACCACCGCCGGACCGGATTCCGCACCCGCCGCCGACACCGCGCTCGTCCGCCGCCGGATCCGGCGCTGGCTGCTCCTGTTCATCGTCTGCCTGGCCCTCAGCGGACTGACCGCCTTCCCCCTGCAGACCGAGACCTCCCTGCTGGCCCGCCTGGTCGACGCGACCGGCCTGGACGGCGCCCTCCCCTCCCTCGGCGCCTGGGTCGACCGCGTCCGAGAGGGCGTCGCCGACGGCTACGGCACCCACCCCTTCCTCGCCTACGGCACCGACTGGCTCGCCTTCGCCCACCTGGTCATCGCCGCCGCCTTCTGGGGACCGCTGCGCGACCCGGTCCGCAACGTCTGGGTGGTCCGCTGGGCCATGCTGGCCTGCGGCGGCGTCATCCCGCTCGCCCTGGTCTGCGGCCCGCTGCGCGGCATACCCGTGTTCTGGCAGTGCGTCGACATGTCGTTCGGCGTCGTCGGCATCGTCCCGCTGCTGATCGTCCACCGCCTGATCCGCACCCTGGAGTGGCGGCAGGCCGTCACCGCCCACCACGACTTCACCCGCGCCACGCCCTGCCCCTGACGGGCTCAGGCCTCCACGGCGTGGCCCAGCTCCTCCGCGGCGAGGCACCCGTACGCGTTCTCGTCCGCCACCGCCGCCGGGTCCACCGCCGCGAACCGGGCCAGCAGCGCGTCCGTCAGCTCCTCCGCCGCGGCCGACGACCCGTCCGGCTCCTCGCCCGCCCCGTACCGCTCGGCCTCCGCCGCGGCCGCCCCGTACCGCTCGGCCTCCGTCGCGGCCGCCCCGTACCGCTCCAGGAAGGCGAGCAGCTGCCGCGGCCCGGAGTTCAGCACCCGCGGCCCGCCCTCCTCCTCCGGCAGCACCCGCACCGCCCCGCCGTCGACCCGCACCCCGATCGCGCTCACCCCGGGGTCGACGGCGATCAGGTGGTGGCGCTCCCCCTCCACCTCCCACACCTCGTACGGCGCCCGCTGCCACTCCCCCGGGTAGGGCAGCACGTCGGCGCAGGCGGCGGTCAGGGCGTCCAGCTCGGTGTCGTCCACGCGGGCACGCCGCCCCTCCCGCCGGACAGCCCCGGGAGTCAGAACGGCGGCTCCGCGGCGTTCTCCCACCCGACGCCCTCCCGGCCCCGACCGCGCAGGGCGGCGCGGGCCCGGCGGCGGCGGTCGGTGCCGGTCGCGAGCAGACGCTCGGCGCGGTCGGCCGGGTCGGCGCGGTGGTCCGGGAGTTCGGTCATCGCGGGTCTCCGGTCGCGGTCAGTCGCAGGTCGCCGTCCCAGGACTCGCATCGGACGGTGCCGCCCGGGAAGTCGAGTTCGAGGGCGGTGCGGCCGGTGTGCGGGGCGTGCTCCTGGCGGGCGGCCAGGACGGGGTGGCCGAGGTACGGGGCGAAGGGGGTGTCGTGCGGGGCGTCGCGGACGTCGAGGCGGCCCCACTCGCCGAGGTCGACGTCGGGGTGGGGGCGGTCGTCGGCGACGATCAGGCACCAGTCGCTGCCGGTGCCGACGAAGGTGCAGCCGCCGCGGTCGTCGCGCAGCCAGACCACCACGGGGTCGGCGGCGCGCTCGCCCTCGTAGGAGTACCAGGACGCGACCACGCCGGTCAGCCGGCGGCCGACCAGCGCGGCGAGGTCGGGGCCGGGGCCGTGCGCGGGGCACGCGGGAGGGGTCGTCACCAGCGCATCCGGACGTCCTCGGCCCAGCCCAGCAGCCCGTCCACCGCGACGCGCAGGCCGTCGTCGGTGCGGATCGTGCCGCGGTAGTGGCCGAAGCACTGGTCGGTGCGGTTGGCGAGGAGCCCGGCCTCGGTGCGGGTGCGGCGGTCGTGGAAGGGGACGAAGGCGAGGTCGACCAGGTCGCTGTCGGGGGTGGTGATCCGCCAGGGGGCGAGCGGGGTGGCGGGGTCGTAGTGCCAGTCGAGCTCGCTGCCGATCTTGGTGAGGCGGCCGTCCACGCACAGCGCGTTCTCGGTGCTGCCGGTGCCGACCGTCCACTGCCCGCCGAACTGGAGGCCGACGGTGTGCCCGTCGGTGCGGCCGGAGGCGGCGCCCCAGTTCCAGCCGAGCGAGCGCGGCCAGCGGCCCCGGCCGTGGTCGAGCACGCCCCAGGAGTCGCCCCCGAAGTCGTACGTGCGGTCGCCGAGGCGGACGGTGCCGGTGGCGGGGCGGGCGGTGTGCTTGGAGGTGTACTGGAAGCGCTTGGCGTCCCAGGGGACGACCACCGACAGGGTCTCGTGGCCCTCGGGCTGCGCGACCAGCAGGTCGACCTCCAGCGGGCGCAGGTCGGCGGTCAGGGCGCGGGCGCGCAGCCGGGTGCCGCCGGGCTCGTGGCCGATCGAGATCCGGACCTGTCGGCGGCCGGGCCGCTCGGGGCCGACGGCGAGGTCACCGCCGTGCGGGCCGCCGGAGCCGGCGACGCCCTCGGGGAAGGCGGTGCGGCGGCCCGGCAGGCCGGGGGCGAGCGCGGTGCGCTCGTGGTCCTCGAGGACGCCGTGCCCGTCCCAGGCGAGGAAGTACACGGTGTCGAGGGTGAGGAAGTCCAGGTCGCTGACGGTGAGCGCGAGCAGGTGGGTGGGCGTGGTGACGCACCAGTACTCCCAGCGCTTGGTGCGCCCCCAGCCGCGCAGGTTGCCGCGGTGCAGCGGGGTGCGCGACCAGCCGACGGCGTCGCGGTTGAGCCGCCCGTCGGGTCGGCACAGCTCGACGGGGCCGGTGATCTCTCGCTCATGGGTCGCCATCCGCGCACCCTACTGCCGCGACCTGCGCAGGAGCCACGGTGGGGAGTTCGTCCACGCGTGGACGAACTCCCCACCGGTACGGACCGGAACGCACGGCGGGCCGTTCCTCCCCGCAGGGACGAACGGCCCGCCGTCGGCACGCGCGCTCGCCGCTACTTCGCGGCCGCGCCCTCGGCCGCGGCGGTCGGCACCGCGCCGTCCTTCGGACCGGCCTGGCCCGCGACGCCGCCGCCGGTGACCGCGCGGCGGACGCCCGGGATGGCGAGGGTGACCAGGGCGGCGGCGACGGCCGCACCCGCGCCGATCATGAAGGCGGTGCGGAAACCGCCCTCCGAGGGCAGGGCGTGGCCGTGGAAGTCGGTGGTCATGTGGGCCAGCACCACGCCGATGACGGCGGAGGAGCTGGAGGTGCCGATGGAGCGCATCAGGGTGTTGAGGCCGTTGGCGGCGGCGGTCTCGGAGACCGGGACGGCGCCCATGATCAGGGCGGGCATGGCCGCGTAGGCGAACGCGATGCCGCCGCTGATCAGGCAGGAGAAGACCAGCACGCCCCAGGCGTGGCCCATCAGGGGCAGCGCGGAGAGGTAGCCCGCGGTGATGACGACGGCGCCGACCAGCAGCGAGACCTTGGGGCCCTTGGCCCGGGAGAGCTTGGCGGAGATCGGCGAGAGCAGCATCATGACCACGCCCGCGGGGGCCATCCACAGGCCCGCGGCGACCATCGACTGGCCGAGGCCGTAGCCGGTGGCGGTGGGCATCTGCAGCAGCTGCGGGGAGACCAGGCTCATCGCGTACATCGCGAAGCCGATGACCACGGAGGCGAGGTTGGTCATCAGCACCTGGCGGCGGGCGCTGGTGCGCAGGTCGACCAGCGGCTGCTCGGTGCGCAGCTCCCACCAGCCCCAGACCGGGAGCACCACGACGGCGGCGGCGAGCATGCCCAGGGTGGTGCCGGAGCCCCAGCCCCAGTCGCTGCCCTTGGAGATGGTGAGGAGCAGGGCGACCAGGCCGATGGTGAGTCCGACCGTGCCGACCACGTCGAAGCGGCCGCCGGAGCGGACGGGGGACTCGGGGACGAGGAGGAACACGGCGGCGGCGACCACCGCGCCGAGCGCGGCGGAGATCCAGAACAGCGCGTGCCAGCTGGCGTTCTGGGCGATGACGGCGGACAGCGGGAGGCCGAACGCGCCGCCGATGCCGAGCGAGGAGCTCATCAGCGCCATGGAGGAGCCGAGCTTCTGCGGCGGCAGTTCGTCGCGCATGATGCTGATGCCGAGCGGGATGACGCCCGCGCCGACGCCCTGCAGGGCGCGGCCGACCACCATCGGGGCGAGCGAGTCGCTGAAGCCGCAGACCAGCGAGCCGATGACGAGCATGGTGAGGCTGGCGAGCAGGATCCGGCGCTTGCCGTACATGTCGCCGAGTCGGCCGAGCACCGGGGTGGCCACGGCACCGGCCAGCAGGGTGGCGGTGATCGCCCAGGACGCGTTGGCGGCCGAGGTGTGGAGCAGGTTCGGCAGGTCCGGGATCAGCGGGACGACCAGGGTCTGCATCAGCGAGACCACGATGCCCGCGCCGGCGAGCACTCCGACGACGGGGCCGGTGCGTGCCTGACTCATGGGGTACTTCCATCTCTCTAGCTACATATGCATGATGCATGATGCATACAATGTGTACCATACATATGGTCTACCTGCGGGATATGCTGCCGAAAAGTGACCCACGGGACCGCACGGGACGGAGGAGCATGCAGCGCCACGAGGAACTCGCCCTGATCGAACGCGAGATGATGCTGCTCGCCCGCCACCAGGTGCTGGCCACCGCCCGCACCGGCAGCGGCCCCGACGCGCTGGAGCGCAGCGCGTACACCCTGCTCAGCCGGATCGAGACCGAGGGCCCGCTGACCATCGGCCAGCTCGCCGAGGCCTTCGGGCTGGACACCTCCACCGTCAACCGGCAGACCGCCGCGATGCTGCGGGCCGGCCTGGTCGACCGCATCCCGGACCCGGACGGCGGCGTGGCCCGCAAGCTGCGGATCACCGAGGAGGGCCTGCGCCGCCTGCGCCAGGACCGCGACTGGTCGATCCAGGGCCTGGCCAGGGTGGTCAGCGACTGGACGTCCGACGACCTGGCCGAGTTCGCCGAGGTGCTGGAGCGCTTCAACCGCGACATCGAGCGGCTCCAGGGCCGCCCCTGGCCGCGCGGCTGGCCCGCCACCGCTCCCGGCCCGACCGCCCGTCAACACCCGTCGCCCGCCACTCCCCCCTGCGGGTGTTGCGCCGAGCGGGTGGACGTGCCGACGCCCCCGCGCGGACCGGCGGGTAAAACCTGTCGCCCGGGCCGCGACCACCGCCCCGACCGAAACGGTTCAGGCCCTACGATCACCCCCAGGAGCGGACCCCGGGCCCGGATCGGCCCGCGCGCGGAAGGACGGACGAGGAGAACAGTGGCCGACGCGGTGATCGATCTCAATGCGGACCTCGGCGAGGGCTTCGGACGCTGGAGCCTGACCGACGACGAGGCCCTGCTCTCCGTGGTCACCAGCGCGAACGTCGCCTGCGGCTTCCACGCGGGCGACCCGTCCACGATGCGCCGGGTCTGCTCGCTGGCCGCCGAGCGCGGGGTGCGGATCGGCGCCCAGGTCTCCTACCGCGACCTCGCCGGGTTCGGCCGCCGCGCCATGGACGTCCCGCCGGAGGAGCTCGCCGACGAGATCGCCTACCAGATCGGCGCGCTCCAGGTGTTCGCCCGCGCGGCGGGCTCCCGGGTCTCCTACGTCAAGCCGCACGGCGCGCTCTACAACCGGGTGGTGCACGACAACGAGCAGGCGGAGGCGGTGGTCTCGGGCGTGCTGCGGGCCGGTGCGGTCTGCGACGGCCCGCTGCCGCTGCTCGGCCTGCCCGGCTCCCGGCTGCTGGCGGTCGCCGAGGGCGTCGGACTGCCCGTCGTCACCGAGGCGTTCGCCGACCGCGCCTACACCTGGACCGGCACCCTCGTCCCGCGCCGCGAGCCGGACGCCGTCGTCCACGACCCCGAGGCCGTGATCGCCCGCGCCGTCGGCATCGCCCGCGACGCCACCGTCACCGCCGTCGGCGGCGAGCCCATCACCGTCCGGGCCCGCTCCCTCTGCGTCCACGGCGACACCCCGGGCGCCGCGCAACTCGCCTGGCGGGTACGGGGCGCGCTCGCCTCCGCGGGCGTCCGCGTCGAGGCCTTCACCTGAGCCTCCCGACGCCCCGTCACCTCCCCGTCGCGCCCCGCCGCCGTCCCCCGGAAAATTCCCGGAATTCCCGCTCCCCCCGCCGCCCGGAAAGGCCCCTCCCCGGCCCTCCGCCGCCCCGCCGCACCCCTGGCCCCCACCTCCCGGTGCGTGGCGGCCACCCCCCGCCGAAACCCCCCGTCGCGGGCCGCACATGCCCTCGCCACATAGCCCCTGACCTGGCGTTTTCCCGTTTTTCCCCTAGGGTTGGCGGCACTGCGGACCACCGCCGGAGGGGACACGTGATGACCGAGTACAGCGCTGCGCACATCCAGGTGCTGGAAGGACTGGAGGCCGTCCGGAAGCGGCCCGGGATGTACATCGGCTCGACCGGCGAACGCGGGCTGCACCACCTGCTGTACGAGGCGCTGGACCCGGCCGCGGATGCCGTACTGCTGGGCCTGGCGAGCCGCCTCGACGTCACCCTGACCGCCGACGGCGGCGCGCGGATCGCCCACGACGGCCGTCCCGAGGACGAGCTGCCGCAGCGCCTGACCACCTGCTGGACGCCCCCGCGTCCGCACGGCTCCCGGATCAGCGTCTCCTTCTTCGCCGTCGGCCTCTTCGTCGTCAACGCCCTCTCCGTCCGACTGACCGCGGTGGAGCACCGCGACGGCGTGACGGTCCACCACGCCTACGCCCGCGGCGAGTTGCTGACCGGGCCGACCGAGACCGGTCCGACCGACCGCACCGGCACGGTGATCACCTTCCACCCCGACCCCGAGGTCTTCGAGACGCTGTCGTTCGACCACGACACCGTCGCCGGGCGCCTGCACGAACTCGCCTTCCTCAACCGCGAACTGGACATCACCCTCACCGACGAACGCACCACCCCGCCCCGCACCGAACGCTTCCACCACCCCGCCGGACTGCGCGACTTCACCACCCACCTCGGCGGCGACCCCGCCGACACCCTCGGCCTCACCACCACCGACGAGGAGATGGGCGGCACCCTCGACGTCGCCCTCTCCTGGACCGGCCACGGCGGCGTCCGCGGCTACGCCAACAGCCGCCGCACCGGCGAGGGCACCCACCTGCAAGGCTTCCGGGACGGCCTGGCCGCGGCCCTGCACCGCCCCGACCTGCCGCCCGAACTGACCGCCGTCGTCTCGGTGAAGCTCGACGACCCCCACTACGAGGGCTGCATCCGCGACGTACTCGCCAACCACCCGGTCCACGCCCGCACCGCCACGGCCGTCCAGCGCGCAGTGGAGACCTGGATGACCCAACACCCGGAGCGGGAAGCCGAGTTGACCGGAACAGCGGGCCGGTGAACCTGCCGCCCCACCTGACGACCCTGGAGGCGATCCGGGGTCGACCCGGCCGCCGCCCTGGGCCGCCCCGACCCGCCGCCCGACCCACCACCCGGCTTGACCGCTGCTGTCGCGGTGAAGCTGAACGCACCGGAGCACGAGGGGAGTTGCCACCAACGGCTCGGCAACGGACCCGTCCGCGCCTGGACGGCCGCGGCCGTGCGGCGCGCGGTGGAACCCTGGCCGGCCGGGCACCCCGCGCCCGCCCCGGCGTGACGTCTCAGCCCAGCCGCCGCACCGTCACGCTCTCGCTGTGCGGCGCCAGCAGGGTGCTCAACTCCTCGGCGGCGGTGTCGAGTTCCGGTCCGTCACCGCCCATGGTCTCCAGGACGAACAGCACGTCGGTGGCGTGCTCGGTGACGCGGGTGCGGTGGGCGTCGCGGTGGTTCCAGTGGCGGGTGAGGACGCCCGCCGCGTCCGCGTAGACCACCTCGCCGGGCCTGGGGCGCTCGACGGTGCCGGGCTCGCCGAGCGGGGTGAACTCCTCGCCGCCGTCGGCGAAGCGGACCTCGATCGGGCCGTCGACCGCGGCCAGGTCGAACGCCCCGGCGGGCAGGGCGTGCCGGACGGAGACCGCGTTGTAGGAGTCGACGGCGGGGTTGATCCGGGGCAGCGCGCCCTGCTTGGCGAGGCGGCGGCCGAGCGCGTCCGCGCTGGGGCGGACGCGGCGCGGATTGGTGCCGAAGGCGCGGTACGCGGCGTGCCAGGCGGCGATCCGCGGGTCGTGCTCGTCGGCGGGGTGCCAGTCGCCGTCGGCGAGTTCGGCCTCCAGGCGGGCGAGCGCGGCCTCGGTGGCGGGCCACGGACCGGTGGTGCCGCGGACGCCGCGGGCGGTGAGGACGGCGATCCGGGCGGCGGGGAAGGCCGCGGCGACGGCGGGGTGGAGGTGCAGGTCGGGCACGGGAGGGGTTCCTTTCGGGCGGGGGTGTCAGGCCAGGGCCAGCAGGCCGACCGCGAGGGCGGCCGCGCCGAGGCCGGCCAGCTGGCCGCGGTGGACGCGCTCGGCGAGGACGGTGCGGGCCAGCAGCACCGTGCCGGTCGGGTAGAGCGCGGTGACCACCGCGACCACGGCCAGGTCGCCGCTGCGCGCGGCCAGCAGGAACAGCACCCCGGCCAGCGAGTCGAGCGCCCCGGCGGTGGCCGCCAGGCCGTACGCGGGGCGCTCGGGGCCGAGTCGGCGGCGCCACAGGAGGACGGCGGTCAGGGTCAGTGCGGAGGTGACGGCCCGGCCGACGATCAGCGGGGCGACGCCGCTGCCGGACGGCGCCTGGTGCAGGCAGACCAGTTGGACGGCGATCGCGGTGCCCGCGCCGAGCGCCAGCAGTAGCGCGCGACGACTCGCCCGCGCCCGACCACCGCCGCCACCGCCGTCGCCACCACCGTTACCGCCGTCGCCGCCGTCGTCCTGCCCGCCGCCCGGCCCCGCGCTCACCAGTACCACCGCGAACAGCGCCAGCGGCAGCCCGAGCAGCCCGGCCGCCCCCAGCCGCTCGCCCTGCAGCAGGCCGACGGCGACCGGCAGCATCGCCGAGACCAGCGCCGTCACCGGCGAGAGCACGTTCATCGGGCCGATCGCCAGCGTCCGGTACAGCAGCGCGAACGCCGCGGCCGAGGCCGCCCCGGAGGCCGCGCCCCAGCCGACCGCCCCGGGCTCGAAGCGGGCGCCGAGCAGCGGCCAGAGCAGCAGTTCGACGGCCAGGCTGGCGGGCGCGGCGACCAGCACGGTGCGCAGCACGTGCGCGCGGCGGGCGCCGAGGCCGCCGAGGAAGTCGGCGCAGCCGTAGGCGAGGGAACTGCCGAGGGCGAGCAGCAGGGCGATCATGGCACTTCCCGGGAGGTGAGGCGGAACCACTCGAACGGTACAACAGAGTGAACGAACCAGGCCAACAGAATGATCGCCGCTCGCATTCCCGCCCCGGAAACCGCTTGCCGCCCGCTCCCCGCGGTGTTCTGCTCGCCCGATGACCGCCTTCCGCCTGCGCACCGACCGCCTCGCGCTGCGCCGCTTCTCCCCCGCCGACCTGCCCGCCGTCACCGCCCTGTGCGGCGACCCGGAGGTGATGCGGTACATCGACGACGGCCGCCCCGTCCCGCCCGACCGGGTCGCGGACGAGGTGCTGCCCGGCCTGCTGCGCGAGTACGCGGAGCTGCCGGACGGGCTGGGCTGCTGGGCGCTGGAGGCGGAGGGCCGCTTCCTGGGGTGGGCGGCGCTGCGCCCGCCGTCCTCGGTCGGCCTGGCGGGCCCGGAGCTGGCGGCCGGGAGCCTGGAGCTGGGCTACCGCCTGCTGCCCGCCGCCCGGGGCCGCGGGTACGCCACCGGGGCGGCGGCCGCGCTGGTCGGCGCCGCGTTCGCGGAGCTGCGGGCCGAGCGGGTGGTGGCCACCACGATGACGGTGAACGCGGCCTCCCGCCGCGTCCTGGAACGGGTCGGCCTGCGCCGCGTCCGGACGTTCTTCCTCGACTGGCCGGACCCGATCCCGGGCAGCGAGCACGGCGACGTGGTCCATGCGCTGACCCGCGCCGAGTGGGCGACCGCCGCACCCTGACGCCCGTCGGTGCGGATGGTCCGGTTCGTCAGGCATTGCACCTTTGCGATCTTCAGTACATCCGGACCCCCTATCATCTGCCCGCACCGGACAGCGCCCGGCCGCCGGACCACCCCACGAGCGAACAGGAAACCGCCATGCTGAACCCCCGAGAGATATCCGCGGCGGGTGTCCGGTGATCGACTGGTTCCACGCGGCCGTGCTCGGCCTGGTGCAGGGCCTGACCGAGTTCCTGCCGGTCTCCTCCAGCGCCCACCTGCGGGTGTTCTCGGCCCTGGTCGGCTGGGACGACCCGGGCGCGGCGTTCACGGCGGTGACGCAGCTGGGCACCGAGTCCGCGGTGCTGCTCTACTTCCGCAAGGACATCGGCGCGATCGTCAAGGCCTGGACGCTGTCGCTGTTCCGCGCCGAGTGGCGGCGCGACCAGAACGCCAGGCTCGGCTGGTACGTGATCGCCGGCACGCTGCCGATCGGCATCCTCGGCAAGCTGTTCCAGGACACCATCGAGACCACCCTGCGCGACCTGCGCCTGATCGGCACCACGCTGATCGTGTTCGGCGTCGTCCTGGCGGTCGCCGACCGCTCCCGCGCCGTCCGCAACGCCCGGCCGATCAGCTCGCTGAGCTTCAAGCACGCGCTGGTCTACGGCGGCGCCCAGTCGCTGGCACTGATCCCGGGCGTCTCCCGCTCCGGCGGCACGATCAGTGCGGGCCTGTTCCTCGGCTACAGCCGGGAGGCGGCCGCCCGCTACTCCTTCCTGCTCGCCATCCCCGCCGTGCTGGCCTCCGGCGGCCTGGAGCTGCTCAAGATCGGCGACGGCCCGGCGCCCGACTGGGGGCCGACCGTCCTGGCCACCCTGATCGCCTTCGCGGTCGGCTACGCGGCGATCGCCTGGTTCCTGAAGTACATCTCGCACAACAGCTTCACGCCGTTCGTGGTCTACCGGATCCTGCTCGGCATCACCATCATCGTGCTGGTCAGCGCCGGCACCCTCGACCCGAACGCGGGCGCCGCGCACTGACCCGCACGGCCCCGCACCGCCCCGGACCACCCCCGAACCACCCCCGCGCCGCCCCACGGGACGGGGCGGTCCGGGGCGACACACCGGGTGGCCGAAGATCGTTGCCGCTCGATCTGACGTGCGATTAAATCCCTTGGCATGACGCTCACTTGGAAACTGGTCGTGGACAGCCGGGACTCCGCCGCACTCGCCGAGTTCTGGGCCGCCGCCCTCGAGTACGAGGTCGAGGACCCGACCGCACTGATCGACGACCTGCTCGCCGCCGGTCGGCTCCCCGCCGCCGCGATCCACGAACGCGGGGGCCGCAAGCTGTTCCGCGGCTACTCGGCCGTCCGCCACCCCGAGGACCCGTACGACCCGGCGAGCGGCATCGGCAAGGGCCGCCGGATCCTCTTCCAGGACGTCCCCGAGGCCAAGCAGGGCAAGAACCGGCTGCACATCGACGTCCACTCCGGCGGCGAACTCGACGCCGTGGTCGCCCGGTTGGAGAAGCTCGGCGCCACCCGGGTCGAGGAGCAGAACCAGGGCCCGATCGGCCACTGGTGGGTGATGCGCGACCCCGAGGGCAACGAGTTCTGCGTCGCCTGACCCGAGCACCGGGCGGCGGGCGGCGCACACCGGGCACCGCGCGGCGGCGGTCCCTCAGCGGACGTCCGGGCCCGCCGCCAGCCGGTCGCCCAGCTCCGTGCGGTGGTAGAGCACCCGGCGGCCCACCCTGGTCCGGCCGACCAGGCCGCTGTCGCGCAGGATCGCCAGGTGCCCGCCGACCGTGCCCACCGACTGGGCCAGCAGCAGGGCGAGTTCGCTGGTGGTGGCGGGGGTCTCCAGGTTCCGCAGGATCTGCGCCCGCCCGCTGCCGAGCAGCCGGGCCAGCGCCCGGCCGTCCCCCGCCCGGCTGCCGCCGCTGCCGTCCTCCCCCGTCCCGCGCGCCGGGTACACCATCGCGAACGGGCGGCCCGGCGCCTCGCACAGCCAGGAGCTGCGCTGCGCCGTGACCGGGACGAACAGCATCCCGTCCGGCCCGACCCGCCGGTCCGGCCCGGGGCGGTCGCTGAACCGGATCGCGTCCGCGCCGACCCACCCGCTGCTCCGGTTCATCAGGTGCAGGGCCCGCGGCCAGCCGTGCGCGGCCAGCAGCCCGGCCCGGTGGGTGACGTCGCGCTGCAGGGCCGCCCGCCGGGCGGGCCAGTCCGCGGCCAGGTGCGCGTCCCAGACCTCGCGGAACAGCGCGGCGGCGCGGGCGCCGTGACCGCGACCGGTGAGCCGGTCCAGCCGCTGGCCCGCCCAGGCGTGCGCCTGCGAGGTGCGCAGCCCCGCCTCCGCCACCTCGTCCGGCACCCGCGCCACCGCGGCGAGTTCGGACTCCAGCGTGGTGCCCATGCCGCCGCCCGGCGGCAGCGTCAGGTGGTCCGGCAGGTACTTGGTCGCCGCGACCAGCTCCACCAGCCCCCGCGCGTACCCGTCCGCCGCCAGCCGGGCCAGGAACGCCGGACGGTGTCGCTCCCACCAGGCCGCGGCCCACGGCTCGGTGTGCGGACGGGCCAGTTGGACGACCGCCGCCAGCGTCTCCGCGAACGGCGACAGCGCGAACCGCGAGCGCGACAGCGCCGACGAGTCCAGCCGCAGCACGACCACCGCGCCCCCTCCCCTCCCCGGCCGCCTTTCGGCGGACCCCGAAACGATAGAGGCCGCGGCGCGCGGGCTCCCACACTCTGCGGGTGCTTCCACCACTCCTTCACCACTCCGCTTTCCGCCGCTTCCTCCTGGGCCGGGCGGTCTCCCAGCTGGGCGGCGCGATGGCCCCGGTCGCGCTGGCCTTCGCCGTCCTGGACGCCTCCGCCGGACGGGCCGCCGACCTGGGTGCCGTCCTCGCCGTCCGGACGGTGCCGCTGCTGGGCCTGGTGCTGCTCGGCGGCGCGGTCGCCGACCGGCTGCCCCGGCGCACCGTCCTGGTGGCCACCCACCTCGGCGCGGGCCTCAGCCAGGGCGCGGCCGCCGTCCTGCTGCTCACCGGCCACTACGCGCTCGGGGCGTTCGCCGCCCTGGAGTTCTGCAACGGCGCGCTCACGGCCTTCACCTCGCCCGCGCTGCGCGGCGTCCTGCCCGAACTCGTCCCGCCCGGGCAGCTCCGGCCCGCGAACGCCCTGCTGGGCCTCACCGCCAACGCCGGGAAACTGCTCGGCCCGCCCCTGGCCGGACTGCTGGTCGCCGGAGCCGGGCCCGGCTGGGCGGTCGCCCTCGACGCGGCGAGCTACCTGCCCGCCGCGCACCTGCTCGCCCGCCTCCCGGCCCGCCGTCCCGCACCCGCCGCACCCACCGCACCCGCCGCACCCACCACGCCCACCGCACCCACCACGCCCGCCGCGCCCACCACGCCCACCACACCCACCACGCCCGCCGCACCCGCCGCACCCACCACGCCCACCACGCCCGCCGCACCCACCACGCCCGCCGCGCCCACCGCGCCCACCGCGCTCCGGCGCGAACTGCGCGAGGGCTGGACGGTCCTCCGCCACACCCGCTGGATCTGGTGGACCACCTGGTCCTGCTGCGCCACCAACCTGCTGCTGGTCGGCCCCTGGCAGGTCCTGGGCCCGGCGCTGGCCGGGCCGGCGCTGTGGGGCGCCCTGCTCGCCGCCCGCGGCGCCGGGCTGCTGCTCGCGGACGCCGCCGCCTACCGCCTGGCGCCCCGCCGCCTGCTCGCCACCGGCCAGCTCGCCGGGCTGCTGCTCCCGCTGCCGCTGCTCGCCCTCGGCCGGCCCGCCCCCGTCCCCTGGCTGCTGGCCGCGGCGTTCGCCTCCGGCCTGGGCCTGGCGCTGTCCGCCACCGCCTGGGACACCTCGCTCCAGGAGCACCTGCCGAACGAGGTCCTGTCCCGGGTCTCGGCCGACGCCGACGTCCTCGCCTACCTGGCGATCCCGCTCGGCCAGCTCGCCTGCGGCCCGCTCACCGCCCGCTTCGGCGCCCCCGCCGTGGCCACCGCCGCCGCGAGGGCCCAGGCCGCCCTCGTCCTGCTCCCGCTGCTCTCCCCCGCCGTCCGCCGCCTCCCGCACGCCGCGGCCCCGGCCTGAGCGCGGTCAGGAGCACCGGAGCAGCAGCCCGTGCCGGTGGCGGGCGGTGCGGGTGAGGTGGCGCAGCAGGGCCGCGTGGTGGGCGGCGAGGTGTTCGAAGGCGGACGGGCCCCGGGCCCGGAGCCCGGTGGGGTGGCCCTCGGCGGGGGCGAGCCCGTCGGCCAGCGCGTCGAAGGGGCGGTCCGCGAGCTGCCGCACCGCGTCCGCGACCAGGCCCGGCCAGCGGGAGGGGCGGGCCGCAGCCCCGGTCCTCGTCCCCGGGCAGGGGCTCGCCGCCGTGGACCACCACGGTCGGCAGGCCGTGCCGGGCGAGCAGGCGGGCCAGGCCCGCCCAGGCCTTGCCGGTGTCGTGGAAGCGCAGTTCGGCCGGGTCGCGCAGGCGCTCCTCCGCGGCCTGCTCGGTCCTGAACTCACGCGCCCGGCCGGGCTCTTCGCGGACCCGGACGATCTCGGCGGGGCCCGCCGCAGGTAGCTGCCGATGACGCTCACGGGCGGGGATCCCGGCAGCCCCCGCCGACGGCTCAGGCGGAGGGCGACTTCCGGCGGCGCAGCACCAGGGCGACCAGCGTGCCGAGGACGGCGACGCCCGCGACGCTGCCGAGCACGACCGCGGTGGTGCCGGCGCCGTCCGCGTCGTCCTTCGGGGCCACGGCCGCCACGGACGGCACGGCGGACGGGCTCGTCGGCGCACTCGCGGACGCCGGTGCGGAAGCCGGAGCGGAGGAAGAGGCGGAGGAAGAGGGGGACGCGTCGGCCGCCGGGAGCGGGGTCGCGCCGGGGGCGGCCGGGCGCAGGGCGAGCGTGGGGGCGGGGTGCTCCGGCTTGCTGCCGTTCTGCGGGAGCTCGATCCAGCGGTCGGTGTGGCCGTCGGAGTAGTCGACCAGGGTCTTGAAGACCAGCGAGTCGGTGTCGGGCAGCTGCCGGACCTCGACCGTCCACTCGGCGGCCGCGCCGGGCGCGAGGGCCGGCCCGGCCACCGCGTAGCCGTCGGCGGTGGGCGTGAGCGCCCAGCCGTCGGGGGCCGCGACCAGGGTGACGTCGCCGGGGGCGAGCCCGCCGGGCAGCACGACCTTGACGTCGGCGATGCCCGCCGTGGAGGACTCGCCCTCGGCGGAGAAGGCGACCCGGGCGTCGACCGCGAGGGCCTGCGCGGTCGGGGAGTCGACCTCGACGTGCGCGGCCGCGACCCCGGCGGCGCCGAGCACCAGGCCCAGCGCGAGGGCGGCGGGCACCAGGGACCGGCGGGGCGCTCGTGATCGCTGCATGACCGGCAAGCCTACCGGTCGCGCGCCGTCAGGCGGCCGCGGACGGCGGCGTGCACCTCGGCCTCCTCGGCCGGGTCGGCGGCGAGCCGGCGCAGGCGTTCGAGGACGCGGACGTCGCCGGTGGTGGTGACGTGGGTGGCGGCGAGCTCGCGGGTGGACTCCTCGCAGTCCCACAGGCACTCGACGGCCGGTCCGGCCCCGAAGTTGGGGTCGGTGACGGCGAGCGCCTGGGCGGCGCGGCCGCGCAGCTCGGAGGAGGCGGCCTCGCCGTAGACGTGCCGCAGGGCGGGGACGGCGGCGGTGGCGTGCAGGCGGCCGACGCCGTCGACCAGGCTGCCGAGGGCGGCGCCGGTGACGCCGTTCAGCGAGATCCACTGGTGCAGTCCGGCGACGACCAGCGGGGCGTCGCCGGGTTCGCCCGCGTCGGCGAGGAGGCGGACGGCGGCCTGGGCGAGGGCGCTGTCCGCGCCGCCGGTCGCCGGGTCGGCCCAGCGGCGGGCGTGCGCGAGCGCCTCGGGACCTCGCATCCGGCCGAGCAGCTCCAGCGAGGCGCGGACCACCCGGTGGTCCAGGTCCGCGGCGGCGGTCTCGATCAGGGCGGCGGCGGCCGGGTCGCGCTGCTCGACGAGGTGCCGGAGCGCGGCGCAGCGGGCGCCGGCCGGTCCGTGCGCGGCGGCGTCGTGCAGCAGCGGCGCGTCCTCGGGGCGGACGACGGCGGTGAGGCAGCGGGCGGCCGCGGCGGCGCGGCGGGCGAGGGCGTCGGGGGCGGCGCTGTCGCCCTGGTCGGCCCAGGCGAGCACGTCGGCGGTGGACCAGCCGGGGGTGACGCCGGGGCGGTTCAGCTGCCGTTGCCACAGGTCGAACGGTGACTGCTCGCTGGCGGCGGCGACCCGCGGGTGGTGCGCGGCCCAGAGCCGCCAGACCCGCGGCTCGTACGCGGCGCGGATGGTCTCGCGCAGGTCGGCCTCGCCCTCCGGGTCGGCCGGGAAGCGGCCGAGGACGGCGGGGGCGAGGGCGAGCAGGGCCTCGTCGGTGTCGCGCAGGGCGAGCTCGTCGAGGGCCCAGGCCCAGTTGGTTCCGGTGGTGGTGTAGGCGCGCAGCAGGTCGAGGGCGTCGCGGCGGCCGTAGCCGGCGAGGTGGCCCAGGACGGCGAGGGCGAGGCCGGTGCGGGCCTCGTCGGTGTCGAGGCTGTCCTCGGGCGAGTGCAGGTGGAGCTCGATGCCGGTGAGGGGGGCTTCGAGCTCCATGTAGAGGCGGGCGTAGTACAGGGAGCGGTTCTCGACCTGCCAGTCGGCGCGTGGGTCGTTGGTGACGCAGGTCTCGACGGCGGCGATCGCCTCGTCGCGGTCGGCGGCCAACGCATGCAGCTGCCCGTCTCCGCGACCTCTCTGGAGGAGGCCGAGGAGGCTGGCGCTGGGCGCTATCACTGGCTCGAACATGAGGTCAGCATCCGTTGCGGCGGTCGTCGTGGCAACGGGATTTCCGTCGCCGGGGTCGGTTGGCACAGCTCAGGCGCCCGGGCGCCGGAATCACCGAAGGTTACCGCCTGGGTGGCCGATCTGCACACAGGGCAACGGATTCCCGCAGCTGAACCGTACCGAACCGGGTCCGTCCGTACCGGATCGGCCCCTTCCGCAATGGGACGTTCGTTCGGGCGCGAATCGGATCGGCCCGCGGCGCGGAAAGCACCGCGGGCCGACGGGGCGTCAGACCGTCCGGGGCCGTCCGGGGCCGTCCGGGGCCGTCAGACCGTCCGGGGGCCGCGCGGTGCGGGGAGGGCCGCGTGGATCTGCTCCCGGAGCTCGGCGACCGCGGGCAGACCCTGGTAGCGGGTGGAGAGGCGGTACATCTCGCGCAGCCGGTCCCAGGTGCGCTTGGAGGAGGTGTGGTTGATCGAGGCGAGGGCGAGCTTGGCCTGCACCTGGGCCTCGTCGGGTTCGCCGGAGATCCAGTGGATGGAGGCCAGGTTGATCCGGTCGAGCAGCGCGGAGCGCTCCCGGCCGGTGGCCTGGCGCAGCCGGATCGCGGTCTGGGCGTGCCGGAGGGCGAGCGGGACGGCGCCGGGGTCGTGCTCGGCGAGGGTGCGGTAGACCAGGGCCTGCATGCCGTGCAGTTCGGCCTCGTTGAACAGCTGCATCCAGCTGGGGGCGGGTTCGGCGGTGTCCTGGACGAAGAGCTCCTCGGCCTCGCCGAGCACCCGGCGGGTGGCCTCGGAGCGGCCGAGCGAGGCCTGCGCCCAGGCTTCGACGGTGTGCAGCATGGCCCGGGTGCGCGGCTGGGTGCCGTCCTCGGGCCCGGCGCTGGCGTGGGCGAGCTGCATGAGTTCGAGGGCGTCGTCGGCCCGGCCGAGGTGGAGCATCTGGCGGGCGGCGCGGGAGATCGCCTCCCCGGCCCGGGGGCGGTCGTCGGCCTCCCGGGCGGCCTGCGCGGCGATCACGAAGTAGCGCTGGGCGGTGGGTTCGAGGCCGACGTCGTGGGACATCCAGCCGGCCAGCACGGCGAGGTTGGCGGCGACCGTCCACAGCCGGCGCTCCAGCGCGGGCGGGTGGCCGTGGGTGAGCAGGCCGCCGACCTCGTTGAGCTGGCCGACCACGGCCTTGCGCTGGAGCCCGCCGCCGCGCGAGGCGTCCCAGGCCCGGAACACCTCGACGGCGCGTTCGAGGGCGGCGACCTCCTCGTTGCCGACCGGTCCGGGTTCGTAGACGTCCAGGACGGGGCGGGGCCCGCCCTGGGCGGGGAGCTGGCGGGGGCCGGGGCGGGCGGCCGCCTCGGCGACGGCACCGCCGGTCAGCCAGTCGTGCAGGTTGTCGGCGATGACCGCGCCCGCCGCGAGGGCGGCGGAGGCGCCGACCAGTCCGCGTCTGTTCAGCATGAGGTCCATTCCCGTGAACTCGGTGAGGACCGCGGCCGTCCGATCCGGTGCCCAGGGCTCCTTCGGCGGTGCTGCGCTGCTGCCGGACCTGGTGGGCCGGTGTCGTTCGAGACCTAGGTCCTCGGTGGTGACGACACGGCCGAGCCGCTCCGTGAACACGGCGGCCAGCACCCTCGGCACCGGGTCGCGCGGGATCTCGCCCTGCTCGATCCAGCGCCGGACCCGGGAGGTGTCGGTGGACAGCTGCTGCTCGCCCAGCGCGGCACCCCGCCGGTTGACCAGCCGGGCCAGCTCGCCCTTGGACCATCCGGTCAGGGCGAAGTGGTCGGCCAGTCTGGTGTTCGGCCCCTTGCTCAACTGAAGCCCCCAGGATCCTCGGCTGGTCCCCGACCCTAGTGGCTCTGTCACATGCCAGGCGACCATTCGCCATGGTTCGCCAGGGTGCGCTACGTGGTGTGCCAGTGCCGTTCGGGTGTCAGGTAGGTATGCGCCACCCCGGCTTCGCACCGGAACGGCCCCCGACCGGCTCGGACTCCACTCCGACGGTACGTCAGGCGGCCGTCCGGGAGCAGCGTTCCGGGGGGTGGCGCGACCGGGTGGCGCGGGGGCGCCGGGCAGGGCGCGGTGGTCGTCGGAGCGGTCGCACTCCCCAGGGTGCGGGCGGTTCCGGCGCTCCACCGGCCGTGCCCGGCGCCCCCGCCCCGCCCGGCGGCCCGACCCCGGACGGATCCGGGCCCGCGCGTCTCCCAGCACCACCTGCTTTCCGCTGTGCCGCCGGTCAAGGAAGGACCCTCACCAGCCCATGTACTCCACAGCCAGCACCGGTACCCGTTCGTCGTCCCCGACCGGGGTGGACGCCGCGACCGTACGCCAGTCACGCTCCCCCCTGCGCCCCCCGACCGCCGGTGCGGGCCGGCCCGCACCGCGCGGCGCCGAGCTGCGCGACCCGCGCGGGCGCACCACCCTGGTGACCCGACCGCTGGTCGACCAGGCCGGCCGGCTCGGCCGTCCCGGCGCGGGCCGGGCCCCGGAGGCGTTCGTGGACCGGGTGGACCCGGCCGCGCTGCAGACCCCGGCGGTGCGGGCGGTGCTCGCCAACGTCGCGCGGATATGTCCGGCGTTCCTGCCGCGCCAGGTGCTGCGCGAGGGCAGTCGGCACATCCTGATCGCGGGCACCATCGGCCGGGCCCCGGTGGTGGCGAAGTGCCTGGCGCCGGCGGCGCTGCGCGGGGAGCGGGCGGAGCAGCTGATCGAGCGCTTCCACCACGAGGTGGCGGTGTACCGGGCGTTCGTGCGGCACCGTCCGCCGGTGCGGCTGCCGCGGCTGGTGGCGGCGGACCACGACCGCTGCGTGCTGGTGCTGGAGCGGGTGCCGGGCCGTCCGGCGGCCCGCGAGCGGCACCCGGCGAACGCGCCGACGCCGGGCGAGGTGCGCGCGGTGCTGGGCGCGGTGCGCACGCTGAACCTGTGGCGCCCGCCGACGGACGTGTTCGGCAAGCCGATGGACTACCAGACCGAGATCGCCCGGTTCCACTCGCTGGGCCTGCTGACCGACCGGGACGCGGGCGACCTGCGCGGCCTGCTGCACGGCCTGTCCTCGGTGCCGTGGCAGCTCAACCACGGCGACGCGCTGCTGGGCAACGTGCTGCTGGCCCCGTCCGGCCCGGTCCTGCTGGACTGGGAGCAGGCGGGCTGGTACCTGCCGGGCTACGACCTGGCGGTGCTGTGGAGCGTGCTGTCGGGCGACACCGCGGCCCGCCGCCAGATCAGCCAACTCGCCCAGTCCGGCGGCACGCTGGCCCGGGACGCGTTCCTGGTGAACCTGGTGCTGGTGCTGATGCGGGAGCTGCGGCTGCACGACGTCCCGGGGGCGGGCGAGGAGCAGCGGATCATGATCCGCCGGCTGTACGACGACGCGGCGCTGGCCCGCCGCGCGGTCCGCGCGGCGGTGGGCACCCGCTGAGCCTCAGCCGCCCAGCAGGGCTCCGCCGAGGGCGTCCAGCACGGCGTCCTCGGCGGGGAGCTGGGTGCGCAGGCTGAGGGTGTCGCGCAGGTGGCGCTCCAGCGGGTGGCGCCGGTCGAGGCCGGTGCTGCCGGTGAGGGTGAGGGCCCGCTGCACGGTGTCGCCCGCGGTGCGGGCGGCGAGCAGTTGGACGGCGGGGGCCCGGGTGGCGGCGGCCGGGTCGGCGTCGGTGCGGGCGGCGAGGCCGTGGACGAGCTCCTCGGCGCCGGTGAGTGCGGCGTCGAGCTCGCCGAGCGGGCGGCGGTAGGTGGCGGCGGCGGTGCGGAGGCGTCCGGCGGACCAGTCGAGGGCGGCCCGGGCGGTGCCCAGCAGGACGGCGCTGAGCGCGAGTTGGTGCCAGGCCGCGGCGACCGGGTCGGGGGTCCCGGCGGCGTCGCGGGGCAGCCGGGCGGCGTCGGTGCCGATCCGGGCGTCCTCCAGCAGGACGTCGTGTCCGGCGGCGGCGCGCAGGCCGAGCTGGTCGGCGGCGGGGTCGATCTCCAGGCCGGGGCTGTCGGCGCGGACCAGGAACAGCCCGGTGCGGGGCCGGCCCGCGGCGACGGGCTCTGCGGCGGTGCGGGCCTCGACGACCAGCCAGGCGAGCGCTTCGGCGCCGGGGCAGTGCGGGGCGCGGCCGCTGAGCCGCCAGGCGTTGCCGTGCCAGTGGGCGGTGACGGCGGGGGGCCGTCCGGCCGGGGCGCGCAGGGTGCCGACCAGGGCGGGGCCGCGGCGGGACTCGGTGAGCAGCCGCCGGTAGAGCGCGGCGGGCCAGGGCGCGGTGCGGGCCTGTTCGGCGTGGTGCAGCAGGGTGTGCGCGGTGAGCAGGGCGACGGAGGCGTCGCCGCGGCCGAGCCGGGCCAGCACCCGGACGGTGTCGGCGAGCCCGGCGCCCGGTCCGCCGTGGCGGCGGCCGACGGTGAGGGTGAGCAGTCCGGCCTCGTGGACGGCCTCGACGCCCTGGTAGGGGAAGGTGCCGTCGCGGTCGTGCTCGGCGGCGCGGGCCGCGAGCAGGTCGACCACCCGGGGCAGCCGGGCGAGCGCGCGCTCGACGGCGCCGTCGGCGGGGTCCGCGGACGGCGCGGTGGCGGTGGCGGGGACGGTCGGCTGCGCTGCGGTGCGGGTCATGGCGGTGGCCTCCGGGCCGGGCGGCGTGGGTGTCGGGCGTCCGTGACTTGGGTGTGTCAGGGAGCCGGACAGGCCGCGCCGGCGGTGCGCCGGAGGTCCACGTGCAGGCGTCGGGTCAGCAGCGGCGGCCGGGGCATCCCACTAGCCCTGCTGGAACATCTCCGCCGGAAGCGGCTTGAGGAGCTGGTAGAGATCGTCCGAAATCGGCCGGTCCCAGGAGGCGATGGTGACCTGGACGCCGTCGCTGCGGCCGAACTGGGAGCAGTAGAGCCGCTCCTCGGTGACCTTGACCTTGCGGACGATCAGCAGGTCGTCGCCGAGCATGACCGGGAAGTCCTCGGCCGAGACGAACTCGACGTCCTCCTCGTTCTCCAGCGAGGCGAGCAGCTGGCGGGCCTCCAGCGGCACGCCGTCCTCGCTCTCGCGGGCGGGCGACTCCTGCGGGACGTTGCCGATCAGCATGGCCGGGCCGCGGCCGCCGAGCAGGTCGTACTGCAGGAAAATGCCTTGGCAGGAACCGTCCTGACCGGCCAGGATCATGGCACCGAAGTCGCCGGGCCAGTCGCCCGGATCCATGGCCAGTACGTCGAAGTCCGGGCCCGCGGGCTGTCCGGAGCGTCGGCGGAGAAATGACATGGGCCCATCGTACGTGCCCGGTGGGCGGGGGCCGGTGCGCGGGTCCGCGATCAGGCCGAGATCTACGCTCAGGGACCAATGTTGACTCTGAGCAACCGTCCGGGCTACGTTCGGTTCAGCACGACGGCCGCTCCGGGGCGAGATCCACAGGGGGCGGCTTGTCGCAGCGTGCCTTGCGCGCATTCCCTCACTGCGCACGCGGTCGTGTGAACTCCAAGCACCATTTGCTGATTCAATGGTCCTTAGACGGTTCCTGGAGCCTGCGGGTGATTCCGGCGGCTCCGGGCGGTCGACGCGCCATCGGGATCGGTGCGCAAGATCCACATCCACATAACACCCAGAGCCAGGTTCGCGGGGCCCCGTGCCGTCGCGTCCGCGAACCTTGCCCGGATCACCGCCGCGTGGGGGCGTGCGGAATCCGGGCTCCGGCCCACCCGAGGAGTCGCTCTTCCCGGGGAGGCCACTCCCGTTGCGACGGCTGCCGCATCCTGTGCGGCCGGGGTCGGGAAAGCCCGTCAGCGGCGCCGTTGACGGGCAGCACAAGCGGGCGCCGTGCCTATACCGCGTGGGGGCGGTAGGCACGGCGTCTGCCTGCTCTTACTGTGCTGGCAGCCTTGTCGAACAGTCAACAAGATTCGGCCCATCAGAACTCTTTTGTAACCTCGGCGTATGCCCACTCGTCACCTGCGCGCGGGCCCGGGGTCCACCGGCCTACCGGTTCCCCCGCTGCTCCTGGTTCTCCTGGCTCTCCAGGTCGAACTCGCCGTCCCGCGCGCCCAGGACGAAGGCCCGCCACTCGGCCGGGGTGAAGACCAGCGCCGGGCCGTCGGGCTCCGCGCCGTTGCGCATCGCGATGTACCCGTCGACGAAGGCGATCTGCACGCCCTCCTCCTCGCCGGGCGCGTACTGCCACTCGGCCCCGCTCACGTCCAGTTCGATCTTGCGCCGCTCGTCCGCCGCCCGGGCCGCCTCTGCCGGCGTCATCCGCTCACCCTCCCGCTGGGAACCGCTCCTCTGGTCGAGCACCACCCTAGCCACCCGCGCCCGCCCGTTCCGGCGGATCGCCCCGGCACGCCCGCCGGACGGCACGGCTGGGCCGATCCGGCCCTCCGGCGGCGACACCTGTGCTAATGGCGCCGCTCCGGGGCCCGGCGGGGGCGAGGATGGGGTGACGAGCAGTCAGGCCACGCACCCGGGAGCAGCCGATGGACCAGCGGGACGGCAGCCGCGCCGACGTCATCCCGATCACCACCGCGCCCTCGGCCCCGCCGGTGGGGGCCGCGCGGGGCACGGTGACCGCGCCCGCGCCGTCGGTGCCGCGGCCCTCCCGGCCGGCCGGGCACGGGCGGGTGGGGCTGGTGCTGGTGTCGCACAGCCAGGAACTGGCGGACGCGGTGCGGGCGCTGGCGCTGGCGGTGGTGGAGGCGGACGATCCGGCTCCGGTCGCGGCGGCGGGCGGCTCGCTCGCGGACGGTCCGGGCACCAGCGCGGTGCTGGTGGCCGCGGCGGCCCGCCGGGTCGACCAGGGCCACGGCGTCGCGGTGCTGTGCGACCTGGACGGGCCGGTGCGCACGGTGCTGACCGTGCTGGCCGCCGCGGACGAGCACGGCCTGCCCTTCCCGACCCGCTTCGCGGACGCCCCGTTCGTGGAGGGCGCGGTGGCCGCGGTGGCGACCGCGACCGCGGGCGGCGACCTGGCGGCGGTGCTGGACGCGGCGGAGGAGACCGCGCGTCGGCCGAAGCACTGACCGGCGGCTCCCCCGTCCGTCGGCCGAGATGTGTCCGATGGGTTGGTTTGGTCGCGACTGTGCGGGTTTCGCGTACGCCGGTCCCCGGTCCGCCGCTAGAGTCGGCCGCACCGGCCCGGTGGGGGGAGTCCCCGGGCCCGAGCGAGGGGTGGTGCGCGTCGATGCGTGTGGTGGTCACCGGCGGTGCGGGGTTCATCGGGGCCAATCTGGCCAGGGAGCTGACGTCCCGTCCGGAGGTGTCGGAGGTCCGGGTGGTGGACGACCTGTCCACCGGCAGCAAGGCCAACCTGGCGGGGGTGGACGTCGCCTTCTTCGAGGGCAGCATCCTCGACCCGGCCCTGCTGGACGCCGCGTTCACCGGCGCCGACGCGGTGGTGCACCTGGCGGCGCTGCCGTCCGTGCCCCGCTCGATCGCCGCCCCGCTGGCCAGCCACCGGGTCAACGCCACCGGCACCCTGGAGGTCCTGGAGGCGGCCCGCCGCGCGGGCGGCCTGTACGTCGCGGCGGCGTCCTCGTCCTCGGTGTACGGCGCCAACCGGGAACTGCCCAAGCGCGAGACGATGCGCACGGTGCCGATGAGCCCGTACGCGGTCTCCAAGCTCGCCACCGAGTCCTACCTCGGCGCGTACCACCACTGCTACGGCCTGGGCGTGCTGCCGCTGCGCTTCTTCAACGTCTTCGGCCCGCTGCAGGCCGCCGGGCACGCGTACGCGGCCGTGGTCCCCGCCTTCCTGGACGCGGCGCTGGCCGGGCGGCCGGTGACGGTGCACGGGGACGGGCGGCAGAGCCGCGACTTCACCTACGTCGGCACGGTCGCCCAGGTGCTCACCGAGGCGGTGCTGCGGCGGGTCGTCTCCGCGGAGCCGGTGAACCTCGCCTTCGGGACGCGCACCTCGCTGCTGGAACTGATCGACCTGCTGGGCGGGGTGCTGGGCCGACCGGTCACCGCCGAGCACGTCGACCCGCGGCCGGGGGACGTCCGGGATTCGCAGGCCGACAACGCGAGGCTGCGCGAGCTGTTCCCGGAGGTCGTGCCCGTCCCGCTGGAGCAGGGCCTGCGGCGCACCGCGGAGTGGTTCCGCACGCTCTGACCCCGCGGCGGGGGCGCGCGCCGGGCGCGCCCCCGTTCCCTACCGGAGCTCCGACAACTCGAAGTGCGCCGTCTCCTCCCCGGCCAGCGCCCGGGCGACGTGCTCCCGCGCGCGGTCGCCCAACTCGGGCAGCGCGTCCGGGTGGAACCAGCCGACCTCCAGCGACTCGTCGTCGTTGACCCGGGCCTCGCCGGACAGCGGGCGGCACCGGAAGACCAGGTCGAGGTACTGGCTGCGGTCACCGTTCGGGTACTCGATCACCGGGGTGACCCCCACCGAGACCAGCCGCTCGGGCAGCACCGCCACACCGGTCTCCTCCAGGCACTCCCGCACCACGGTGTCCGCGGGCTGCTCACCCGGGTCGATGATGCCGCCGATCAACGCCCACCCCCCGGTGTCGACCCGCCGCCCCAGCAGCACCCGCCCCTCCTCGTCCACCACCACAGCCGACACCCCGGACAACCACAACTGCCGATGGCCGACCACCTCGCGCAGCTCCGCCAGAAACGCAGGAATTCCCATGCCCCGAGCCTATGCGCTGCGCGCGGCCGGGCGACGTGCGATCGGGCGGGGCGGGCGGGGGCGCCCTCCGGGCGGGGTGGTGACAGAGCTGCGCGCGCGGCCGGGCGGCGTGCCCATCGAGCGGGGCGGGTGGTTGATGTCCTCCGGGTGGAGGGGGGTGGGTCAGCGGGGGATCGGGCGGGCGGGGGTGCCGATGACGGTGGTGGCCGGGGGGACGTCGTGGGTGACGGTGGCGGCGGCACCCACGAAGGCGGCGCGGCCGATGGTGCGGCCCTGGAGGACGACGGCGCCGGAGCCGACCGTGCTGTCGTCGTCGAGGTGGACGGCGCCGGAGACGTTCGCGCCGGGGTAGACGGTGACGCGGGCGCCGAGCCGGGTGTCGTGGCCGACGGTGGCGTTGTAGTGCACCTGGCTGTGCGGGCCGAGCCGGACGCTGCTGGAGACGTGCGCGCCGCCCATCACCAGGCAGCCGGGGGCGAGTTCGGTCTCGGGGGCGACGATCGCCCGGGGGTGGACCAGGGTGACGGGGTGTCCGCCCGCCGCGTCCAGCAGTCCGGCCAGCCGGGCCCGTACCGCCGGGTCCGCGATGCCGATCAAGTACGGTGCGCCGTCCGGTAGTTCGATGGGCTTGCGGACGGGCAGGCCGCGCACCTCTCCCCCGGCCAGCCGGTCGTCCAGGAAGCCGGAGACCGCCACGCCCGCGGCGAGCGCCACGTCCAGCGCCTCCCGGCCGACCCCGCCCGCGCCCGCGATCCACACCATGCGCCGTTCTCCGTCCTTCGTGGGCCTTCAGTGGGCCTTCGGTGGGCCTTCATGAGCGTCCCGGTGGTCCGTCCACCGGCAACGTACTCGGCCGGGCGGCTGCGGTCGCCCGCTGCTGCCCGGCCGGATCGCGAGGAACCGCGAGGAATCGCGAGGAATCGCGGCGAATCGTTACGCCTGGTTCAGCCGCGCAGCTCCTCCCGGGCGAGCCGGGGGGCGGTGGCGGTGGCCTGTCGGGGCAGCACGATCCGGGCGGTGGCCGGGGCGGGCGCCTCGGCGTGGGTCGGGACCGGGAAGCCGGGGTTGACGCCGCCGGCGGCGGTGATGCCGGTGGGGCGGAGCAGCATCTTCGCGGTGAGGGCGAGGATGCGCAGGTCGAGGGCGAGGCTCTGGTGCTCGATGTACCAGAGGTCGAGTTCGATGCGTTCGGGCCAGGTGATGGAGTTGCGGCCGCGGACCTGGGCCCAGCCGGTGAGGCCGGGGCGCAGGGCGAGGCGGCCGCGCTGGCGGTCGGAGTAGTGGGCGACCTGCTCGGGCAGGGTTGGACGGGGGCCGATGACGCCCATGTCGCCGCGGACGACGTTCCACAGCTGCGGGAGTTCGTCCAGGCTGGTCTTGCGCAGCAGCGCGCCGAGGCGGGTGATGCGCGGGGCGTCGGGCTCGTCCTCGTGGCGCTTGTCGCGCATGGTGCGGAACTTGAGGATGCGGAACTCCTGGCCGTGCCGGCCGGAGCGGGTCTGTCGGAAGATCACCGGTCCGCCCATGGTGGCACGGATCAGGAGGGCGATCAGCAGGCCGAGCGGGACGGCGATGATCCCGGCCAGCGCGGTGACCGCGAGGTCCCCCCCTCGCTTCATTTCTCCCCCAACTGGGTTGGTGCGTTGTGGTGTTGTGGGCGGTTGTGGTGTTGTGGGCGCGCCTCAGCTGCTCGGCTCGCGGCGGTGCAGTACTCGGCAGGTGCTCGGTCGGTGCTCAGTCGGTGGTCCAGCGCAGCCCGCGGCGGCGGGCGACGGCGGCGTAGGTCTCCAGCGAGACCCGGGCGACCGCGCGCTGGTCGAACTGGTCGAGGGCGCGGCGGCGGGCCGCCGCGCCCAGGCGTATCCGCAGCTCGGGGTCGGTGAGGAGCCGGTCGAGCGCGGTGGTCAGGGCGGCGGCGTCGGCCGCCGGGGCGAGCAGCAGGTGCTGGTCGTGGGTGCCGATCTCGCGGCAGCCGCGGATGTCGCTGAGCAGCAGGGGCAGGCCGCTGGCGGCGGCCTCCATGCCGGAGCGGGAGAAGCCCTCCCGGTAGGAGGGGAGGACGAAGACGTCGAGGGCGGCGTACACGGCGGGCATGTCGTCGCGCGGACCGAGGAACTCGAGGCCCGCCTCGGCGGCGCGCAGGGCGTCGGGCTTGTCGGGGTCGTCGGGGCCGATCCACACGAAACGGGCCTTGCCGGCCAGCGCGCGGGCGGCCTCGGCGTACTCGCGGATGCCCTTCTCGGCGACCCGGCGGCCGACTCCGCCGACCAGCAACTCGTCTTCGGCGAGGCCGAGTTCGGTGCGCAGCCGGGCGCGCAGGGCGTCCCGGGCCGGGCCGGGGGCGGGGAAGCGGTCGAGGTCGACGCCGTTGCCGACGACGCGCGAACGCCCGGCGGGGACGCCCCACTTGGCGAGCGTGGCGCGGTCCTCGGCGTTCTGGTAGAGCTCGGCGTGCGAGAAGCGGGCGGCGACCGCCTCGGCGCCGAGCACGGCGAGCCGTTTGGCGAGCGGGTCGTGGGCCTGCGCCCACAGGCCGTGGCAGGTGTTGACGACCACGGGGACGCGGGCGAGCCGGCCCAGGACGCGTCCCATCACGCCGGTCTTCGGGTTGTGGGTGTGCAGCACGTCGGGCTGGATCTCGCGCAGCGCCGCGAGCAGTTCGCGGGCGGCGGCGAGGTCGGCGCGCGGCTGCCAGGCGCGGGTGAGCGAGGGCAGCGGCCGGTGCCGGACGCCGATCTGCTCGATCCGTTCCAGGTAGGGGCCGGGGGCGCTGATGCCGTGGGTGCGCAGGCCGTGCTCGACGTCGACGGTCAGTTCGGTGGCGAGCAGCAGGTGCAGCGACATGTCGACGGTGGTGAGGTGGGCGACCCGCAGCGGGCGGCCGCCCTCGCCGCGCAGCCGCAGGGGCAGGGCGGGCTGCTGTTCAGGCACCGGCGCCCACCGCCTTCGCGGTGGCGACGATCCGGGCGTAGGCGCGCTCCGGGAGGAGGCGGCCGTACAGCTTGGCCCGGAAGAAGTCGATCGGGTCGGTGCGCCGGACGGGGACGCGGTGGAAGCGGACCGGGTCGTAGCCGGGCAGGTTCCGGCCGACCTGGCCGGTGGCGGAGGTGCGGAAGCGGGCGCGCAGCGCGGCGTCCATGTGCGGGACGGGGCGGCCCCAGGTGTAGGCGAAGTGCTTGGGGCGGGTGCCGAGGTGCTCCTCGACGTCGTCGCCGCAGGCGTCGAGCTCGGCGGTGGTGAGCAGTTCGGGGCGGGCGTGGCTGCGGGTGTGGTTGGCGACGGTGCACAGCCCGGAGGCGGTCATCTCGCGCAGCTGCTCCCAGCTGAGGCCGGTGGCGGGGGCGCCCTTGGCGGTGGAGCCCTCCCAGCGCATCGGGCCGCCGACCAGGCCGCTGGCCAGGTAGACGGTGAACGGCAGGCCGCGTTCCTTCAGCAGCGGCCAGGCCGTCTCGTAGGTGTCGGCGAAGCCGTCGTCGAAGGTGAGGACGGTGCTGGGGGTGCGCAGGCCCGCGCCGAGGCGGTCGGCGGCGGTGTCCAGCGGGACGACCCGGCCGGGCGGGAGCTCGGCGAGCAGGTCGGCCTGGGCGGTGAAGTCGGCGGTGGCGAGGTCGAGCTCGTCGGCGGTGCCGCCGCCGACCCGGTGGTAGATGAGGACGGTGGCGCCCTCGCCCGGTACCCGTCCTGCCGCGCGGGCCAGCTGCTGCTTGACCTTCGACCGGATGCCCCCGGCCTGGGCGGCGGTGCTCGCCATGGATCCCCCTCGCGGTGCCCCCGCACCGGACCTGTGACTCCCCCGGCCCGCGGCTGCCGCGGGCGATGCGCATCACAGTAGGGGGAAGTGTGGGGCTGGTGCCCCTGAAACGTGAAAGAAGTGCGTAGGTAGGCCGAAAATCAGCCGGTCCGACCGGTCCTGTCCCATTGGTGGACGTTTTCCGGTCGGCGGGGGGTCGTCCGGGCGGTCCGCCCGCCGCTTCAGGGGGTGGCGCCGCCGCCCGGGCGGAGCAGGCCGAGGCCGATCCGGACCAGCAGCAGCACCCCGGCGGCCAGGCAGCCCGCCACCGCCATCACCCAGGCCGGACCGTCGGTCTCCGGGACCAGCACCGCCACCGCGATGCCCATCCCGACGCAGAGCAGGCCGACCAGGGCCAGCAGCGGCTGGTGGCGGCGCAGCGCGCAGCCGCCGAACAGCGCGGACCAGCGGGTAGCGGCGCGGTCACTTCGGGTGTCTGCCATGCCTTCCACGGTAACCCGGTGCGGGGAAGCGGGCCACAGTCCTCCGGCCCTTGCGCGGCCCGGCCCGGCCGTCCCGCGGCCGTCCCGCGGAGGCGTGCGCGACCGTCCCGCGGCCGTCCCGCGGCCGTCCCGCGGCGGTCCGCGTGCAAGGGCTTCCGGGCGCCTTCCGCGTCCCTTTCGGACCGTTTCCGGACCGTCCGCGAAATCTCGCCGTCCGGCGTACAACCATCCCGGGACGTCGTGGGTCTCCACTACATTGAGCGATCCAGGAGCCGTCCGACGAGCGGAATCGGGAGTGTCCGCCGCGGGCTAGATCACTCGGGTGCGGAGCCGCCGCGCCCGGGGTCGGAGGCCGGGCTCCGCCTGCCGACGGTACCGCCACGCCGCTTGCCGGCGACCGAGGGGGGAACCGTGTCGTACGCCACCACCGCCGCTGCCGTCTGCGCCCCGCCCCAGCCCGTCGTCCACCGCGGCCGCCCCGCGCCGGTCCCGGGAGCGGGACCGGGGCAGCTGGCTGCGCTTCAGCCCCGCCCAGCCGCTGTTCCGGGCGCGCGCCGCGCAGTGCCTGGCCGTGCTGGCGTACCACGGGATCACCGACCCGGCCTCGTTCGGCGCCCAGCTGGACCGGCTGCGGCGGCTGGCCACCCCGGTGTCGGTGCAGGACGTGGAGCGTGCGCTGGCCGAGGGGCGGCCGCTGCCGCCGCGCTCGGTGCTGGTGACCTTCGACGACCCGGACCGCACCGTGCTGCGGCACGCCCTGCCGGAGCTGGTGGCCCGGCGGATCCCGGCGGCCGCGTTCGTGATCGCCGAGCTGGTCGGCACCGAGAAGCCGTTCTGGTGGCACGAGGCCGCGTTCCTGGCCCGGCACGGCGGCCGGGCCCGGATGCTGCCCGGCGGCGCCGACCCCGGCCGGGTGCTGGCCCTGCTCAAGGCCATGCCCGACCCGGACCGCCGGCGCAGCCTGGCCGAGCTGCGGGTCTCCGCGCACCGCCGCCCCCCGGCCCAGGAGCAGCTGCGCCCCGAGGACCTGTGCACGCTGCGGGACGCGGACGTCGCGGTCGGCAACCACACCCTGGGGCACCCGTCGCTGCGGCGCTGCGACGAGGCGACCGTGCACGCGGAGATCAGCGGCGCGCACCGGGCGCTGACCCGCTGGCTGGGCGAGGCCCCGTCCGCGTTCGCCTACCCGGACGGCGGCTTCGACGAGCGGGCGGACGCGGTGCTGCGCCGCCTCGGCTACCGGCTCGGCTTCCTCTCCGACCACCGGCTGGGCCCGCGGCTGCCCGCGCACCCGCTGCGGATCAGCCGCCTGCAGGTCGACTCGACCACCTCGACGCGCCGCTTCGACACCATCCTGTCCGGCCTGGAACCGGCGGTGCAGCGGCTGCTCGGCGCGCAGGCGTAGCGCCGCTCCGGAACGGCAAAGGGCCCGCACCCCCGTGTTCCGGGGATGCGGGCCCGTGCCGTACGGGGACGGCGCGGTCAGGTGGTGGCGGTGGGGCGGATGGAGCGCATCCGGCCGATCGCGTAGACGGCACCGGCCAGGGCCAGGTCGGAGAGCAGCATGAACCCGATCGAGTAGCTGCCCTTGGCGCTGTAGATCGCGCCCATCACCAGCGGCGGGACGAACCCGCCCAGGCCGCCGATCGCGCCGACGATGCCGGTCACCGACCCGACCTGGGCGACCGGCGTGACCTGGGCGACCAGCGCGAACACCGATCCGCTGGTGGTGCCGAGACCGGCCGCCATCACCAGGAAGGCGATCGTGCCGATCGGGCTGAGGTCCGGGTCGAACGCCTGGACGATCGCGAACAGCGCGGTGACCGCCAGCGCCCAGCAGGTCACCACGGCCGGGTGGACGCGGTCCGACAGCCAGCCGCCGAACGGCCGGAAGATGACCGTGACCAGCGCGAACCCGGCGGCCTTGGTGCCCGCGTCGGTCGCCGACAGCTCGTACCAGGTCTTCAGGTACGTCGGCAGGTAGACGCCGAACGCGACGATGCCGCCGAACCCGATCGCGTACAGCGCCGACAGCTCCCACGTCACCCGCAGCTTCCCGGCCCGGCCCAGCCGGGAGGCCAGCGAGGCGGTGGGGATCACCCGGTCGGGGCGGTCGCGCAGCAGGAAGAAGGAGACCACGGTGTACACGGCCAGGGCGATCGCCATCACCCAGAACGGCAGGTCGTGGCCGTGCTTCCACAGCCGCGGCGTGAAGTACCCGGACAGCGCGACGCCGCCCATGCCCATCCCGAACACGCCGATGCCCAGGCCGCGCTTGCTCGGCGGGAACCAGGAGTTCACCAGCGGCACGCCGATCGCGAAGGTGGTGCCGCCGAGCCCGAGGAAGAACCCGACCGCCAGCAGCGCCCCGTACGAGCTGCGGGCCGGGATCAGCAGCAGCACCGGGACGATGGTCAGCGCCGACATCAGCGGGAACATCAGCTTCGCCCCGAAGCGGTCGGTCAGCGCACCGACCGGGACGCGGCCCAGCGAGCCGACGATCACCGGCACCGCGACCAGGAAGGACTGGGCGAAGGACGACATGTGCAGTGTCTTGTCGAACTCGCCCGCCAGCGGGGCGATCAGGTTCCAGGCCCAGAAGGTCAGCGCGAAGCCGACGGTGGCGACCACCAGGTTGGTGTAGGCCGTCCCCGACACCTTGTCGTCGGTCGGCACCTGCTCGTTCGATGCTGTCAGCTGTCCCATGAGACCCAACCCTGGGCGGGCGCGCCGCGGGGGTCCGGGAACGCGCCCGTACGGCGGTCGTACTGTCAGTCAAACGGAGCAGGCCGGGGCCCCGGCGACAGCTCCCGCCCGGATCCCGCCCGGAGGGCACGGGGTAGAGTCGGTGCTCGTGAAGATCGCCCTCGTGGACTCCGGAATCGGACTGCTCGCCGCCGCCGCCGCGATCCGCCGGGCCCGGCCCGACGCGGACCTGGTCGTCTCCTGCGACCCCGACGGCATGCCCTGGGGCCCGCGGACGCCCGAGGACATCACCGCGCACGCCCTCGCGTGCGCCCGGGCCGCGGCCGAGCACCGGCCGGAGGCGCTGGTGGTGGCGTGCAACACCGCCACGGTGCACGCGCTGGCCCGGCTGCGGACCGAGTTCGAACCCGGACTGCCCGTGATCGGGACGGTGCCCGCGATCAAGCCCGCCGCCGCGGCCGGCGGGGTGGTGGCGATCTGGGCGACCTCGCGGACCACCGGCAGCGCGTACCAGCAGGGGCTGATCAGCGAGTTCGGCGGCGGCGCGGAGGTCCACGAAGTGGCCTGCCCCGGACTGGCCGAAGCCGTGGAACGGGCCGACGAGGACGCGATCGCCGCCGCCGTCGCCTCCGCCGCCGCCCGCACCCCCGCCGCGACCACCGACGTGGTCCTGGGCTGCACCCACTACGAACTGATCGACGACCGGATCGCCGCCGCCCTCACCGGCCCCGCCCGGCTGCACGGCTCCGCGGACGCGATCGCCGCCCAGACCCTCCGCCGCCTCGGCCCCGAGACCCGCCCCGGCAACGGCACCCTCACCGTCCTGCACTCCGGACGCCCGTCCGCCCTCCGGCCCGAAGCGCTCGCGTACCCGCAGGGCGCACTGCTGACGGCCCCCGCCCGGGTCTGACCCGCGGAACTCCGAACCGCCGCGGGCTCCCGTCGTGCCTCGGGGGTGGGTCGGGGCGGATCGGGCAGACTGCCCGGGTGACGGTCCTGTGGTGGGTCTCGGTGGTGTCGTTGCTGGTGTGGGTGTGGTTGGCGCTGTGCCACGGGGGGTTCTGGCGGACCGATCAGCGGTTGCCGCGCGGGGGCGGCGAGCCCGTGTCCTGGCCGTCGGTGGTGGTGCTGGTCCCGGCGCGGGACGAGGCGGGGGTGCTGCCGGTGTCGCTGCCGAGCCTGCTCGCCCAGGAGTACCCGGGGCGGGCCCGGGTGGTGCTGGTCGACGACCACAGCACCGACGGCACCGGCGGGCTCGCCCGGGAGCTGGCGCGGCGCACCGGCGGGCTGGAGCTGGCGGTCACCACTCCCCCGCCGCTGCCCGAGGGCTGGACCGGCAAGCTGTGGGCGCTGCGGCACGGCGTCGAGCAGGCCCCGGAGGCCGAGTGGCTGCTGCTGACCGACGCCGACATCGCGCACCGTCCGGGCTCGCTGCGGGCCCTGGTCGCGGCGGGCGAGGGAGGCGGCCTCGACCTGGTCTCGCAGATGGCCCGGCTGCGGGTCGCCACCCGCTGGGAGCGGCTGGTCGTCCCCGCGTTCGTGTACTTCTTCGCCCAGCTGTACCCCTTCCGCCGCTCCAACCGCCCCCGTTCCCGGACGGCCGCCGCGGCCGGCGGCTGCTCGCTGGTGCGGCGCTCCGCGCTGGAGCGGGCGGGCGGGGTCGCGGCGATCCGCGGCGCCGTCATCGACGACGTGTCGCTGGCCCGCGCGGTCAAGCGCACCGGCGGCCGGACGTGGCTCGGCCTCGCGGACCTGGTCGACTCCGTCCGCCCGTACCCCGGCCTGGGCCCGCTGTGGCGGATGGTCTCGCGCAGCGCGTACGCCCAACTCCGTTACTCGCCGCTGCTGCTGGCCGGGACGGTGGCGGGCCTCGCGCTGGTCTACCTGGTGCCGCCGGTGGCCGCGCTGGCCGGGGCCGCGGCCGGGGCGTGGTGGACCGCCGGGGCGGGACTGGCCGGGTGGGCCGTCATGGCCGGGACGTACCTGCCGATGCTCCGCTACTACGGGCAGCCCGCGGCCGCCGCGCCGCTGCTGCCGTTCACCGCGCTGCTGTACCTGCTGATGACCGTCGACTCCGCCGTCCAGCACTGGCGCGGCCGCGGCGCCGCCTGGAAGGGGCGCACCTACCCGCAGCCGCAGCGCGCCGAGTAGCCCCCGGCCGGGGCGGGCAGGATCCCACGATGGAGCGTCACGAGGTCTCGCGGATCGCGCACCACGACCACCCGATCGCCGCACCCCTCTCCGACGGGGCGGTGCACCACCTGCTGGCGCGGCTGCTGCGCGGCCGCGAGGACGGGCGGCTGCTCGACCTCGGCTGCGGCGAAGGCCCTTGGCTGGTACGGGCGTTGGCCGCGCACCCCGCCCTGCGGGCGGTCGGCGTGGACACCGACCCGGGGGCGCTGCGCACCGCCCTGCGCACCGCGCAGCAGCTCGGCGTCGACCGGCGGCTCGGCCTGCACCACCGCGACGCACGGGAGTTCACCACCGCCGAGCCCTTCGACGCCGTCCTGTGCATCGGCGCGACCCGCACCTTCGGCGGTCCCGCCCCGGCCCTCGCCGCGATCGGCCCGCTGCTCGCCCCGGGCGGCGCGGTGCTGCTCGGCGAGCCCTACCGGGAACGCGAACCCGCGCCCGCCGCCCGCGACCTGGCCGGGACGGTCGCCGCGATCCGGGACGCCGGCTGGCTGCCCGTCGCCGGACACACCTCCAGCCGCACCGAACTCGACGCCTACGCCTGGGCCCGCACCGGCTCCCTCACCGACTGGGCCCTCGACCGACCGCCCGGCCCCGACCGCGACCGGGCCCTCCGGGCGGCGGCCGACGACCGCGAGCAGTGGCTGGGCGGGCAGCGGGAGGCGCTCGGCTTCGTGACCCTGGTGCTGCGCCGGAGCGCATAGGCTGACTGTTCGTCATGTCCCCTCGCGGGCCGGTACGCTCGTCGTCCCAGTCCGGAGGGGAGCCAGGCGCGGGTGGAGCAGCAGAACAGCAACACGGTCAGCGGCAGCGCGGTGAACAACCTCGTCCAGGCAGCGCGCATCGGTACTGTGCACGTCCACGCCGCCCCCGTGGAGCCGGGTCCGCCCACGGAGGAGTGGGCCGAATTGGTCTTCAAGTCCGCCGTCTGGTCCCAGCTGCGTCCCGGGGGCGACACCGAGGCGTGGAAGTGGCAGACCGTTCGCGCGGCGGAGGAACTCGCCCGCGTGCGCGACCGGTTGGCTCCGCCGCTGGCCGACGACCCCTGGCAGGACCCGGACGTGGTGCGACGCTTCGTGCGCGCCGTCGGCCGACTGCCCGGCACCTCGGCCGACGGGCTGCTGTACCCGGCGGAGGCCGCCGTGCTGGTGTTGCTGCCGATGCTGTACCGGCTGCGCACCATGCAACTCGCCTGCGGCGAACGGCCGACCGACGGCTACGGCGAGGACCACCGGCGACTCGCCGACCGCGCCCGCACCGACCCCGACCTGGCCGGCTGGCTGTGGCACCGCCACCTCGCGCGCCAGGCGGGCCTCGCCGACCCCGCGGCCGTCACCGGGCTGCGCGCGGCCGTGACCGGCCCCGAGGTGCGGGCGGCGCTCCTGCCCGCGGTGGTCCTCCCCGCACTGGACGGGCTGCGGCGCGGCATCGGGGTGGCGAACCCGGAGTTCCTGCAGGAGCTCCGGGACCGGGAGCGGATCGACTGCGACGAGGAGCAGTACGTCCGGCCGAAGCGGCTGACCCTGCTGACCGCGCTCGCCCACGCCCTCGCCCTCGAGAACACCGCGCTCCCGGAGATCGTCGCCGACCACCTCGGCATCGAGGACCCCGTCGTCCTGTCCCAGCTCCACGCCACCCTGCGGGCCTCGTCCTGGGGCGGCTCCCGCGAACTGCCCGTATTGAAGGCCGAGTGCCACCACCAGGCGGTGGTCGAGGCCCTGCGCGAGTACATCGACCACGCCGACGAATTGCTGCACGCCGTCCAGCGCACGCTCGACCCGGAGGTGACCGGCCTGCCGCTGCGGCTGTCCGCCGCGAACGTCGCGCCCGTCCCCGGCGCGTTCAAGGAGACGGCCCGGTTCCGCCTGGACGAGCGGCGGATGCAGGCCCTGCTGATGGGCGTCCAGCTCTACCGCGACCGGGACCTGGCGGTGCGCGAGCTGTACCAGAACGCGCTGGACGCCTGCCGCTACCGCAGGGCCCGCGCCGACTTCCTGGCGCGCGACCGCCTCGGCGTCGAGGACTCCGGGTACCGGGGGGAGATCACTTTCGAACAGGGAATCGACGCACAGGGCCGGCCGTACCTGCAGTGCCGGGACAACGGCGTCGGCATGGGCGAGGCCGAACTGCGCGGCGTCTTCTCCAAGGCGGGCGAACGCTTCGCCGAGCAGCAGGAGTTGAGGCAGGAACGGGAGAAGGGGCGGCCCGCCCCCCCGCCGGTCGAGCTGTACCCCAACAGCCGTTTCGGCATCGGTGTCCTCAGCTACTTCATGCTCGGCGAGCGGATGACGGTCACCACGTGCCGGATGGACCCCGAGAACAGGTGCGGCCCGGAACTGGAAGCGTCCATCTACGGCCCGGGCCACCTGTTCCCGATCAAGCCGACGGGTGCCGCACGGACCGTGCCGGGCACCACGATCCGGCTGTACCTCGACCAGGAGGTGCTGCCGGAGGACTGGTCGGCGGTGAACGTGCTCGAACGACTCCTGGGCATCGCCGAGTTCGAGACGGTGGCCACGCACGGCGAGCACGTCGTACGCTGGGAGCCCCGGCAGCTGCGCCAGCGGGCGGATCACGTGGACCGAAGAGGCGGGGTCTCTGCCGCGGGAAAGCTGGTGCCCTGGGAAGGTGCTCCTCCCGGCGCCCAGGTCATCTGGTGCGAACGCGGCGGTGATCTGCTCGTCGACGGCCTGTACATCTCCTCCGTCGCTTCCCGAAGCGACACCGAGGCTCAGCCGACCATCGACGTGTCCGGTGTCGTCGTGAACCTCACCGGCCCGTACTCTCCGAAGAACCTGTCGGTCGACCGGACGACGATCCTCGACGACGTATCGGAAACCTTGCACGCGTTGCTGCGCCCGGCGGCCCGCGCCCTGGTGGAGGACGACCACGGGCTCCTGACCGACAGTTGGTTGAGCGCAGTATCCGACGAGGACCCGTGGCTCGCCGATCTCCTCACTTCCACGGTGCGTCAGGTGGTGAGCACCGCTCCGCCCAGTTCTTTCCTGGAACTCGTCAGCCGCGGCGGTTTCTACGGCACTGATCGCAAATTCGTTCCACGATCCGACCACTCCCAGCGCTTCCCACCGCTGCCGACCGAGATGAACAGTCTGCCTTGGCCGTGGCTGCTGTGGCGCCTCCTGGCCCACCGTCCCAATCCTTGGTCGGCCGCCCTGACCGACGCCGTCCCCGAGCTGGACCGAATCGGCTGCCTACTCCCCGCCCTTCCCTCCGACCAGCTCGTTCTGGATCATCTTCTCGACAATTCCACGGCCCCGGCGCCCGGACACGTGGTGAACCGGGGCAGCGCGCTCACCTACGTCTTCAAGATGCAGCCGCTCCTACCCAAACCGCTCTCCGTGGTCGCCCAACGGCTCAGGGAGCTGAGGATCCGCGACTGGTGGGATTCGCTTCCTGTGTCGGTCTCCGAGTTGCGGGCCATGCGCGGTGCCGTCTCCGACGGTGTGCAACTGATGCGCGCACTCGATCTCACGGTGACCGACGAGGTCACCGCGATCGCCGCCGCCTACCAGCGGATTCCGGCCCTGAGCGTCGACGGGTACATCTTCGACCGGGGAAGCAACGGCACCTTGGAGCCCGGTGCACCGGTGCCCCTGGGCTACCTCGCTGCGATGAGCAGAGCGGCCGGGCACTCCATGGTCGAGATGGCACGGCAACTCGTCGATCTGGGACTGTCGATCGACCCGGCCGGAATCCCCGACCACATTACGAGCCCCACGGCAGTTCTGCTGAGCAGGGATTTCGACAACGCGGCACCGTGGGTCGACCAGTCCGTCACACCCAACCACCTCCTGAGATCCGCCGTCCTCAGCGGGCGGTCCCTCGCCGAGACGGTCCGTACGTTCGAGGACCTTGGCTACAGCTGCCCGCCCCTGGGGGACCTTCCGGTCACCGAATTCCTGCCCCTGGTCAGCCGCTTCTTCCCACCGGAGGGCGGCCGTCTCCCGATCCGGCACACTCTGGACATGAGCAGCCCGTTGTTCCTGGCGATCGCGCAGTGGATCGCCCGGCGCAGCGCCGAGTCGAGCACCTTTCCGGAGGGCAGCACTGCCGACGGTGCGTTGATGCATCTCTTCCGCGACCTGGGCATGAGCAACGAACTCGTCACGGACAGCGTTCCGTTCGCTGCTCTGCTCTCGGCGGCACGTGACTTGGGGATCGGTCCGGCCGATCTCGCGGCGCGTCTCAACGCCCAAGGCCTCCCCACGTCCTGCGTCGAGCTCCCGTTCGACCTGCCCCAGCACACGGCCAGCCGCCTCTGGGGGATGGCAGCCCATACCGTCCGCCACTCCCCGCACGTGCCACTCATGGCTGCTGTGGAGCTGAAGGCCCCGCTCCCCCGGGTCGCCGAGTGGCTGCGCGTCCTCGGTCACGACGCGCCCGACCCGGTGGCCCTGATCCGTGAGGCGATCCCGTTCGTTCCGCTCGCGGAGGGGTGACGGAGCGGGTCAGCGGCCGAGCAGGCGGCGGGCGGTGGGCTTCACGAACTCGTAGCGGGTCATCTGTTCGAGGTCGCGGAGCCAGGCGGTGCGGCCGGGGGGCTGGCGGAGGAGTTCGCGGTAGATCTCCTCGAAGGCGGTGGAGACGTGGCCGAGGGAGAAGCGGCCGACGACCCAGTCGCGGCCCCAACTGCCCAGCTCCGCGCGGCGGTCGGGGGCGTCGGCGAGGGTGCGGATCTGGGCGGCGAGGGCCTTGGCGTCGGCGGGGTGGTCGCCGTGGCCGTACATGCAGCGGGAGGCGTGGGGTTCGACCAGGGGGCCGGGTTCGTGGACGGCGGTGTAGCCGCTCGCGCCGTGGACGATGACGGGTTTGGCGAAGGCGAGGCCGCGCAGCGCCGATCCGCCCATGCCGAGGACGATGTCGGCGGCCTGGTAGGCGGGGCGGGGGTCGGGGCGCTGGCCGGTGAGGACGATCGCTTCGCGGCCGAGCTCCTCGTTGACGGCGGCGGCCTCGGCGCGCAGGTGCTGTTCGCTGGGGCCGCCGCCGACGACGGCGAGGACGAGGTCCGGGTCGTCGAGGAGGCGGAGGGCGGCGATGGTGCGGGAGACGCCCGCGTCCTTCTCCAGGCCGGAGACCAGGCGGGTGACGATGCAGAGCAGGAGCCGGCCGTCCGAGGCGCCGACCTCGGCGCGGAAGGCGGCGCCGGAGACCGCGCCGGGGGCGTCGGAGTCGGTGTCGACGGGGGGTTCGATCAGGCGCACGTCGCGGTGGCCGAAGGCCCGGCCGTCGGGCACGAGGGCGCCGAGGCCGAGGACCAGGGGCTGGTAGCGGGGCATGCCGCGGAGCATCCGGATGCCGTAGAAGGTGGTGACGATCGGGATCCGGCCCTGGCGGCCGGGGCCGAAGTAGGCGTTGCGGGCGGCGCGGACCTCCCAGGCGTGGACGACCTGGGAGCCGTGCTCGGCGGCGAGCCTGGAGAGCCGGGCGCGGACGACGGCGTGCGGGGTGCCGGGGTCGCCCGCGACGACGAGGTCGAGGCCGTGCTCGGCGGCGAGGTCGACCAGCGGGGCGGGTCCGTCGACGCCCTGGGCGAAGAGCACCGGCTGGTGGCCGCGGTCGCGCAGGGTGCGGGCGATGTCGACGGCGTTGAGCTGGGCGCCGCCGAGGGCGAGGTTGTTGAGGTGGACCAGGACCCGGACGGAACGCATGCTCAGTCCTCCCACTGGTGCGGGACGAAGACGGGGGCGGCCATCACGACGGCGCGCGGCGGGGTGTCGAGCATCGGGCCGAAGACGTCGAACTGCCCGGCGGAGTGCCAGCTCATCAGCGTCCCGCCGTCGGTCCTGCCGATCGAGTAGACGCCCGTCCACAGGGTGTAGCGGCCGCGGGGAAGGGGGAGCCGCGGGATGACGCAGGCGACGCGGTGGTCGCCGCCGGTCATCCGGATCTCGTGGCTGATCTGGAAGATCGGGCTGGAGGTGCCCTCGCTGACGCCCAGGTGCAGGGTGGCGTCGCCGCGGTAGTCGCCGCCGAGGGTGAGTTCGACGGTGACGGGCTCGTCGGTGTGCAGGGTGGTGGCGTCGCCGTCCTCGCCGCGGACCTCGTACTTGAGCAGTTGCAGGGGTTCGCCGACCCGGGCGCTCGCCTCGGACTGGGCCTCGATGGAGTCGCGGTAGCCCGCCAGGGCGTCCTTGATCCCGGCGTCGACCCGGACGGTGCCCTGTTCGAGCCAGACGCCGCGGCGGCAGATGGACTGCACGGCGGGCAGGTCGTGCGAGACGAAGACGATGGTGGTGCCCTGTTCGGCGACCTCGCGCATCCGGTCCAGGCAGCGCTGCTGGAAGACGGCGTCGCCGACCGCGAGGACCTCGTCGACCAGCAGGACGTGCGGCTCCAGGTAGGCGGCGACGGCGAAGCCCAGGCGCATCTGCATGCCGGAGGAGTAGAACTTGACCTGCCGGTCGATCGCGCCGCCGAGGCGGGCGAACTCGACGATGTCGTCGAAGCGTCCGGCGACCTCGCGGCGCTTGAGGCCGAGCAGCGCGCCGAACAGGTAGATGTTCTCCCGGCCGGTCAGGTCGGGGTGGATGCCGGCCCGGATCTCGATCAGGGCGCCGATCCGGCCGCGCACGTCGATGACGCCCGCGTACGGGTACATGACCCGGGTGAGCATCTTCAGCAGCGTCGACTTGCCGGAGCCGTTGGAGCCGATCAGGCCGACCGACTCGCCCGGTTCGATGTGCAGGTTGATGTCGCGCAGGGCCCAGCGCCAGTCCTCGCCGCGGTCGCCGCGCAGGCGGCGGGCCATCTGGTCGACCCGGTCGCGCAGCAGCATCCGCTGCTGGTCGGCGCGGAAGCGTTTCCAGACCTGCTCGGTGCGGATGGTGCCGAGAGGGTAGTCACGCGACATCGGCGATCCCCGTTTCCAGCTTCTTGAAGACCAGGTACCCGCCGACCAGGAAGACCAGCGAACTGGCCGCGGCGATCAGCGTCATCCGGGCGTCGGGGGCGTCGCCGTACAGCAGCGCCTTGCGGTAGCCCTCGATGACGGCGCCGAGCGGGTTGATGCCGACGTAGATCTCCTGCAGGCGCTGCGGGATCTTGGCCAGCGGGTAGGCGACGGGGGTGGCGAAGACGCCCATCTGCGTGATGATCGGCAGCAGGTGGCGGACGTCGCGCAGGTAGACCACGGCGACCGAGAGGATCAGCGCGATGCCGTAGGTGAAGGCGAACTGGATGGCCAGCAGCGGCAGCGCCCACAGGAAGGTCGCGGCGGGGGCCGTCCAGAACACCAGGAACATCAGGCCCAGCACGCCGATGCCGATCACCATGTCGACGGTGGCGACCAGCATGGTGGCGAGCGGGAACACCTCGCGCGGGCAGTACACCTTGTTCAGCAGGCTCAGGTTGTTGGCCAGGCTGAGCGCGCCCTGGTTCATCGTGTTGGAGAAGAACTGCCAGACGATCAGGCCCACGTAGGCGAACAGCGTGTACGGGGCCGCGCCGGTCTCGATCTTGACCGCGCGGTGGAACACCAGGGTGAAGATCGCGCACAGCGCCAGCGGGGTCAGCACCGCCCAGGCGAAGCCGAGCACCGCCTGCTTGTACCGGGCGCGCAGGTCGCGCTCGGCCAGGGCGCGCACCAACTCCCGTGCAGCCCACAGCTCGTGGGCGACCTGGAGGGGGCGCAGCCGTCGTTTGAAGACCAGTTCGGGCGGCGGCCCGGCCGGGACCGGGGCACCCGGCGGGGCGGCCCGGTCCTGCTGCTCGTCGATGACCTGCGCGCGCTGTCCCCCCACGGACTCCCGCCCTCCCCGGAGGCGGTGGTCGCCCCTGGTGCCTGTGCCGTCTGTCTGCCGCCGCCGGTTCCGAGCCCGGACGGCCTCCCCCCGGCCCCGGGTGCGGGCGGGCCGGGGGAACCGGGCGCACCGCTGCCGTCGGGGCCGGGCCGCCGGTGCTGCCCGGCCGACCCGCGGACCACAATGACACAGAGTGTGCGGGCCGGGGGCGGGTTCGGTGAAGATTGCGGCAGCTCAGCCCGGTACGGGACGGTTCCGGACCGAACCGCCCTTTCCGGCCAGGGAGTTCGGCGGGGAGGGGATCAGGGGGTGGGCTGGTCGGCGACCAACTGGTCGAGGGCGGCGGGCATGCCGTCCACACCGCCGGCCCGGGTGGGCGAGGTGCGGCCGCTGCCGTCCACGACCACGGTGGGCAGTTCGGTGACCTGGTTCTGCGCGAACAGCTTCGGCGCCTCCTCCACCGCCCGGTCCACCTCCGCGGAGCGGTACGCGGCACGGAACTTCGCGGCGTCGACGCCCTGCCCGGCCACCCAGTCGGCGGCCGTCTGCTCGGTGGTCAGGCCCGCGTGCTGCTCGCGGACGGCCCGGAACACCGCGGCCTGCAGCCGGTCGACCTCGCCGAGCTGCTCCAGGGCGTAGAACAGCCGTGCGTGGGCCCGCTGTTCGGCCTCGTCGGGGCTGCCGGTCCAGATCGCCGGGACGCGGCGCAGCGTCACGTCCGCCTGGTGCTTGGCGGCCCAGCGGGTGAGCGGCTGCTCCAGCAGGGCGGAGTGCGAGCAGTCGTACCAGAAGAACTCGACGGCCTCGTGGGCCCGTTGGACCTTCGGCCCGGACACGGACGGCCCGGACACGGACGGTGCGGAGGAGGCCGGTGCGGCGGAGGACGGTGCGGCGGGCTCCAGCGGGCGGGTGGCGGGCAGCGGCGCGTGCTGCTGGGTGGGCCCGGACGGCTGGAGGGCGGTGAGCGGGTGGCCGGGGGTCGGCAGGTGCTGGCCGTTCGGGCCGAGCGGCAGCTTGGGGAGGCCGGGTGCGGCCTCGGCGACGGCCGGGGTGGTCAGCAGGCCTCCGGCCACGACGAGCAGGACAGTGGTTCTGAGCAGCGGATTCACCCGGGCAGCCTGGCAGGCGCGGTGCGCGGCGTTCCAGGCGGGCGGGCCGCGGTCGGCGGAATTCGCCGGATCGGAGCAGTGCGGCGGCGGCGCGGGTCGAACGTGCGTCGGGCGTTCGACGTCCCGTCTGTTCCGTTGTACGCAAAGGGTGTTCGCCGGTCCGTCGGCGTCCGGCCACCGGTGGGCCGACTACGGTGGCGGCCATGACGAACGGCGAGTTCCTGGTGGTGACCACCACGCACGACGACGAGGCCCGGGCCCGCGAGCTGGCCGCGGCGGCGGTGCGCGAGCGGCTGGCGGCCTGCGCGCAGGTGTACCCGGTGCGGTCGGTGTACTGGTGGGACGGCGAGGTGCGGGACGGCGCCGAGTGGCGCGTCGACCTCAAGACCCGGGCCGCGCTGGCGGAGCGCCTGACCGCGTTCCTGGTCGCGCAGCACTCGTACGACACCCCGGAGGTGGTCGGGGTGCCGGTGGCCGCCGGCTCGGCCGCCTACCTGGACTGGGTCGCGGCCGAGACCGCGGACCGCTGAGCACGGCCCGCCGAGCGCGGACCGCGGACCGTTAGGGCCTCGGGCGGGCGACCGCGCGCAGCAGGCGCTGCCAGGCGGTGGTGACGGCGGCGAGGTCGAAGTGGGCGAGGGCGTGGGAGCGGGCCGCGGCCGCGTACGGGGTGCGGTCGGCGGCGAGCAGGGTGCGCAGGGCCGTGGCGAGGGCGGCCGGGTCGCCGGGCGGGACGAGCAGGCCGCCCTCGCCGGGGCGGACCACGTCCGAGACCCAGCCGACGTCGGTGGCGACGGCGGGGAGGCCGGCCAGGGCGGCCTCGATCAGGACGCCGGGGACGCCCTCCGAGTCGCTGGTGAGCAGCAGCAGGTCGGCGGCCCGGTAGAGCGGGGCCGGGTCGGCCAGCGGACCCAGCAGGTGGGTGCGCGGGCCGGGGGCGAGGGCGGGGCGCAGCGGGCCCTCGCCGGCCAGCGCGAGGTGGACGCCCGCGGACTCCGGGAGCAGGGCGTGCGCGGCCAGGGCCAGGTCGGGGCGCTTCTCGGGGCTGAGCGCCCCGACCCAGGCGATCAGCGGGGCGTCGGCGGGCAGGCCGAGCTCGGCGCGGGCGGCGGTCTTCGCGGCGCGGTCCGCGGCGGGCGGGAAGCGGTCGGCGGGGCGGGCGTTGGGGAGGGTGTGCAGGCGGCGGGCGGGCAGCCGGAAGCGGGTGCGCAGGACGTCCGCGGCGTGCGGGGAGATCGCGGCGACGGCGGCGGCCCGGTGCAGGAGGGCGCCCACCCGCAGTCGGCGCAGCGGGTCGGCGGTCCAGTGCCGGGGGTCGCCGATGTTGACGTACACGAAGGGCGTGCGGGCGGCGAACAGGCCCAGCGCGCAGGCCATCAGGGTGGAGGAGCCGTGCGCGACGACCACGTCGGCGCGGGCCGCGGCGCGGCGCAGCGCGCGCAGGGTCGCGGGGTGGTGCCGGGAGGGGCCGAGGACGGGGACGGGCGCGTCGGGGGCGGCGTCGGGGTGCGGGTGCAGGGCGGCGAGTTCGGAGGGCTGTCCGCGGCGCAGCAGCTCCCGGTGCAGGTCGCGGGCGAGGCGCTGGGCGCCGCGGGCCCTGGGGTCGGTGATGACGTGGAGCACCCGCGGGTCGGCCATGGCGCCGAGCGTAGCGGGGCCGGGGCGGGGCGGGGGGCGGAACCGGACGGCCGGGGAACGGGACCCGGAGCCGATGCGCGCACCGGCGGTGCACCCGCAGCAGACCCGTGCCCGCCGTTCCCCGGGCCCCTGGTTGCGCGTCTCGCCGGGCCCCTGATTTCGCTTTCGGCGGACGGGGGGCGGGTCCGGCTGGGATGCTGATGCGCGGTCAGGGGGTGGCCCGGGCGAGGGGGTGGGCGCGGTGCGCGTGGTGTACGTGATCGACAGTGTGAGCCGGGTGGGCGGCGCGGAGCAGGGGCTGGTGGCGATGGCTCCGCTGCTGGTGCGGGCGGGCGTGGAGTTGCACGTGGCGTTCCTGAAGGAGTCGCCGGGCGGTTTCCAGGAGGAGTTGCGGGCGGCGGGTGCGGGGGTGCACCCGGTGCTGCGGGGGTCGCGGCGGGCGCGGGTGTCGGCGCTGCGGGCGGAGTTCCGGCGGCTGCGGCCGGACCTGGTGCACACGACGCTGTACGAGTCGGACGTGCTGGGCCGGTCGGCGGCGTTCGCGGCGCGGGTGCCGGTGGTGTCGAGCCTGGTGAACTCGGCGTACGGGCCGGAGCACGTGCACGCGCGGGGGTTGAGCCCGTGGAAGGTGCGGGCGGCGCAGGCGGTGGACGCGGTGACGGCGCAGGGAGTGCGGCGGTTCCACGCGCTGACGGAGCACGTGGCGGGGGCGATGGCGGCGCGGTTGCGGGTGGCGCGGGGGCGGATCGACGTGGTGCCGCGGGGGCGGGACCCGCTGGCGCTGGGGCGGGTGGGGGCGGAGCGGCGGGCCCGGGC
>NZ_JNYE01000009.1 GCF_000717185.1 Kitasatospora phosalacinea | reverse complement strand
GGGCGGGGGCGGGCGGGCGGCGGCGCAGTTCGAGGACGGTGCGCTGCAGCAGGTGGCTGACCCATCCGGCGTCCAGCCGTTGGCGGCCCAGGACGCGGGAGATCGTGTCGGCGTCGCCGGTGCAGACGGCGACCCGCAGGTCGGGGCCGAGCGCCTTGGCGGCGGAGCGGACCAGCGCCCAGTGCGTGACGGTGCCGTCGGCCAGGGACTGGAAGGGCTGGTCGACAATGCCGTGGCCGTGGTCGTCCTCGATCAGGATGGTGCCGGGGCGCTCGGCCAGCACGGCGCGCAGGGCGGCGGCGCGGGCGGGGGTGAGGGCGGCGCCGGTGGGGTTCTGGGCGCGGCTGGTGACGACCAGGGCGCGGGCGCCGTGGTCGAGGGCGGCGGCGACGGGGCCGGGCAGCGGGCCCTGGTCGTCGACCGGGACGGGGGCGGGGCGCAGCCCGAGGGCGGGCAGCAGGTCGAGCAGGCTGCCCCAGCCCGGGTCCTCGACGGCGACGGTGTCGCCGGGGCGCAGGCGGGCCGACAGGACGCGCGCGATGCTGTCCAGCGCGCCGGAGCAGACCGCGAGTTCGCCCTCGGGGACGCCGTCGGCGCGGAACTCGGCGCGGTAGTCGGCGAGCAGTCCGGGTTCGGCCACGGGGTGCCCGTACAGGACGGTGGGGCCGGTGGCCGCGGCCGCCAGGGCGGGGCCGAGCGGGGGCAGCAGGGCCGGGTCCGGGTTGCCCGCCGAGACGTCCCGCGCGCCGGAGGGGACGGGCAGCCGGGCCTGGTCCCGCGGGGCGGTGACGGGGCGGGGGCGGACCCGGCTGCCGCGCCGCCCGGCGGTCTCGATGACGCCGCGCTCGCGCAGCAGGCGGTAGGCGGCGGCGACGGTGTTGGGGTTGACGCCGAGCTCGCCGGCCAGGTCGCGCAGCGGGGGCAGGGCGGCTCCGGGGGTCAACTCCCCCGCGGCGACCGCGCGTTCGACGTCGGCGGCAATCTCGCTGGCCCGCCGACCGGTGATCCGATACTCTCCTAGCACAAAGCCGATTATGCACTAGTGCAGAGGAGTTGTCATGTCGGACAACCCCGGCGGGTCGTACACCCGCGACGACCTCACCACCCCCACCCGCTCCAAGGAGCGCGCCGCCTGGGACGAGGAGGCCGTGCACGCGGTCCTCGACGCCGGCTACCTCTGCCACCTCGGCTTCGTCCGGGACGGCGCCCCGGTCGTGCTGCCCACCCTGTACGCCCGGGTCGGCCGGGTGCTGTACGTGCACGGCTCCACCGGCAGCCGGCCGCTGCGCGGGGCGCGGGACGAGCAGGGCCTGCCGGTGTGCGTGACGGTCACGCACCTGGACGGGCTGGTGCTGGCCAAGTCCGCCTTCCACCACTCCGTCAACTACCGCTCGGTGGTCGCCCACGGCACCGCGCACCAGGTCACCGACCCCGCCGAGCTGCGCCTGGCGCTGGACGCGATCGTCGACCAGGTGGTGCCGGGCCGCGCGGCCGACTGCCGCCCCGCCGACGCCAAGGAGCTGGCCGCCACCGCGGTGGTCCGGCTGGAGCTGGACCGGGTCTCGGCGAAGACCCGCACCGGCGGCGTCAACGACGAGGAGGAGGACCTCGACCTGCCGTACTGGGCGGGCGTCGTCCCCGTCGCCCCGGCCTACGGCGCGCCGCTGCCCTCCCCGCACACCGACGCCGAACTCCCCGCCTACCTGCGGGAGCTGCCGTGCTGATCCGGGGCTGGGACCGCGGCGCCGAGCAGGAGTGGCGCCAGTGGCTGGCGGCGGGCCGGGACTTCGGCACCCTGGCGGCCAACGGGGCCGACGGCCCGGTGCTGGTGCCCACGCACTTCCTGCTGGACGCCGAGGCCGGCCAGGTGCTGCTGCACCTGGCCGCCGCCAACCCGCTGCTGGCCGCGGTGCGCGCCGACCCGCACGTGACGCTGGCCGTCACCGACGACTACGCCTTCGCCCCCGGCCGCTGGCGCGGCGCCCCCTACACCCCGACCAGCTACTACGCCTCGGTGCAGTTCTCCTGCACCGCCGAGCTGGTGGAGTCCCCGGCGGAGAAGGCCGCGATCCTCAACCGGCAGCTGGCGCACTTCCAGCCCGAGCGGCCCGGGGACCGGGTGGAACCCGCGAACGCCTACTGGGCGCAGCTGACCGCCGTCCGGGGGCTGCGGCTGACGGTGCACCGGGTGCGGGCCAAGTTCAAGTACGACGACAAGAAGCCGGTCGAGCTCCAGGGCGAGGTGGCCGGGCGGCTGGCCGAGCGGCACGCGGCCACCGGGAACCCGCAGGACGCGGGCGCCCGGGAGCAGCTGTTGCGGCGGATGGCCCTGCGGACGGGCCCCGCTGACCGTTCGTCGGACTGACAGTTCGTCGGCCGCGGGCGTGTCGGACGCGGTCGGCGGGGTAGCCGCTGGTCGAATTACCTCCGGAGATTTCCGTCCAAAACAGGACGGATCGTCACGTAGGGAGAGACCACTGGGTACCCACTCCGCCCCCAGGGACGAGCACCTCGGCCACGTGGTGTTCATCTCCGCCGCCGCCGCGATGGGCGGGTTCCTGTTCGGCTACGACAGTGCGGTGATCAACGGCGCGGTCACCGGCATCCAGAAGCACTTCGACGTCGGCAACGGCGAGACCGCGTTCGTGGTCGCCATCGCCCTGCTCGGCTCGGCGGCCGGTGCCGTGGTGGCCGGCTGGCTGGCCGACCACTACGGTCGGGTGCGCACCATGCTGCTGGCCGCCGTGCTGTTCGCGATCAGCGGCATCGGCTCGATGTTCCCGCCCAGCATCGAGGTGCTGGGCATGTGGCGCGTGCTCGGCGGCATCGCCATCGGCATCGCCTCGGTGATCGCCCCGACCTACATCGCCGAGGTCGCGCCCACCGCGTACCGGGGCCGGCTGGCCTCCTTCCAGCAGATGGCCATCGTGCTCGGCATCACCGTCTCGCAGCTCGCCAACTGGGCGCTCAACCAGGCCGCCGACGGCCAGTCCACCAACCACCTGGCGGGTGTCCAGGCCTGGCAGTGGATGCTCGGCGTGGAGACCGTGCCCGCGCTCGTCTACGGGCTGATGGCGCTGTCCATCCCCGAGTCGCCGCGCTACCTGCTCAGCGACAACCGGGAGCCCGAGGCCCGCAAGGTGCTGGCCGAGGTCGAGGGCTCCGACGTCGACCTGGACGCCCGGGTCGCCGAGATCCGCCGGGTGCTGAACACCGAGCACAAGCCCCGCCTGAAGGACCTGCTGGGCGGACGCTTCGGACTGCTGCCGATCGTCTGGATCGGCATCGGCGCCTCGGTGTTCCAGCAGTTCGTCGGCATCAACGTGATCTTCTACTACTCCTCGTTCCTGTGGCAGTCGGTCGGCATCGACGAGTCCAACTCGCTGCTGATCTCGCTCTCCACCTCGATCGTGAACGTGGTCGGCACCGTGGTCGCGATGCTGCTGGTCGACCGGATCGGCCGCAAGCCGCTGGCACTGGCCGGCTCCGCGGGCATGGCCGTCGCCCTCGGCCTGGCCGCCTGGGCGTTCTCGTTCCGGCAGGGCACCGGCGACAGCGCGACCCTGGACGACGCGTACGCCACCACGGCGCTCGTCGCCGCGCACGTCTTCGTGTTCTGCTTCGCCTTCTCCTGGGGCGTGGTGGTCTGGGTGCTGCTCGGCGAGATGTTCCCCAACCGGATCCGCGCCCTCGCCCTGTCGGTGGCCGCCTCCGCGCAGTGGATCGCCAACTGGGCCATCACCGTCACCTTCCCCAACCTCTCCGACTGGAACCTGTCGGCGACGTACGTCATCTACGCCTGCTTCGCACTGCTGTCCATCCCGTTCGTCGCCTTCTGCATCAAGGAGACCAAGGGCAAGGCCCTGGAAGAGATGGGCTGAACAGCAGGCGACGGTACGTCAGGAGCGGGTGGCGGACGTGGAATCCGCCACCCGCGGCGCATAGAGTGCGCCCCGACCAGCAGTCGAACCCGCTGCCCGCCGCGAGCCGCCGCAAGCCGCCGCGCGCGGCCGTCCCGACGGAGGGGCCATGGGCGCCGCCCGCCAGAACACCAGCTTCCCCGGCCCCGCCACCGGGAGCACCCTGCACGGCTACCTCGCCCGGCCCCCCGCCGGGACCGGCCCCGGCGTCCTCGTCGTCCAGGAGTGGTGGGGCCTCACCCGGCACGTCGCCGACCTCGCCGACCGCCTCGCCGCCGCCGGCTTCACCGCCCTCGCCCCCGACCTGTACGGCGGCACCGTCACCCACGACCGGGCCGAAGCCGCCCGCATGAAGCGCGAGCTCCCCGTCGAACGGGCCACCGCCCAACTCGCCGCCGCCGTCCAGCACCTGCTCGACGACCCGGCCACCGTCGGCGACGCGATCGGCGCCGTCGGCCTCTGCATGGGCGGCGACCTGGCCCTGCGCCTCGCCGTCCAGGAGGGCGACCGCATCGCCGCGGTCGTCCCCTTCTACGGCCTCCCCGCCGAGGACCACCACTACGACGGCCTGACCGCCCACGTCCTCGGCCACTACGGCGAACAGGACGCCTCCCTCCCCGCCGGGACCGTCGACGAAGCGGCCGCCCGCATCGGCGAAGCGACGGGGCGCCACCCCGAGATCCACTTCTACCCGGCCGGCCACGCCTTCCTCAACGACGAGAAGACCCCCAGCACGTACGACCCGCTGCAGGCCGAGATCGCCTGGCGCCGCACGCTCAGCTTCCTGCGGGGGCACCTGGGCTGAAACCCGCCTCCGGCTGGGGAAGGGGCGGGGGCGGGGAGCGCCTCCGGCGGGGGGAAGGCTCTGGGAGTGAGGAAGACACCGAGGCCGCCCGGCGGTGCGTGCCCCGCCTCCCACCGGGCCGCCCGGACTGCAACCCGCCTCCGGCGGGGAACTGGGTCGAGGAAGGGGGAGCGCCTCCGGCGGAGGGAAAGGGCGGGGGCGGGGAGGAGACCGAGGCCGCCCGGCGGCGCGTGCCCCGCCTCCCACCGGGCCGCCCGGACTGCGACCCGCCTCCGGCGGGGGGAAGGGGCTGGGGGTGAGGAGGAGACCGAGGCCGCCTGGCGGTGTGTGGCTTCGCCTCCTGGCGGGGGGCTGGGTTGAAGTCTCCTGCGGTGGGGTGGGGGAAAAGCGCTGGACAGTGGGGGTGTGGCAGGTCCATGGTCGGGCGGTGACGTTCCTCGATCCGGCCTGGGCGGGCCGTAACTACCGTGTTCAGACCGCTGCGACGGTGGTGAGCGGGCTGGGCAATGCCGCGGCTCCGATCGCCACTGCGTTCGCCGTGCTGCATTCCGATCCGCGTTGGGGCAGTGCCGAGGTGGGGTACGTGACTGCGGCGCGGACGGTGCCGTTGGTGGTGTTGCTGCTGGTGGGGGGTGCGGTCGCGGACCGGTTGCCGCGGCACCTGGTGATGGTGGGGGCGAACCTGTTCAATGCCGGTTCGCAGGGGGTGCTGGCGGCGCTGGTGCTGTTCGGGCACCCGAGCCTGTGGGCGCTGATGGTGCTCTCGGCGGCGGGCGGGGCGGGGCAGGCGTTCTACGCCCCGGCCGCGGAGGGGGTGATCCTGCAGGCGGTGCCGGCCGAGCACGCCGCGAAGGCGTTCTCGGTGTTCAAGATGGCGGTGAACGGCGCGTCGATCGGGGGCGCGGCGCTCGGCGGCGTGCTGGTCGCGGTGGTCGGCCCCGGCTGGGTGCTGGCGGCCGACGCGGCGTGCTTCGCGGTCGCGGCGGCGCTGCGCGCGGGCCTGGAACCGGAGGGCCCGGGGCGGAGCCCGTCGCGGCCCGGCCTGGTGCACGAACTGCTGGTCGGCTGGCGGGAGTTCACCGCCCGGCGGTGGCTGTGGGCGATCGTGGTGCAGTTCGGCGTGATGAACGCGTGCGTGCTCGCCGTGGAGGCGGTGTACGGGCCGGTGGTGGCCGAGGACCGGATGGGCGGGGCCGGGGCGTGGGGCGTGGCGATGGCCGCGCTGAGCGTCGGCATGGTGGCGGCGGGCCCGCTGATGACGCGGTGGCAGCCGCGTCGACTGCTGCTGGTGGGCAACGGCGGGGTGTTCCTGTTCGGGCTGCCGCCGCTGGCGCTGGCACTGGGCTGGCCGCTGGTGCCGGTCGCGCTGGCGATGTTCCTGGCGGGGGCGGGCACCACGGTGTTCGTCGTGGGCTGGATGGTGACGCTGCAGCAGGAGGTCCCGGAGGAGCTGCTGTCGCGGATGTCGGCGTACGACTCGTTCGGTTCGTTCGCGCTGCTGCCGCTGGGCACCGCGCTGGCCGGTCCGGCGGCGAACGCGTTCGGGCTGTCCGGGGCGCTGTGGGGGTGCGCGCTGATCTGCGCGGTGCTGGCCGGGCTGGTGCTGCTGGTGCCGGAGGTGCGGCGCCTGGAGCGCGCGGTTCCGGAGGCACGGGCCGGGTCGGCAGCAGGGCCGGGGGACGGGGCGGGGGCCGGGGTCGTGGAAGCGGCGGCCGTCACTTCCGGGTGACAGTCGCTGACAGCTTGCAACCTCCCGGGCCCCGGGTTCGTCCGACCAGGTAACTGGCCGCGACCGGGAGGGATCGCCGCATGGGCAAGCCACTGCTGTACCTCGACGTCGACGGGGTGCTGAACCCGGTGTTCCCGCACCCCGACGACGACTTCGACGCGCACACCCTGCTGGGCTACTCGGTGCTGCTGTCGGCGCGCCACGGCGACTGGCTGCGCGAACTGGCCGACCACTACGAACTGGTCTGGGCCACCACCTGGGAGGAAAGGGCCAACGAGCACATCGGCCCGCTGCTCGGGCTGCCCGAACTGCCGGTGGTGGTGTTCAGCGGCTACGTGCCGCAGCCCGGCGACCCGCGGGTGCCGCTGATGGAGCTGTTCTCGGCCGCCAAGTGGGCGCCGCTGCTGCGGCACGCGCAGGGCCGCCCGTTCGCCTGGGTGGACGACTGCATCCCGCCGCGCCTGGTGCGGCACAGCGTGCTGCGGACGGACCGGCTGCTGCTGCCGGTCGACCCGGGGCAGGGGCTGCAGCGCGAGCACGTGGACCGGCTGCTGCGCCGCCCGCCCTCCCGGGCCCGGCTGAACCCGTGGGCCTGTTAGGCCCCGTCAGTTCTCGGGGCGTTCGGGGAAGGTGTGCAGCGGGGCGGGCAGGGGGGCCGTGCGGTCGGAGATCTCGACCCAGACGCGCTGCCAGCGGGCGGTCTCGGTGTGGCCGTAGCGGTCGCCGAGGGCGAGGACGCGCAGCATGGCGAGCGTTTGGGTCTGGTCGGGCTGTTCGGTGACCCGGACGGAGAGCCGGGTGGCGCCGTGGCGGGTGCGGTCGACGACGGGCGGGCGGCCGGTGAGCTTGTGGAGCGCGTCCGCGATCAGGCGCACCCGTGCGCCGTGCGGGCCCGGCAGTCCGTCCATCTGGCGCTCCCCCGTCGTGCGTACCCCGCCATCGCGGCCGTCGGGGCCAGCCTACCGCCGCGCGGTGACGGGGCGTCAGCGCGGAGCGGTCACAGGAGCAGGGGCTGTCCGGGGGCGAGGACGTGCACGGCGGTGTCGGGGGCGAGGTCGGCGGCGGCGTCCCGGTAGAGGTCGGGGCGGTCGCGGACCAGTTTCAGGACGGTGGCCTCGCGCAGCCGTCCGGCGGTGAAGGCGTAGTGGATGGGGACGGCGAGGCGGGGGCGGAGCACGGCGGTGAGTTCGGCGGCCTGCCGGGCGTCCATCACCACCTGGCGGTTGAGGGCGGGGCGGATCCGCAGGCCGTTGATCGGGAGCAGGGCGAGGTCGATCTCCGGGAAGCGCCGGGCGACCTCGTCGAGGGCGGGGACGCGGAGGGTGTCGGCGCCGAAGAAGACGGTGCGGCCCTCGTGCCGGAGCACGAACGTCACTTCGGGGACGCCGTGCAGGGCGGGCGCGGCGGTGACCTCCACCGGGCCGAGGCGGGTGGACTGCCAGGGGTCGAGTTCGGTGACGCGGCGGAACCCGGCGGCCCTGACCCGGGCGGCGAGGCCGCGGACCACGGCGAACGGGACGTCCTTGTCGGGGTGGGCGGCGAGCGCGTCGAGGTCGCCGGGAACGTTGGGGACGCCGGGGACGGCACGGACGGTCGGGGACGGCTGCGGGCGCTGTGCCTGGCGTACTGCGCGTACGGGCAGGCGCACCCCGGGCACTACCGGGTGCTGTTCGGCACCGCGGGCTCGCCCGGCTGGGAGCCGGAGCAGATGGCGGGCCTGCCCGCGCTGGCGCTGCTGGACGCGGCCGTCCGGGAGGCGCGCGGCGGTGGCGGGGAGCCGGGGATCACGCCCCGGACGCTGTGCGTGTGGGCGGCGCTGCACGGGCTGGTGACGCTGCGCCGGGACCGGCCGGGCTTCCCCTGGCCGCCGGTGGAGGTGCTGTGGACGCCCTGTTGGACGCCCAGCTGGGAAGGGCTACGGCAGCCAGCTGACGTGGCCGGCCAGCAGGGCGTAGCCGACGAAGGCGGTGGTGTCGATCAGGGCGTGCGCGGCGACCAGCGGGCCGACCCGCTGCCAGCGGCGGTAGAGCAGGCAGAAGACCACGCCCATCACCATGTTGCCGACCAGTCCGCCGAAGCCCTGGTAGAGGTGGTAGGAGCCGCGCAGCACCGCGCTGGCGGCCACCGCCGCGGGCCAGCCCCAGCCGAGCTGCTGCAGTCGGCGCAGCAGGTAGCCGACCACGACGACCTCCTCCAGGACGGCGTTCTGCCAGGCGGAGGCGACCAGGACGGGGATCCGCCACCAGACGTCGGGCAGGCCGGAGGGGGCGACGGCGAGGTTGACGTCCGCCGCCTGGGCCGCCAGGTAGAGGGCCAGGCCGGACCCGCCGATGCAGGCGGCGACCAGCGCGCCGCGGCCGAGGTCGGAGAGCTTGTGGCGCAGGTCGAAGCCCAGCGTCCGCAGCGAGGCGCCCTCGCGGACCAGCAGGTAGCCGACCAGGACGACCGGCATCAGGCCGCGGGCGACGTAGTAGAGCTGCCAGGCCAGGTCGAGCCAGGGGCGGCCGGGGGCGCGGGAGGCGTTGAGGGTCGCGACCTGGCTGCCGAGGTCGGCGGACTCGGTGAGCGAGCCGACGAAGCTGATCAGGGCACTGACGCCGCTGGCACCGAGGGAGAGGCCGAGGACGATCAGCAGCTCGACGGCTAGGAGCCGTCGCGAGGGGGCCTTGGGGGTGGTGGCGGGCTCGGCCGAGGCGGTGGTCACGGGTCTCCCGGGGGCGGACGATCGGCCCGGGGCCGTGCTGCTGCCCCGGGCCGATCATCCTTTCGGGCTCCGGGCTCCGGGCTCCGGGCTCCGGGCTCCGGGCTCCGGGCTCCGGGCTCCGGGCTCCGGGCTCCGGGCTCCGGGCTCCGGGCTCCGGGCTCCGGGGTCAGCCGACCGGCCAGGTGTGCACCGGTTCGCCGGTGCGCATGCACTCGATGTAGCGGCGGGTCATCGCGGCGATCGCCTCGTTCGGGCCGAGGCCGTGGTGCTCGCGCAGGCGGTGCACGGTGGCGGCCTGCCAGGCGGCGCCGTTGGTGCGGCGCAGGCAGCGCTGCTCGATGATGCCGAGGTAGCGGTCGCGGTCGCGGGCCTCGATGCCCCACTCGTCCAGACCCTGGTGGGCGAGCGGGAGGAGTTCGTTCAGCACCAGGTCGGTGGCCGGGAGCTCGACCTGGCCGCGGGCGCCGCGGCCGCTGCGGGGCCACCACTGGACGGCGTCGATGCCGTGCCGGGCGCCGTTCTGGAAGTTCCGGTCGGCCAGGTCGAAGGGGAGCCTGGTCCAGATCGGGCGGGGCTGTTCGGCGAGGACGCGGACCAGGCCGTAGTAGAAGGCGGCGTTGGCGAGGGTGTCGACCACGGTCGGGCCCGCGGGCAGGCAGCGGTTCTCCACCCGCAGGTGGGCGACGCCGTCGGCGACGTCGTACACGGGGCGGTTCCAGCGGTAGATGGTGCCGTTGTGCAGCCGCATCTCGCCGAGCCGGGGGACGCCGCCGGAGGACAGCACCTTGACCGGGTCCTCGTCGTCGCAGATCGGCAGCAGCGCCGGGAAGTAGCGCAGGTTCTCGGCGAACAGGTCGAGCGCGGAGTCGACCCAGCGCTCCCCGAACCAGGTGATGGGGCGCACGCCCTGCGCCTTGAGCTCGGCCGAACGGGTGTCGCAGGCCTGCTGGAACAGTACGGGGCGGGTCTCGCGCCACAGCTCGCGGCCGAACAGGAACGGGGAGTTGGCGCCGAGCGCGAGCTGCACGCCGCAGATCGCCTGGGCCGCGTTCCAGACCGAGGCGAAGCGGGCCGGGGTGACCTGGAGGTGCAGTTGCAGCGAGGTGGCGGCGGCCTCGGCGACCATCGAGACCGAGTCGACGGCGAGGCGCTCCACGCCGTCGATGTCGAGCGCGATGTCCTCGCCGCGGGCGGCCAGGATCTGCTCGCTGAGCAGGCTGTAGCGGTCGTTGCGGCTCATCGCGTCCAGCCCGGCGTGCTGGAGGTCCAGGGTGGGCAGGATGCCGACCATCACGATCCGGGCGCCCGCGGCGGCGGCCCGCCGGTCGGCGTAGCGCAGGCCGGTGTCGAGCTCCTCCCGCAGGTCCTCGAAGACGTGTCCGCCCAGGCGGCGCGCGGCGACGTTGACCTCGATGTTGAACCGGCCGAGCTCGGTCTGGAAGTCGGCGGAGGAGATGGCGTCCAGCACCTGCTCGTTGCCGAGCACCGGCAGGCCCTGCTCGTCGGCCAGGTTCAGCTCGATCTCCAGGCCCATCATCGCCCTGGGGCGGTCGAACCGCTCCTCCCTGAGCATCCGCTCCAGCACGTCCAGGCAGGACTGGAGCTTGCGGCGGTACAGCTGCCGGTCGGCCAGCTCCGCCCGCGTCGCCACGACCTTCTCGCCCACGGGTGCCTTCCCTCCCTTCGGTCGACAGTGCCCCAGCATCATGCCCCGCTCGAAGATCGATAGCCCGGGATCAGAACAGCCGTGCGGGGCACGGTTCCTGACGGATGATCAGCTACTCCTCAACTTGTGTCGCACAACGGAACGTGATATGAAGGTCACCCTGCGCACCTGTTCGAATGGAATTCGCACGCCGCTCAGGCCCGGTCAGGGCCGTCCGAGAGACCCACGATGCCGAGGGCTCTCGTCGACGACCCGCCCACCACACTCGGCGCCATGCACAACCGGACACGGCCAGACCTCACCTCATGTCGGCGCCATGCCGGTATGCCGCCTGGCACGCCGATCTCGCACGGAGAGGCGACCCAGCCATGACCCTGCACCTGACCCGCCCCCCGGCCGGCGCACTGCGCGCCGTGCTCCGCGCACTCGCCCCCGAGACGGAGCTCTCGCCGCCCTCGGCCACCGTCCTGCGCCATAGCGCCGACCGCCCCCGGCCGCTGCTCGCCCTGCCCGTCCACGCCCTGCACGGCCCCGCACCCCGGCTGACCGGGGCCGACTGCACGGGCTGGCGCTTCCTGCTGAGCGAGACCGCCCCCGGGGACGCGGCTTCCGCCACCCCCGCCGCCCCCTGTGGGCACGGCGACTGCACGGCCGGAGCGGGCCGGGCGGGCGGGCGGGCACCGGGCGCACAGGCACCGGGCGCGCCGGGCGCGGCCGAACCGCGCGGGGAGCAGGGGCGGGAGGACGCGCCGCTGACCGTCGGCGAGTTCAGCGAGGACGGGCTGGACGGAGTGGTGGCCGCCGCCGAGGTGGTCGACGGACCGGCCGGGCCGGTCTTCTCCCACCTGACCGCGGGCCCGTTCCTGGACTCCACCGTCCGCGCGCTGCGCCAGGCCTGGCAGCTCACCCACGGCACGCCCGGGCGGTACGAGCCCCGGCTGCTGTCGCTGCCCGAGCACTACGCCTCGGCGCTGTGGCTGCACGGCGCCCAGCCCGGAGAGGACCTGCTCGTCCCGCTGGCCCCCGCCCCGCTCGGCGTGGCGGCCCACCAGGTGCTGCCCGCCGCCGAGTTGCTGGCCCGGCTGGAGCGCTCCCCCGCGGCGGCGGTCCGGACCGCCGCCGCAGCCGCCGTCACCGCACAGCCGACCGCGCTGATCGGCTGACGCCCGGCCCCGGCACCGGCACCGATCCCGGCCACCCTGTCGGAGCGGAACCGCACCGCACCACCTGAACGGGCCATGTCGCCCTGATCCGATCGGATCGGTTCGACATGGCCCGTTCATGCGCGGATCGGGCCGTTTCCCGCCCGGTCGGGTGATCTCGCTCGCTCTTCTGTGGCGCATGTCACCAAATGGCTGCGCGAGCGCCCGTGGAGTCGGACACTGGTGACGGTCGGGTGGAGGACCTATCGTCCTACCCGGCTGACGCCGGTTCACACCTGATCCGGTGCAAAGTTTCAGCGAAGCGAGGTACAAGGATGTGCCAGCACCGAACCGAGTGTCCGTCCGCCGAATCGGCTGACCGCGAAGCGGCCGTGCCGGTCGCGCGCCACCCCGAACAGGGCTGGAGCCTGCTGTGCAACGGCGTGCTGCTGTTCGACGACACCGGTGAGCTGCTGCCGGACGGCCGGGTGATCGCCCCGCGCCGGAGCCTGCTGATCGCTGCCTGACCACGTCCCGCGGCCCCGCCCGCTCGACGTCCGGACGTACCGACGCCCGCCCGGAGTGCGCCCGCCTGGAGTGCGCCCTCCCGGCGGGCGTCGGCGCGTACGGGGGCGGTCGGGCGGCGGTCGGCGGTCGGCAGGCGGCGGGCGGGCGCCCGGGCGTCAGGAGCCGCCGTGCGGGCGGCCGGTGGGCGTGGACGGGTCGTACCAGAAGCTGGCCATCGGGGAGCGCAGAGTCCAGCCGAGGCCGGTGTAGAGGGCGCGGCCCTCGGTGGTGCCGACCAGCAGGGCGGTGCGCGCACCGGCCTCGTGCGCCTCGTGCTGCAGGGTGCGCATCACGGCGGAGCCGAGGCCGCGGCGGCGGTGCTCGGGGGCGGTCTCGATCTGGTCGGCGACGGCGAGCAGCGGGGCGTCGGTGCGGCCGCCGAGCGGGGTGGCGGGGGCCAGGCCGACCTGGCCGCGGGCGGCGAACTCGCCGCCGGTGGTGCGGACCAGGACCCGGACGGTGCCGCCGCGGCTCCAGGTGGTGATCCGGTAGCCGGCCGGGGCGGCGGGGCGGCCGGGGCCGGGGCGGAGCGGGAGGGTCATCAGGTAGCCGGGGCCGTCCTGGTGCCAGCCCGGGCCGATCCAGGGCAGGACGCGCTCCTCCTCGGCGAACAGCTTGAGCCACGTCCAGGGAACGGTGGTGCCCTCGGTGAGCTTGCGAACCTCCGCCTCGGCGGGCTCGGGCAGCACGTGGCGCCACACGTGGCGCTGCTGGCCGACGTCGATGCTCCAGCCCCAGGGCTCGGGGGCGGGGTCGGCGGCGCCGCGGGAGACCGCCCAGCCGCTGGTCCAGGCCCGGACGAGTTCGGGGAGGGTGGCGTCGTCGGACACGGGTGCGCTCCAGAATCGGTAAGGGTTGCTACTGGCTAGTGAAGCTTACCCCGCGGGGTGCGGCCGCGTCACGAGGGTTCGTGGCGGGCCCGGCAGCCGTGAGCGCGTCGGCGGCGATCGCGGCAGCGGTGAGCGCGTCGGCGGCGATCGCGGCGGCCAGCGCCGGGACGTCGACCGGTCGGGTGGTGTCGACCCGGTGGACGGGGCCCAGGGCGAGCGGCGCGGCCGTGCGGGCCCAGGCCGCCCAGCGGTCGTCCGGCTCGCCGGGGCGCTCGGGGTGGACGGGGTGGCGGCGGGCGATCCGCTCCTCGAAGCGGCGGCGGGCGAGCGCGAGCGGGACGTCGCACCAGACCTCCTGCGCCCGGCCGACCCCGGCGGCGTCCAGCCCGGCCCGGACGATCGCCCGCGCCGGGTCGCCGAGCCAGGGCGCCTCCAGCACGGCCGCGCCGCGGGCGTCGCGCAGCAACGTCCACAGCGTCTCGCCCGCGGCGGCGCCGAGCACCCGGCTCCACTCCCAGCGGTCCCGCTCGGGGGTGCGCAGGGCGGCGAGGCGGTCGGCCAGGGTCTCCTTGACCGCGTCCTTGCTGAACAGGGGGAGGCCCAACTCGGCGGCCAGCGCCCGTCCGAGGGTGCTCTTGCCCGATCCGGGCAGGCCGTTCACCAGTACGGTCGTCATCCGGCCCACGGTAACGGGGGTGACGCCCCGTCGGGGGCGGGAGCCGGGTCGCGGGGTCGCTCCCCCGCCGAGATGTCTGTACAGGTTGCCCCGGACGTCATCCGCTCGCCACCCGCCGCATCCGAGCCCGCCGCGGGCTTCGAGTGGAGCACCTACGCGGAGCGGCTGGAGCGGGCCGGGGTCAGCTGGCGCACCTACCAGGCGCTGGACGACTTCGACGACAACGCGCTCGCCTGGTTCACCAGTTTCATCCGGGCGAAGCCCGGCTCGGCGCTGTACGAGCGCGGGCTGCGGGCGGTCGGCGACCCGGCGGAGCAGGGCGCCCCGTTCGCGATGGGCGACGCGCTGGTGGAGGCGTTCGCCGCCGACGTGCGCGACGACAGGCTCCCGCAGGTGTCCTGGCTGATCGCGCCCGCCGCGCTGTCCGAGCACGCCAACTACGCGCCGCCGAGCGAGTGCACAGACTATGACCTCGCCCCTTAGCTGCGGGGATGCATGTCCCTCACCAACCACGTACTTCAACCACCTGCCGATCACACACGGTCCACTTCATCGCACTGACGTATGCATGACGGGCCGACCCGGCCCGAGGACCCGCTGCTGCCCTACTTCACCTCCGGCACCACCAGCCGCCCCAAACCGGTGCAGCACACCCACCGCTCGCACCCGGTCGGCCACCTGTCGACGATGCGCTGGATCGGGCTGCGGCCGGACGACATCCGCCCGGGCGGGGATGGCCCCATCGCCGACGGCTCCTACAACGTCTGCCGGTGGCGACGGACCGGGCACCGCCGAACCCGAGGCCGCCGCCGTCGAGGAGGAGACGGAAGCCGGGCTGACGGTGGGCGACCTCCCCTCCGCCCTCTCCGAGGTCGTCAGCATCCGGCCGGACGCGACGTACGAGGACGCCATCACCCTGATGCCCATCCACGACTTCTCGTAGCTCCCGGTGATCAGCGGCCGGAGCCTGCGGGGCGCGGTGCCGTGGAAGTCGATCGCCCGGACCCGGCACGCCGATCCCGACGCACCGTTCTCCGGAGCGATCGCCCCCGCGTACGACGTCGCGTACGACCGCTCCCTCGTCGACATCCTGCGCGCGCTCGCCGAACACGACTTCGTGGTGGTCAGGGACCAGACGCGGCGGATCGCGGGAATCGTGACCGCCAGTGACGTCGCGGCGGAGTACGGCGCCGTGGCGGGCCCGTTCTTCCTGATCGGCGAGCTGGACCAGCGCCTGCGCTCGGTCATCACGCGGAACTTCGACCTCGCCGACATCCGCCACCACTGCGATCCGGACGGTCGGCGCGGCATCCGGTCGTTCGACGACCTGTCGATCGGCGACCACCAACGGCTGCTGCAGAGCAACGAGTTGTGGGACAGGCTCGGTCGGCCGCTGAACCGCAAGACGTGTGGCGTGAGCCCGGAAGTCGGCGCGGTGGCGGTGAGCGGTCGGGCGGTCGGACAGACGGACGGTCGGACGGCGAGCGGTCAGGCGCGGGTGTAGAAGGGCTGCTGTTCGGGGTGGCGGGGCAGGAAGGCGAGTTGGAGGCCGCGGTCGAGGCGGAGGCGGAGGGTCTGGTCGGTGGCGAGGGCCTGGCCCAGGCGGGTGGCGAGGGGTTGGAGGGTGGCGGGGTCGGCGGTGGGGTCGGTGAGGACGAGGGCCAGGGTGGCGTCGGCGTCCGGGGCCGGGACGAGGTGGGCGGCGGTGACGGCGGGTTCGGCGGCGAGCAGGGTGCGCAGGGCCTGTTGCACCTCCGGGTCGCGGTGCGGGGGGAGGTAGCGGCGGTTCTCCGCGACGGCGCGCAGGCGGGCGCCGGACAGCTGGTAGGTGACCGGGCCGGCCGGGTCGATCAGCAGGGTGTCGGCGCGCTCGGAGAAGGCGACCATCGCGGCCTGCGGGGCGACCGTCGGGGCCGGGCGGGCGTCCGGGCGCCAGGCGGCCATGCTGGCCAGGGAGGTGAAGGCGGGCAGGGCGCGGCGCCCGTCCGGGGCCTCCACCACGGGCACGGCCATGTCGCTGGTCTTCTCGTGCTTGTGCCCGTTGGCGTCCACCTCGACCTCGCCGAGCAGCGCCACGATCGGCACCATCAGCCGGCTGGGCGTGAGGGCGGCGAGCAGGTCGGGCTCGGTGGCCGGGTCCTGCTGCCAGGCGGTGAGGGCCGCGGCGAGGGCGGGGTCGGCGGTGCCGTCGTCCTCGGCGAAACCGGGGTTGGGGATGTTCTTGCGCTCCACCCCGTGAGCGTATGCCACGTTTACCCCGGGGACGGCCGACGGTGGGTGGGTGGGCCCTGCGGTGCCGTCCGACCGGCGAGGAGCCCGAGGCGGTCTTCCGAGGGGGACCCCGGCTCGGCCGCGTAGACGATCAGGTCGTGGGCGGCCCGTGGGGGTGAGGACGGGGATGGTGGAAGGGGCAGGGGGAGGTTGAGTTGGCGGAAGGTCAGCTCGACCCGGCCGACCCCGGGGTGGTTCAGCCGCTTGGTGCCCTCGTGCCGGATCAGGACGTCGTGGCTGGCCCACATGGTGCGGAAGTCGCTGCTGAGCGTGGACAGTTCGCCGACGAGTTCGCGCAGCGCCAGGTCGTGGGGTTCGCGTCCGGCTTCGGCGCGGAGCACGGCGACCGTGGCCCGCGCGCCCTCCTCCCAGTCGACGAAGAAGTCGCGGGAGCCCGGGTCGAGGAAGAAGTAGCGGGGGAGGTTGGCGCACCCCCGGTCACGGGTGGTGCCGCTGTCGAACATCGGTGCGTACAGGGCCCGGCACAGCGCGTTGTCGGCGACGACGTCCAGGCGGCCGGTGCGGACGAAGGCGGGGGCCATGGTCATGGCGTCCACCATCCACTGGACGGAGGGCGGGAGCGCGGCGTCCTCGCGGGGGCGCTGCGGGTGCGGCCTGCGGCGGGCGGGGCGGGCCACCCTGGCCAGGTCGAGCAGGTAGGTGCGCTCGTCCTCGTCGAGGAGGAGCGCCCGCGAGACCGCCTCCAGCACGTCCGCGGAGACGCCGCCGATGTGGCCCTTCTCCAGCCGGGTGTACCACTCGGTGCTCACGCCGGCCAGCACCGCGACCTCCTCGCGCCGCAGCCCCGGGACCCGGCGCCGTCGACCGGCGGGCAGGCCGACCCGCTCGGGGGCGAGCTTGGCGCGTCGGCTGACGAGGAAGTCGCGGATGTCCGAGCGATTGGCGGCGGCGACGTCCGGACGGCCGGTGCGGTCTCCGGGCGGGGGTTCCATCCGTCCACGGTACCCACGGCCCGGGGGCGGAGAGGGTGCGAAGGGGGTGTGGGAGGTGTGCGGAGGGGGGTTGCGTCCGTCCCCCCGATGAGGGCGACCTTGTCCGGCTCCGACGGCGACGGTTTCGTGGGATCGGCGGGCTCGAACGGCGCCCCGTTCGTTGCGGGTCGCCTGCCGTCCGCCGTCTGCCGTTTCGCGCTTCCGCGCTTTTGCGTTTCCGCGCTCACACGTTTCAGGAGTTTCGACCATGACCGGCAGCAAGACCGTACTGATCACCGGCGCGACCAGCGGCATCGGTGCCCACACCGCGCGGTTGCTCCTCGACCGCGGCCACCGGGTGGCCGTCACCGGCCGCGACGAGGGCAGGCTGAAGGCCTTCCTCGACGGGACCGGCCACCCCGACCGGCTGCTGGGCCTGGTCGCGGACGCGGCGGACTGGTCGGCCACCGAGGCGGCCGTGGCCCGCACCGTGGCGCGCTTCGGTGCCCTGGACGCGGCGGTGGCCAACGCCGGGTTCATGACCGGTGACTCCATCGGGGCCGGTGATCCGACGGGGTGGGCGGCGATGGTGCTCACCAACGTCCTCGGCCCCGCCCTGCTGGCCCACGCCGCCCTGCCCCACCTGGAGGCCGCGGGCGGACGGCTGGTGCTGATCGGCAGCGTCGCCGGGCTGAAGAACTCCCCCGCCAACCTCTACTCGGCCACCAAGTGGGCCATCACCGGACTCGCCGAGAACCTGCGCCTGCACGCCACGAGCCGCGGCATCGGCGTCACCCTCGTCAACCCCGGCATGACCGACACCCCCTTCTGGCAGGGCGCCGACTTACCGCCCTTCGCCCTGCCGCCCCGCCCCGTCGCCGAGGCCGTCTGCTTCGCCCTCGACCAGCCCGCGGGCGTCGACCTCAACACCCTGACCGTCCGGCCGGTGGGCCAGCCCGTCTGACGCCGCCGTCCGCGCTGGAACGGGATGGGGAATCGGGCGGGGAATGGGGTGGGGGGTGTTGTCGCCCGCCACCCCGTCGCCGTGTGCCAGGTTGGCCCGGAGGACGGTCGGCGGTCGGCGGTCAGCGGAGGAGGTTCGGTGGTGGAACGGGGTGGGCGCCTGGCGGTGGCGGCCGTGCGGCCCGGGACGGGTGCGGCGGCGGTGCGCGGCGGCGGGTCGTTCGTGACCGCCAGCGTGGTGAAGGTCGACCTGGTGGCTGCGCTGCTGCTGCAGCGTGGCGGCGCTGGTGGTGGTGGCGCTGGTGGTGGTGGGGGCGGGTTGACGGCTGGGGAGCGGGAGTTGGCGGAGCTGGCGGTCGTCCGCAGCGACAATTCGGCGGCAAGCGAACTGTACCGGTTGGTCGGCGGCGCCCCCGGGCTGGACGCGGCGTACCGGGCGCTCGGCCTGGTGGAGACCACCGCCGGGCGGGACGGCTACTGGGGGCTGACCACGACCGGCGTCGGCGACCGGGTCCGGCTGCTGCGGCAGGTCTTCGCGGCGGACGGAGCGCTGGACGGGACCGGGACCACGGCCGGGGCCAGGGCCGGGACCGGGGCGTTGCCCGGGCGGCGGTGGTTGGCCGGGCTGATGGGGCGGGTGGTGCCGGAGCAGGCCTGGGGGGTGTCGGCGGCGGGGGCGACCCGGTTGAAGAACGGGTGGCTGCCGCGCAGCGCGACCGGGCTGTGGGTGGTCGGCAGCTTCGGCGCGCTGGCGGACGGGACGCTGGTGGCGGTGCTCTCCGACGGCTGGCGGGAGATGGCGCAGGGCGTGGCGGCGGTGGAATCGGCGGCGCGCTGGGCGGTCGGAGCGGTGGGTGGCGAGGGGGTGACGGGAAGGACGGGAAGGACGGGTACGGTGGGGCGTGACGGCCGTGCGGGCGGGGGGAGTTGACGGGATGTCGGTGGCGGGTGTGCGGGTCGGGGCGCTGGTGCCGTTGGGCCGGCCCGGGTGGGCGGCGGCGGGGCGGCAGTTGCTGGCCGGGCTGGAGCTCGGTGTCGCGGACGTCAACGCGGCGGGCGGGATCGGCGGGCGTCCGGTCGAGCTGCTGGTGCGGGACACCGCGGCGGACCCGGCGCGGGCGGTGGCGGCGGTCGAGGAGCTCGCCGGGCTGGGGGTGTCCGCGCTGGTGGGCGAGTACCACAGCGTGGTGGCCCGGGCGGTGGCGACGCGGGCCGAGGCGCTCGCCCTCCCGTACGTCTGTGCGTCGGCGGTGCTGGACGGCCTGGTCGACGCGCCCGCCCGGTGGGTGGCGCGGATCGCCCCGGCGCAGTCGTACTGCTGGCGGGTCTACGCCGACTTCCTGCTCGGCGCGGGCCACCGCCGGGTCGCGGTCGCCGCCGACCAGGGCGCGTACTGGGCGGCCGGGACGGAGATCCTGCGCGGGCACCTCGCGGCGCGCGGCGGGGAGGTGGTCGGCTTCGACGTGCGCGACCACTCCCCCGCGGCGCTGTGCGACGCGCTGGCGGCGAGCGGGGCCGGTGCGCTGCTGCTGCTGGTCGGCCACCCGGAGCCCGCGGTGCCGCTCGTCCGGGCGGTCCGGCGCGACCCGCGGCTCGGCGGCGTCCTGCTCGGAGCCCCGGCCGGGCAGCCCGAACTCCCGGACTGGCTGGAGCAGTTGGGGCCGGACGGCGCCGGGGTGCCGTTCCTGCGGTACCTGCCCGCCGAGTTCACCCCGCACGGCGCCCGGGTGGGCGCGGCGCTGCGCGAACTGCTGGGCGCGGAGCCGTCGTTCGTGGCCTTCGAGGGCTGGGACGCGGTCGCCGCCCTGGCCGCGGCCCTGCGGACGGACGGGAGCGGGGACGCCCCGGACTGGTCGGGCGTCGAGGTGGCGGGGACGCGCGGAACGGTGCGGTTCGCCCGGGTGCCGGGCAGCGGGGTGTGGCAGTGGGCCTGGCCGCCGGTACAGGTCGCCGACCGGAATCCGGCGGAGCCGGAGCACTTCCGCGTCCTGCACGCGGCGGGTCGATCCGGCTAGCGGGCCGGAGGAGGAGCGGGGGGGCGGATTGGGGGTCCGATGGATCTACCGCCCGGTAGGGGGATGTGGCAGTCTGCGCCCATGGCACTCGTTGAAACCACTGCGACCAGCGGAAGCGTCTCCGACCGGGCCCGGTACGACCGGGCGACGGCGCACCTGGATGCACCGTTGGCCGTCGTGGACCTGGCGGCGTTCGACGCGAACGCGGCGGATCTGGTGCGGCGGGCGGGCGGGAAGCCGATCCGGGTGGCGTCGAAGTCGGTGCGCTCCCGGGCCCTGCTGGAGCGGGTGCTGAAGGTGGACGGGTTCGCCGGGGTGATGAGCTTCACGCTGGCGGAGTCGCTGTGGCTGGTGGAGTCCGGTTTCACGGACGTGCTGCTGGCGTACCCGTCGGCGGACCGGGCCTCGTTCGGGCGGCTGACCGCGGACCCGGAGCTGGCGCGGCAGGTCAGCGTGGTCGTGGACGACGTAGCGCAGTTGGACCTGATCGACGCGGCCCGGGAGGGTTCGGCGACGGTGCGGGTCTGCCTGGAGCTGGACACCTCGCTGCAACTGCTGGGCGGCCGGGTGCGGGTGGGCGCGCGGCGCTCGCCGTTGCGGACGCCCGAACAGCTGGGCCGGTTCGCGGAACTGGTGAACGGCCGCCGGGGGTTCGAGGTGGTCGGGCTGATGGCGTACGAGGGCCACGTGGCGGGTGTCGGGGACGCGGTGCGGGGGCGTCCGCTGCGGTCGGCGGCGGTGCGGCTGATGCAGGCGAAGGCGCGGGCGGAGCTGGCGGTGCGGCGGGCCGAGGTGGTGCGGCGGGTGCGCGAGGTCGCCGAGTTGGAGTTCGTGAACGGCGGCGGCACGGGCAGCGTGGAGTCGACGGTCGCGGAGCGGGCGGTGACGGAGGTGGCGGCCGGTTCGGGGCTGTTCGTGCCGCGGCTGTTCGACAACTACCGGGCGTTCCGGGGCCGTCCGGCGGCGCTGTTCGCGCAGCCGGTGGTGCGGCGCCCGGGGGTGGGCGTGGTGACGGTGCTGGGCGGCGGCTACGCCGCGTCCGGCCCGGCGGGGGCGGACCGCTCGCCCGTCCCGTACCTGCCGGCCGGGCTGCGGTACGACCCGCAGGAGGGTGCGGGCGAGGTGCAGACGCCGCTGCTCGGCTCGGCCGCGGACGACCTGCTGATCGGCGACCGGGTGTGGTTCCGGCACGCGAAGGCGGGTGAACTGTGCGAGCGCTTCGAGCAGTTGCACCTGGTCGAGGGCGACCGGGTCACCGCGACGGTCCCGACCTACCGGGGCGAGGGCCACACCTTCCTGTGACCCCGGACGCCCGGGCCGCCCGGCCGCCCGGCCGCGGCGCGGCGTCCCGGGCGTGAACGCGAGGGCACCGAGTTGGACGTCCGGGTGGCGGGCGCGGGGCTGTCGCGGGAGGTCAAGGACAGCTTCCGGAAGGACGGCTTCCGGCTGGACGAAGTGCCCTGGGAGCCCCTCCGGCTCGGCGGAAGGTGTCGGCCGGGCAGTACCCGGCGCAGGCGCGTTCGACGGACCCGGAGGTGGTCCGCTCGGCGCCGAGCCACCTGGCGGGTCTGCTCGCACCCCGACCCGCAGGCCGTCGCCGCCCGGTGCGACGCCCTGCGGGTCGGCCCGGGCCGACCGGCGGACGTCCGGGTGCCCACCCCGGGCTCGCCCGGCTCTGCCGCGACGGCGCCCGCGTCCCGGACGGCCTGCCGCGGTTCCGGCACGTGAACGACGAGCACGGCCTGGCCGACACCCTCCGCCAGGTGCTGGACGGCGCCGCGCCCGCCACGAACCTCGACCCGCCGTTCCAGCGGGGCCGCCCCGTCCGGAAAACTGCCGGAGGATTTTCTCCGCGGTCGTGTCGAGAACCCGTGAGCGGCTCCGTCCCAGGGGTGGAGGCGGCCACAATGGGCCGCACCGCACCAGTACCGAGGAGCGAGAACGATGGCCAAGTACCTGATGCTCAAGCACTACCGCGGCGCGCCCGTCCCGGAGGGCTTCGTCCCGATGGACCGGTGGACGCCCGAGGAGGTCGGCGCGCACATCCAGTACATGCGCGACTTCGCGGCCAAGCTGGAGCAGACCGGCGAGTTCGTGGACGCCCAGGGGCTCGCGCCCGAGGGGACGTGGGTGCAGTACGGCGGGGAGGGGAAGCCGCCGGTGACCGACGGGCCGTTCGCCGAGACCAAGGACCTGATCGCCGGGTGGATGATCGTGGACGTGGACAGCCACCAGCGGGCGCTGGAACTGGCCGCGGAGCTGTCGGCGGCGCCGGGCGCGGGCGGGGTGCCGATCCGGGAGTGGCTGGAGCTGCGCCCGATCATGTCCGAGCCGCCGACCGTCACGGAGTGACCGGGATGTCCTCCGCACCGCTCCCGCCGGTTCCGCCGCTCCCGTCGGTTCGGCCGGTTCCGCCGGTGGACGAGGCGCTGCTGCGCGCCCTCACACCCGAGGTGCTGGCGGTCCTGGTCCGTCGCGGGGCCGACTTCGCGGCGGCCGAGGACGCGGTGCAGGAGGCCCTGCTGGAGGCCGTCCGGCGCTGGCCGGACGAGCCCCCGCGGGACCCGAAGGGCTGGCTGGTGACCGTCGCGTGGCGGCGCTTCCTGGACGCGGCCCGGGCCGACACCGCGCGCCGCCGCCGCGAGGACGCGGTGGAGGAGGAGCCCGGGCCCGGCCCGGTGCCGGACCGCGACGACTCGTTGCGGCTGTACTTCCTGTGCGCGCACCCGTCGCTGACGCCGTCCTCGGCGGTGGCGCTGACGCTGCGCGCGGTCGGCGGGCTCACCACCCGGCAGATCGCCGCGGCGTACCTGGTGCCGGAGGCGACGATGGCGCAGCGGATCAGCCGGGCCAAGCGGACCGTCTCGGGCGTGCGCCTGGACCGGCCCGGGGACGTGGCGACGGTGCTGCGGGTGCTCTACCTGGTCTTCAACGAGGGCTACTCGGGGGACGTCGACCTGGCGGCCGAGGCGATCCGGCTGACCCGGCAGCTCGCGGCCCGGACCGACCACCCGGAGGTGTCCGGCCTGCTGGCGCTGATGCTGCTGCACCACGCCCGCCGGGCCGGACGGACCGCGCCGGACGGCAGCCTGGTACCGCTCGCCGAGCAGGACCGCACCCGCTGGGACACCGCCGCCATCGCGGAGGGCGTCGCCGTCCTGCAGGCGGCGCTGGCCCGCGACCGGCTCGGCGAGTTCCAGGCCCAGGCCGCGATCGCCGCGCTGCACGCGGACGCACCGACCGCCGCCGAGACCGACTGGGTGCAGATCGTCGAGTGGTACGACGAACTGGCCGCGCTGACGGACAACCCGGTGGTCCGCCTCAACCGGGCCGTCGCCGTCGGCGAGGCGGACGGCCCCCGCGCGGGCCTGGCCGCCCTCGCCGCACTCGACGAATCGCTCCCCCGCCGCACCGCCGCCCGCGCGTACCTGCACGAACGGGCCGACGACCTGCCGACCGCCGCCGCCCTGTACGCCCGGGCCGCCCACGAGGCCGGAACGGCCGCCGAGCGGGATCACCTGATCCGGCAGGCGGCACGACTCAACACGCTGCTGCGCGAAGGAAGTTGAGGAGGGGAGGGACCGCCGGAACGGCGATGCGCCGGGCCGCCGGAGAACGGCGCCGTACGGGTCAACGCGTCGGCGAACGAGGGAAGTTCAACGGGAACGACCCCGGCCCGGGGCGTCGTTCCCTCCCATCCCAGGGGGGTGGCGTGCCGGGCCGGGGGTCGTCGGGGCGGGCGGGTCAGGTGGTGGTGCCGTGGCCGCCGCCGGTGGAGCTGGCGTCGGCCTTGGCGATGCCCTTCAGGATGGTGTCCATCTGGTTCAGGCCGGGTGCCTTGTCGGCGATGTCGAAGCCGAAGTGGACGGCGGTCAGCGCCTTGCCGTCGGCGGTCGGGAAGACCACCGTCTGGACGTAGCCCGGGTTGCCCTGCTCGGCGTCGACCTGCCAGCGGACCAGGTAGCCGGAGCGGCCGGCCACCGTGACGGCCTCGTTCTTCAGTTCCTTGTGGCTGTTGAGCTTGCCGTAGGCGGCCTTGGCGGCGTCGGCGATGTCGTTCTGCGCGGCCTGCTTGGCGTCGGTGCCCGCGATCTGGGTGGTGAACACGCCGCCGAGCGAGCAGTTGTCCTTGCCGTCGGCGCAGGTGTAGTCGCCGACGGTGAGGCCGGCGTAGCCGTCGTTGGTGGTGCCGCCCTCCCAGCCGCTCGGGACGGGCAGCGAGATGCCGTTGACCGTGTCGACGGCGATGGCGCTGCTCTTCCCGCTGCCGCCGCCGGTGCCCCCGCTGCCGTTACCGTTGCCGCCGCCGATGCCGCCGTTGCCGAAGCCGAACGGGTCGCCGGGGTTGGTGTTGCCCCCGCTGCCCCCGCTGCCGCCTTCGCCGAGGCCGCCGCTGCCGAAGCCGCCGCCGGAGCGGCGACCGTCGTTGCTGGGGCCGGCGGCAGACTTGGTCTCGCTGCGGTTGCCGTCCATCACCAGGTAGGTGATGCCGGAGCCGGCCAGGAGGCCGAGCAGGGCGGCGACCGACGCGGCGACCAGCACCGGCTTCGACGGCTTGCTGCGGGTCGGCTTCGCCCCGTAGTGCCCGGCGTACGGGGGCAGCGGCGGGTAGTGGACGGTCTGCCCGGAGGCGTCCAGCACGGTGCCCTCGAGGACGGCCGTGTCCTCGGCACCGGGCGCGGCGGGGCCGGGCGCGGCGGCACCGGCGGCGGGCGGCGCGTCCGCAGGGGCCGTGCCGGTCGGGATCGTGCCGGTCGGGGCCGTGTCGGTGGGGGCCGTCGGCGCCGTGGGGGCCGGGCGGGTTTCGGCGGTCCAGCCCTTGCCGTCCCACCAGCGCTGGGGGCGGGGGTCGCTGTCGGTGTCGACGGGGTCCGGGTACCACCCGGCCGGAATCTGCTGCTCGCTCACGGTAGAGACCCTAGGGGGCGGCGGATAAGCGGGAAATCAGCGCGGGGGCACATTCCGGGGTCGGGCGATGAGATTCCGGTGAGAATCACACGATTGCCCCTCTTGCGCGCCCCCTGGAGCGGTCCCGAGCGCCCCGGGGGCGCGCGCTGTGCTCCACGCGCCTGAAGGGGCGCTCGAGGGAGGTGGGTCGCGCGGCGCGCCGAGTGGCCGTGCGACAGAATGCGCGCCATGACCTCTCGCCCCGTGATCGGCATCAGCACCTACCTCAACGACGCGGCCTGGGGCCGGTGGGACCGGATGCGCTCCGTACTGCTCCCCGTGCGCTACCCGGAGCTGGTGCGCGAGGCCGGCGGGATCGCCCTGATGCTGCCGCCGGACGCGCCGGAGCACGCGGCGGCCGTGGTGGCCCGGCTGGACGGCCTGGTGGTCGCGGGCGGCGAGGACGTCGACCCGGCCCTGTACGGCGAGCTGCCGCACCCGCTGACGGTGGCCACCGCGGCCGCGCGCGACCTGTGGGAGGCCGCGCTGATCCGTGCCGCGCTCGCCGCCGGGACGCCGCTGCTGGGCATCTGCCGCGGCATGCAGCTGCTGAACGTGGTGTGCGGCGGCTCGCTGGTCCAGCACCTGCCGGACGCGGTCGGCGAGGAGGCGGGGCTGCGCCACGTCGGCGCGCCCGGCGAGTACGGGCGGCACCCGGTCCGCCCGGTGCCCGGCACGCTGCTGGCGGACCTGCTGCCGGAGGCGTCGGTGGTCGTCCCGACCTTCCACCACCAGGCGGTCGCCCGCCTCGGCGAGGGCCTGGTCGCCTGCGCGTACGCCGAGGACGGCACGGTCGAGGCGATCGAGGGCGCGGGCTTCACCGTCGGCGTCCAGTGGCACCCCGAGCAGGGCGAGGACCTGCGGGTCGCCCGCGCCCTGGTCAACGCGGCCCGGCTGGCGCCGCTCACCGCCCCGAACACCCCGGAGGACGCCGTCCTGCCGAGCTTCTGAACTCCCCGGGGAGAACGGGCTCAGGGCAGCGCGAGCCCGGCCGCAGCGGCGAGCACCCCGAGGCCGGCCGCGCCGAGCAGGCAGGGGACGACCCCGCGGCGCAGCACCAGCAGCCAGAGCGCGGCCAGGGCCAGCACGGCGTACTGCCAGGGCCGGCCGAGGGCGAGGGCCAGCGGGAGGGCGGACCCGGCGATGGCGCCGATGACGGCCGGTCCGGCGCCGGTGAGGAAGTCCTGCACGGAGGCGTTGGCGCGCAGCCGGTCGAAGTGCGCGGCGCCGAACAGCACGAACAGGAAGGACGGGGCGAAGGCCACGGCCGCGGCGAGCAGCCCGCCGAGGACGCCCGCGGCCGCGTAGCCGACCACCGAGACGGTCTGCACCACCGGGCCGGGGGTGATCTGGCCGAGCGCGACGGCGTTCAGGAACTGGCCGTCGGTCATCCAGTGGTAGCGCTCGACGGCGTCGTGCTGCATCAGCGGGATGATCACGAAGCCGCCGCCGTACGACAGCGCCCCGACCTTGAGGGCGACCCAGGCGAGCGCGCCGAGCCCGCCGGTCGCGGCGAGGCCGGGGGCCAGCAGCGGCAGCAGCGGGCGCTGGGCGGGCGGGGCGGGCGGGCCCTCGTCCGGTCGGCTGAGCGGGTCGTCCCCCGTACGGCTGGTTCGGCCGGTTCCCGCCGGGGCGGCGCGGCCGCGGCGGCGGAAGGCGATCTCGGCGGTGCCGGTGGCGAGCAGGACGAGGACCAGCCACGGGCCGGTGAGGACCGCGGCGGCCCCGCCCAGCAGCAGGTAGGCGGCCCAGCGGACCCGGGCCGGGCCGGGGCCGGAGCGGCGCAGGCTGGGCGGGACGAGGGTGGTGGCGGCCTGCACCGCGACGGCGGCGACCGCGGCGCCCGCGCCCGCGGCGGCGCCCAGCACCCAGCGCGGCGGGTGCCCGGCCAGGAACAGCGCGGCCAGCAGCAGGATCAGCACCAGCCCGGGCAGGATGAACGCCGCGCCGCCGACCAGCGCCCCGGCGGTGCCGCGGAGCCGCCAGGCGGTGAAGATCGCCAACTGGGTGGAGGCGGGTCCGGGCAGCAGGTTGGTGGCGGCGATGCCGTCCTCGAACTCGCTCGCGGCGATCCAGCCGCGCCGCTCCACGCAGAGCCTGCGCAGCAGCAGGATGTGCGCGGGCGGGCCGCCGAAGCCGAGTACGCCGATCCGGCCCCACTCCCGGGCGATCACCGTGAGCGGCACCCGCTCCCCCGCCTGCTCCGCCATTCCGGGTCCGCTCCCCTCCTGAACCGCCGCGCGAGCCGCGCGGATGCGGGGCGCACCCTACCCGACCCGGATGTCGCGACGGAGAACGACAACGGTCACCACTGCCGCCTTTGGATCTTCGTCCGTTCTGGGGTTCACTGCCGGTACGGGCAGCAGAGCGGAGGGACCCCGATGGCCGGGCACGACCACGAGCACGAGCACGACCACCGGCACGACCACCGGCACGAGCACAGCCGCGGCCACAGCCACAGCCACGCGGTGGCGGCGGACGCGGACCGCAAGTGGCTGTGGAGCGCGCTGCTCCTGCTGCTGGTGTTCATGGCGGGCGAGGTGGTGGTCGGCTTCGCCGCGCAGTCGCTGGCCCTGATCTCGGACGCGGCGCACATGCTGACCGACGCGGCGTCGATCGCGCTGGCCCTGGTGGCGATGCGGCTGGCGGCGCGTCCGGCCCGCGGCGGCTACACGTACGGGTTGAAGCGGGCCGAGATCCTCTCCGCGCAGGCGAACGGGGTGACGCTGCTGGTGCTGTCGGCGTGGCTGGGCTACGAGGCGGTGACCCGGCTGGTCTCGCCGCCGGAGGTGGAGGGGTCGCTGGTGCTGGTGACGGCGCTGGTGGGCGTGGTGGTGAACGTCGCGGCGACCTGGTGCCTGTCGAGGGCGAACCGGTCCTCGCTGAACGTGGAGGGCGCGTTCCAGCACGTGCTGACCGACCTGTACGCGTTCGTCGCGACGGCGGTGGCGGGCGCGGTGGTGCTGTTCACCGGGTTCGTCCGGGCGGACGCGATCGCCTCGCTGGTGGTGGTCGCGCTGATGCTGCGGGCCGGGACGGGGCTGGTGCGGGACTCCGCGCGGATCTTCCTGGAGGCCGCGCCCGCCGGGGTCGACCCGGACGCGGTCGCGGACCGGCTGGTGTCGGCGCCGCAGGTGGAGGAGGTCCACGACCTGCACATCTGGGAGATCACCTCGAACGAGCCCGCCCTGTCGGCGCACGTCCTGGTCACCCCGGGCGGCGACTGCCACGCGGTGCAGCGCGAGCTCCAGCGCCGCCTGCGCGAGGAGTACCGGATCACCCACACCACCCTGCAGGTCGACCACGTCGGCGGGGACGGCCCGGACGGGCTGCTGCAGATCGCGCCCGACAGCGCCGCCGCGGCGGCGGCGGACGCGGACGCGGCCCGCGGGCACTGCGACGACACCCACGGCCCGGTGCACCGCGCGGGCCCTCACCCGCACTGACGGTGCGACACCCGGGAGCTGTCGGCGGGATGCGGCATGATCGGGGGGTGACCGCACCGAGCGCCTCGACCGCACCCCGCCTGATGCTGCTGGACACCGCCAGCCTCTACTTCCGCGCCTACTTCGGCGTCCCGGACTCGCTGCGTTCCCCGCAGGGCGAGCCGGTGAACGCGGTGCGCGGCCTGCTCGACTTCGTCTCCCGCCTGGTCCAGGACCACGGCCCGGACCAACTGGTCGCCTGCATGGACGCCGACTGGCGCCCGCAGTGGCGGGTCGACCTGATCCCGACGTACAAGACGCACCGGGTCGCCGAGGCCGCGCAGGACGGCGAGGAGGAGGTCCCGGACACGCTGGCCCCGCAGGTCCCGGTGATCGAGCAGGTGCTGGACGCCCTGGGCATCGCCCGGGTCGGCGTCCCCGACTACGAGGCCGACGACGTGATCGGCACGCTGGCCACCCGCGCCACCGGCCCGGTCCAGATCGTCACCGGCGACCGGGACCTCTTCCAACTCGTCGACGATGCCCGGGCGGTGACGGTGCTGTACCCGGCGAAGGGCGTCGGGTCGGCACTGGTGATGGACGACGCGGCGCTGCGCGAGAAGTACGGCGTGCCGGGCTCCTCGTACGCCGACCTGGCCGCCCTGCGCGGGGACGCCAGCGACGGGCTGCCGGGGGTCAAGGGCATCGGGGAGAAGACCGCGACCCAACTGGTCCAGGAGTACGGCGACTTGGCGGGTGTCCGGGCCGCGGCGGCCGACCCGGCGTCGAAGCTGACCCCGGCCCGGCGCCGCAACCTGCTGGAGGCGGCCCCGTACCTGGACGTGGCGCCGACGGTGGTCCGGGTCGCCCGGGACGTGCCGCTGCCCGCGTTCGAGCCGGAGCTGCCGCGCGGGCCGCGCGACCCGGAGGCGCTGGAGTGGCTGGCCGGGCGCTGGGGGCTGGGGACGTCGCTGACCAGGCTGCTGGAGGTGCTGGCCGCGCGCTGAGGTCCGCGGCCCGGCGGGGGCCGGAGGTCGGCCGGGCGCGACGGAAGCCGTTCGATCACGACGAGTTGCGATTGGGTGACGGAGGGTCCTTGTGCCCCGTGCGGGGCGGCCGCGGGTGGGATGGTCGTCCGGAAGGGCTGCCGGTGTGGGGACGCCGGGGGGAGCGGCCCGTACGGCTGGGGGTGGGCGGTGGGGGCGCGCTGGAACCGGTTCGGCAGGTCCTTCGCGGGTCGCTGGTGGGGGGCGGTGCTGGCGGTCGTCCTGGTTCCGGCCTGTACGGGGTCGGGGGGCGGCGGGCCGGGGGGAACGGACGGCGGGCCGGACGCGAAGGCCGTCGGCCGGGTGGTGCTGGTGGTCACCGGGGCGGGTGCGGCCGACGGCTCGCCGGCCGAGCGTTCCGGCGGCGTCCGGGCCGGGGCCGACGGCCGGAACCTGGAGCAGGTGGCGTCCGGCGGTTCCGCCCTCTTCGGGGTGGCGGCCTCCGCCGGGCTCGCGGTGGCCGTGGGCGTCGACCCGAGCGGCCACGGCACCGTGCTCCGCAGCGCGGACGGGCGTCGGTGGCAGGAGCCCGTGACGGTCGCCGACCCGCTGGTGGACGTGGCCCACGGCCCGGACGGCACCTGGCTCGCCGTCGGCCGGGCCCGGGACGCGGAGGACTCCGCCGGCACGGTCGTCGTCTACCGGAGCACCGACGGCACGACCTGGGAGCCGGTGTCCCGGCACGGGGCGGACGGCGGCCGCTACGGCCACCGGCCGCTCGCGGTGGCGTACGGCGGCGGCCGGTGGCTGATGCTGGTGCACGACTGCGCGGGCGCGAGCCTGTGCGGGGTGCACCTGCTGAGCAGCATCGACCGGGGCGCGTCGTGGACCCGGATGCCGGACGAGGAGCAGCCGGAGGGCCGGGACGGCAGCGTGCCGAACGCCCTGCTCGGCCTCGGCCGGACGGCCGGACTCGCCCACGACGGGCACCGGTTCGCCGTGGTCGGCGGCCGCGACCCGCGCCCCGGGAGCACGGCCGCGCCGAGCGCCGTGGCTGCGACCAGTGCGGACGGGATCGTCTGGGAGCGGCCCGCGGCCCCGGTGCGGGACACCGTTCCGACCGGGCTCACCTGGGACGGCGTCGCCTGGCTCGCGGTCGACGGGCCGTCCTCCGGCCCGGCCGGTGCGGCGGAGGGCGCCCCGGCCCCGTCGGGCGGCGACGCCGGGCGGGGCGTCTGGACCAGCACCGACCTCCAGGGCTGGAGCAGGCTCGCGACCCTGGACGCGCCGGTGCGCGACATCGCCGTCCTCGACCCGGGCCGGACGGCCGCACCGGCCGCGCCCGCCCCCGCCGGATCGCTCCGGCTGCGGCCGCAGGCCCTGGAGGTGATGGCGGACGAGCGCACCGTCAAGGACGCCTTCCGGTACGACGCGAGCCCGACCGGGGCGATCGCCGCGCTGACCGCGCTGTACGGCGCCCCGGCCGCACCCGCGTTCCGGGCGGGCGACGGGATCTGCGTGCCGGACCGGACCGAGCTGCGCTGGGACGGGATCACCCTGACCGTACCGGGCCGGGACCCGGCGGCGGCGGGCTCCTTCGACGTCCGGCAGGAGACCGTCGGGGCGACCGAGCAGGACCCGGCCCGGCTGCGGACCGTCCAGGGCATCGCGCTGGGCAGCACCCGGGAGCAGGTCACGGCCCTGGCCCCCGGCAGCCCGGCCGTCGGGTCCGAGGACGGCGAACTGGTGCTGACGGAGTCCCCGGACGGCGAGGCGGGCGTCCTGGTGCACCTCGCCGGGCGGAGGGTGACCCTGATCTCCGCCCCCGGCCCGCTGGTCGACGTCTGCTGACGCGGCCGGACCGCACCGAAGCGCACGACCCGGCGAGGACGGAGGAGACATGAGTCAGCCACCGGGTGGTTCCGGACAGGGCGGTCCGCCGCCACCACCGGCAGCACCACCACCGGGAGGACCGCCGCCACCGGCAGCGCCCCCGCCGTCCGCCGCGCCGCCGCCGTCCGGGGGCGGCCGCCTGGCCCGGCGGCGCAGGCTGATCCGGCTGCGCCGCCGTACGGTCCGGCTGTTGGCGGGCGGGTTCGGGGCGGCGGTCATCGGCGCGACGGCGACGCTCCTCGCCACCCCGGTGGGCAACTGGCTCTCGAAGCCGGACACGGCGCCGAAGGCGGCCCTGTGGTCCGGCGGGTCGGACGAGTGCGCCATGAGCTGGATGGTGCCCGAATCCTCCGCCGGGCTGCGGGCCCCGGGGGAGGAACCGCTGGTCGCCTGGGCCGGGGCCCTGGGCGGCGTGCCCGCGGCCAGGGACGAGTTCGGCCTCCAGGTCCAGGGCACCTCGGACACGCAGGTGGTGCTGCGTCAGGTCCGGGTGGTGGTGGACAGCCGGGAGGCCCCGGTGGGCGGCACCTGGACCGGCGTCGGCTGCGGCGGTCCGAAGGAGGTCCGGGGCCTCGACATCGACCTCGACGAGCCGTCACCGAAGGCGAGGGCGGTGGGTGTCGACGAGGACGGCAAGGCGGTCGACTTCCCCTACGAGGTCTCGAAGGGGGAGTCCGAGGTGTTCTCGGTGGTGGCCCACGGCGAGCTCAACGACGTCCGGTGGCACCTGGAGATCGACTGGGCCTCGGACGGCAGGACCGGCACCCTGGTGGTCCAGCGCGACGGTCGGCCGTTCCGGCTCACCGGGACGTCCGCCCGGTCGGCGCGCTGCCTCTGGGGACCCGACCGGATCACCTTGCTCGGTGCGCTCTCGGTCGGCTGCGAGAGCCGGTGAACGGCCCCGCGCACCCGCACCCGCACCCGCACCCGCACGCACCACGAGAGCCCGCCCGTCCGGGAACCGCCGTTCCCGGACGGGCTCGGAGGAGGAGGGGGACGACATGACGACCACGCGCACCGCCCCGGTGCGGACGGCACTGCTCGCCGCGGCGCTGCTGGCGGCCGCCACCGGCTGCACCGGGAGCGGCGGGGCGCCGGAGCCGCCGCCCGCCTCGGCACCGCCCGCGTCGGTGCCTGACGGGGGCTCGGACGCGGGCGCGGACGGGAGGACGGACGGAGCGGAGGACGCCGACACGGGACGGGTCCGCTGGGAGGGCGGGGTCCGGCTGGACGTCGACACCTACCAGGACCTGGACGAGCAGCCGTCCGGCGGTCGCGGGTTCGCCTCGTCGAGCGACCCGGCGGCGGACCTGCGGGTGCGGCTCCGCCAACTCGACTTCGTCTCCGGTGCGGTGACGGCGAGTTGGTCGGGCCCGCCGGAGCTTCCCGGCCGGAGCGTCTGCTCGGCCCTGCTCCAGCCGCTGTCGGTCCAGCAGACCGTCCCGCTGCCGGACGGGGCGGTCTGGTGCTTCCGCACCGCCCAGGGCCGCTACGGCTTCCTGAAGGTGCAGCGGGTGGACCTGCACGCCGTCACCCTCGACGTGACGGTCTGGGAGGGAACCTCGGGCTGAGGCCCGGCCGTGGCCGCACCCGCCCCCGCCCGCCCGCCCGCCGTGGCAGCCCCTAGATGTAGCCCTCGCGCAGGGCGTAGGCCACGGCGTGGGCGCGGTTGCGGAGGTGGAAGCGGGTGGTGACGGTGTGGATGATGTTCTTGATCGTCCGTTCCGAGTAGAGGAGCTTGCCCGCGATCTCGCCGGTGTCCATGCCGTCGGCGACCAGGCGCAGGACGTCGACCTCGCGGGGGAGCATGCCGTGGTCGGCGGGGTGGTGGTCGGGGCCGTCGCCGGTGCGTTGGCGGCCCATGCAGCCGATCAGTTTGCCGAGCAGGTCGGGCGGGAGGTCGCCGTGGCCCCGGTCGGCGGTGCGGACGGCCTGGCGGAGGCGTTCGCCGGTGACCTCGCGGCGCCACAGGATGGTGGTGACGCCGAGGGAGACGACGTCGAGCAGGTCGGGCTCCTGGATCCGGTCCAGGACCAGCACCACGCGCGTCCGTTCGGTCCTGACCAGCCGGGAGAGGGTGGTCAGGGCGGCCTCGTCGAAGGTGTCGGCGACCAGCAGGGCCACGCCGGTGCCGGTCGGCTGCCGGTCGTCGACGAGCGAGATCTCCGGGCACTGCCGGAGGTAGCTCACCACTCCGGCCCGGGAGAGCGGGTCCGGGGCGTGGACGGCGACCGGGATCGGGACCGGCCGGGTGGTCTGCGTCGGGACCGATCGGGTCGTCGTACGGACGTCGTCGGCGTACTGGAGCACGGCGCTGGATTCCTTTCGTTGCGCTCGGCGGTGCGCCCACCGCCCCCCACAGGCGGCGGCGCACCGTCAGAACCGGTCGGCCGGCGTCGTCCGCACGCGACGCCGCCGCCCCTCCTCCGGCGGCCGGTCCGGCACCGCGGGAGGTCCCCACGTCCTGCCGGAGGTTCGGCGGACGGGGAACACGCTATCCGCCGCCGGTCAATAAAAGATTGACGGATGCGCATCTGCACCAACGGTTCCCGTTCCGCGGGAGTTTCTCCTTTCCGGCCCGCCGGGAGGACCGTCCGCGGCGCGGCGGAATCGAATGCGCGGGGCGGGCGGGCGGACAAGGGCGGCCCGCCGCGGCGGAATTGCACCCGCCCCGGCGCCGCGGTCCGCGAGACCGAACCGCTACCTTCTGACGGTGACGGAAATCGGAGAGCCCCGCGGTACGTCGGCCCCGGAACCGGACGGCGGGGGACCGCTCCGCCTGTGCCTGCTCGGGCCGGTGCAGGCCTGGTGCGGGGAGCGGGAACTGGAGCTCGGCCCGCCGCAGCAGCGGGCGCTGCTGACCGCGCTGGCGCTGCGGGCCCGCCGGATCGTGTCCGTCGACGAGCTGCTCGACGCGCTGTGGGAGGAGCCCCCGGCCCGGGCCGCCGCCATCGTGCGCACGTACGTGTCGCGGCTGCGGCGGGTGCTGGAGCCGGACCGGGCGCTGGAGCCGGACCGGGCGCACCCGAGGGTGCTGGTGTCCTCGGGCAGCGGGTACGTGCTGCGGCTCCCGGCGGACTGCGTGGACGCCGAGGTGTTCGAGGAGCGGGTCGCGGCGGCGGGCCGGGCCCGGGCGCTGGGCGACCCGGCCGGGGCGCTCGGGCTGCTGCGGGAGGCGTGCGGGCTGTGGCACGGCGAGCCGCTGGCCGGGCTGCCGGGGCCGCTCGCCCAGGCGCACCGGGCCCGGCTGGTCGAGCGCCGGCTGAACGCCGTCCAGGCCTGGCTGGAGGCCGAGTTGGAGACGGGACGGCACGCGGAGGTGATCGGCGAGCTGACCGTGTGGGTCAGCCAGTACCCGCTGCTGGAGCCGATGCGCGAGCTGCTGATGCTGGCGCTGTACCGCGGCGGGCGGCAGGCCGAGGCGCTGGGCGTGTACGCGGACGCCCGCCGCGCGCTGCTGGAGCAGCTGGGGGTCGACCCGGGGCCGCGGCTGCGCGAGCTGCACCTGGGCATCCTGTCGGGCGATCCGAAGCTGGCCGCGCCGCCGGTGCTGGTGGTGCCGACGGCGCCGGTGGCGGGGGCGGCGCCGGTGGTGGGGGCGGGCGGTGAACCGGTGGGCTCCGCGCCGCCCCCGCCCGCCCAACTGCCCGCCGACGTCTCCGACTACACCGGCCGGGACGAGCTGTCCGCGGCGCTCCGCGCGGACCTGGCGCCCGACGGCCCGGCCATGCCGGTGGTGGCGCTGTCGGGCCTGGGCGGGGTGGGCAAGTCGACGCTCGCGGTGCACGTCGCGCACGCGGTGGGCGGGCAGTACCCGGACGGGCAGCTGTACGTGAACCTGCGGGGGGCGGGGGCGCTGCCCGCCGACCCGGGCGAGGTGCTGGCCGGTTTCCTGGGCGCGCTGGGGGTGGCCGACGCGGCGCTCCCGCAGGGGACGGCGGAGCGGGCCGCGCTGTTCCGCTCCCGGGTGGCGGGCCTGCGGGTGCTGATCGTGCTGGACGACGCCCGCGACAGCCGACAGGTCGGGCCGCTGCTGCCGGGCAGCCGCTCGTGCGCGGTGCTGGTGACCAGCCGGGCCTGGCTGTCGGGGCTGCCGGTGACCCGGCAGGTCGGCCTGGAGCCGCTGACGCCGGAGGAGTCGGTGCGGCTGCTCGCGGCGATCGCCGGGCCGGGGCGGGTGGCGGCCGAGCCGGCGGCGGCCCGGCGGCTGGCGGCGGCCTGCGGGTTCCTGCCGCTGGCGGTGCGGACGGCGGCGTCCCGGCTGGCGGCCCGCCCCGCCTGGCAGCTGTCGCACCTGGTGGACCGGCTGGCCTCCGAGCGGCGGCGGCTGGCCGAGCTGGAGGCCGGGGAGCTGGCGGTCGCCGCGTCCTTCCGGCTCAGCTACGACCAGCTCGACCCGGAGACCGCCCGCGCGTTCCGGCTGCTGTCGCTGGCGGACGGCCCGGGGGTGTCCTCGGCGGCGGCCGCGGTGCTGCTGGGGCGGGCGGAGCCGGTGGCGGAGCGGCTGGCCGAGGCGCTGACCGACCTGGGGCTGCTGTCCTGCCCGTACCCGGGCCGCTACCAGTACCACGACCTGCTGCGGCTGTTCGCCCGCGAGCTGGTCCGGGAGGTGGACGGGGAGGCCGCCGGGCGGGCCGCCGTCGAGCGGCTGCTGCGGCACTACCTGGCGGCGGTGGCGGCCCTGTACCGGGTGGTCCGGCCGGGCTACCCCTTCCCGGACCTGGTGGCGGCGCCGTCCGGGCCCGGGGGCGCCGGGGCAGGGAACACCGGGGCAGGGGACGCCGGGGCAGGGAACGGCGAGGCGGGGAACGCCGGGCCCGGGGGCGCCGGGCCGGAGTTCGCCAGGGCGAAGTTCGCCGGGGTGGAGTTCGCCGGGGTGGCCGAGGGGCTGGCCTGGGCCCGGCGGGAGGTGCCCGCGGTGCTGGCGGTCGCCGGGCAGGCGGCCCTGGATCCGGGCGGCCCGCTGGCGGTGGTCGCGGACCTGACGCTGGTGCTGATCCAGCTGATCGACCTGGGCACGGCCGTGCCCGAGCTGTGCGACCTGGCCGGGCGGGTGGCGGAGGCCGCCGCCGCGGCGGGCCTGCCGGAGAGCGAGGCGCGGGCCCGGTACGCGCTGATGTGGGCGCAGCGGGAGTTCCAGCGCACCCGGCAGGCCCGGTCCGAGGCGGTCCGGGTGGTGGCGCTGGCCCGGCGGACGGGGCAGGCGGCGCTGCTGCCCGGCGCGCTGGTCGTGCTGGCGCTGACCGGCCTGCCGCACTGCAGTGACGAGGAGGTGGCGGCCTGGTGCGAGGAGGCCGTCGCGCTGAGCGCCGAGCTGGGCAACCGGTCCGCGCACGCCTTCGTCGAGGGGATGGCGGCGCTGGCCGACCTGGCCGTGGAGCGGCCGGAGTCGGCGCTGCGCCGGGCCGAGCGCAGCCTGGCGGCCTTCCAGGGCCTCGGTGACTTCGTCGGGCAGGTCCACATGCGGTACGCCCGGGCGACGGCGCTGCACGGGCTGGGCCGGTTCGAGGAGGCGTGCCGGGACTACGAGGAGTGCGTGGGGGCGCTGCGGGTGCTCGGTTCCTGGGACCGGATGCCGGGCGTGCTGGTGGCGCTGGCCGGGTCCTGCCGGGCGGCCGGGCGGCCGGCCCGGGCGTTGGAGGCGGCCGAGCAGGCGCTGGCGATCGCCGAGCGGGTCGGTCTGGAGCACCGGCGGGCGAACGCGCTGAGCGCCGTCGAGGAGGCGCGGGCCGACCTCGGGGAGCGCGGCCGGGGCCGGGGCTGCCTGGCGTAGGCAATGGCGGGCGCCGACTTGCGGGACGTTTCCCCCGCAATTGCGTGATCTCGCCGAGATATTCGGCGCAGGGTGCGCAACGATCATCACGGATCGATTTCGACGGGAACTTCCGGGCGGCGGTCGGGCGTTCGGGGGAGCATTCGGCCGGAGGGCATTCGGCCGGGTCGGGTTCCGCTCCGGCGGACTTCGGGGCGGGAAGTCGAGCGGCCGGGCCGCCGGGGATTCCCGGCCGGATTCCACCGGCCCGGGCGCGGTCGAATCCTTTCGCGCCGGAGCCCCTCCGGGGCAGGGCCCGCTGCCCCATCGGGCAGGGTCGGCGGTCGGCGGGGCCGGGCCGGGGGCGACGCGTTGACACCCCGTTCCGGGCCGGGCCACTGTGGTGGGACCGGGCCGCCCGCGTTGCCGCCGCAGCCCTCCGCGCCCGCCGACGCCCCGCCGACGCCTCCGCCAACGCCTCCGCCGACCGGCCGCTGCCGACCAGTCGCTGACGGGCCGTCCGGGACGGCGGGGCGGGCCGTCCGGAGTGGCGGGGCGGGCCGTCCGGGACCGCGGGGCGGGCCGGCCAGGGCCCCTTCTCCCCGCGCGGCGGCCCGACGCCGCATCGACCCTGACGACCGGACGGAGATTCCCACACCATGCAACGTGTCTGCCTCGCCCTGCCCACCATGCGCGCCTGCCCCGGCACCATCGTGGACCTCGCCGAGGAGGCGGCCTACGCCGTCGCGACCTTCGGGGTCGAGGTGCACCTCCTCGTCCTCGACACCACCGAGGACGCCGAGTTCGCGAAGAACGCGGACGCCGTGGCCGCACTGGCCCCCTCCCCCGGCGTGTTCGTCCACCACCTCGGCAACGAGGCGCAGCGCGCGTTCTTCCACGACGTGGCGCGGCGCTCCGGCGCGGCCGACCCCGAGCTGCTGCTCGACCTGATGCTGCCGCAGGACGTCGCGTACGGTTCCTGCGTCAACCGGATCTTCCTGGGTGCCGCCGCCCTGGGCTGCACCTCGGCGCACCTGCGCAACGACGACTTCGACTACCGGGTCGTCGACGGCGAGAAGGCGTTCCCGATCCACCACGAGCTGCTGTCGATCGGCAAGCCGGCCGGGGAGGCGGTGGCGGGGGTGGCCCGCTCCACGCTCGACCCGGCGGACGCGGACCGGCCGGTGATGCTGGTCAGCGCGTCCTTCATGGGCGAACTCAACGTGGACATCGGCGAGATCAACGAGCTGGACCCGGAGGTCTACCGGGACCTGGTGCGGCTGTGGACGCCGCGGGTGTGGACGCGGGAGCAGCAGGACGCCATGGTGGACGTCTCCTTCAAGGGCGCCGAGGAGGGGAGCTTCGACCGCGACGACTCGGTGCTCGGCGTGCCGGACATCTGGGACGTCTACATGTGCAACGTCGCCATCGACCACCGGGGTTACGAGGTGCTGCCGCTGGTGCCCTCGCTGCGCACCATCGGCAGCGACTACGCGCTGCTGCACGCCCTGGTGCACTCCGAGCTGCCCGCCGTCATCCACCGGCGGCACATCGTCAACTACTACACGCCCGAGCGCCGGATCGGCGCCGGGTTCGTCTCGTACCAGCTGCGCTTCGTGAAGATGCTGCTCTCGATGCTGTACCTGTACCCGGTCTACGGCCAGATGATCGACCTCGGCCGCGGGCTGCTGGACGAGCGGCACGAGTTGAAGGTGGAGCCGGTCCTCGGGCTGGTGCGCAGCACCTTCGACCTGGACCGGGAGACCAACGAGACCTGCCTGGACGAGGTGGACCGCCTCTACCGCAAGCTGGGCGGCAAGTACGCCGAGCTGGCGGACGTGGTGGCCGGGCAGCGGCAGCAGCTGCTGGACGAGGCCCGGGAGGACGCCGTGCGCTGGGCCGTGCTGATCGAGGCGTGGGCGCCGATGGTGGCCGCCGCCCGCGGGCGGGGGCTCGCGGGGTGAGCGGGGAGTTCCTGATCCGGCAGCTGGCCGACGGGGACTGGGACGCCGTGGTCGCGCTGGAGCACGACGCCTACGCGGCCGACGGCCTCTCCGAGGGGCGGGAGGCGCTGCAGTCCCGGGCCCGCCGCTCGCCCGGCACCTGCTTCGTGCTGGAGCAGTGCGACAGCGGCGCCGTCCGCGGCTACCTGCTGAGCCTGCCGTACCCGCCGCTGCGGTGCCCGGACCTCGCCGTGGCGGAGGCCGGAGAGGCCTTCGCGACGGACAACCTGCACGTCCACGACCTGGTGCTGGCCGAGGAGTTGCGCGGCCGGGAGCTCGCCGCGAACCTGATGGAGCACGTGCAGGCGCGGGCGGCGGCGGAGGGCTTCGCGCAGGTCTCGATGGTCGCGGTGCGCGGCTCCGACATCCTGCTGCGCTTCTACGGCTACCGCGCCCACCGGGAGGTGGCGGTGCCCGCGTCGTACGGGCGGCGGGCGGTCTACATGTCGCGGCCGGTGGGCTGACGGCACGCGCGAACGCGTCGGGCCCGACCGGTTCAGCTGCCGGTCGGGCCCGAACGTGCTTGTCAGGTAAGGGAGTTCAGGTAAGGAAGTTCAGGTAAGGGAGTTCAGCCGGTCCAGGTGCGGTGGCGGACGGTGAAGGGGCGGTCGGTGTCGGCGGCGACCGCCGCGCGGAACGGGCCCGGCACCGGGACGTCGGACAGCCAGAGCGGACCGGGCCCGAGCGGGGCCGCGTCGGCCAGGCGCAGCGGGGAGGGCCCGGCCAGCGGGAGGCCGAGGCCCTGGGCGAGCCGCCCGCCGTGGACCTTGACGCAGGCCTCGCGGCGGCACCACAGCCGGGTGAAGCGGTCGGCGCCGTCGGCGGGGGTCGGCGCGTCCAGGACGAGTGCCGCGTCGGCGGCCGGGAAGTGGCGGCGGGCGATCCGCGCGCCGATCTCGGGCCGGGCGAGCTGCTCGACGTCCGCGCCGACCCGGCGTCCGACGGCGAGGGCCAGCAGCGCGAGCGCCCCCGAGCCGGACCAGTTGACCCGGAGCGGTTCGGCGGACGCCGGGAGGACGGGTTCGGGCTTGCCGTGCGGGCCGTAGCGCCACACCAGGTCGGCGGGCGGGACGCCGAGCCGTTCGGCGACGAGCAGCCGGACGGCACCCCGGGCCACCGCGAAGCGCCCGCCCTCGGCCGGGTCGTGGGCGCGGTCGGCGCGGCTGCGTTCCGCGGGGTCGAGCAGGCCGTACAGGCGGCGCACGACGTCCGGGGGCTGGTCGGTGGGGATGCTCCAGGCGTCGATGACGTCGATGACATCAGGGTCGGCGGCGGCGGTGGCGGCGGGGGTCAGGGCGTTCACGGTGTTCACGGTGTTCACGGCAGGGTCAGCGTACTGAGCAGGCCCAGGCGCCGGTCGTGGTCGGCGACCAGGAGCGGGCGGCGGGCGTCGAGGCGGTCGGCCAGCAGGGTCCAGACGCCGGTGAAGGGCTGTCCGGGGCGGGCCGCTTCGGCGCCGTCGGGGACGCCGTGGGCGGACAGTGCGGCGGAGAGCAGCAGCCCGGCGTCCGGGCCGAGTCGGCGGTGCTCGTCGCGGACGGAGCGCAGCGCCCGCGCGCCGTCCGGCTGGTCCTGCCGGTGCACCCGCAGGCCTTCGCCCGGGGCGTCCTCGCAGACCAGGACGACGGCGCGGTGCCCGGCGGGCAGGTCGACGGGTTCGGGGGCCTCGTGGTGCAGGGCGCTCTGCTCGGCGAGCACGATCACGGCCCGGCGGCAGCCGCCGGTGCGGTGGTGGACGGCGGCGAGGCGCAGGGCGGTGAAGGCGGCGGCGCTGCCCTGGTCGCAGACGGCGAAGGCGGTCGGCTGCCCGGGGCAGTGGCTGCTGAGCCGGAGCGAGGCGGGGGCGGCGGGCCGGACGTCCGGGGAGGAGAAGGCGAGGATCAGCAGGTCCGCGGGTTCGCCCCCGGGCAGGGCGCGTTCCAGCAGCGCGGCGCCCATCTCCCCGTAGTCGTGCCCGGCGCCCGCGTCCAGCAGGTCCTCGCGCAGCGGCAGGCCGTACGGGCGGGCCAGGTCGGCGGTGAAGGTGCGCAGGTCGGGGTGGAGCGCGGCGGCGGCGTGGCCGTCGAACCCGGCGGCGACCGCCCTGGTCACGCGCAGGCCGCGGTTCTCGGCGGGCACCGGTCAGTCCTCGTCGACGTGGTGTCCGACGACGTAGTCGGTGAGGCTGTCGACGGTGCGGATGTCGTCGATGACGAGGTGCTCGACGTCGACCTGGATGGCGAGCGTCTCCTCGATGTCCAGGACCAGGTCGACGATGCCGGAGGAGGTGAGGCCGTAGTCGTCGAAGAAGCAGGCGTTCGCGGGGATGTCGGCGAGCTGGACGCCCAGGACGCGCGGCAGGACCTCCTCGACGCCGCGCCGGATGCGCTCGCGCACCCCGGGGTCGACCGGCTCGGGGTCGACCGGCTCGGGGTCGACCGGCTCGGGGGCGACCGGCTCGACGGCGGGCAACTCGGCGGCGGGCAGGGCGGTGGTGGGCAACTCGGCGGCGGGCAGGGCGGATTCTGGCATGGGTGGACCGTCCGGTGGTGGGTGAGCGGTGGGATGGGGTGTCAGTGCTGCAGGACCATGGCCGCGAAGGTGGCGCCGATGCCGGCGGCGGCGATCAGGTAGTGGTCGCCGGGCCGGAGCGCTCCGCCGGTGGTGGCGGTGCGGAGGTTGACGAAGGCGTCCGCGGCGAAGCTGTGGCCGACCGAGGCCACGTTGTCCAGGACCACCCGCTCGGCGGGGTAGTCGAGTTCGCGGCAGAGCATCCGCCAGGAGGCCTGGTTGACGTTGTGCGGGAGCAGCAGTGCGAGGTCGGCGAGGCCGAGGCCCGCCTGGTCGAGCGCGGCCCCGATGGTCTCGACCATGGTGGGCTGGTACTCCCGCTGGTAGCGGTTCATCAGCTCGGGGTCGTCGACCGGCCGGCCGTGGAACTCGGGGCGCTGGCGGACCGCGTAGGAGAGCACGCGGTTGCGGTCGCCGTCGGGGCTGACCAGGCAGGCGGTGGCGGCCTCGGCGAAGATCGTGGTGCCGGGCAGGAGTTGGGCGTCCCGGGTGAAGGTCTTCTCCCCCGCCAGCACCAGGGCCAGTGCCGACGGGTCGCCGTCGTCGGCCAGCAGTCGTCCGGCCAGGTCGACGGCCAGCAGTGAGGCGGCGCAGGCCTGTTGGGTGACGGTGAACGCGTCGGCGCGGGTGAGGCCGAAGCGTTCCTTGAGCTGCTGCAGGGGGTTGATCGGGTAGGGCGCGGCGACCGGCGTGCTGCGGGCGTGCAGCAGGTACCGGATGCGGTGTTCGTTGCCGCGCAGTTCGGGCAGGGCCCGGACGGCGGCGTCCAGCAGGTCGAGCAGCGTCCCGTCCGGGTCCAGGCGCACCTGGTCCAGGCCGTGGAAGCGGCGGAAGATTCGGAGTTGACGTGGGGTAAGGCCGATCCGGGCGCCCACGTCCTCGATCGGTTCGAGTCGCGGGGGGAGGTGGACGGCCACTGCCTCCAGTGCGGTCACCCCGGTTAGTATTCCCACGCCTTGCGGGTCGCACAAGCGATCACCGCCCTGGGGCCGCCTCCCTCACTCCCGTTGCCGTCGAGCCGGTGGAGCTTTCCGTTGACTGATCCCCAGCATTCCTCCGTACACCAAGAAACCTTTTCCGGAGCGGCCTCCGGGCCGTCCGGCGCGCCGTCGCCCGTCCTCGGCCCGGGGCTGCTGGCCGCGCTGGCCGAGGCGGCCGACGCTCTGCCCGAATGGGCAGAGTCGCTCGCCCCCGGGGACCGGCTGGACGCCGATCTCGCCCTGGACGAGAGCGAGTTCGCCGCCCTGGACGCGCTGCTGCGGGAGCGCTTCGGCGCCGACCTGGGCGCGCTGCGGGCCGGCCTCGACCTGGACGGGCTGGCCGCGCTGACCGTCGGCGACCTGGCGGAGCTGGTGCGCCGGTGAGCCGCTTCCTGCTGGTGGTGCCGCCGCTGGCCGGGCACGTCAACCCGGCGGCCGGGATCGCGGACGAGCTGGCCGCGCGCGGCCACGAGGTGGCCTGGACCGGCACCGAGACGATGCTGCGGCCGCTGCTCGGCCCCGGCGCCCGGGTCTTCGGCACCGGCAACCGGATGTTCCGGGCGATGGGCGGCCACGGCCTGGCCTCGCTGCGCTCGCTGTGGGAGGGCTTCGTCGTCCCGTACGCCAAGTTCACCCTGAAGCCGCTGGACGCGGTGGTGCGGGAGTTCCGACCCGATGCGCTGCTGGTGGACCAGCACACCCCGGCGGGCGCGCTGGTCGCGCACCGGTACGGGCTGCCGTGGGCGACGCTGGCGCCGGGGGCGATGGAGCTGGGCCGCCCGTACCGGCACCTGCCGCGGGTGGAGGCCTGGACGGCGGGCCTGCTGGCGGGCCTGTGGGAGCGGGCCGGGCTGCCCGCCGGGGAGTTCACCGACCCGCGCTGCTCGCCGCACCTGGTGCTGGCCACCTCCGGGCGGGCGCTGCTCGGCGACCTGCCGCCGCTGCCGCAACTCGCCGCGGTGGGGCCGGTGCTGACCGCGCGCCCGGCGGATCCGGCGTTCCCGTGGGAGCGGCTGGCGGCCGGTCGGCGCACCGTGCTGGTCACCATGGGGACGATGTCGGACGCGGTCGGCGCGGACTTCCTGCACCGCACCGTCGCGGCGCTGGAGCTGCTCGGCGGGGACGGCGCGCAGGCGGTGGTCGCCGCGTCCCGCGGGGCACTTCCGGCTGCCCTTCCGGACTCCGTGCTGGTGGTCGATCGGGCACCGGTGCTGGAGCTGCTGGCGGCGGGGCGCTTGGACGCGGTGCTCTGCCATGGTGGGATGAACACCGTGGTCGAGTCGCTGGCCCACGGGGTCCCCGTGCTGGCGGCGCCGATCCGCAACGACCAGCCGTTCGTGGCGCAGCGGGTCGCGGAGGCCGGGGCCGGCCTGCGGGTCCCGTTCGCCCGGGCCAGTCCGCCGGTGATCGCCGAGCGGCTGCGGCGGGTGCTCGACGACCCCTCCCACCGGACGGCCGCCGAGCTGATCGGTCGTCAACTGCTGTCCGGAGGCGGGGCGTTGACCGCCGCCGACCGGATGGAGGCGCTGGTCGCCCCCTGATACCGCCCCGCGTCCGCCAACCGCCGTCCCATGAGCGCCGGTTGGCGGGCGCGAGGCCCCCGCACCCCACCCCAGCACGGGAGTTCTGGTTGATCGAGACCAAGGGACTTCGCAAGTCCTACCCGTCCGGCAAGCACGGCCGGACCGTCGTCGACGCCGTCCGCGGCATCGACCTGGACGTCCGGGCGGGCGAGATCTTCGGATTCCTCGGCCCCAACGGCGCCGGGAAGACCACCACGCTGCGCATGCTCGCCACCCTGATCCGCCCGGACGGCGGCGCGGCCCTGGTCGCCGGGGCCGACCTGCTGACGGACCCGGCCGGGGTCCGCCGCCGGATCGGCTACGTCGCCCAGGGCGGCGGCACCGCCGACGCCGTCACCGGGCGGGAGGAACTGGTCATGCAGGCCCGGATGTACGGCAGCCGCAAGGCCGAGGCGCTGCGGCAGGCCGCGGACGCCGTCGCGGCGTTCGAGCTGGCCGAGTTCGCCGACCGCCACTGCAGCACCTACTCCGGCGGCCAGCGCCGCCGGGTCGACATCGCCCTCGGGGTCATCCACTCCCCGAAGGTGCTGTTCCTGGACGAGCCGACGGTGGGCCTGGACCCGGCCAGCCGCGGCCAGGTGTGGGCCGAGATCGAGCGGCTGCGCACCGGGGGCATGACGGTCGTGGTCACCACCCACTACCTGGACGAGGCCGACGCGCTCTGCGACCGGGTCGCGATCGTCGACCACGGCCAGGTCGTGGTGGAGGGCACGCCCGAGGCGCTCAAGCGCGAGATCTCCGGCGACGTCGTGCTGCTCGGCCTCGCCGCCGGGGAGGCCGGGCCCGCCGCCGACGCCCTGCGCGGGCAGCGCTCCCTGCACCGGCTGGAGCCGGGCGAGGACGGCCTGCGCCTGTACCTGGACGACGGTGCGGCGGCCGTCCCGCAGCTGCTGAGCGTCCTGAACGGGGCGGGCATCGTCCCCGGGACGGTGCAGCTCCAGCGGCCGAGCCTGGACGACGTCTTCCTGGCCCGCACCGGCCGCTCCATCGAACAGTCCTGACGAGAAACTGACGAGAAATCCCTGGGGTCCCTTCCGTGAAGCTCGCCCGTGACACCTGGCTGGTCTTCCAGCGGCAAGTGCTGCTGATGTGGCGCACACCGATCTGGATCGTGGTCGGCATCACCCAGCCGGTCTTCTACCTGCTGCTGTTCGCCCCGCTGCTGAAGCAGGTGCTCAAGCCGATGGGCGCGAGCACCTACGCCGAGGCCTACCAGATCTACGTCCCCGGCCTGCTGGCGGTGCTCTGCATCTTCGGCGGCCTCTACACCGGCTTCAGCCTGCTCGGCGAGCTGAAGGCCGGCATCATCGAGCGCTCCCGGGTGACCCCGGTCAGCCGGCTCGCCCTGCTGCTGGGGCGGGCGCTGCGCGAGACGCTCGGCCTGCTCGTCCAGGCGGTCATCATCACGCTGGTCGCGCTGCCGTTCGGCCTGCGGGTCGAGCCGCTGAGCCTGCTGCTGGCCTACGTGCTGCTCGCCCTGCTGGCGCTGATGACCTCGGCGGTCTCGTACGGCATCGCCCTGGCGCTGCCCAACGACGCCGCGATGGCGCCGGTGGTGAACACCGTCGCCCAGCCGATCGGCCTGCTCTCCGGCGTGCTGCTGCCGCTGGCGCTGGCGCCGGTGTGGCTGCAGAAGGTCGCGGAGTGGAACCCCTTCTACTGGGCGGTGGAGGGCATGCGGGCGCTGTTCTCCGGGCGCCCCGGCGACAGCGTGGTCTGGCAGGGGCTGCTGATCGTCGCGGTGCTGACGGCCGCGGCGGTGTCCTACTCGGCCCGGCTGTTCTCGGCCCGGATCCGGTAGCCGCGCGCGCACGAGGAGGGGGAGGGGCCGCGGCCCCTCCCCCTCCTGCCGTGCTCTCAGCCCGCGGCGGCCCGGACGCAGGCCGACCGGACGAAGGCGGCCAGTCGGGCCGTCCCCGCCTCGATCTGCGGCGCGCTCAGGGCGCTGATCGACAGCCGCAGCCGGCGCTCGCCGCCGCCCGCCGGGTAGAACGGGGCCATCGGAGTCCAGAGCACCCCGTGGTCGCGGGCGCAGCGCTCCATCGCCGCCTCGTCGGCGGTGAACGGCACGTCCAGCACGGCGAAGAAGCCGCCCTCGGGCTCGTTCCAGGACACGCCCAGCCGGGCCCGCTCGGCCGCCGGGAAGTGCCGCTCCAACTCCCTCAGCAGAACGGCCAGGTTGGCCGCGTAGTGGGCGCGGGCGGGGGCGTTGGCGGCGCGCAGGCGGCAGTCGTGGTGCAGCAGCATGCCGCCGATCACGGCCTGGCTGAGCGCCGGGGTGTTGACCGTCGTCATGCTCTTCAGCTTGGCCAGCTCGTCGGCCAGCAGCGTCGTCCGGCCGTCCGGGGCGGCCACCCGCTGGTCGGCGACCACGTAGCCGAGCCGGGCGCCGGGGAAGCAGGTCTTGGCGAACGAGCCGAGGTGGACCACCCGGCCGCGGTTCCCGTCCAGGGCCTTCAGGGTGGGGCGCTCGCCCGGCTGTTCGCCCGGCTCACGGGAGAAGAAGCCGTACGGGTTGTCCTCGATCACCAGCAGCCCCTCCTCGGCCGCCGCCTCCAGCAGCCCCGCCCGGGCCGCGAGCGGCATGCTGGTGCCGGACGGGTTGGCGAAGTCGGGGACCACGTAGAGCGCCCGCGGGCGGCGGCCGGAGGCCCGGACGGCGCGGGCCGCCGCGCGCACGGCCGCCGGGTCCGGTCCGCCCCGGGGGCCCTCCGGGACGGGGACGGTCGCCAGGTCGAGCAGCCGGGCCGCGCCGGTGACCCCCACGTAGCAGGGCGAGCTGACCAGCAGCACGTCCTCGGCCGTGGCGCACAGCGCGCGCAGCACCAGCAGCATGCCCTCCTGCGCGCCGACGGTGAGCACCAGCGCCTCCGGGTCCACGTCCAGGCCCTCGTCGTTGGCGAGGGTGCGGGCGACCAGGTCGGCGACGATGCCCTTGGTCGGCCCGTACTGGAACAGCGCGGTGCGCACGGCGCTGCCGCTCAGGCCGCGCTCGGCGAGGTGGGTGAGGTAGGTGTCCAGGTACGCGTGGACGTCCTCGGGTTCGAAGAAGCCCTCGTGCGGGCGGCCGGGGGCGAAGGAGAGCGCGCCCGGGTAGCGCTCGGTGACCTCGTTGAGGAAGGTCATCGCGTCCAGCAGCGGGTCGGCGAGGCTGGCGTGCAGGTCGCCCAGCGGGAGGGTGGTGACCGTGCTCATCGGAGGGCCTCGCGCAGTCGGTCGGCGGCGTACTGCTGGGCGGCGCGGCCGTCGTCCAGGACGCCGGACATCGCGAAGAAGCCGTGCGGCACGCCGTCGTAGCGGCGCAGCTCGACGGGGACGCCCGCGGCGCGCAGGGCCCCGGCGTACTCCTCGCCCTCGTCGCGCAGCGGGTCGTACTCGGCGGTGATGACGGTGGCGGGCGGCAGCCCGGCCAGCGAGGGGGCGCGCAGCGGGGAGGCCAGCGGGTCGGCGCCGTCGGCCGGGTCGGCCAGGTAGTGGCCCCAGTACCAGGCCACCGAGCGGCGGTTGAACAGCAGCGGGTCGTCGTGCTCGCGGACGGACGGGGTGTCCGCGGCGTGGTCGGTGTTCGGGTAGACCAGCAGCTGGTGCCGCAGCGCGGGGCCGCCGCGCTCCCGGGCCAGCAGGGTCAGGGCGGCGGCCAGGTTGCCGCCCGCGCTGTCGCCCGCCACGGCCAACCGCCCCGGTTCGGCGCCCAGTTCGGCGGCGTGCGCGGCGATCCACTCGGCGGCGGCGAGCACGTCGTGGACGGCCGCCGGGAAGGGGTGCTCGGGGGCGAGCCGGTAGCCGACCGAGACGGTGACGCAGCCGACCTCGTTGGTGAGGCGGCGGCAGAGCGCGTCGCCGGTGTCGAGCGACCCGAGCACCCAGCCGCCGCCGAACAGGTAGAGCAGGACCGGGAGTCGGCCGTCCGTGCCGGTGGCCGGGCGGTAGACCCGCAGCGGCAGCGGCCCGCCGGGGCCCGGGACGGTGAGCTCCGTGACGGAGCCGACCGGTTCCGGGTTCCCGGCGGCGGCCCGGATGTCGGCGAGGTCCGCGGCACGGGCCTCGGCGAGCGTGCGGGTGTACAGCGGTGGCGTGCCGGCCGCGGCGCGCTGCCGGCGCAGGGCCTCGGCCTGGGGGTGCAGTGGCAAGGGGTGTTCCTGGGGTCGGATCGGGCCGCGGGTCGGCGGCGCTGGTCGGGGTGTCGGTCGGGGCACTGGTCGAGTGCTGGTCGGGTGCTGGTCCGGGTGCTCGGGACCGCCGGGCTACGGGGTCACGGCAGTGGGGTCACGGCGGTGGGGTCGAGGTCGGCGAGGCGGGGGCGGCCCAGGAGGGCGAGGGTGTCGTCGAGTTCGGACTTCAGGAGGTCGAGGACCCGGGCGACGCCGTCCTCGCCGTCGACGGCGAGGCCCCAGAGGGCGGGGCGGCCGATCAGGACGGCGCGGGCGCCGAGGGCGATCGCGAGGGCAGCGTCCGTGCCCGTCCGGACACCGCCGTCCAGGAGGACGGGCAGGTTCGGCGGCACGGCGGCGGCCACTTCGGGCAGGGCGGCGAGGGACGGGAGGGCACCGTCGAGCTGGCGGCCGCCGTGGTTGGAGACCAGGACGGCGTCGACGCCGTGCTCGGCGGCGAGGCGGGCGTCCTCGGCGGTGAGGACGCCCTTGAGGACGATCGGCAGGGCGGTGCGTTCGCGCAGCCAGGCCAGGTCGGCCCAGGTCAGGGTGGGGTCGAACTGCTCCCTGGCGTGGTCGGCGATGCCCGAACTGCCGTGCGCCGCGCGGTGGCTGGCGGCCATCACGGCTTGGTCGACGTTGACGGCGCGGACGTGCGGGGGGATCGCGAAGCCGTTGCGGGCGTCGCGCAGGCGGCGGCCGATCCGGGGGGCGTCCACGGTCAGCACCAGGGCGCGGTACCCGGCGCTCTCGGCGCGTTCGACCAGGGCGGCGAGCACGTCGCGGCGGCGCAGCCAGTAGAGCTGGAGCCAGAGCGGGCCGGTGGCGGCTGCGGCGATGGACTCCAGGGTGCGGCTGGCGAAGATCCCGGCGACCATGAGCGCTCCGGCACGCCCGGCCGCGCGGGCGGTGGCGACCTCGCCCTCGGGGTGGAGCAGCTGGTGGTAGGCCATCGGCGCGATGCCGATCGGGGTCTCCAGGGGGCTGCCGAGCAGGGTGAGGCGCTGGTCGGTGGTGGAGACGTCGACCATGGTGCGCGGGCGCAGGCGGCAGTGCGCGAACCGGGCGCGGTTGGCGGCGAGGGTGCGTTCGGCGCCGCTGCCGCCCTGGACGAAGTCCCAGGTCGCGGCCGGGAGTTCGGCGCGGGCGGCGCGTTCGAAGTCGGAGAGTTCCAGTGCGTCCAAGGGTCTGCCTTTCCGGGCAAGCCCCGGTCGGGCCCGCTCCGGCCCGGCAGCGTAGGAGGCGACACCCCCAATGGTCTAGACCTTGCTTCGGCTCGAACGCCTGTGTCATGGTCGGGGCGCCGGACCGGCCCCGCTGGTCGCGACCGGCCTCCTTCCAACCTCCCCTTCGTGGAGTGGCGTTGACCGGATCTCCCTCTCTCCCCGCCCTGCCGTGCGGTGCCCCGCACGACTGGGTGGACCGCTTCCTGCTGGCCGGGCCCGACGACCAGGAGTGCCTGCGCTTCGGCTCCCCCGTGGACCGCGCCGCGCTGCGCGCCCTGGTCGCCGAGCAGGCCGCCCGGCTCACCGCCGCGGGCCTGGCCCGCGGCGGCACGGCCGCGCTGCGGCTGGCGCCCTCGCTCGGCTACGCCGCCGCGCTGCTGGCCTGCTGGCAGCTGGGCGCCCAGGCCGTCCTGCTCGACCACCGGCTCACCGACCACGAGGTCGCGCTCGCCGTCGAACGGCTGGCGCCCCAGGTCCTGGTCGAGTCGGCGCACGGCCCCGCCGCGGCGATGCGCGGCTTCGCCGAGACCGACCCGGTGCCGGTGGCGCGGCCGGGCGGCCGTCCGGCCGCGACCGGCCACGCGCTGGTGCAGCTGAGCTCGGGCTCGACCGGCCCGGCCAAGGTGATCGCCCGCACCGCCGCCGACCTGCTGCGCGAACTCGACTGCTACGCCCGGCTGGAGGCGTTCCCGAAGGCCGGGGAGCGGGTCGTCCTGCTCTCCTCGATGGTGCACGTCCTGGGCCTGGTCGGCGGGCTGCTCAACAGCCTGCACGCCCGGGTGCCGCTGACCGTCCCCGCCCGGACGACCACGGCGGGCATCCTGGCCGCGGTCGCCGGGGACGACCGGCCGACCACCGTGATCGGCGTCCCGTTCCACGCCGAGCTGCTGGCCGGTGCGACCGCTCCCCCGCCGCTGCCGCAGCTGCGCCGGATGATCGTCGCCGGCGAGCTGGTCCGCCCCGGGCTGCCCGCGGCGTTCCGCGAACGCTACGGCGTGCCGCTGGGCACCATGTACGGGATGACCGAGCGCGGCGTCATCGCCACCGACCTCGACGGCACCCTGCACCCCGGGGCCGCGCCCGTCCACGGCACGGAGCTGCGCGAGGACGGCGGCGAGCTGCACCTCGCGATGGCCGCCTCCCCCTACCCCGGCCTCACCGACCCCGCCCGCTGGTCGGACGGCTGGCTGCACACCCGCGACGCGGGCCGGGTCGACCCGGCGAGCGGCCGGGTCACCGTGCTCGGGCGGCGCGACTCGCAGGTCTCCATCGGCGGCCTCAAGGTCGACCTCAACGAGGTCGAGCACACCCTCGCGGCACTGCCCGGGGTCCGCGAGGCCGTGGTGGTCTTCACGGACGGCGCCATCGAGGCCTACCTGGCCACCGAGGGCCCCGGGGCCACCGACCGGGCCGACGCCGTCCGGGAGGCGCTGACCCGCGAACTGGCCGCCTTCAAGCGACCCCGGCAGCTCACCTTCCTCCCGGCGCTGCCCCGCACCGCCACCGGCAAGCTCGTCCGCGACACCGCCGCGCTGCGCGCCGCCACCCCCTGATCCGACCGCACACCGCACCGCACCGCAGACCGCACCGAACCGCACCGCATCGCACCGCAGACCGCACCGCACCCCGACCACCCCGTACGAGGAGCACCACCATGCAGGAGCGCATCCGCGAGTTCGTCCTCGCGACCCTCGCCGAGATGAACTACGACACCGCCGAGGTCACCGGCGACACCGACCTCGGCCCGGCCGGGCTCGACCTCGAATCGCTGGCCCTCGCCGAGCTCTCGGTCCAGGTCGAGGACGAGTTCGGGATCAAGTTCGACATGGACGAGCTGGAGACCACCGCCCTGATGACGCTCGACCAGTTCACCGCCGACGTGGCCCGCCGGGTCGCGGCCACCGCCGGGACCGCCGCGTGAGCACGCCCGTGCCCGCGCCCGCGCCCGTGCCCGCGCCCGTGCCCGCGCCCGCGCCCGCGCCCGTGCCCGCGCCCGCGCCCGCGCCCGCGCCCGCGCCCGCGCCCGCGCCCGCGCCCGTGCCCGCGCTGCCGGACCGGGCCGCGGTGGTGGCGATGCTCGCGGCGTTCGGCCAGCGGGCCGCGGAGAGCGTGCCGGAGAGCCTCGGCTCGCTCGAACTCACCTGGCTGACAGCCGAGTTCGAGCAGCGCTACGGCATCGAGCTGGACCTCTCGGACGAACAGTTCGCCGCCGTCCGGACGGTGGACGACGCCGTCGCGGTGCTGGGCGCGGCCGTGCTCGCCGCCCGCCCCTCCCCCGGCACCGGCGGGGTCGCCCGGTCATGAGCAGCAGCGCACCGCCGGCCGGACGGCCGGTGTTCACCGGCCTCGGGGTGCTCAGCGCCTTCGGCGCCGGGCCCGCCCCGCTGGCCGCCGCGACCGCCGCGGGCTCGGCCGCCGGGTTCGCCGAGGTGACCCGCTTCGACGTCTCCCGGCGCGGCACCCGGCGGGCGGCCCTGCTGGCCGATCCGCCGCCGCTCGCCGCCGCGGTGCTGGGTGCCGTCGCCGACGCCTGCGAGCAGTCCGGACTTCCCGGCGGTGCACCGCTGTTGCTCGCCCTGCACAGCGACCTGCGCACCCGCGAGGTCGCCGCCGAGGTGGCGCAGGGCGCCGCCGCCCTCGGCCTGGCCGGGGTGGACCGGGTCTACACCGGCGCCTGCGTGGCGGCCGCCACCGCGGTGGCCGACGCCGCCGCACTGGTCGGCTCCGGCCGCCACCCCCGGGTGGTGGTCGCGGCCGGGCACCTGGTGGAGCCGGGCGTCTTCGCGGCCTTCGACGCGGGCCGGGCACTGGCCCGCGACGGGCGGCTGCGGCCGTTCAGCAGCGGGCGCAGCGGCACCCTGCTCGGCGACGCCGCGGTGGCCGTGGTCGTCGAGGCGGACACCGCCGCCGCCGCGCGCGGCGTCCGCCCGCTGGCCCGGCTGGCGGGCTGGGGCCGCTCGGGGGACGCCCACCACGTGTGCCGTCCGCGGCCCGACGGCGCGGGCGTGGCCCGGGCCGTCCGGTCCGCGCTGGCCCGGGCGGGGGTCGCCCCGTCCGGGGTGGACTACGTCAACGCCAACGGCACCGGTTCGCCGATGTCGGACCTGGCGGAGGCGCGGGCACTGCGCGAGGTGTTCGGCGAGGCGCTGGACGGGCTGCCGGTCAGCTCCAGCAAGTCCGTCCACGGGCACGCCCTGGAGGCCTCCGCGCTGCTCGAACTCGCCGTCACCATCGGCGCGTTGGACAGCGGGCGGCTGCCGGTCAACGCGGGCTGGCTGGGGCCGGACCCGGAGGTCGGGCTGGACCTCGTCCTCGCGGAGCGGCGTCCGGACGTCCCTCCCCGCTGCGCGCTGAGCCTCAACTCGGCGTTCGGCGGCGCCAACACCGCGCTCCTGGTGGCCGCCGCATGAGCACCCCGCGCACCCGCACCCTCGCCGCCGCGCACTGGCCGCCCGGTGAGCCGCCGCCCCCGCTGCCCGGCTTCTCGGCCTCGACCTTCAACCCGCTGGTCGCGGCCGTCGCCGAACGCTGCCTGGCCGCGGGCTACGGCGAGCCGGGCGAGCCGCGCCGCACCGCGCTGCTGCTCGCCAGTGCCGGGGGCGACCGCGCCACCGCGCTGGCCATCGACACCGCCGCCGCGGGGCACCGGATGCCGCCGCTGCTGTTCTTCCAGTCCAACCCGAACGCCGTCCTCGGGCACGTCGCCAGCCGTTGGCAGCTGACCGGGCCGGTCGTCGCGATCAGCCCGCCGGAGGCCGCCGCTCCCGGTGAAGTCCCGCCGGACGCGCTGGAGTTGGCCGAACTGCTGCTCGCCGACGGCGACGCCGACCACGTCCTGGTGATCGCCGCCGAGCAGGCCGCGCCGAGCGCCGAACAGGGCCCCGATCAGGCCGCCGCCGTCCTGCTCGCCGCCGCTGCCGTTGCCACTGCCACTGCCTGAACGCCCCCTTCTGAACCCCGTCCGCACGCGTCCCCGGACGCCGCACCGCACCCGCACGGCCAGCGCCGTGGCCCGTGGGAGGGATCCACACCGTGAGCAGCATCCGCAGTATCCGCAGCCTCCTGGCGAACGACCCGGACGTCGGCGCCGGGAACGTGCTGACCAGCAGGACCGCCCTGGGCACCGGCCTCGACGACCCGCTGCTGTCCTTCGACACCACGGTGGACGGCCGTCCCGCCGGGGAGGCGCTCACCCTGCGCGGGGCCGACCGCGCCGTCCGGGCCCGGGCCGCCGCGCTGCACGCCCTCGGGGTCGGCCGGCGGGACGTGGTGGTGGTGTACGCGAGCGCCGCCGCCGACCAGGTGCTGTCCTTCCTGGCGCTGGCCCGGCTGGGCGCGGTCCCGGCGCTGCTCAACCCCGGGGTGGAGGGCGAACGGGCGGCCCGCTACATCGCCCGCCTCGGCGCCGTCGGCATCCTCGCCGACCCCGCGCACCGGGCCGAACTGGCCGGGCACGACCCGGCGGCCCCGGTGCTCGCCGACGCCGCCGACCTCGGCACCGGCGACCCGGAGTCGGCGCCCGCCCCGTACCGGCACCACGCGGACGACCCGGTGGCGATCACCCACTCCTCCGGCACCACCGGGATGCCCAAGGCCGTGGTGCACTCGCACGCCAGCCTGTACGCGTCGATCCGGCACCGCGCCGCGCTGCCCCGGCCGCAGGGCATCGACCGGGTGCTCAGCGCGCTGCCCGCCGCGCACGCCGCGACGCTGATCACGCTCAACCTGGCGCTCAGCTTCCACTCCCGGCTGCACCTGATCTCGCAGCAGACCGGCCCGGCCGTGCTGGAGGCGATCGAGCGCTGGCGGCCGCAGAGCGTGTTCGGCTTCGCCACCACCTGGGCCGACCTGGCCCGGCAGGACCTCTCGGCCCGCGACCTGTCCTCGGTCGGCCTGTGGTGGAACACCGGCGACTGCGCCCACGAGGCGCACATCCGCCGCCTGATCGCGCAGGGCTCGCGGGAGACCGTCACCCGCGAGGGCCGCGGCCGCCTGCCGGGCTCGGTGTTCGTCGACGGCCTGGGCTCGACCGAGATGGGCCACTCGCACTTCCACATCACCCACGCCCCCGGCACCGAGAAGTACGGCCGCTGCGTGGGCCGCCCGCACACCTTCGTCGACTGCGAGGTGGTCGGCCCGGACGGCGAGCCGCTCGGCCCCGGCGAGGTCGGCGAACTCGCCACCGCCTCACCGACGTTGGCACCCGGCTACTGGAACGACTCGGTCACCACCTACCGCACCCGGCTGCGCGGCCGCTTCCTCACCGGCGACCTGATGTACCGGGACGAGGAGGGCTACTACTACCACGTCGACCGGCTGGTCGACGCGGTCGACCTCGGCGGCGGCAAGCGGCTGTACACCGCGATGTCCGAGGAGCGGGTGCTGGCCGCCGTCCCCGACGTGCAGGACTGCACGGTCGTCGCGGTGCGGGACGGCGGCGGCCGGGTGGTCACCGACGTGCTGCTGCTCCTCGCCGACGGCGCCGACCCGGCCGCCGACCGCACCGCGGAGGTGCTCGCCGCGCTCGACGGGGACACCGCCGCGACCGTCCGCTCGGTGCTGGTGGTCGGCGAGGACGACCTCCCGCTCGGCCCGACCGGCAAGGTCCGCAAGGTCCTGCTGCGCGAGCGCCACCTCGCCGCGGCGGCCCCGGCGGACACCGCGGCGGCCCCGGCGGACACCGCAGCGGCACCGGCGGCCCCGGCGGGCGCCCGGTGAGCCGGGCCGGGCGGCCGGGCGCCGTCGTCACCGGCATCGGGACGGTCACCTCGCTGGGCCGCGACCCGCACGAGGTCTTCGCGGCGCTGACCTCCGGGCGCAGCGGCATCACCGCCGTGCCGGAGGGCCACGTCGCGCACGGCTGGCTGCCCGCCGCCGGGATCGCCCCGCACGTCGACGGCCGGGAGGTGCTGCCGCCGACCGAGACCCGCTGCGTCGACCGGTTCGTGCTGCTGGCGCTGGCCGCCGCGGACGGCGCGCTGGCCGACGCCGCCCTGGTCGTCGGCCGGGACGTCGACGCCCGCCGCACCGCCGTGGTGCTGGGCACCGGCGGCGGTGGCCTGGAGACCTACGAGCAGCAAGCGGGGCGGCGCCGGGAGCGCGGGCGTCCCGGCGTCAGCCCGTACCTGCTGCCCGGGATGCTCTCCAACATGGCGACCGCCCGGATCGCGATCAAGCACGGCATCCGCGGCTTCAGCACCGCGATCGTGACGGCCTGCGCGGCCGGTGCGCAGGCGGTGGCCGAGGGGCTGCGGCTGATCCGGGCCGGTGACGCGGACGTGGTGGTGTGCGGCGGGACGGACGCCTCGCTGCACCCGACGATCGTCTCCGCGTTCACCAACGCCCGTGCGCTGGCCCAGGGTTGGGACGACCCGGCGCAGGCGTCCCGGCCGTTCGACGCCCGCCGCAACGGCTTCGTGCTGGGCGACGGCAGCGCCGTCCTGGTGCTGGAGAGCGCCGAGCACGCCGAGGCCCGCGGCGCGGCCGGGTACGCCGAGCTGATCGGCTGGGGCTCCAGCACCGACGCCCACCACCCGACCATGCCGCGCCCGGACGGCGCGGGTGCCGCCGACGCGATGCGCGCCGCCCTCGCCAACGCCGGGCTGGACGCCGCCGACATCGGCTACGTCAACGCGCACGGCACCGGCACCAAGCTCGGCGACATCGCCGAATCGGCCGCGCTGCGCGCGGTGTTCGGCGCGCACCGGCCCGCCGTCAGCTCCACCAAGGGCGCCACCGGCCACCTGCTGGGCGCGGCCGGGGCGGTGGAGGCCGCCGTCACCGCACTGGCGGTGGCCCGCGGGCTGCTGCCGCCGACCCTCAACCTGGACGAGCCCGACCCGGCGTGCGACCTGGACCACGTCCGCGGCGCCGCCCGTCCGGCTGTGCTGCGGGCCGCGCTGAGCAACGCCTTCGCGTTCGGCGGCCACAACACCAGCCTGGTCTTCGGGCCGACGCCCACCCGTACCACCAAGTAGGCCGCCAGGGCCCGCCCCTGCGCACCGGTCAGCACCTCCGCTCTCAACTCCGCTTTCAGGGAGTCCAGTTGTCGATCCAGACGATCACCCATGTCGAGTACCACTGCGCGGACGCCGCGCAGCGCGCCACCGAACTGCAGACCTGCTTCGGCTTCCGGCGCGACGCCGAGCAGCCGGTGTGGAGGCCCGGGGTGCAGGCCGTGCACCTGCGGCAGGGCAGCATCCGGCTGCGGCTGCTCTCCAGCGGGATCACCGACCACCCGGTGGCCCGCTACGTCGAGCGGCACGGCGAGGGCGTGGCCGTGCTGGCGCTCGGCTGCACCGACCCGCGGGCCGCGCTGGAGCGGGCCGAACGGCACGGCGCCGAGGTGCTGGACCGGGAGGGCGCGCTGATCGCGGGCTTCGGCGACACCGCGCTGCGCTTCGTCGCCCTGCCGGACGACGCCCCGACCGCCACCCCGGCCGATGCCCCGGCCGATGCCCCGGAGGCCGTCGGCGGCGAGCTGCTGGACGCCCTCGACCACGTCGCGATCTGCGTGCCCGCCGGGGAGTTGGCGCGGGCCGTGCTGTTCTGCGAGGCCGCGCTCGGCATGCACCGGATCTTCGGCGAGTACATCGCGGTCGGCGAGCAGGGGATGGACTCCAGCGTGGTGCAGAGCCCCTCCGGGGACGTCACCTTCACCCTGATCGAGCCGGACACCGGCCGCCGGGCCGGGCAGATCGACACCTTCCTCGCCGACCACGACGGCGCGGGCGTCCAGCACCTGGCCTTCCGCACCGGCGACATCGCCACCGCCGTCCGCACCGCGAGCGCGCACGGCGTCGAGTTCCTCACCACCCCCGGCACCTACTACGACGCCCTGGCCGAGCGGCTCGGCGGCACCGCGATCCCGGTCGGGACGCTGCGCGAGCTGAACGTCCTGGTCGACCAGGACCACGGCGGCCAGCTGTTCCAGATCTTCGCCCGCTCCACCCACCCCCGGCGGACCTTCTTCCTGGAGGTGATCGAGCGCCAGGGCGCGGGCACCTTCGGCACCGCCAACATCAAGGCCCTGTACGAGGCCGTCGAACGCCAGCGCGCCACCGCCTCCACCTCCGCCTGACCCGCACCTGCCCCGCCCCCGACCGGGCCCCGACCACCCTCCGAGGAGGAGCACCCCCGTGACCACCGTGACCGAGTTCGAGCTGACCGCGGCCGAGCGCGCCCTGCTGCCCACCCCCGAGGAGGTGGCCGGCTACCGCGAGCACGGCTGGTACCTCTCCGGGAAGCTGTTCACCGACGCCGAGGTCGACGCCCTCCAGGCCGCGGCCGACGCGTACTACGACGGCCACCGCGACCGCACCCTGGCCGTCCGGCCGCCGAACCTGGCCGCCTGGGAGCCCGCGCACGGGCCGGTCCAGCGGCACAACGACTACGTGCACCACGAGAGCGACGCGCTCGGCGCGCTCCTGCGCAAGCCGCTGGTCGGCGCCGTCGCCGCGCTGCTCGCCGGGGCGGAGGAGATCCGGGTCTTCCAGTCGACGCTGATCCTCAAGCCGCCGGTGCCGGAGGAGCCCTCCAACCAGGTGCCGTGGCACTTCGACAAGCACTACTGGCACACCTCCTCCTCGGAGGAGATGCTGACCGCGTTCATCCCGTTCCACGACTGCGGGGTGGAGAACGGCACCATCACCATGGTCGACGGCAGCAACCGCTGGCGGGAACTGCCCTCCGGCGAGGACGCCACCCGGCACTTCGCCCAGCGCGACCGCTCCGAGCTGGAGTCGATCCTGACCGCCAACGCCGCCCACAACGGCGCGGAGGTCCGCAAGGTCCCGGTGGTCATCCCGAAGGGGCACGTCAGCTTCCACCACTGCCGCACCTACCACGGCAGCGGCGCCAACCTGGCCGACTTCCCGCGCCGGGCGGTCTCGCTGCACCTCCAGGACGGCGCCAACGAGTACCGGCACGCCACCCGCCCGGACGGCTCCCCCGCCGCGTACAACCACGACGTGCTGGTGCGCCGCACCGCCGACGGCCGCCCCGACTACGCCGACCCCGATTTCTGCCCGGTGATCTGGCGGGGAGCCCGGTGACCCAGCACGACCCGGCCGCTCCGGCCGCTCCGGCCGCTCCGGCAGCCCCGGCAGCCCCGGCAGCTCCAGCCGCCCCGGCCGACCTGGGCTCGCCCGCCGGGCGCTACCGGATGCTGCGGCTGGTCCGCGGCTTCGAGGAGCTCGCACTCGGCCTGGTGCGGTCCGGGGAGATCACCGGCGGCATCCACCCGTACATCGGGCAGGAGGCCGTCGCGGTCGGCGTCTGCGCGGCGCTGCGCCCGCAGGACCGGATCACCTCCACCCACCGGGGCCACGGCCACGTGCTCGCCAAGGGCGCGGACCCGGCCCGGCTGCTGGCCGAACTCCTGGGCCGCACCGGCGGGTTGAACCGGGGCCGGGGCGGCTCGATGCACGCCGCGGACTTCTCGCTCGGCATCCTGGGCGCCAACGGCATGGTCGGCGCGGGCGGGGCGATCGCGGTCGGTGCCGCCTGGTCCGCCCGGCAGGCCGGTGAGGACCGGGTCGCGGTCGCCTTCTTCGGCGACGGCGCGCTCAACCAGGGCGTCCTGCTGGAGTCCCTGAACCTGGCCGCGATGTGGCGGCTGCCGGTGCTGTTCGTCTGCGAGAACAACGGCTACGCCACCACGCTGCCCGCCGCCACCGCGGTGGCGGGCAGTGCCACCGGACGGGCCGCCGCCTTCGGGATCCCCGCCGCCGAGGTGGACGGGATGGACACCGAGGCCGTCCGTTCGGCGGCCGCCGCGGCCGTCGAACGGGCCGCCGCCGGCGGTGGCCCCGGCTTCCTCGAGTGCCGCACCTACCGCTTCGAGGGGCACCACACCATGGAACGGCTGATGAAACTGCACTACCGCACCCCCGAGGAGGTCGCCGACTGGCGCGCCCTCGACCCGCTGCCGCGCGCCGCCGCGCTCCTGCCGCCCGGCCTGGCCGCGGAGTTGGACGCCTCGGTGGAGCAACAGCTCGGCGCCGCACGGGAGTTCGCCCTCGCTTCCGAACACCCTTCGCCGGAAAGGGCGTTGGAGCACCTGTACGCGGACGGGCTGCGTCCGAGGGCGGGGCACCGCGGATGAGGCTCTCCTACACCAAGGCGCTCAACCGGGCGCTCACCGACGCCCTCGCCGCGGACCCGGCGGTCTGCGTCTTCGGCGAGGACATCGGCGCCGGGATGGCCGGGCCCACCCTCAACCTGCTCGACCGCTTCGGCCCCGGCCGGATCGTCGACACCCCGCTCTCCGAGCAGGCCTTCACCTCGATGGCGATCGGCGCCGCGCTGACCGGGCGGCGGCCGGTGATCGAGTTCCAGATCCCCTCGCTGCTGTTCCTGGTCTTCGAGCAACTCGTCAACCAGGCGCACAAGTTCTCGCTGATGACCGGCGGCCAGGCCGCCGTCCCGCTGACCTGCCTGGTGCCGGGCTCCGGCTCCCGGGACGGCTGGGCCGGGCAGCACTCCGACCACCCGTACGGCCTGTTCGCGCACGCCGGGGTGAAGACCGTCGTCCCGGCCACGCCCACCGACGCGTACGGGCTGCTGCGCTCGGCGATCGCCGACCCGGACCCGGTGGTGGTGTTCGCCCCGGCCGCGGCCCTGCCGGTGCGGGAGACCGTGACGTGGGAGCTGGCGCCGATCCCGCTGGGCTCGGCCCGGATCCACCGGGCGGGCACCGACGTCACCGTGGTCGCCGTCGGCCACCTGGTGCACGACGCGCTGGCCGTCGCGGAGGAACTCGCCCCGGAGCTCTCCGTCGAGGTGTTCGACCCGCGCACCCTGTACCCGTTCGACTGGGCGGCGCTGGCCGCCTCGCTGGAGCGCACCGGGCGCCTGGTCGTCATCGACGACTCCAACCGCAGCTGCGGCATCGGCGCCGAGGTCCTCGCCACCGCGGCCGAGGAGATGCGCCTGGTCGCCCCGCCCCGGCGGATCACCCGGCCGGACGGCGCCGTGCTGCCGTTCGCCCCCGCCCTGGACCGCGCCGTGCAGCCCCACCGCGACCAACTGCGGGCCGCCCTGCGCGCGTTCGGGCCGCTGCGGCCCCCGCACGGCGAGGACCCGGCACGTTGAACCCCACCACCGAACTCCCCGCCCTCACCCCCGCGCTGCGCTCCGCCCTGGCCGCGGCCACCGACGACCGGATCTTCTACGACCTGGCCGGCATCGCCCGCCGCTACACCGCGCTGCGGGACGAACTGCCGGGCGTGGCCGTCCGGTTCGCCATGAAGGCCTGCCCGGTGGACGAGGTGCTGGCCCACCTGGCCGCGCTCGGCGCCGGTTTCGACGCCGCCAGCCCGCACGAGGTCGCCCAGGCGCTGCGCACCGGCGTCCCGGCCGACCGGGTGCACTACGGCAACACCGTCAAGTCGGACCGGGGCATCGCCGAGGCGTACCGCCTGGGCATCCGGGACTTCGCCACCGACAGCCTCCAGGACGTCCGCGCGATCGCCGAACACGCCCCGGGCGCACGGGTGTTCTGCCGCCTCGCCACCAGCGGCGAGGGCGCGCTGTGGGGACTGAGCCGCAAGTTCGGCTGCTCGGCGGCGGACGCCGTCGACGTCCTGACGGCCGCCCGCGCGGCCGGGCTGACCCCGGCCGGGCTCTCGGTGCACGTCGGTTCGCAGCAGCTGACCGCCAAGGCCTGGACGGCCGCGTTCGAGCTGATCGGCGAGGTGCTGGTCGAGCTCGACCGGCGCGGCGTCCGGCTCGACCACGTCAACCTCGGCGGCGGCCTGCCCGCCCTGGGCTACACCGACCGGCACGGCACCGCCCTCGACCCGCCGCTCGACGAGATCTTCCGGGCCGTCCGGCAGGGCGTCGACCAGCTGCGCCGACTGCACGGCGGCGCACTGGACTTCGTCCTGGAACCGGGCCGCCACCTGGTCGCCGACCAGGGCGCGATCCGCACCCACGTCTACCGGCTGACCTCCCGCGAGCAGCCGGACGGCGGGCGGGAGCACTGGCTCTACCTGGGCTGCGGGAAGTTCAACGGGCTGTACGAGATGGACCAGGTGCAGTACCGGCTGGTCTTCCCGACCCACCCGGAGCCGGAGTGCGTCCCGGCCGTGGTGGCGGGCCCGACCTGCGACAGCGACGACACCTTCCCGCACGGGCAGGACTCCGGCCTGGTGCCGGTGCCCCGGGCGGTGGCCTCCGGCGACCCGGTGTGGATCCTCTCCACCGGCGCCTACGCGGTCAGTTACCTCACCCAGGGCTTCAACGGCTTCGAGCCGCTGCCGCACACCGTGCTCACGGACGGGGTCGCTCAGGCTCCGGGGGCGGCCCGGCAGAACAGGATCTGCTTGGGCGAGGCGCTGGTGAACGGGGAGGAGTCGTAGTCGCCGCAGCGCTCCACGACGTCGAGGCCGGCCAGGCGGCACAGGGCGAGCAGTTCCTCCGGGAAGAAGCAGCGCATGCTGACCTTCTTGGTGCGGACGCGCTCGCCCGCGCGCAGGTAGTCGAGGGTGAAGTGCAGCACCTGGGTGGCGGCGTCGTAGCCGGTGGCGGCGCGCACCTCCAGCTCGGTGCCGTCCAGGTCGGTGACCGACTTGTGGCGGTAGGGGGCGTCGGGCAGCCGGGTGAGCTTCGCCGGGGCGGGGTTGAACACGTCCAGGAGCAGCGTGCCGCCGGGGCGCAGCGCGGCGCGGGCCGAGGTGAGGAAGGCGAGCACGGAGTCCAGGTCGTGCAGGTGCTGCATGGCGTTGGTGGCGGAGAAGACCAGGGCGTAGCGGCGCCCGGTGCGGATGTCGCGGCAGTCCTGTTCGAGCCACTCGACGGGCAGGCCCTCGGCGGCGGAGCGGCGGCGGGCGAGCGCGAGCATGCTGGGCATCACGTCGAGGCCGGTGACGTCGACGCCCGCGCGGGCGATCGGCAGGGTGATCCGGCCGGTGCCGCAGGCGACCTCCAGGACCGGGCCGTCGGCGCGCCGGGCCTGGTCGAGGAAGAACGGGACGTCGTGGGTGCGGGTGGCGAACTCCCGGTCGTAGAAGTCGGCGTCGTCGTAGACGGCCAGGTCCTGGAGGGGCTTCATCGGTGGTTCTCCGGCGCGGGGGCGAAGGGGGCGAAGGGGGCGGCGAGGCTGGTGAGGACGGAGCCGGTCCAGGCGGTGTCGCCGAAGACGGTGGCGGGGAGGGCGAGCAGGCCGTGCTCGGCCAGCAGCGTCCCGGCCGGGGTGTCGACCGGGAAGAAGTAGTTGCCCGGGCTGGTGCGGGCGGCGGCGGGCACGGCCGCGCGGACGTCGGCGGGCAGGGCGGCGAGCAGGCGTTCGGCGCGGGCGGCCAGCGCGGCCTCCACCCGGCGCGGGGTGTCCGCGTGCTCGGCCAGCAGGCTCTCGGCGAGCCGGAGCCGGTCCTGGCCGGGCGGGTCGCCGCGGAAGGCCTCGGCCACGGCGGTGTCGTCCGGGCCGAGCAGGACGATGCCGAAGGTGCGGGGGTGCAGCCAGCCCTTGGTGACCGAGTGCAGCAGGACGGCGCGGCCGGTGTCCAGCAGCCGCCGGGTGCCGGGGGCGAACGGGGTGCCCAGGTCGTAGACGGCGTCGATCAGCAGGCGCCGGTGCGGGGAGCGCTCCAGCCAGGCGGCCAGTGCGGCGCACTCGGCGTCGGTGAGGTGGCGGCCGAGCGGCTTGCTGGGGTTGGCGAGCAGCAGGTACTCGGGGCGCTCGCCCTCCGGCGGGGCCTGCGGCAGGACGGGGGCGGGCAGCGTCGGGTAGGAGCCGGGGGCGAGCCCGGCGGCGCGGGCCAGTTCGGAGTAGACCGGGTACACGTCGGCGGGCAGCCACAGCCGGGCGCCGACGGTGTGCAGGTGGCGGAACAGCAGGTCGAGGCCGTGCCGGACGCCGCCGCCGACCATCGCGCGGCGCGACCACTCCTCGGGCAGGCCGTAGCGGCGCAGCCAGGTGCGGGCCAGGTCGCACCGGTAGACCGTGCGGGTGCCGTCGCCGTCCGGGGGGCCGGGTCGCAGCGGGGCGAGCGCCCGGTAGACGTTGGTCTCGGCGGCGTCCAGCAGGGACGGGTCGGCGGCGAGCAGGTGCTGCCGGTGCGCCTGGAACTCGTCGAACCTCGTGCCGTCGAACCTCACGCCGTCGAACCTCGTGCTGTCGGACCTCGTGCCGTCGAACCTCACGCCGTCGCCCCTTCCGACGCCGGGCGGGACCCCGCTGGAAGGACCTCCACCGGAAGGGCACCCGCCGGGAGGACCTCGCTGGCCCGGTCCTCCAGGGAGGCGTAGCAGCGGCCGTCGGCCAGGACGTTCCAGCTGCGGGCGACGCCGTGGGTGCGTTCCCAGAGCAGGCTGGGCTCGGTGTAGGCGGCGATCCGCATCGGGCGGCCGTCCCAGCTGCCGTCGAAGACCGGTGCGCCCCAGGGCAGGCGGCCCGTCTCCGGGAAGCCGTGCCGTTCGGCGAAGCCGGTGACCACGGACAGCGAGACCTGGTGGTCGCGGCTCCAGCGGTTGGCGGCGTGGTCGTGGTACAGCGACTCGGTGCTGGTGGAGACGTACAGCTCCTTGAAGCAGACCTCCTCGACGCCGTGGGCGGCGGCCCAGGAGAGGTAGGCGGCGACGCCCTCCTCGTCGGCGACGCCGCCGTGCTGGAGCACGCAGATCAGCCGCAGCCGCAGCCCGGGCCAGCGTTCGCGCCCTTCGCGCCAGGTGTCGGCGACCTCGCCGACCGGGGTGCGCAGCGCCATCAGCCGCTCGCTGGCGTCGTCGTCCTGGTGGTGCCGGGAGACGGCCAGCACGCTCAGCCCGGCGGCGGCCAGCTCGGCCAGGCGGTCGGCCCGGTCGGCGGGGGCGAGCTTGGCGAGGTTGTGCGCGTTGCTGATCAGGACGGTCTTCGGGAAGGCGGCCGCGCAGGCGGCCACCAGCCGCAGCTGCTGCTCGAACGGGAGCAGGGTGGGCTCGCCGCCGCCGGTGATCACGGCCCGTTCGGCGCCCGCCGCGCGGCCGCGCTCCAGCCAGGCGGTGACGGTGTCCCACGGGACGCGGGCGGGCGGCTGGTCGCTGGAGATCGAGGCCGCGGAGAAGCAGAACGAGCACTTGGCCTGGCAGGCGGCGGCCACCGGCAGGACGGAGACCGAGCGCGGCCGCAGGTCGGCGTAGGCCGCCAGGTCGGGGTTGAGCCGCAGCGAGGCGGCCATCGCGTCCTCGACGGTGGTCGGGGTCAGGGTGATCCGCCCGTCCGGCTCCGCCGCGGGCTCGTGGACGGCCGACAGCCGGATGCGGTCCCGGTGCAGCTCCGCGCCGAGGCCGGTGGCCTCGTTGGGGTGCAGCGCGTCGGGGTCGACCTCGGTCTCCAGCACCAGCAGCCGGTCGCCCGGTATCGCCAGCCGTTCCAGCAGCCGTCCGGCCTTGGCGGTCCCGATGCCCAGTTCCGTGCGGGTCAGCAGGTGGAACCTGTCCGGGAAGGTGCTCTCCGGGATGCCCGCCTTGCCGTAGGTGAGCGCGTACTTGTCGAAGCCCCTGGCGAAGTTCGACAGCACGATGACGTGGAAGCGCCCCTCGGAACGCTGCCGCTCGGAGCGCTGCCGCTCGGAACCCTGCCCCTCGGAGCGCTGCTGGTCGGAACCCTGCTGGTCGGAGCGTGGCTGGCCGGAACCCTGCTGGTCGGTGCGGTTCATCGGGCCATCATGCCCCGACCGCGCGGCCGGGGGAACGGGGTTTCCGCCGCGGGCGCCCGGGGCGGCCGCGGCGGAGGGCCCGGGGCGGGGTGTCAGGAGACGTTGACGTTGACGTCGTCGAGGACGAACGAGGTCTGCTTGGTGTAGTCCTCGGTGCCGGTGAACTTCAGCGTGACGGCCCGGCCCGCGTAGGCGGCGAGGTTGAAGGTGCGCTGCTGGTAGCCGGCGGCGGCGTTGGTGTTGTTGTAGCTCGCGAGGGTGGTGCCGTTGGCGGTGACGGTGAGGGTGTCGAAGGCGGTGGTGGTGGAGGCGGCGCTGTCGATGTGCAGCCAGAAGCTGAGGGTGTAGGCGGCGCAGCCGGTCGGGAGGGTGACGGTCTGGGCGAGGGTGTCGGTGGTGGTGGCGCCGTAGCCGTTGAGCCAGGCGTCGTAGCTGCCGCTGTGGGCGGGTTCGCTGCTGCTGGAGTTGACGGTGCTGGTGCCGTTGCTGTTGGTCTCGGTCCAGCCGGAGGTGGAGCCGGTCTCGAAGCCGGGGTTGGTGATCAGCTGGGCGGCGGTGCAGCCGGTGCCGCCGCCCGTTCCGCCGCCGGTGCCGCTGTTCCCCGCGAGCCAGGCGGTGGCGTTGAGGGCGAGGGCGGCGTCGGTGCCGGCCGGGTCGTTCCAGCCGTCGTAGAGGGTGTTGCCGGACTGGCCGGTGCCGTCGTCGATCGGGGAGGAGTCGCCCCAGATCGCGACCCGGCCGCTGCCGAAGGTCGAGGTGGCGAAGAAGGCGCCGGTGTTGCCGCTGTAGCCGGTGCGGTAGAGCAGGCCCTTGACCGACGGGTTGTCGGCGGGCTTGAGGGTGAAGGTGGTGCCGTTGCGGATGATCGAACCGGTGACCTTGCCGAAGGCGCCGTTGAGCACCGGGTCGGTGGTGTCGGTGATCGCGCGCGGGTTCTCGTTGGCGATGTTCAGCAGGTCGACGGAGAAGCCGAACGGGTCGGTGTTGTCGACGCCGTTGCTGGTGAGCAGGTCGTTGATGATCGCCGGGGAGTCCCAGCCGTCGTTGTTGCGGTCGCTGACGTTGTGGTCGGAGACCAGGAACAGGCCGCCGCCGTTCTGGACGAACTTCATCACGGCGGTCTTCTCGGCGCTGCTGAGCCGGACGTTGGGCTCGGGGAGGACGAACTCGTCGAAGTTGGCGAGGTCGAGCGCGCCGCCGGTGCCGTAGGTGATGGTGCTGCCCGCGGGGAGGGTCTTGAGGCTGTAGTTGCCGGTCTTCTGCAGGGCGACGCCCCAGGCGGAGATCGCGCCGGTCCAGGAGGTCTCGGTGCTCGGGTTGGCGTTCTGGGCGAGCGGGTCGGGCTGGCCGGTGGAGATGATCCAGTCCGCGTTCCCGGCGGTCTCGCCCTTGCTGTTGTCGAACAGCACCCGCTTGGGGGTGGTCACAGTGGCGGCGGTGGCGGAGGTGGTGGCGGCGGTGGCGGTGGCGGTGCCGACCGTAGTGGCCGCCGAGGCGGCGAGCAGCAGGCCGGTCGCGGCGAGGGCGGCCGGGAGGACGGCCTTCGAAGCCCTGGTCATCTGTTGATCTCCTCGTACCGTGGAAGGGGGCGGCACAGACGTGCGCTACGCGCGTAGGCGCACCGGCACGGTCCCATGGTGAGGTAAGCGGGGCTTGAACGGAACACGTCGACTCGACGGAGCGTCGGCTGACGCCGGATCAGTCCGCCGGGCCCGACGGAAGATGGGGCGTCCGGCCCGACGGAGGATGGGGCGCCCGCCGCGGCGCTCAGGCGTCGTCCGCGGCGGGCGCCCCGTGGGGCGGGCCGGTCCACCAACCGGCCGCCCCGGTCTCGGGGGGTGCGGTCAGCCGACCGCGGTCAGGCGGAAGGACTGGGCCGAGCCGCCGGTGCAGGCCCACTGCTGGAGGCGGGCGCCGTCGGCGGTGGAGACGTCGGTGACGTCCAGGCACTTGCCGCTGTTGCGGTTGACCAGCGTCCAGCTGCCGTCGGCCCGCTGGACGGGCTTGAACTGCTGGTTGGCGCCGGAGGACCACTGCCAGGTCTGGAGCTTGGCCCCGTCGGCGGTGGCGGCGCCGGTGACGTCCAGCACCTGGGCGGTCGCGGCGGCGTTGCGGTTGGTGACGCGGTAGTAGCCGCCGTCGGTGGGCGCGAACTGCCACTGCTGGTTGGCGCCGGTGCCGCACGCCCACTGCTGGACGGCGGTGCCGTTGGCGGTGCCCCAGCCGGTGGCGTCCACGCACTTGCCGGAGTTGGCGTTGGCCAGGGTGTACCAGGCCGCGGTGTCGATCGTCCCGCCCGTGCCCCCGCCCCCGCCGCCGGTGGGCGTGCCGGGCCAGGTGAAGGTGGCGACCGCCCCGGCCGGGAGGTCGTAGACCAGGGAGCGGCCGCCGTCGCTGATCGAGAAGTGCTGGGAGCCGCCGGTGGCGTTGAGCACCACGGCGCCGCGCGAGCCGTCCGGGTTCAGGAAGGCGACGTCCTGCAGGCCGCCGCTGCCCTGGCTGGTGGAGCCGATCCGGTGGGCGCCCGGCTTGACGAACTTGGAGACGTGGCCGAGCACGTAGTACTCGGCGTTCTTGCTGTACGTGCCGCCGCTGACCTCCAGCACGCCGTTGCAGTTGGTGGAGCAGTTGCCGTACTGCGGGCCGCCGTTGGCGTCCAGCGCGACGTTCCACAGCACCGCGGTGCGGCCGCCGCTGCGCAGGTTGCGGATGACCAGGTTCTCGGTCTGCCACTTCAGCGTGCTGCTGAAGGTCTGCGCCGGGGTCGCCGAGTCGGTGCCGGTGCACTCGGTGAAGAACACCGCCTTCCCGGTGTTCGCGACCTGCTGCTCGGCCTCGGGCTGGCCGCCGTAGCAGTGGAACGCGGCGCCCTTGAGCCGGGCCACCGAGGCGTCCTGGGAGAGCACGCTCAGCGGGAACGCGGTGTCGTCCCAGTTGTGGTCGTACGCGTAGAGGTCGGTGGGCAGGCCCGCCGCGGTCAGCTTGGCGTCCAACACCTTGACGAAGTCCGCCTGTTGGGCAGCCGTCATCCCGGTGGAGGGGTAAGTGGTCTGGAACTTCGGCTCGTTGGCCACCGTCAGGTCGCTGATCGGGGCGCCCGCCGCGCCGTACGCCTGGATCGCCCTGACCAGGTAGTCGGCGAAGTCCCCGTAGTTCTCCGGCTTCAGGCTGCCGCCGTTCAGCGAGCCCGAGGTCTTCATCCAGGCGGGCGGCGACCACGGGGTGCCCATGATCCGGATGTTCGGGTTGACCGCGCGGGCCTGGTTGATCGCGGGCAGGATCTCCTGCTGGTCGCGGGCGATCGAGAACGAGCCCCTGGTGTCCTCGTACGAGTAGAACGGCAGGTGCGAGACGAAGTCGGAGGCGCCGAGCGGCTGGCGCAGGTAGTTGAGGCCGATGCCGCCGCCCGCGGTGGAGAACAGGTCGTTCATCAGGGCGGCCCGGGTGGTCGCGGACAGGCCCGCCACCAGGTGCGCGGAGGACTCGGTGAACGCGGCGCCGAAGCCGACCAGCGGCTGCTGCACGTCGGCCGCGTCGACCGCGATGTCCTGCGCCTGCGGGGAGGTGGCGGAGAACGGGACGGCGGCGGCCTGGGCGAGGCGGCTGCTGCCGTCGGCGGTGGTGATCCAGACCTGTGCGGTGGTGTCGGCGGCCCCGGCGGCCGTGCTGCCGACGGTGGCCAGGCCCGCGGCGGCCAGCGCGAGGGCCACGGCGATCCGGGTGGGGCGGTGCGGTCCGTGCATGGGACTGCTCCTCGTGGGGGGGTGGGGTGTTGGCACTGCGGGGTGCTGCGGGGCGGTGCGCGTACCGGAGGTGGTCAGCGGTAGAGGCGGACGTCCGCGAGGCTCCACCAGCCGGGCGCCGCAGCGGTGTTGGTGATCCGCAGGTAGCGGGCCCGGGTGCTGCGCGGCAGGTCGACGGTGGTCAGCTGGCCAGCGCCGGTGCCGGTGGCGAGCGGGTGCCAGCGGGTGCCGTCCTCGCTGCTCTCGATCCGCCAACTGCGGGCCTGGTCACCGAGGTTGTCGCCGCTGTCGAGGGCGATCCGGTCGAAGGCGGTGCGCCGCCCGAGGTCGATCTGCAGGTACTGGCCGGGGGCCTGGGCCTGCCCGGTGCTCCACCGGGTGGAGGCGTCCGCGTCGATCGCCGACTTGGCGTCCGCGGCGGCCGGTCGGGCGGTGGCGGTGGCGCCGGTGAGCGGCACCTCGCGCCGGTCGGCCTTCGGCGCACCGGACCCGGGCCAGCGGAAGGTGGCGAGCGCCCCGCCGGGCAGGGTGTACTCGAAGCTCTGCCCGCCGACCGCGACGGCGAAGTCGCGCGGCGCGTCGTTCTCGTTGTGCACCACCAGCACGGTCGACCCGTCCGGATCGGTGAACGCGACGTCGGTCAACTGCCCGTTCCAGCCCGGCGTCCCGAAGCTGGTGCTGGCGATCCGGACGGCGCCGGGGCGGACGAACTTCGACAGGTGGCCGATGGTGTAGTACTCGGCGCCGGTGGTCACGCCGCCGTCCCCGTGCACGGTCAGCAGCGCGGTGCAGGTGCCGCAGCCGCCGTTGTGCGGGCCGTCGTGCTCGTTCAGCGCGATGTTCCAGTTGAGCACCGACTTGGCCCAGTTGCGGGTCGCGCCGACGGTCAGGTTGCGGGCGTGCCAGGTCAGCGTCCCGCGGAAGGTCTGCGCGGCGGTGTCGTCCGGCCCGTGCGAGCCCGAGCACTCGGTGAACCAGATGCCCTTGTCCGGGTACGCCTCGTGCAGCGCGCTCTGCGCGGAGGGGTCGCCCGCGTAGCAGTGGTAGGCCGTCCCGGCCAGCCACCGGGCGGCGCCGCTGTCCAGCAGCCGGTAGGGGTAGTCGGTCTCCGGGTCCGCGCCGGGCGGGGTGTTGGCGACGTCGTCCGGGTGGGTGGCCCAGTTGTGGTCGTAGCCGAGGATCCTGGTGCGCGGGCTGGCCTTGCGCAGCAGCGGCCCGAGCGCCTCGATGACCTTCTCCTCCTGCTCGGCGGTCAGGTCGGTGCCCGGGTACGCGTTGGGCTTGCGGTTCTGCGGCTCGTTCTGCACCGTCAGGTAGTCCACCGGGACGCCGGCCGCCGCGTACGCCTGCACGAACTTCACCAGGTAGCGGGCGTACGCGTCGTAGACCGCCGGGTCGTCCTTGAGCCTGCCTTCCAGCAGCGAGTCGCCGGTCTTCATCCAGGCGGGCGGGCTCCACGGGGTCGCCACCACCTTCAACTCCGGGTTGAGGCTCCGGGCCCGGCGCAGCAGCGGCAGCACCTGCTGCTCGTCGTGGGCGATCGAGAAGCGGCTCAGCGCGAAGTCGCTCTGCCCGGCCGGGACGTCGTCGTAGGTGTAGTGCGCGGCGGCGGCCGTGAAGTCGGAGGAGCCGATCGGCTGGCGCACCATGCTGATGCCGATGCCCGCGGCCGGGTCGAAGAGGCGGCGCAGCGCGGCGTCCCGGTCGGCCGGGGGCAGGGCGCTCAGGACGGCGGCGGAGGAGTCGGTGATCGAGGCGCCGAAGCCGTCCATGCGCTGGAAGGCCTGCCCCGGGTCGACGGTGATCGTGGTGCGGGCGGACGCGCCCGGGTGGAAGGCCACCGACGGCCGCTGGTGCAGCAGTTCGGCCCCGTCCGGGGTGGTGACCCAGACCTGGACCTCGGCGGCGGGCCGGTGCGAGGGCGCGGGGGCCGCTCCCGTCAGGGTCAGGGCCAGGGCGGCGGCCGTGGCGGTGCCGAGCGCGCGTCGGTACATCGGTGGTCCTTCCGCTTCCTTCATGAAACAAAATGAAACATTTCTGCAATCCGTGCAGTGCGTTCAGGAAACGGCACCGGCTTTCCCCGTGTCAAGATTCGTGCACCCCTTGCGAGTTGGGAGATGTAAGATCGCTTCCATGAAACGAAACAATGAAACACATGGGTAGGCCGAAGTCCGCGCGGGTCACCGTCCGGGAGATCGCGGCCGCCGCCGGGGTCTCCCCCGCGACCGTCTCCCGCGTCCTGACCGGCCAGGCCGCCGTCTCCGGGCAGACCGAGGCCGCCGTCCGGGAGGCGATGGAACGGCTCGGCGCGCCCGACCCCGGCCCCGCCGCCAAGCGCACCGCCCGGCCCGGCGCCGTCTTCGTCCGCTGCCCCTACCTGCTCACCGACTACTTCGGCACCATCGTCACCGCCGTCGCCGAAGCGCTCGACCGGCACGGCCGGGAGCTGATCCTCAGCGCGGGCAGCTCCGCCCAGCACAACGGGGCGCTCGCCGAACTCCCCCGCCGCCGCGACCTCGCCGGGGCGCTCCTCGTCCTCCCGGTCGAGGACGGTGCGGAGCTCGAACAACTCCGGCGCCAGGACTTCCCGTTCGTCGTCGTCGACCCCCGCACCCCCGTCCCCCGCGACATCGCCGCCGTCTCCGCCTCCCACTTCACCGGCGCCCGCAACCTCACCGCCCACCTCGTCGCCCTCGGCCACCGCCGGATCGGCTTCATCAACGGCCCCGACGACTGGCTCGCCTCCGCCTCCCGCTTCGCCGGCCACACCGCCGCCCTCGCCGAGGCCGGCGTCCTCATCCCCCCGGAACTCGTCACCAGCATCGAACCCACCAGCGACTGGGGCCACACCGCCGCCGGCCGCCTCCTCGACCTCCCCGACCGCCCCACCGCCCTCGTCGCCTTCAACGACAAGGCCGCCATCGGCGCCCTCCGCGCCGCCCACGACCGCAACCTCCGCGTCCCCGCCGACCTCTCCCTCGTCGGCTTCGACGACGACTACCTCAGCCGCACCTCCGTCCCCACCCTCACCACCGTCCGCCAACCCCTGGAAGAACTCGGCGGCCTGGCCGTCAGCCTCCTCCTCCGCCTCCTGGAAGGCACCGCCGTCGAAGCCCTGCACGTCGAACTCGCCACCGAACTCATCGTCCGCGACTCCACGGGGCCGGTGCCGCACCGCTGACCGCGAAATCCCGCCCCCGGCTTCCCGATCATGCTCCCGGACGGCCACAGAGGGACAGGGGGCGGCAGCGGGCCGGCCCCGGGGACGGTCAGGAGGAGCCATGGATCCCGGCGTCACGTTGTTGGCAGCCACGGCGGGCACGCTGGTCACCGGCGTCACGGCGGCCTGGTGCAAGGCGCGCGTGCAGGTGCGGCGCGAACGGGAGCTGTCGCGGCGTCAGCACCTGCGGGAGCTCCCGGCGGGCAGCCGGATCGTCGACCTCGGCGAGCGCGGCGTGCTGATCGAGGTCGGCAACCGGAAGGGCCCCGCGCGTGGACACCGATGACACCGCTTCACGGCGCACGGACGGTCCGGTCACCGGGAAGAGCCACCCCGCCGCCGCGGTGGACGCCAGGATGGGACGCGTGCGCGGTGAGTTCCTGGCCCTCCTGGACGAGGCCCACCCACGGCTGGTCCGACTGCTGATGCTGCGCGGGGTGAACCGCCAGGACGCCGAGGACGCCGTCCAGGAGGCCGTCCTGCAGGCCTGGCACCAAGTCCTGGCCGGGCGGTGGGAGACGATCGGCAACCAGTTCGGCTGGCTGCGCCGGGTCACCTGGAACGTGCACATGCGGCCGCCGGGGCGCAAGCGCGTCCAGCCGCTGACCGTGCCCGTGGCCGAACCCCCCGAGACGCCCTCCCCCGCCCCGGACCACGCCGACCTGACCGCCCAGACCCTGACCGTGCTGAACGCCCTGGCCGCCCTCCCCGAACCGCAGCGGGCCGTCCTCGCCCTCACCCTGGACGAGGCCACCGAGTCCGAGATCGCGGACCTGCTCAAGGTGACCACCCAGAAGGTCCGCGACCTGCGCAAACAGGGCCGGACGGCCCTCCGCCGCGAACTGGCCCGGGACTTGACCGCGAAGGAGGGAACCCGGTGAACGACCACGACGACCCGTCCGATGAGGCCCTCGACGCCCTGCTGCACACCACCGCCGCGGACCTGCTGCGGCACGTGAGGGCGACGACGGACAGCAACGCGCTGCTGACCGCGCTGATGGCCCACGAGGAGGCCGCGTCAACCGGCCCCGACGCATCGACCCTCATCGCGGTCCGGACCCTGACCCGGAACTTCGCCCGCATCCGCGAACTCGCCCAGGCCTACGCGGACACCGCCTTCCCGTTCGACGACAGTGTGGACCACACCCGTCTCCTCGCCTTCGTCGAGGCTGGCGAGCTCGCCCTCCGGCTCGCCCGCGCACTGCGCCGCTACACGGACGAGCCGCCCCGGCCTCGCGGGGACCGCTGCACCGTCTCCGCCACGGACGTCTGGACCGTCGTCGAGGTGCCCCGCCACCCGTCCGCCTCGGACGAGGTGCGCGCCCTGCTCGACCGGGCACGCACCCGCGAGCTGGAGCACCTCCTCGGTCTGGCCCGGAAGATCGCGCCGAACCTCGCGCTGGTCCGCCGGTTCCTCCCCTTCCCGCACGTGGGCCACGAGCTGTACGCGGCCATCGTGCACGGCGTCGACTTCACCGCGGCCATCAGCATCACACGCACCCTCCCCGGGCACAGCTGGTTCACGCTGCGCGCGCTGGCCAGGCGCCAGGTCGACGCCCGCGGGGTCGACCTGTCCTTCCTGGCGGCCGGTGACGTGCCCGTGCTGGCGGACGTCGTCTGGTCGGACGAGACCCGCTGGTCGCCGGAGGCGGAACCGCTGGTGCGGGCGCTCTCCGAGGAGCTGCGGCCCAGCGTCTACCGGATCCGCGGCGGGAGCGAACGGGAGGACGCCGACACCTGCCGGTGACGGACGCGAAGGGGCCCGGCCGCTCCGGGCGAGGGAGTGGCCGGGCCCGTCCGCCGGAGCGGCTAGCCCACCGACGAGTACGCGATGATGCCGCGCCGCATGCCGTCGACCGCCTTGCGGGCGGTCTTGCGGAGGTCGGTGTTGTCGCCCGCGGCGTCCTGGATCTGGCCGAGGACGTCGATGAGCTGCTTCGTCCAGCGGACGAAGTCGCCGGCGGGCATGTCGGCGTCGCGCAGGACGGCGTCGAGGTCGTGGCCGAGGGCCCAGCGGTAGGCGGTCCAGGCGAAGCCGAGGTCGGGTTCGCGCTGGCCGACGCCCTCCGCGGTGGAGATCTTGTGCTGCTCCTCCAGCGCGTCGAGCCTGCCCCAGATCCGGACCATCTTGCCGAGGGCGTCCTTGGCGCCGCCCTCGGGGACGCGCGGGGCGACGGCGTCGTCGGACTGGCGGGCCTCGTAGACCAGGGCCGAGGCGCAGGCGGCGAGTTCGGCGGCGGCGAGGCCGTCCCAGACGCCTTCGCGGATGCACTCGGAGGCGAGCAGGTCGAGTTCGCCGTAGAGCCGGGCCAGGCGCTTGCCGTCGGCGGTGACGGTGTCGCCGCTGAGGTAGCCGAGGTCGGTGAGCAGGCCGCAGACCCGGTCGAAGGTGCGGGCGATGGTGTGGGTGCGGGAGCGCATCCGGCGTTCGAGGAGTTCGGTGTCGCGGTGCAGGCGGTGGTAGCGCTCGGACCAGCGGGCGTGGTCCTCGCGTTCGTCGCAGCCGTGGCAGGGGTGCTGGCGCAGGGCGGTGCGCAGGCGGCTGATCTCGGGGTCGTCGGCGGCGGCCGCGCGGCCCTTGCGGTGGCGCTCGGGTTCGAGGTGGCCGGCCTTGGTGCGCAGGGCGGAGGCGAGGTCGCGGCGGGACTGCGGGCTGCGCGGGTTGAAGGACTTGGGGATGCGCATCCGGTCCACGGCGGCGACGGGGTGCGGGAAGTCGATCATCGCGAGGCGCTTGACCTGGCGCTCGGCGGTGAGCACGACGGGGCGCGGCCCGTCCTGGAAGTCCGGGTGGCGGGGCCCGCCGCGGCCGTGCCCGTTGCGGCTGACCGGCGGCAGGCCGGGGTCGATGACCAGCGCGAGCCCGGCGAACTTGCCGGTCGGGACGTGGATGATGTCGCCCGGCCTGAGCTGCTCGATGGACTCGACGGCGGCGGCCCAGCGCTGGCTGGAGCCCTCGCGGGCGAGCTCGTTCTCGCGGTCCTTGAGCTCGCGGCGCAGCCGCATGTACTCGTCGAAGTCGCCGAGGTGGCAGGTCATCGACTCGCGGTAGCCGTCCAGGCCCTCCTCGTTGCGCTGCACCTGCCGGGCGATGCCGACGACCGAGCGGTCGGCCTGGAACTGCGCGAAGGAGGTCTCCAGCAGTTCGCGGGAGCGGTGCCGCCCGAACTGGCCGACCAGGTTGACGGCCATGTTGTACGAGGGGCGGAAGGAGGACTTGAGCGGGTAGGTGCGGGTGCCGGCCAGGCCGGCCAGCGCCTCCGGGTCGAGCCCGCGCTGCCACAGGACGACGGCGTGGCCCTCGACGTCGATGCCGCGGCGGCCGGCCCGGCCGGTGAGCTGGGTGTACTCGCCGGGGGTGATGTCGGCGTGGGTCTCGCCGTTCCACTTGACGAGCTTCTCCATGACCACCGAGCGGGCGGGCATGTTGATGCCGAGGGCGAGCGTCTCGGTGGCGAAGACGGCCTTGACCAGGCCCTGGACGAACAGCTCCTCGACGACCTCCTTGAACCGGGGCAGCATGCCGGCGTGGTGGGCGGCGATGCCGCGCTCCAGGCCGTCCAGCCACTCGTAGTAGCCGAGGACGTGCAGGTCCTCGTCGGGGATGTCGCGGCAGCGCTCCTCGACGAACTGGCGGACCTTGAAGCGGTCGGCGTCCCGGTTCAGGCGCAGGCCGGAGTTGAGGCACTGCTGGACGGCGGCCTCGCAGCCGGCCCGGCTGAAGATGAAGGTGATGGCGGGGAGCAGGCCCTCGGCGTCGAGCCGGTCGATGACGTCGACCCGGCCGGGCGTCCAGACCCGGCCGGGGCGGCCGGCGGGCATCGAGCGGCCGCGGCCGCGGGCGAACCGGTCGCGGCCGCGGTCGGACTCGGAGCGGGCGAGGCGGACGAGTTCGGGGTTGACGGCCTTGGCGGGGTTCTTCAGGCTGCCCTTGGGGCGGCCGTCCCGGTCGGGGCTGGCGAACAGGTCGTACATCCGGTTGCCGGCCATCACGTGCTGCCAGAGCGGGACGGGGCGGTGCTCGGAGACGATCACCTCGGTGCCGCCGCGGACGGTGTCCAGCCAGTCGCCGAACTCCTCGGCGTTGGAGACGGTCGCGGAGAGCGACACCAGGGTCACCGACTCGGGGAGGTGGATGATGACCTCCTCCCAGACGGCGCCGCGGAACCGGTCGGCGAGGTAGTGCACCTCGTCCATCACCACGTAGCCGAGGCCGTCGAGGGCGCTGGAGCCCGCGTACAGCATGTTCCGCAGGACCTCGGTGGTCATCACGACGACCGGCGCGTCCCCGTTGACGGAGTTGTCGCCGGTGAGCAGGCCGACCTTGGCCTGGCCGTAGCGCTTGACCAGGTCCCCGTACTTCTGGTTGGACAGCGCCTTGATCGGCGTGGTGTAGAAGCACTTGCGGCCGCCGGCCAGCGCCAGGTGGACGGCGAACTCGCCGACGATGGTCTTGCCGGAGCCGGTCGGCGCGGCGACCAGGACGCCCTTGCCGTCCTCCAGCGTCCGGCAGGCGCGGACCTGGAAGTCGTCGAGCGGGAAGTCGTACAGCTGCTGGAAGCCGTGGAAGGCGGTGGCCTGCTCCTTGGCGCGCTCGCGGGCGGCGGCGTAGCGCTCGGCGGGGCTGAGCTGCTCTTCGGGCGTGGGGCTGGTAGGCACTGGCGTCACCTGTTCTTCCCGTGAGTGTGGCCGGACGAGAACGCAGACGGCGACGCCTGCGGCTGCGGGGCCGTGGCCGGGGGCGGCGACGGGGCGCAGCGGGTGCGTGGGGTGTGGTGATCGAGCATCTCAGCCTGAGATTACCCGTCTGGAGTGACATCAACATCAGACTTTTCCCGCAGTTCCGCAGGTGGCATGCCCGGGTCAGGAGGGGCGGCCCGGCTGCCTTCCCGCTCGGTGCCCGCAGGAATCGCGTATCCGTGAACTGCTCACATCCTGAGTTGCAAATGTCTTCATGTGGTCAGCAAACCGACGTCGAACGATCGCTTTCGGATCAGAAGCAGAAGATTCCGATCAACACTCGGCCGCAGTGCGATCCCGTTCCTACAGTCGTCCCGAACCGATCACAGCCACGACAGGAGACAGGCGATGGCGAACCTCGAAACCTCGCTCAAGGAAGCCATGACCATCGAAGGAGCCATCGGGGTCGCCCTGGTGGACTACGGCAGCGGCATGGCGCTCGGCACCCTCGGGGACGGCGGCGAGATCGACCTGAACGTCGCCGCGGCCGCCAACACGGACCTCGTCCGTGCCAAGATGCGGGCGATGGAAATGCTCAACCTCCACGACGACGGCATCGAGGACATCCTGGTCACCCTGACCGGTCAGTACCACCTGATCCGGCCGCTCACCACGTCCAGCGGGCGCGGCCTGTTCCTGTACCTCGCGCTCAACCGCACCCGGTCCAACCTGGCCATGGCCCGGCACCAGCTGAAGCGGATCGAGTCGACGCTGGAGGTCTGAGCGCGGGACGGCGGCCCGCGCGCCGCCGGAAGAGGGGAGGAAGCATGCCCGTACCGCTGTACCAGGCCAAGGCCGAGTTCTTCCGGATGCTCGGCCACCCGGTGCGAATCCGGGTCCTCGAACTGCTCCAGGCCGGACCGACGCCGGTGCGCGACCTGCTGCCCGAGTTCGACATCGAACCGTCGAGCCTCTCCCAGCAGCTCGCCATCCTGCGCCGCTCCGGCCTGGTGACCGCGACCCGCGAGGGGTCGACGGTGGTGTACGCCCTGGCGGGCGCGGACGTCGCCGAGCTGCTCCGGACGGCCCGGCGCATCCTCACCGAGCTGCTCGCCGACCAGGGCATGCTGCTGGAGGAGCTCCGCGCCGCCCACCAGTGACCCGGGCGGCCCGCCGGGGCCCCGGGGCAGCCCGTCAGTGCCCCGGGCCCCGCGCCAACGGGCCCCGTCGACGGCCCCGTCAGGGCAGCTTCTGCTCGGCCCAGATGACCTTGCCGTCCTCGGTGTACCTGGTACCCCAGCGCTGGGCGATCTGCCCGACCAGGAACAGTCCGCGCCCGCCCTCGTCGGTGGCGGCGGCGAGCCGGACCCGGGGCGAGGTGCTGCTGGCGTCCGCGACCTGGCAGATCAGGGTCCGCCCGTACAGCAGCCGCACCGCGACCGGGGCGGCCCCGTAGCGGATGGCGTTGGTGACCAGTTCGCTGAGGATCAGCTCGGTGCCGGTCTCCAGTTCCTCCAGGCCCCAGCGGCGCAGCTGGGCGGTGGCCGCGGCGCGGACGGCGGCGACGGCCGAGGGGTCGGTCGGGACGCTCCACTCGGCGGTCCGGTCCGCGGGCACCGCCCGGGTGCGGGCGACGAGCAGGGCGACGTCGTCGGCCGAGTCGGTGGGGAGCATCGCGTCCAGGACGTTCCGGCAGGTCTGCTCGGGGGTGCGCCCGGGGTGGGCGAGGGCCGCGCGCAGCCGGTCCAGGCCGACGTCGATGTCCTCGGTGCGGGACTCCACCAGCCCGTCGGTGTAGAGGACCAGCCGGCTCCCCTCGGGGATGTCGAGTTCCACGGTGGTGAACGGCAGTCCGCGCAGGCCGAGCGGCGGGCCGGTGGGGGTGTCGGGGATGTCGACCGTGCCGTCGGGGCGGACCAGGACGAGCGGGAGGTGTCCGGCGCGGGCGAGCTGGCAGCGGCGGGTGACCGGGTCGTAGATCGCGTACAGGCAGGTCGCGCCGATGATCGCGCCCTCGCGGCCGCCGGCCGTCTCCTCCTCGTCGATCTGGGCGACCACCTCGTCGAGGTGGGTGAGGAGTTCGTCGGGCGGCAGGTCGAGCATCGCGAAGTTCCGCACGGCGGTGCGCAGTCGGCCCATGGTGGCGGCGGCGTGCAGGCCGTGGCCGACCACGTCGCCGACGACCAGGGCGACCCGGGCGCCGGAGAGCGGGATGACGTCGTACCAGTCGCCGCCGACCCCGGCGTGCGCGGGCAGGTAGCGGTGGGCGGCCTCGACGGCCTCGTGCTCGGGGAGGTCGCGGGGCAGCAGGCTGCGCTGGAGGGTGACGGCGAGCGGGTGGCCGCCGCTGATGGCGGCGGCGAGCTGTTCCTGGCTGGTGTACCGGGCTTCGAACAGGCCGTTGTTGCGGCCCAGGCGGAGGACGGCGATCCGGTCGGCGACGGCCTGGACGTCGTCCAGGTTGTGGCTGACCACGATCACGGCGCGGCCCTCGTCTCGCAGCCGGCGGATCAGGCCGAGCACCCGGACGGTCTGCTCCACGGTGAGCGCGGTGGCGGGCTCGTCGAGGACGATCAGGTCGGGCTCGGTGAGCACGGCCCGGGCGATGGAGACCGACTGCCGCTGGTCCATGGTGAACGTCCCCACCGGGGTCCGGACGCTGGGGAGGCTGATGGCGAGGCGTTCCAGCAGTGCACAGGAACGTTTCTCCATCTCGACCTCGCGGAGCACCCCGAACCGGCGCAGCTCCCGGCCGAGGTACAGGTTGGCCACGGTGTCCAGCCGGTCGACGAGCGACTGGTCCTGGTAGACGGTGGCGATGCCGAGCCGCTGGGCGTCGGCGGGCCGGCGCAGGACGACCGGGCGGCCCTGCCACTCGGCGCGCCCCGCGTCCGCCGGGGCGGCCGCGGAGACGACCTTGACCAGGGTGCTCTTGCCCGCCCCGCTGTCGCCGACCAGGCCGAGGACCTGGCCGCGCTCCACCTGGAGGTCGACCGAGTCGAGGGCCCTGACCACGCCGTAGTGCTTGGTGATCCCGCGCAGGGACAGCAGCGGCACCCGGGGCACTGGCCCACCTCCACATCCTTCGCGGCCCGCCGGTGCGGACCGGCCCGCCGCCCCCGCCCGGACGCCGGTCCGGGGGCGCCCGCGGCACGGGCTCCCCACCCTGGCACCGGCGGCCCGGACGGCACCGGCGGGACACGCTCGGGCAACCCGTTCAGCGGTACGCCGCCGCGGGGCCGGCGGTCAGCCGCAGTGCTCCCAGCCGGACGCCCACTGGGTGCCCTCCACGAAGCCGCCCCACGAGATGCAGGTGCCCGCGGCGCTGAGCTTGACCGGGCCGGCGTAGTACTTGTAGTAGCCGCCGTCGGAGGCCTCGTGGTAGTCGCTCTGCCGCTCGATGTGCACCCGCAGGTCGTACGTCCTGGTGCCGTTCGGGCTCCGCACCCAGGTGACGGCGCAGTTGCTCGACCCGTTGTAGAACAGGTAGATGTCGGCCACCGTGCCCATGGCGTGGTGGTCGATCTGGTAGTAGCCGCTGCCGCAGGCCCCGCTGGGCGTGGTGGCCGCCTCGGCCGGAGCGGCCGCCAGGACCGTCCCTCCGGTCATGCCCAGGAGGCCGAGCGCGAGGGCCGTGAACCGCTGTGAGGTGCGCATGAATACCCGTTCCGTGCAGGGTTGTTCGATTCGGGCCCCGGCACGATAGCAGCGCTCTTGATCATCTGACTACCGGTCAGTACGACCGCTCGGGGCATGGCTCCGTTACCGGGTGACCAACCGGGCCAGGCCGTCGGCCAGCCGCAGGTACTCCTCGGGGCGGTTGTAGAGCTGGGCGCTGATCCGGAGGACGCCGCCGCCCTGCCAGGGGCGGACCGCGATCCGGGTGTCCAGGGTGCGGCGGACGGCGACCATCAGGGCCTTCGCGGCGTGCTCCTGCTCGGCGACGCCGGGGGGCAGCCGGACGGCGCGCATGCCCAGGCCGGGGAGTTCCGGCAGGGCCCGCAGTCCGGCCCGCTCGACCAGCAGGCGCTGGCCGTGGGCGGCCAACCCGTCGTTGTGGGCGCGCAGTTGCTCGGCGCCGATCCGGTTCAGCAGGGCGAATCCGGCGGGGGCGGCCAGCCAGGGGGTGTAGTCGAAGGTGCCGCGCCACTCGACCCGCCGGGGGAAGCCGCGGTCGTGCTCCCAGGAGAACACCAGCGGGCGCACCCGGGGCCGCCAGGGCCGGTCGACGGCGAGGACGGCGGCGGCGCGCGGGGCGAAGGCCCACTTGTGCAGGTTGCCGACCCAGAAGTCGGCACCGCCCGCCGCGCCGCCGAGGTCGACCGGGAGGGCACCGGGGGCGTGGGCGGCGTCGACGACGGTGACGACGCCGCGGGAGCGCAGTGCGGCGAGCAGCGCGGGGGTGGCGACGGCGCGGGCGGTGGGCGAGGTGACCAGGTCGAGGACGGCGACCTTGGTGCGCGGGGTGACGGCGGCCAGGACGCGTTCGGCGACGGCCTCCCCGTCGGGGGCGTGCGGGGAGATCCGCACGCAGCGCACCACGGCCCCGGCCTCGGTGGCGCGGCGTTCGGCGGCGCGGGTGACCACGCCGTAGCCGTGGTCGGTGACCAGGACCTGGTCGCGTTCGCCGAGCGGGACGGAGTCGAGGGCGATCGCGACGCCCTCGGTGACGTTGGTGATCAGGGCGAGCCGGGAGGGGTCGCCGCCGAGGGCGGCGGCGACCTCGGCGCGGGCGCGGCCGATCCGGTCGGGGGCCTCCAGGAAGAAGCCGTCGGGGTCGCGCTCCATCTCGGCGCGCAGCCTGGCCTGGTGGCGCTGGACCGGGACGGGGACGGCGCCGTAGGAGCCGTGGTTGAGGTGGGCGGTGCCCGGGTCGAGGGTGAACAGGGTGCTGCTGCCGCGCAGCGGGGCGGGCCGGTCGGCACCGTCGGCGCCGTCGGTGCGGGCGTCCGGGCGGGCCGGGGCCGGGCGCGGGTTCCCCGGAGTGCTCATCTCCACCATCCAAATGTTGTGTGACATTTCACACTGCATACTTCTAGCCGAACGAGGCCCGGCACGGCAACCATCGGCGGGTGACTCACACCGACCCCTACCTCGCGCTGAGCGCCGCCACCGGCCGTTTCAGCTACGGCTCCCCCCGCGCGGTCACCCTCGCCGCCGACGCGAGCCGCGCCCTGTTCCTGCGCTCGACCGGCTCCACCGACCCGGTCGAGCGCCTCTGGCTGTACGACCTGGCCACCGGCCGGGAGCACCTGGTGGCCGACCCCGCGGCGATCGCCCCGGAGCGCACCGGCGCCGCCTCGGCGCTGCCGCCGCTGGAGCGCAGGCTGCGCGAGCGGATCCGGCTGTGGGCGCCCGGCATCGGCTCCTTCGCCGCCACCGGCGACCTCGCGCAGGCCGTCTTCGCCCTGGACGGCCGGGTCTTCCGGTGCGACACCGCGACCGGCACCAGCACCGAACTCCCGGTCGTGGCACCGGCGTTCGACCCCCGCCCGAACGCCGACGGCTCGGTGGTGGCGTACGTCGCCGACGGGGCGCTGCACCTGACCCCGGGCGGCCGGGTCAGCCCGGCGGACGGCGCGCTGTGGGGCGTGGCCGAGTTCGCCGCCCAGGAGGAGCTGGGCCGGCTGCGCGGCCACTGGTGGGCGCCGGACGGCACCGCCCTGCTGGCCGCCCGGGTCGACGAGTCCGCCCTGCCGCTGCGGCACTTCGCCGACCCGGCGCACCCGGAGCTGGCCCCCGAGTCCTTCGCCTACCCGCAGGCCGGCGGCCCGAACGCGGACGTCCAGCTGTGGGTGCTGCGCCCGGGCGGCGCGGCGACCCAACTGCGGTGGGACACCGACGGGTTCCCGTACGTGACGGCCGCGGGCTGGGAGGGCGACGGCGAGATCCTGCTGACCGTCGCGGACCGGCTGCAGCAGAACGTGCTGCTGCTGACCGCCGACCCGGCCACCGGCGCGACGCGCGAACTCTCCCGCACCGAGGACGAGTTCTGGGTCGACCCACTGCCCGGCACCCCGCTGCGGCTGGCCGACGGCCGGGTGCTGACCTCCTCGGACACCCCGGCGGCCCGCGGCGTCGCGCTGGACGGCAAGATCCTCACCGACGAGCGCCTCCAGGTGCGCCGGGTGGTCGGCCCCTGGCGGGACGGCCGGCTGCTGATCGAGGCGGGCGACGGCGATCCGGCCGACCAGCACGTCTTCCTGCTCGACCCGCACACCGGCGCGCTGGAGAAGCTGACCGGGGGCGCGGGCGTGCACGCGGTGGCCGCGCACGCCGAGGACGTGCTGCTGCTCACCTCGGCCACCCTGGACGGCATCCGCCGCGAGCTGCGAACTCCCGCGGGCAGCACGGACTTCCCCGATCTGGCGGCCGAACTCCCCTACCGCCCGCAGCCGTTGCTGGCCCGGGTGACCGAACTCGGCCTGCCCACGGCAGTGCTGTACCCGCAGGGGCACCGGAGCGGCCGCAAGCTGCCGGTGCTGCTGGACGTGTACGGCGGCCCGGGCTTCCAGGTGATCGCCAACGAGCCGCGCCGCTGGCAGCTCAAGCAGTGGTGGGCCGACCAGGGCTTCGCCGTGGTGACGGTGGACAACCGGGGCACCCCGTTCGTCTCGCCGGACTTCACCCGGGCGATCTTCCGCCGCTTCTCGCAGGTCGCGCTCGACGACCAGGTGGCCGCCCTCCGGGCGCTCGGCGCCGACCACCCGGACCTGGACCTGCAGCGGGTCGGCGTGCGCGGCTGGTCGTACGGCGGCTACTTCGCCGCGCTCGCGGTGCTGCGCCGCCCGGACGTGTTCCACGCGGCCAGCGCGGGCGCCCCGCCGACCGACTTCCGGCTGTACGACACCGCGTACACCGAGCGGTACCTCGGCCTGCCGCAGGACAACCCGGAGGGGTACGCGGCGGACTGCCTGCTCGACGACGCGCCGGGGCTGAGCCGTCCGCTGTTGCTGGTCCACGGCCTGGCGGACGACAACGTGCACCCCGCGCACACCCTGCTGCTGTCCGAGGCGCTGACCCGGGCCGGGCGGCCGCACGACCTGCTGGCGCTGCCGGGGGTGAGCCACATGGCGCCGGACGGGGTGCTGGAGCGGATCGCCGTCCAGGAACTCGCCTTCCTGCGCCGGGAACTGGGCGCCACCCCTTCCATGTAGCAGATGACATGTGAAATATTACCGGCCATCCATCCCCGTCCACCCTCCCGAGGAGCAGGTCACTTGCGCAGACTTCCCACAGCCCTCATGGCTGCGCTGACCACCGGTGCGATAGCACTGACCACCACCCCCGCCTTCGGCTAACCCGCCAAGCCCGCCGTCGAGTTGACGGCCCAGCAGGGCGCGGACGGCCAGGAGGCGCCGCCCTCCCCGGTACCGCCGCAGGAGAAGGCCCGGCAGGCCCTCAAGGCCCAGGCCCTGGAGCAGGTCAACCAGGGCAGGGTCGCCAAGGACGGCAAGAGCGCTCCGGCCAGGGTGAAGATCGGCAACGACTACGTCCAGCTGGCCCGGCAGCGCACCGACAAGGTGTTCGTGATCCTGGCCCAGTTCGGCGACCAGGTCGACGACACCACCCGGTACAACGGCCAGGCCCGCTACGGCGGCACCCCCGGCCCGAAGCACAACGCGATCCCCAAGCCGGGCAAGGACGACACGCACACCTACTGGGAGAGCGACTTCGGTCGCGACTACTACCAGAGGATGTTCTTCGACGACACGCCCGGCGCGAACTCGATGCGCAACTTCTACCGCACCCAGTCCTCGGGCCGCTACGACCTCCAGGGCACCGTCTCCGACTGGGTGACCGTGCCGTGGAACGAGGCCCGCTACGGCTCCAACAAGGGCCCGCAGGGCGGCGGCGCCTGGACGCAGGCCCAGGAGTTCGTCCGGGACGCCACCGAGGCCTGGTACGACGGCGAGATCGCCGGGGGCCGCACCCCGGCCGACGTCCGGGCGGAACTCGCGCAGTACGACACCGAGGACCGCTACGACCACGACAAGGACGGGAACTTCGACGAGCCGGACGGCTACCTCGACAACGTGGTCGTGGTGCACGCGGGCGTCGACGAGACCTGGGGCGGCGGCGCCCAGGGCGGCGACGCCCTGTGGGCGCACCGCAGCTGGGCCTTCCCCGACCCGACCGGGCGGACCGGCCCGGAGGGGAACCGGATCGGCGGCGTGCCGGTCGGCGACTCCGGCTTCTACGCCTACGACTACGTGCAGGCGGGCGAGAACAGCGGCGTGGGCCTGTTCGCCCACGAGTTCGGCCACAACCTCGGCCTGCCCGACCTGTACCCGACCAGCGGCGGCGACAACTCCGTCAGCTTCTGGTCGCTGATGTCCTCGGCCTCATACCTGGGCAGGGGCCGGAACACCACCGGCGCGTACCCGGGCGACCTGGACGCCTGGAGCAAGCTGCAGATGGGCTGGCTCGACTACGACGAGGCCCGGGCGGCCACCCGCTCCAGCCACACCCTGGGCGTCAGCGGCTACCGCACCGACCAGGCGCAGGCCGTCCTGGTGCACCTGCCGCCGAGCACCACCACCACCGCGCTGGCCGCCCCGTACGAGGGCGGCCGGCAGTGGTGGAGCGACACCGGCGACAACATGGACGCCTCGCTCTCGCGCACCGTCGACCTGACCGGCGCCACCTCCTCGGCCGCGCTGGACGCGGCCGCCTGGTACGACGTCGAGCAGGACTACGACTTCCTCTCGGTGGAGGCCTCGGCCGACGGCGGGAGGACCTGGACGCCGCTGCACGGCACCGTCGACGGGCAGCCGATCGGCGACACCACCGCCCTGACCCCCGGCCTGAGCGGCACCTCGGGCGCCTGGCGGCAGCTGCACGTCCCGCTCGACGCCTACCTCGGCACGAGCGTGCAGGTGCGCTTCCACGTCACCTCCGACTCCAACACCCACGGCAAGGGCGTGCTGGTCGACGCGGTCCGGCTGACCGCGGACGGCGCGGCGCTGCTGGCGGACGGCGCGGAGGACGGCGGCGCGGACGGCTGGGCGCAGGTCGGCTTCTCGGTGATCCGGGGCGCGGACGCGGTCAAGGAGCACCCGCGGGCGTACCTGGTGGAGAACCGCCGCTACGCCGGGTACGGCGCCTTCCTGAAGACCGGCCCGTACAACTTCGGGTACGCGGGCGTCGCCGGGAAGGCGAACGTGATCGACACCTACCCGTACCAGGAGGGCGTGCTGGTGTGGCTGTGGGACACCGCCTACGGCGACAACAACACGGCCGACCACCCGGGCGGCGGCCTGATCCTGCCGGTGGACGCGCACCCGGAGGCGCTGCGGTTCGCGGACGGCTCGGTCACCAACGGGCGCTCGCAGCCGTACGACGCGGCCTTCTCGCTGAAGCCGACCACCTCGTTCACGCTGCACAAGGCGGGCGTGGCCACCGTGGTGCCGTCGGAGCCCGCGGTGCCGGTGTTCGACGACCGCAGCGGGGTGTACGGCGACCCGGCGATCCCGCAGCTCGGGGTGAAGGTGCCGGACACCGGCACCCGGATCGAGGTCGTCCGGGAGACCCGGGGCGGCAGGCTCACCACGATCGAGGTGGGTCCGGCCTCCTGACCCGGGCGTGATCTACTGAACCCGGTGGTCGGCGGCTTGTAAAGCATTCTTTCTAAAGATACCTTTAGAACATGAGCGAAGAGCTGCCGGCCATCCGGCTCACCGACCCGCGCGCCCTGCGCGCCTACGCCCATCCCACCCGGATGGCACTGGTGGGCCTGCTCCGCCTGCACGGGCCGCTGACCGCGACCCGGGCGGCGGAGCTGCTCGGCACCGAATCGGTGGCGAGCTGCTCCTTCCACCTGCGCCAGCTGGCCAAGTACGGCCTGGTGGAGGAGGCGGGCGGCGGGCGCGGCCGGGAGAAGCCCTGGCGCGCGACCGCCGTCTTCACCAGTTGGGACGCCTCCCCCGCCGACCCCGAGCAGGCCGCCGCCACCGAGGCGCTGCAACGGGCCGTCCTGGACGGCTACTTCGCCCGCGCCACCGGCTGGCTGCTGCACCGCGGCGCCGACACCCCCGAGTGGCGCGAGGCCGCCGGCTTCGGCGACAGCGCCGTCCTGGTCACCGCCGCGGAACTGGCCGAACTCAACGCCCGCATCGAGGAGTTGGCCCGCCCCTACGTGGAACGCCTGGGCAGCTCCGGCCCGCGCCCCGAGGGCGCCCGCCCCGTCCAGCTGATCCAACTCGCCGTCCCCACCGACACCCCGGGAACCTCCCCCGCCGACACTCCGGGAACCTCCCCCGCCGACACCCCGGAGGCGAAGGCGCCGTGACCCTCCTCGACACCCGCCCGGCCGCCGCCGTCCGCCGCCGGATACCCGACCTGCTGCGCGAACCGGCCTTCCGCCGCTACTGGACCGGCCAGACCGTCTCCTCGCTCGGCGACCAGATCACCCTGCTGGTGGTCCCGCTGATCGCCGTCTCCGTGCTGCACGCCGACGCCGCCCAGATGGGCTACCTCTCCGCCGCCGGGTACCTCCCCTACCTGCTGCTCTCCCTGCACGCGGGCAGCTGGGCCGACCGCTACGGCCGCCGCCGCCGGGTGATGATCGCCACCGACCTGGGCCGCGCCGCCGTCCTGCTGACCGTCCCGCTCGCGTACGCGGCCGGGGTGCTGACACTGGTGCAGCTGTACGCGGTGGTGCTGACCGTCGGCGCGTTCTCGGTGTTCTTCAACGTCTGCAACCCGCCGCTGTTCGTCGCCCTGGTGCCCGCCGAGCAGTACCTGCGCGGCAACGCGCTGATCAACGGCAGCCGGGCCGCGACCTACGTGGCCGGGCCCGGCATCGGCGGCCTGCTGGTCCAACTCCTGGCCGCACCGCTGGCGCTGGTCGTGGACGCGCTCTCCTTCCTGGCCTCCGCCGCCTTCCTGCGGAGGATCGACCCGGTCGAACCGCCGCCCGCCGCCGGGGGCCGCGGCGGCACCGCCGAGGGCATGCGCTGGATCCGCCGCGACCCGGTGATCCGGGCCACCCTGCTCGGCACCGCCACCGTCAACCTGTTCACCTTCGTCATCGGCGCGCTGTTCGTCCTCTACGCCACCAACGAACTCCGCTTCAGCGCGGGCCTGCTGGGCGCCGTGATGGCGGCCGCCGCGGTCGGCACCCTGCTCGGCGCGGCGGTCACCGGACGGCTCTCCGCCCGGATCGGCATCGGCCCGGCGCTACTGCTCGGCCTGGTGCTCTTCCCCGCCCCGCTGCTGCTCGTCCCGCTGGCGGGCGGCTCGGTCGCCGCGTCCGCGGCGCTGCTGTTCGGCGCCGAGTTCCTCTCCGGCGTGGGCGTGATGATCCTCGACATCACCGCGGGCACCGTCTTCGCCGCCTGCATCCCCGACGCCCTGCGCTCCCGCGTCTTCGGCGCCTACCAGGCCGTCAACTACGGCGTCCGCCCGCTCGGTTCGCTGCTCGGCGGCCTGCTCGGCAGCACCCTCGGCCTGCGCCCCGCACTGTGGATCGCCGCCGTCGGCGCGGTCTGCTCCGGCCTGTGGGTGCTCTTCTCGCCCCTCCCCCGGATGCGCGAACTCCCCGTCCAGGACGGGCCGGAGGCCCCGCAGAGCTGAACCGCCCGCGCCGCGCCGCCTTCACCCGGACCCTTCGCCGGACACCCTCAACGGCCGCGCACCATAGCGCATTCGTGCATATGCCCGAGGGATATGGCGGAAAGTCTCGCCCTCCCGTGGCAGCGCCGGTAGCGTTGCGTCCTGGTCAGACTACCGCAGGTGAAGGCGGTGAAGGCGACGCACCGTGCCCCCGCACGGTGGGGAGGGAACGCAGTACGTGCCCGGGATCGAGGAGTGCCTTGCGGAAGCCATGGGGATCACCGGCGCCCTGGGGGTCAGCCTGGTCGACTGGACCAACGGCCTGGCCATAGGCACCGCCGGTCTCGGCCCCGACGGCGACCACGAGGTCGGCGCGGCCGACGCCACCGAGCTCGCCCGGGCCGTCACCCAGACCCCCTCGTTCGCCGACCCGGACACCGGCGCACCGCCCGCCGAGGACGTCATCGTCACCTCGGCGGGCAACTACCACCTGCTGCGCTTCGTCCCCGCGCCCTTCGACGCCAACGTCTTCCTCTACCTGCGGCTGGACCGGGACACCGCCAACCTGGCGATGGCCCGGCTGCGCCTGGCCGCCATCGCCGACCGGCTGGTGCTCTCCTGATGTGGCCCGCCGACACCCTCGCCCCGACGGCCACCGCCGTCGTCCCACCCGTCCCACCCGTCCCGTCGGTGCCGTCGGTGCCGTCGGTGCCGCCGCTGCTGGTCGCCTCCCCGGTCTCGGTGCGCCAACTGGCGCCCGCCGCCGGGCAGTTCGGACACGGCACCGAGGTGCCCGGCCCGTACCTGACGACCGGGCCCGCCGAACCCGCCCTCGCCGCACCGGCCCCCATCGAACCGGCCCCCGCCGCACCCGCCCGCCCCCTCGCCGCGGAACCGCAGCCCGCCCCGCCGGCCGCCCGGCGCCGGGCCCACGCCGCCCCGCTGCCGCGCCGCCGCCGCTCCAGCTGCGCCCCCGCCACCACCTTCGAGGCCGCGCTGACCGACCTGGCCGCGGACGGCTCCACCGGTGCCCTGCACGGCCCCGGCGGCGCGGTGCACCTGGCGGGCGGGCTGGTGGTGCACGCCGAGGCGCCCTCCGCCGCGACCGTCGGGCACCTGCTGACCGGCGCCGGGCGGATCACCGTGCGCGAGTGGGAGGACAGCCTGCTGCTGGGCGCCGGGCGGCTCGCCGAGTACCTGCTGGGCAGCGGCCTGGTCGGTGCCGGCGAGCTCGAACTCGCCCGGCTGGCCGCCACCCTGGACGGCGCGCAGGAGGCGCTGGCCCAGCCCGACGGGGAGCTGCGCTTCGACCCGGACGCCCGCCCGGTGCTCGGACTGGCCCGTCCGCTCTCGGTGCTGGAGCTGCGCGGCGCGGTCGGCCGGCGCCGCTCGCTGCTGGACGGCTGCTGGCCGTCCGCCGAGCTGGACCGGGCCCCGCTGCAGTCCACCGGCACCGCCCCGACCCGCCGCACCGCGGTGCCGCGCCGCCGCCGGCAGGCGCTGCTGGCCGCGGCGGACGGCACCCGCACCGCGCCCGAGCTGGCCCGGCTGCTGGGGCGCTCCACCTACGGCACGCTGCTGGACGTCCGGCAGCTGGCCGCCGCGGGGCTGCTGACCGCCCCCCGGCCGGCCGCCGTCCCCGACCCGCCGCCGGCCGCCGTGCCGCAAGCCGCGCTGCCGGACGTGCTGTTGCCGCCCGCGCCGCGCTCCTACGACTCCTCGGACCCGGAGGTGGGCCTGCTGCTCCGACTACGCGCCGCCCTGGAGGCCCTGTGACCGCCCCGCTCGCCCGCCCCGTCCCGCCGACCGAGTCATGAAGCGGACCTTTCGACAACTGACCGCGAGGAGGACCCCCGTGCTGCCGGAAGCCGAGGTGCAGGCCGAACTGCAGGGCCTGCGGGCGCGGATTCCGCACCTGACCGGGTCGCTGGTGGCGACCATCGACGGCCTGGTGGTGGCGCACGACGCCTCCGCGCTGGAGGCGGAGAGCGTGGCCGCGCTGACCGCCGCCGCGCTGGGCGTGGGGTCGCGGCTCACCGAGGCGACCGGGCAGGGCGCCTTCCGGGAGCTGATCACCCGCGGCGAGCGCGGTTACACCGCGACGTACGCGGCGGGCGCGTACACGGTGCTGACCCTGCTGGCCGGTCCGCAGGCCAACGTGGGGCGGCTGCACCTGGAGGCCCGCCGGGCCGGGGCCCGGATAGCGGCCCTGGCCGACGCCGACCTCGACCGGACGCCCCTCTGACCCCCGTCCCGACCCCTGACGCTCATCTCACCATGCAACACACCCGTCGCAGCAAGGATCTGACGGGTCGTCAATTCCTTTCACGGAAGAGGTACTTGGAAAAAATGGCTGCTGTGGAAACCGCGCTCAAGGACATCATGAGCTCGATCGAGGGCACCATCGGCGTCGCCCTGGTCGACTACAACAGCGGGATGGCGCTGGGCACCATCGGCGGCGGGTCCGACCTGGACCTGAACGTCGCCGCCGCGGGCAACACCGACGTGGTGCGGGCCAAGCTGCGCGCGATGGAGCTGCTGAACCTGAACGAGGCGATCGAGGACATCCTGATCAGCCTCTCCACCCAGTACCACCTGATCCGGCCGCTGACCTCGCGCACCGGCAAGGGCCTGTTCCTGTACCTGGCGCTGGACCGGAACCGGGCCAACCTGGCGATGGCCCGGCACCAGTTGAAGAAGGTGGAGGCCGAGCTGGAGGTCTGAGGCCTCCCCTCCTCCCGGTCCTACCTGCGCAGGGTGAGCAGACCCCCGGTGGGGACGCGGACGGACAGCTCCGTCCCCCCGACCGGGGTCTGCGCCCGGGCGACCGTCCCGCCCCGGCAGTCCTGGACCAGCAGGTCGACGGTGCCGGGGGCGCGGTCGAACTCGACCCGCACCAGGGTGTCCTGGTCGGCGTTGGCGACCAGCAGCAGCTCCCACTCGCCGCGGGCCCGCAGCGGCAGCGGCGCGTACCGGCCGAAGGCCAGCCGGGCGCCGTCCCGGGCCTCGATCACGGGGTAGGCCAACTCGGGCCGGTGCGGGCGCAGTTCGCTGCGCTGGAGCAGGTCGCGGTGCTCCTTCATGATGCTCAGCCAGAAGGCCAGGGCGGTCAGCTGCTCGGCGTCCTGGGCGGTGAGGTCGACGGAGACCTGGGCGGTGGCGAACAGCACCGACTGGAGCAGGACGGCGATCTGCTCGGGGCTCTCCCGCGGGTGCCAGGTCAGCGGGTCGGCGTGCACGGCGAGCGGTCCGGCGGTGAGCCGCAGGTCGGCGGTGCGGACGCGGTTCTCGACCGCGCCCAGCGGGCAGTCGGTGGCCCGGACCATGGTGGCGTAGGGCCACAGGCCGGGGCCCGTGTAGTCCTGGCGGTGCTCGACCAGGACGTCGGGGCGGGCGGCCCGCAGCCGGGCGTCGAGTGCGGCGAGCAGCTTCTGCACGCCCTCGGCGACGGTGGCGCAGTCGGCTTCCGGGGAGGCGGTGTCGGGGGCGGCGCCGGGTGCGGGCCTGCGGGCGAAGGCGTCGACGAAGTCGATCTTGAGGCCGTCCGCGCCGTGCTGCTCGACGGCGGCGGCGAGCCGTTCGACCTGGTGGGCGCGGACGGTGGGGCTGCGCGGGTCGAGCAGGAAGGTCTCCAGCAGCGGCAGGTGGGCGAGGGTGTGCCCCGCCAGCCGCTCGGCGGCGGCGCTGCGGTCGCCGACGAACGGGGCGGCGTGCCAGAGCAGGTAGGCGAGGCCGAGGTCCTGGATCCGGCGGACGTGTCCGGCGAAGTCGGGGAAGTCGTGGGGGGCGGGCTGCCAGTCGCCGGTGGTGGCGTAGGAGCGGGTGCGTTCGTCGGTCTGCCAGCCGTCGTCGACGATCAGCGAGCGGAAGCCGAGCGGGGCGGCGAGTTCGGCGAGCCGCTCGACGTCGGCGGAGGTCATCGCCAGGTGCAGCGCGTACCAGGTGCAGAACACCGGCTCGAACGCGGCGTCGGGGACGGGCCGGGTCGGGGCGAGGGTGCCCCACCAGGCGGCGGACTCCCGTACGGTGTCGGCGAAGTGGCGGCCGCTCAGGTCCAGGCGCAGGGCGAGGCGCGGGCCGTCCTGCTCGACCCACCAGCTGTAGCGGCCGGTCTCCTCGACGGCGCCCTCGCCGATGGTGACGGGGCGGACGAGTTCGCCGACCGCGAAGGTGCACAGTGCGGCGTCGCCGGGGCCGACCAGGCTGCCGACGGGGGCGCCCTTGGGCAGCGAGGCCTCCCGCGGCGGGGCCCAGCTCGGGGGTAGCCAGCGGGTGCCGGTGTTCGGCGTCCAGTAGGCGGTGGCGCCGGTGCAGGGCAGTTGCCAGGCGATCCGCAGCCGGGCGTCCGGGGCGTCGGCGGCGGCCTCGACCAGCAGCACGCCGGGGCCGGCTCCGGTGACGGTCACGGCCGGTGCGGTGTCGCTGCCGACGGCGGTGACCCGCAGGGCGAGCGGTCCGGCGTCGACGGTGCGGGAGGTCTCGGTGCGGCCGGAGGGCGGTGCGGAGCCGTCCCAGGACAGCGCGGCGGTTCCTTCCACGGGCGGTGGTTCCTTTCACGGGGTGGACCCGCCCCGGCCGGCCGCGGAAGCGGTCGGACGGCCGGTCGGGGCGGGGGCGTTGGTGCGGCGGGCCGCGGCGGGGCTACGCCTCGGGGAAGTGGCAGGCGGCCTGGCGGCCCGGAGCGGTGAGGGTGAGCAGCGGTGCTTCGGTGCGGCAGACGTCCTGCGCCTTGGGGCAGCGCGGGTGGAAGGTGCAGCCGCTGGGCGGGTTCGCGGGGCTGGGCGGGTCGCCGAGCAGGACGATGCGTTCGCGGGTGCGTTCGGCGGCGGGGTCGGGCAGCGGGACGGCGGAGAGCAGCGCCTTGGTGTACGGGTGGGCGGGGTGGTCGTAGACCTGCTGCTTGTCGCCGATCTCGACGATCCGGCCGAGGTACATGACGGCGACGCGGTGGCTGATGTGCTTGACCACGGCGAGGTCGTGCGCGATGAACACGTAGGCGACGCCGAGTTCGGCCTGGAGGCGTTCCATCAGACCGACGATCTGGGCCTGGATGGAGACGTCGAGCGCGGAGACGGGTTCGTCGGCGACGACGAGTTCGGGGCGGGTGGCGAGGGCGCGGGCGATGCCGATGCGCTGGGCCTGGCCGCCGGAGAACTGGTGCGGGTAGCGCTCCAGGTGTTCGGGGGCGAGGCCGACGAGCCGGACCAGGTCGCGGACCTCGGCGCGGATCCGCTGCTTGCCCTCGCCCTGGGCGCGCAGCGGTGCGGCGATGATCTGCTGGACGGTCTGCCGCGGGTTGAGCGAGGCGAACGGGTCCTGGAAGATCATCTGGAACCGGCTGCGCAGCGGCCGCAGCCGGTGCTGCGGGGTCGTGGTGATGTCCTGGCCGCGGAAGCTGACCCGACCGGCGGTGGGGTCGAGCAGCCGGACCAGCATCCGTCCGGTGGTGGACTTGCCGCAGCCGGACTCGCCGACCAGGCCGAGCGTCTCGCCGGGCCGGACGTCGAAGGTGACGCCGTCGACGGCGCGGATGCCGGGGCGGCGGCGGAGGGTGCCGCGCGGGCCGGGGAAGGTCATGCCGAGGTCGCGGACGCTGAGCAGGGCTGCGGGCGCGCCGGGGTCGGCGGCGTCGGCGAGCGGGGCGGTCTCGGTGGTCATGCGGTCACCTCGTCGTGGACGCACGCGCTGCGGTGGCCGTCGGCGACGGTGCGCAGCAGCGGGCGCTCGCCCGTGCAGCGCGCGTCGGGCTTCGCGGCGTAGACGGCGCAGCGCGGGTGGAAGGCGCAGCCGGCGGGCGGGGCGAGCAGGGAGGGCGGGCTGCCGGGGATGGAGCGGAGTTCGGCGCCGTCCTCGGCGTCGAGGCGGGGCAGCGAGTCGAGCAGGCCGCGGGTGTAGGGGTGCCGGGGGGTGGTGAAGAGGGTGTCGGCGGGGGCCTGTTCGGCGGCGGATCCGCCGTACATGACGAGGACGTCGTCGGCGACGCGGGCGATGACGCCGAGGTCGTGGGTGATCATGACGATGCCGAGTCCGCGTTCCTGCTGGAGGCGCATCAGGAGTTCGAGCACCTGGGCCTGGACGGTGACGTCGAGGGCGGTGGTGGGTTCGTCGGCGATGACCAGGTCGGGTTCGCAGGACAGCGCGAGGGCGATCATGGCGCGCTGGCGCATGCCGCCGGAGAACTGGTGCGGGTGCTCGTCGGCCCGGCGGGCGGGTTCGGGGATGCCGACGTCGCCGAGGACGTCGACGGCGCGGGCGAGGGCGGCCCTGCGGGTGCCGCCGAAGTGCGCGCGGTAGGCCTCGGCGATCTGGTCGCCGACGGTGAAGTAGGGGTGCAGGGCGGTGAGGGCGTCCTGGAAGACCATCGCCATCCTGCGGCCGCGGAGCTTGCGCAGGTCGTCGTCGGGGGCGCCGACGAGTTCGGTGCCGTCGAGCTTGGCGGAGCCGGTGACGGTGGCGCCGCGGTGCAGGCCCATGACGGCGAGCGAGGTGACGGACTTGCCGGAGCCGGATTCGCCGACGATGCCGAGGGTGCGGCCGCGTTCGACGGTGAAGTCGACGCCCTTGACGGCCCGTACGGTGCCTTCCTCGGTGGTGAACTCGACCGCGAGGTCGTGCACGTCGAGCAGCGGGTGGGAGGTCACGACAGCCTCGCCCTCGGGTCGATCCAGGCGTAGACGAGGTCCACGACCAGGTTGGAGCTGATGATGAAGAAGGAGGCGAGCAGGGTGATGCCCATGATCACCGGCTGGTCGGCCTTGTTGAGGGAGTCGGCGAAGAGCTTGCCGATGCCGGGGAGGCTGAACAGCGATTCGGTGATGAGCGCGCCGGCCAGCAGTCCGCCGAGGTCCATGCCGAGCATGGTGGCGACGGGGGTGAGGGCGGGGCGCAGTCCGTGCCGGCCGACGACGCGGCGTTCGCGCAGTCCCTTGGCGCGGGCGGTGCGGACGTACGGTTCGGCCATCGTCTCGATGACGGAGTTGCGGGTCATCCGGGCGTAGATGGCGGCGTTGAGCAGGGCCAGGGCGATCCAGGGGAGGATCAGGTTGGTGGTCCAGCCGACCGGGTCCTCGCCGAAGGCGATGTAGCGGGGGTACGGGAGGAGGCCGGCCACCGAGACGACGAGGTAGAGCAGGATCATCGCGGTGAAGTAGACCGGCAGGGCGGCGATGCCGATGGTGCCGATCATCAGGGTGCGGTCGAGCCAGGTGCCCCGGCGCAGCGCGGAGAGCACGCCGGCGCCGACGCCGAGGAGGAGCCAGAGGACGGCCGCGCCGAGGGCGAGCGAGACGCTGGTGGGCAGGCGGTCCGTCATCAGGTCCCAGACGGGCTGGGCGGACTGGAAGGAGTAGCCGAAGCAGGGGAAGTCGCACTGGACGGCGTACTGGCCGGTGCCGTAGGAGCGGCCGGCGAAGACGGCGGTGACGTAGTGCCAGAACTGGACGGCCAGGGGGTCGGCCAGGCCGAGTTGCTGCCGGACGAGTTCGATCCGGTCGGCGGAGCAGTCCTTGCCGCAGAACTGGGCGGCGGGGTCGCTGGGCAGCAGGTAGAAGACCGCGAAGGTGAGCGCGCAGACGGCGAGCAGGGTGGCGGCCATCGCGAGGAGGCGCCGCAGCAGGAATCCGATCACGTCCGGCCGCCCTTCGGGTCGAGGGCGTCCCGCAGGGCGTCGCCGACCAGGGTGAAGGCCAGGACCACCAGGAACAGGCAGGCGCTGGGCAGGATGAAGAACATCGGGTCGACCTTGTAGTAGAGCACCGCGTCGGAGATCATCTGGCCCCACGAGGGCGTGGGCGGGCGGATGCCGACGCCGAGGAAGGAGAGGGCCGCCTCGGTGCCGATCAGGCCGGGGACGGCGAGGGTGACGTAGACGATGACGGTGCCGGTGAGGTTGGGCAGGATCTCGCCGAACAGGATGCGGCGGTTGGTGGTGCCGCTGGCGCGGGCGGCCTCGACGTACTCGCGGTGCTTGAGCGAGAGGGTCTGGCCGCGGACGACGCGGGCGATGTAGGGCCAGGAGAACAGCGACATCACGCCGATGAGCAGGACCACGCGGTTGACGTCCCGGGCCACCGAGAGCAGCGCGATCATGAAGATCAGGCTGGGGAAGGACATCATGACGTCCATGAACCGGCTGATCACGGCGTCCGTGCGGCCGCCGAAGTAGCCGGCGGTGATGCCGAGGACGGTGCCGATCAGGGTGATCAGCAGGGCCGAGACGAAGGCGACCAGGAGGCTGATCTGGGCTCCGTAGAGGAGCCGGGCGAAGATGTCGCGGCCGAGCATCGGTTCGACGCCGAGCCAGTGCTCGGGGCTGATGCCGCCGAGGGAGCCGCGGGGCAGGCCGCCGAGGTAGGGGTTGACGGCCTTCTTGTCGATGGCGTCCGGCGAGGTGCCGCTGATCGCGGTGAGCACCGGTGCCAGGACGGCCGCCAGGACGAAGAAGGCGATGACGGCGGCGCCGACCGTGGCGGTCTTCTGGCGGCGCACGCGGTGCAGGGCGAGGGCCCAGGGGGAGGCGGGGGCGACGGAGGGCGCAGGGGCTTCCGGGGCCCCCGCTCCCCCGGCCGGAGCCGGGGCGGGCGGGGTGGTCATCTGGGAACTCCCGCCTTACTTCACGGACTTGAGGCCGATGTTGGCGTAGTCGATCTGCGCGGACCAGATCGGCGAGCCGAAGGCGCCGGCGATGTTGGAGCCGACCAGCAGCGGCTTCTTCTGCCACACCAGCGGGACGGCGGGCGAGGCGTCCATGATCTTGGCGTCGAGGGCGAGCCAGGCGGTGTTGGCCTGCTGCAGGTCCGACAGGCCGGCGATCCGGTCGAGTTCGGCGTTGACGGCCGGGTCGTCGTACCGGGTCATGTTGCCGTTGTTGCCCTTGTCCTTGATCTGGCGGCCGTCGTAGATCATCGGCAGGAAGGTGGCGGCCGACGGGTAGTCGGGGCACCAGCCGAGCTGGGCCAGGCCGGGCTGCTTGTCCTTGTCGCCGACGATGGAGTTGACGGCGGTCGGGTCGACGGTGGTGATGGTGACGTTGACGCCGACCCGCTTGAGGGCGGCCTGGATCGCCTCGGCCTGCTGCTTGCCGCCGGTGGAGGTGACCATCTCGGTGTCGAAGCCGTTCGGGAACCCGGCCTCGGCGAGCAGTTGCTGGGCCTTCGCCGGGTCGCCCGCGGGCTCGATCATGAAGTGGTCGACCGGGGCGCCGTTGGTGAGCGCCGGGGGGAGGTAGGTGGTGGCGACGTCGGTGAACGCCGGGCCGCCCATGGCGGCGGCGAAGGACTCCTTGTCCACCGCGTACTGCATGGCCAGGCGCACCTTGGCGTTGTCGAACGGCGCCTTGGTGGTGTTCATGTCGAGCATGGTGGTGCAGCCGCCGTTCTCGCTGACCAGGCGCTTCTTGACCTCCGGGTTGGTGAGCACCTCGGACATCTTGGCGGGCGTCAGGTCGACGTACGAGACGGCGTTCCTGTCGTCGCCCTGGTCGGCGATCAGGCGGTCGGCGATGCCGGTGCCCTTGAGGGTCTGGTCGACGACGATCTTGTCCGGGTAGGCCTTGCGGACGGGGTCGGAGGCCGCGTCCCAGTTGCTGTTGCGGACGAGGACCATGCGCTTGCCGCGGTCGTAGCTCTCGATCTTGTACGGGCCGGAGGAGACCGGGTGGTTGGAGTAGTTGGCGCCGGTCTCCTTGGCCCGCGGGACGGGCGAGAAGGTCGGCAGGGTGACGGTCTGGGCGAACTCGGCGACCGGGCGCTCGAGGTGGAAGACGATGGTCCTGGCGTCCGGGACCTCGATGGACTCCTTGCCCAGGCGCTGGCCGCCCAGCGGGCCCCGGTAGCCGTCGACGCCGGCCAGGTAGCGGGCCGCGTAGTCGGGGCCGCCGGCCAGTTCGGGGGAGAACGAACGCTCGACGTTGTACTTGACGTCGTCGGCGACGATCGGGGTGCCGTCCTCGTACTTGAGGCCGTCCTTCAGGTGGAAGGTCCAGGTCCTGGCGCCGTCGCTGGGGGTGCCGAGGTCGGTGGCGAGGTCGGGCTCGACCTTGAGGCCCTCGGCGCCGGGGGCGGCCTTGAAGGTGGTGAGGGTGCGGTAGAGCATGCGGACGCCGACGTCCATGACCGGCATGGTCCAGTTGCGGGCCGGGTCGAGCTGGTCGAAGTCCTGGTTGGACAGGATCGTGAGGGTGCCGCCCCTCACCGGCGTGCCGCCGACGATGCCGTTGCCCTCGGTGACCACCCCCTGCTGGTCGCCGCTGCCGTTGTCGCCGCCGTTGTCGCTGCTGCTGCACGCACCGAGGCCGAGGGTGAGGGATGCCGCGATGGCCGCCGTGAGGGCGGCGTGGGAACGCCTGTTCATGTGCAACTCCGGGAATGGGGGCCGGTCTGCCGTTCAACGGGGGATCTGTGCCGCCCGGGGTCTGGCCCGCTCTGAGGTGTGACCCGTAACATAGTAATGTGAAATTGCACTGCGCAACGAGGGAGCGGGACCGTTACCGACCCGTGTCGTTGCAGCACCCTCCCCCGTGGTGCAAGTCGTTTTCCCGCCTAGCACGTTGTCCCAGCTCACCCAGGTCAGAGGAGCCCCGACGATGGCCGACCAGCCCACCCTGAACACCGGCAGCCACGACCTCCCCGTCACCCCCGCGCTGGAGGCCTACATGGCCGGCCAGTGGGCCGCCACCCCGCTGCCCGCCGACGAGCGCGTCCCTGGCTACGCCCGCTTCCCGGGCCGCCGCGGCAGGATCGCCGCCGCCTTCCCCGGCGAACGACTCCTCGTCCCCGCCGGGCAGTTGAAGGTCCGCAGCAACGACTGCGACTACCGCTTCCGCCCCGACAGCGCCTACGCCCACCTCACCGGCCTGACCGGCGAGGAGCAGGTCGGCCACGTCCTGGTGGTCGAGCCCGACGGCGAACCCGTCCTCTACCTGCGCCCCCGCTCCGACCGGGCCGGCGGCTCCGCCGAGTTCTACCGCGACCGCCGCTACGGCGAGTTCTGGGTGGGCCGCCGCGCCGACCTCGGCGAGGCCGCCCGGCTCACCGGCCTGCGCACCGCCCACCTCGACGACCTGCCCAAGCTGTTCACCGGCTCCGTCCCGACCCGCGTGCTGACCGGCGTCGACCCGGTCCTCGACGCCCTGGCCGGCCGCCCCAGCGCCGAACGCGCCCTGCACGACGGCCGGTTCGCCGCCGCCCTGGCCGAACTGCGCCTGGTCAAGGACGCCTGGGAGGTCGAACAGCTCCAGCTCTCCGTCGACCACACCACCGCGGGCTTCGCCGACGCCGTCCGCGCCCTGCCCGCCGCCCTGCGCCACCACCGCGGCGAACGCCTGGTCGAAGGCGCCTTCAACGCCCGCGCCCGCGCCGAGGGCAACGGCACCGGCTACGAGACCATCGTCGCCTCCGGCGCCCACGCCTGCGTCCTGCACTGGATCCGCAACGACGGCCCGCTCGACCCCGCGAAGCTCCTGCTGCTCGACGCGGGCGTCGAGACCGACACCCTCTACACCGCCGACATCACCCGCACCCTCCCCCTCTCCGGCACCTTCACCCCCGCCCAGCGCGACGTCTACGACCTCGTCCTCGCCGCCCAGAGCGCCGGCATCGCCACCCTCCGCCCCGGCGCCTCCTTCCGCGAGTTCCACCGCGCCGGCATGCGCGTCATCGCCGAGGGCCTCGCCGAGTGGGGCCTGCTCCCGGTCCCCGCCGAGGAGGCCCTGCACGAGGACTCCGGCCTCTACCGCCGCTACACCCTCTGCGGCAGCGGCCACATGCTCGGCCTCGACGTCCACGACTGCGCCAAGGCCCGCGCCGAGACCTACCTGGACGGCGTCCTGGAGGAGGGCATGGTCCTCACCGTCGAGCCCGGCCTCTACCTCCAGCCCGACGACCTCACCCTCCCGCCCGAGCTCCGCGGCATCGGCGTCCGCATCGAGGACGACCTCGTCATCACCGCCGACGGCGCCCGCCTGATGTCCGGCGCCCTCCCCCGCGAGGCCGCCGCCGTCGAGTCCTGGATGGCCGACCTGCTGGGCTGAAACCCGAAACCAGGAAACGCGACATCAGGGGCGCGAGGAACTGCGCGGCCGACCACGCGCCCACAGCCAGATCGCGACGCATGACAAGGTCTTGCACCATCCCGCGACCTCGCTGACGTGCAACTACCGCAGCGCGCAGTTCCCCGCGCCCCTCCCTTCACCCCCTCCGCAGCGCCTCCCGCCACAGCTCCCGCGTGACGTCCGCCGCGCGGCCCTCGCGGGCCTCGCGGTGGGCGGTGCCCGCCCACAGGTGCATCGCCGTCAGGTCCTCCGCGCGGCTCGCGGCTGCCCTGAGCGGCTGGGTGAGGTGGTGCACCTCCGGGTACGCCGCCGGAGCGTGCCCCTCGTGGCGCTCGGTGAAGGCGTTGCGCAGCCCGCGGGCCGGGCGGCCGGTGAAGGCCCGGGTGACGGTGGTGGCGTCGAGTTCGACCAGGGCGCGGCGGTGGGCGGCGGAGGCCCCGGATTCGTCGGTGCGCAGGTACGCGGTGCCGAGCTGGGCGCCCGCCGCCCCCGCCGCGAGGGCCGCGGCGATCGCCGCCCCGTCGCCCAGCCCGCCCGCGGCGACGAGCGGCAGCGGGCTCACTTCCCGTACGGCGGCCAGGAGTTCGAGCAGCGGCAGGGTGCCGGGCTCGTCCTCGGCGCGGTGGGTGGCGCGGTGCCCGCCCGCCTCGGGGCCCTGGACGACCAGCGCGTCGAGGCCGAGCGCGGTCGCGGCGCGGGCCTCCTCGGGGCTGGTGACGGTGCCGAGTTGGCGGATGCCGGCCGCGCGGACGGCGGCGGCTTCGGCGGGCTCGGGCAGGCCGAAGGTGTACGAGGCCCAGTCGACGGGGTCGTGCAGCAGCGCGTCCAGCTTGGCGTCCCAGTCGTCGCGGTCGGGCGGGATCGCGGCGGGCAGTTCGACGCCCCGCCGCAGCGCCTCGGGCAGCAGCCGCTCCCGGTAGGCGGCGACCGCCCCGGGCGCGGCGGGCGGTCCGGGGACGAAGAGGTTGACCCCGATCGGCCGGTCGGTCAACTCCCGCACCCTGGCGACCTGCCGGCCCATCGCCCCGGCACTGCGGTAGCCCGCGGCGAGGAACCCGAGACCGCCCGCCCCGTTGACGGCGGCGACCAGCTCGGGGGTGCTCGCCCCGCCCGCCATCGGTGCGGCGACCAGCGGCACCGCCCAGTCGAAGACCATCCCTCTCCTCCTCCGCCCCCGCCCGCCCACCTTACGTCCCCGCCGCAGGACCTCCTGCCAGCGTGGCACGGCCCTTCGGAGCGCAGGAGGCGCCGTGGAGATCGACCGCCCCGAACCGGGCCCCGGGGTGCCGCCGGGGACGCCGGTCGCCTCGGCCGCGGAGCTGTCCGCCTGGCTGGGCCGGCAGTCGGACGCGGCCGGTCCGTTCACCTACACGGTGGGGACGGACGGGGTGCTGCGGCTCGCGGACCGGCGCAGCGAGCACGTGGCGTGCGCGGCCGGCGGGGCGGTGCTGGGCGCGGGCGAGGTGGGGTTCGCGGCGCCGGCCGGGGGCGGCCACCGGGCGGTGGAGGTGTCGAACCTGTCGACCGGCTACTGCCCGGACACCGCGTGCTGGCCCGCGGTCGCGGCGGCGCTGGAGCGGGCCGGGGCCGGGCATCCGGGCGGTCTCACCCAGGCGGTGGTGTTCCGCCGGTGCACCGGCTGCGGGGAGGTGTCCGTGGTGCGGGAAGGGTTCTTCGTGTGCGTCTTCTGCGATTCCGACCTGCCTGCGCGGTGGAACGTCGCCCCGCCGGTAGCGTGACGGGCGTCACACCGGCCACCTGTCACACCCGGGATGGCTGCGGGGTCAGACCTTGTAGAAGCACCGAACACACCACAAGGAGCCACCACCGTGGACGCACGTCTGAACTACTTCGGCAACCCGCTCGGCGCGAAGTTCCTCAAGCACATCAACTCGGCCGGCCACGCCCTGGGCCTGTCCGCCCTGCCGATGAGCACCCAGGAGCTGGTGAAGATCCGCGCCAGCCAGATCAACGGGTGCGGTTTCTGCACCGACATGCACACCAAGGACGCCGCGCACGCCGGGGAGACCCAGCTGCGGCTCAACCTGGTCGCCGCCTGGCGCGAGGCCAACGTCTTCACCGAGGCCGAGCGGGCCGCCCTGGAGCTCGCCGAGCAGGGCACCCGGATCGCGGACGCCGCGGGCGGCGTCAGCGACGAGGCCTGGGCCGAGGCCGCCAAGCACTACGACGAGGAGCAGCTGGCCGCGCTGGTCGGCCTGATCGCGCTGATCAACGCGTACAACCGGGTCAACGTGCTGATCCGGCAGCCCGCGGGCGACTACGTCCCGGGCCAGTTCGCCTGATCCACCGGCAGTCGGACGTCCGGGCCCGCCAGGCGACGGGCCGGGACGTCCGCCCCCTCCGGGCTCAGGGCAGTTCGCGCCCGGCCCGGGCCGCGGCCTCCCGGGCGGCCCGGTCGCACCCGGCCAGCCGCAGCACCGCGTCGGCGACGGCCGCGCCGACCTCCGCGGTCCCGTACCCGTCCTCGCCGCCGCCCCGCCCCCGGTCGCGGACCACCGCGACGCCGCCCTCGACCAGGCCCAGCAGCAGGTCGCAGCGCAGCTCCCGGCCGGGCTCGCCCGGGGCGATCAGTTCCAGCAACTCGCCGTACGCGGCCCGGAGTTCGGCGCGGGCGCCGCGGAACCCGGCGAAGCGTTCGCCGCGCACCTCGGGGAGTTGGTAGAGCGCGCCGAGGTTGTACAGGCCGCGGTGCAGCAGTGCCGCGTCGGCCGCGGCCAGCGCCCACAGGCGGGCGGCCGGGTCGGCCCCGGGGCGGGCGAGCAGCGCGGTGGCGAGCCGCAGCGAGGGCTCGACGGTCGACTCCAGCAGGGTCGCGAGGATGTCCTCCTTGCGCGCGAAGTAGTGGTACATCGACGCCTGCCGCAGCCCGGCCTTCTCCGCCACCGCCCGGGTGGTGGTCGCCGCGTACCCGTTCTCGGTGAACAGCTCCGCGGCCGCGGCCAACACCTCGTCGCGCGGCGACAGTTCACTCTCCGAGGGCCCCAGCGCGCGGGGCCGTCCGACCCGCGCGGGCGGGCGGGGATGCTGGGCAGCCATGCCCGAATCCTTCCACACCCCCGCCCTCCCCCTTCACCCCCGGCGAGCGGGGCCGCGGCCGCCCGCAGCTCCGCCGCCCGGGCCCGGTACGACTCCGGCTCCCGGTCGGCCGGCCGGCCGGCCGAGGCGGTCGCCGCAGCAGGCCCGCCGCAGCAGGCCCGCCGCAGCGCGGCGAGGAAGCGCTCCTCCGCCGCGTTCCCGTACTCCCACCGGGCGGCGGCCGTCCCGGCCGGTTCGGCCGGTTCGGCGTCCCCGGCGTGCAGCCGAACGGCGAGTTCACGCACCGCCCGCCCCCGACCCTCCGCCTCCGCCGACTCCGGCCGTCGGCAACTCGGCCGCCGCCGTCGGCAGTTCACCGTCCGGAACCCGCCCGGCGGCCCGCCTCAGGGCGGGTTCACGCCGCCCCGGCCACCCCCGTGCGGGCCACCGGGATCCACAGCTGGGCCTGCGACCGCTCCGGGTCGTCCGGCACGGGCCGCACCCGCAGGATCTCCGGGCCGGGCCGGTACTCGTAGGGGTTGGACGGGATCCACCGGGCGGCGACCTCGGCCCACATCTGCTGCAGCGCCTGCGGGAACGGCCCGGTGTTCTCGAACACCGCCCAGCTGCCCGCCGGGCACTCCAGCACGTCGAGGTCCGCGGGGAGCTCGGCGGCCCCGCTCACCACCGCGTGGTAGTAGTCGAGCAGGCTGCCCTCCGCGAACCCGTCCGAGCCGTCCGGCCCCTCCTCCGGCAGCCGCACGGTCGCCGACACCACGCCCTCCGGGTCCTGGTCGGAGAGGGCGGCGATCCGCCGCGAGGTCTCCGGCGGGATGCTCCGGACGTGCTCGAGGATGTGCGGGTTGACCCCCTCGTGGATCAGCGGGACGCGGGCCTTCTTCCCCACGACCCGGAACGCTTCCTTCTCCACGATGCGGTACCGCATGGTGGCACTCCCTTCGACGACGAGTCGGAAGGACAGCCGGGGCTGCGCGTTCAGCACCGCCCCGCGGCGCCGCGCCTCGCCGGGGCCGACCCCGTGCTGGGCGCGGAACGCCCGGGCGAAGGCCTCCCCCGAGCCGTACCCGTAGCGCACCGCGACGTCCAGCAGCGACGGCTGCCCGGCCAGCACCTCGGCCGCCGCGACGGTCAGCCGCCTGCGCCGCACGTACTCCGACAGCGGCATGCCCGCCAGCGACGAGAACAGCCGCCGGAAGTGGTACTCCGACGTCGCGGTGATCCGCGCCAGCTCGGCCACCTCCAGCCGCCCGTCGAGGTGCTCCTCGACGTGCTCCATCGCCTGGTTCAACCGCTCCAGCACCCGGCTCCCCTTCCCTTTCCCTGCCGTCGACCCTAGGAGGGAGCACCTCCGCCGCACCCGACATTCCCTGCCCGCCCCGGTCGGGTCCCCGCCGCCGGGCCGGTCCGCTCAGCGTTCCGCGGCGCGGATCATTCCGGCGGCCAGGCCCGCCGCGACGGCCGAGGTGCGGGAGTCGACGCCGAGCTTGTCGTAGACGTGCACCAGGTGGGTCTTGACCGTCGCCTCGCTGATGAAGAGCCGCTTGGAGATCTGCCGGTTCGGCAGGCCCTCGGCGAGGAGTTGCAGGATCTCCGTCTCGCGCGGGGAGAGCGAGGGGCGCCCGGCCCGGACCCGGCCGAGCAGGCGGGCGGCGACGGGCGGGGCGAGGACGGTCTCGCCGCGGGCGGTGGCGTGGACGGCGGCGGCGAGGTCCTCGGGCGGGGCGTCCTTGAGGAGGTAGCCGGTCGCGCCGGCTTCGACGGCGGCGAGGATGTCGGCGTCGGTGGAGTAGGTGGTGAGGACCAGGACGGCGGGCGGGTCGGGGAGGGCGGTGATCCGGCGGGTGGCTTCGACGCCGTGCATGCCGGTGCCCATCTGGAGGTCCATCAGGACGACGTCGGGGCGCCGGTCGGCGGGCAGCGCGGCGAGCAGGCCGAGGGCGGCGGCGCCGTCCGCGGCCTCGCCGACGGCGGTGACCCCGGGCAGCTCCTCGACCACGGCGCGCAGGCCGCGCCGGACCACGGGGTGGTCGTCCACCACCAGCACCCGGATCACCGCCGCACCCCCGCGGGTGACGGCCGCCCCGCCGGGGCCCCCGCCGGTCGGCCGACGGCGCGCAGCGGGAGCGCCGCGGCGACGGCGGTGCCCTCGCCGGGGGCGGATTCGACGGTGAGGGTGCCGCCGAGCGCGGCGATCCGCTCGTGCATGCCGTGCAGTCCGAAGGAGTCGGGGGCGGGCGCGGTGGCGGGGTCGAAGCCGGTGCCGTCGTCGTAGACGTCGAGGGTGACGGCGTCGTCGAGGTAGGCGAGGGTGACGGCGACGTGCGCGGCGTGGGCGTGCCGGACGGCGTTGGCGAGGGCTTCCTGGGTGAGGCGCAGCAGCGCGACCTCGGCTTCGACGGGCAGCGGGTACGGGTCGCCGTCGCGGCGGAAGGCGGCGTCCGCGCCGTCGGCGAGGCGGCGCAGGGCGTCGGTGAGGGTGGTGCCGTCGAGCGCGGGCGGGGTGAGGGCGTGGACGAAGCGGCGGGCCTCGGCGAGGTTGGCGGAGGCGGTGCGTCCGATCTCGTCCAGGAGCGGCGCGGCGTCGGGAGCGGTGCCCGCTTCGCGGGCGAGCAGGACGATGCCGGCCAGGCCCTGGGCGAGGGTGTCGTGGATCTCGCGGGCGAGGCGCTGGCGTTCGGCGAGGCGGCCGGCTTCGCGCTGGCTGGCGGCGAGTTCGTCGCGGGTGCGGACCAGGTCGTCGATGAGCTGCTGGCGGGCGCGGCTCTCCCGGTAGAGGGCGGCGTAGCCGTACGCGGTGAGCAGGGCGACGGCGAGTCCGGCCAGCGGGCCGATGACCTTGGCGGTGGTGAGTCCGCCGGGGGTGGTGGCCTGGGCGGCGACGACGGCGGTGGTGAGGGCGGCGACGGCGGGCAGGGCGTAGCGCGGCGGCAGGACGTGCAGGCAGACGAAGTACAGCGGGAAGGCGAGGTAGCTGAACTCGGGGTGCTGGAGGGTCAGGGCGATCCACAGCGCGGCGACGGCGAGCAGCCAGGCGGCGCCGAGGGCGCGCGGGGCGCGGCTCCGGGGCAAGGCGCTCCCGGCGGCGTACCCGGCGGCGAGTGCCCCGGCGGTGGCCCAGCCGGCCGGGCCGAGCGCCCCGTCGGCGGCGGCGCGGGCGAGCAGGACGGCGAGCAGGGTGAGGAACAGGCCGTGCACGGCGAGGTTGGCCAGGCGCAGCGCGGGCGTCGGGCCGGCCGGGGAGGCATGCGGTTCGGTACGGGGCACGCCTTCCGAGGGTACGGGGCGCCGGTCGGCGCGGGTGCCGCCGCGGCATCAACCGTTCGGTGGATTTCCGGGTGCACCCCTCGGTGGGTGCGGGCTCCGTCCGTCTCCCCGATGGCGGCGGGGCCGCGCCGGTCCAGGCTGGGACCGTCCACCTCCCCCTCCGAAAGGTCTCCCGTGTTCGTCGCTCTGCGTGACATCCGTTTCGCCCGCGGGCGGTTCGCCCTGATGGGCGCGGTGGTCACCTTGATCACGACCCTGGTGGTGTTCCTGTACGGCCTGACCGGCGGCCTCGCCTCGGCGGCGTCCTCGGCGATCGCCGGACTCCCGGCGGACGGCGTGGTGTTCGGCGCCCCGACGGGCGCGGCGGCCGAGGTGTCGTTCGCGTCCAGCACGGTGTCGCCGGGCCAGCGGGCCGCGGTGGCCGCGGCGGGGGCGGGCGGGGTGCACCCGCTGGGGGTGGCGATGTCGCGGCTGACGGCGGGCGGCGGCGCGGCCTCGGTGAGCGTGCTGGGCACGGACGCGGAGCTGCTGCCGCCGCTGGTCCGGGGTGCGGCCCCGGCGGACGGCGAGCTCGCGGTCGGCGCCGACACGGCGGCCGCGTACCGCCTCTCCCCCGGCAGCCGGGTGACGCTCGGCGCGCAGGAGCTGACGGTCTCGGCGGTGACGGCGGAGCGTTCGCTCTCGCACGCCCCGAGCGTGTGGACCACCCCGTCGACCTGGCAGCGGGTCTCCGGCCAGCAGCAGCCCACCGCCCTGGCGCTGCGCGGCCTCCCGCACGGCCTGCCGCGCGGCCTGCCCGCCGACCTGGCGGCGGTGTCGCTGGACGACGCGCTGGCGGGCATCAACGGGTACGCGGCGGAGCAGGGCAGCCTGCAGCTGATCCAGGGCTTCCTGTTCGCGGTGAGCGCCCTGGTCGTCGGCGCGTTCTTCACGGTGTGGACGGTGCAGCGCCGCCCGGACGTGGCGGTGCTCAAGGCCGTCGGCGCGTCCAGCGGCTACCTGGTGCGGGACGCGCTGGCGCAGGCGGCGGCCGTCCTGCTGGCGGGTGCGCTGCTGGGCGGGGCGCTGGGCGCGGGCGGCGGGGCGCTGGCCTCGGCCTCGGTGCCGTTCGACGTGGGGCTCCTGACGGTGGCCGTCCCGGTGGCCGCGATGGTGCTGCTGGGCCTGCTGGGCGCGGCCCTCGCGGTGCGCCGGATCACCGCCGTCGACCCGCTGGCCGCCCTGGGCGCCCACCGATGACCACCCACCCGAGCCCGGAAGGCCCCGCCGTGACCGCCACCTCCACTCCCTCCACCCCCTCCGCCCCCTCTGCCTCCTCTGTCCGCACCGGCCTCGTGCTGCGCGCCGTGACGCTCAGCTACCCGGACGGCGAGAGCCGGCTGACCGCCCTGGACGGGGTCGAACTGACCGTCGCCCCGGGCGAGTTCACGGCCGTCGCGGGCCCGTCCGGCTCCGGCAAGTCCAGCCTGCTGGCGGTGGCCGCGACGCTGCTGCGCCCGGACCGCGGCGAGGTGCTGGTCGACGGCGTGGACGCGGGCGCGCTGGGCGAGCGCGACCGCACCGCGCTGCGCCGCGAACGCCTGGGCATCGTCTTCCAGCAGTCGAACCTGCTGGCCTCGCTGACCGCCGTCGAGCAGCTGCTGGTCCTGGAGTCGGTGCGCGGCCGCCGCCCGGCCCGGGCCCGCCGCCGGGCCGAGGAGCTGCTGGAGTCGGTCGGCCTGACGGGCACCGAGCTGCGCCGCCGCCCGCACCAGCTCTCGGGCGGCCAGCGCCAGCGGGTGAACATCGCCCGCGCCCTGTTCGGCAGCCCGTCGGTCCTGCTGGTGGACGAGCCCACCTCCGCCCTGGACCACGAGCGCGGCGCCCAGGTCGTCGAACTCCTCGCCGAGGTGACCCGCACCCACCGCACCGCGACCGTCATGGTCACCCACGACCGCGACCTGCTGGGCCGGGCCGACCGCGTCCTGGAGATGCACGACGGCCGCCTGGCCGGGCCGCGCTAGACGAGTAGTTCCGAAGTGGGTCAGTGGTCGTAGGCGATGAGTGATCGGGTGACGGGTTGGCCGGTGGTGCGGTTGTGCCAGATCGCGCAGGTC